>CAZXFA010000008.1:0-26670 GCA_964640085.1 uncultured Actinomycetes bacterium | reverse complement strand
GGCGCTTGCTCGTGACCGCGTCGAAGCAACCGGCCACGGCGACGATCCGCGCCGGGACCGAGGGCGATCAGCGACCCGAGAGCGTCGGGTACCCCGACCCGTCGAACGCCGCGTGATGCTCGAGCACCGTGGCGATCGCCGGGTGGTAGGCGTTGCGACTGGTGATCAGCACGAGCCCCGCGCCGTCGACCGGGTGTCGCTGGATCAGCCGCCACTGCTCCTCGTCCAGGGCTCCGTCGTGCTGCAGGATCTCCGCCGGCACCTTCACCTTGCCGACGTCGTGCAGGAGCCCGCCGATCCCGAGCGCCACGGCGTGCTCGCGGGACAGGCCCAGCGCCCGGGCCAGCGCGAGCGACAGACAGCACACGTTGACCATGTGGTGGTAGGTGTACTCGTCGTAGGACTTCACCATGGTGAGCAACAGCGCTTGCGCCGGGTCGGCCGCGATCAGGTCCGCCAGGTGCTCCGTGAGGCGGATGGTCGCGTCCATGTCGGCCGGCCGCCCCGCCAGCAGGCGCGCCGCGGTCCGCCGGAGAAGGTCCAGGCCGGTCGCGTAGCTCCGGAGGAGCTCGGTCAGCCCCCGCCCTCTCCCGCTGCATCCCGGGTCCCGCCCTGTACACGCCCACGGCCAGGAGAGGACCTCGAGTACCGACCCCCCCGCCCCCCTGCTCCTCGCCCCCGTCGATCCGGATCCCGAGCTGCTCGAGTCCCGCGATGATCGTGCCCGCGTCCTCCTGACCGGCCTCCAGGGCCTTGGTGAGGTCGATGATGTCAAGCCGACGCGCACCCCTCACGGCCAGGTGTCGCGCGAACTCCACCGGATCGCGTCTGCCGCTGCAGCCGATGTCCACCAGGGCCCGCGTCAGATCCGCGTTGCTGTGCCGATCAGGCGCTCGGCGACCGGATCCTGCGCCACGCGATCGACGAGCAGCTCGACGAACGAACGCCGCACGCCGTCGAGCAGGCCGCCCATCAGGTCGTGGACCGCCGCGTGGGTGTCGATCCGCGAGCCCGTGGCCGTGGCCGGGTCCCCGAGGACGCGTCGCAGACGGGACAGGAGCGTCTCCGCCTGATGCTGTGGCGACCTGCCCAGATCGTCCACCATCAGCTCGGAGGCCAGCACGTCCGCGTCCAACCGCTCCTCCAGCGGGGTCGACGCGAGCTCGTCGGGCACGTGGTCGGCCTCCTCGACCGGGCCCGGACCGATCGGCGAGAGCGACACCGAGACGACACCCGAGTCGCGGAGCACCGCCTCGGCGCCGCCCGCCTCCTCCAGCTCGAGGGCCCAGCGCGAGAGGACCTCGTACAGACCCTCGAGATCCGCGCGTCGGGGACGCTGACCAACGTCAACCGCTCGACGCGCCGTTCGAAGCACGCCCGGGCCAGCCGGTCCAGGGCGTCGTCCCGCGGGAGCGGTTCGCCTTCCTAGACGATCGCGCCACCCCGGATCTCGACGTCGAGCGGCCCCGTGGCCAGAGCCTCGCGGGCGCCGTGGCCACCCGCTCCAGGGCGGGCGCGAACCCGGGACGGTCGGGGTTCTCGGGGTAGAGGCGGTAGGTGGACAGGGCGAGCCAGGGCTGGCGCAGCGTGGCCACCACCGAGCGCTCGCGGACGGCGCGCTCGGGCCGCCCCCGCGTCGCCGACTCGGCTTCGGTTCCGAACTCAGACATGCCGAACGCGCGCAGCAGACGTCCAGGGAAGGAGCGGTTCGAGCAGCGAGGCCTCAGGCCGGGTGCTCGAGCAGGGCCTCGATCTCCTCGACCCCGAGCTCCAGGAGCCCGTCCCGAGACATCCGTCGCAGGAGCTCGCGCCAGCCGTCCCCCGCGGCGAAGGCCGTGGCGATCACCCGCCGCGCCTCCTCGATCCTGCCGGCACCGGCCAGCGAGAGAGCGGTCCAGAACGCGACCTCGGGGTTGGTGGGGGCCGTCTCGACCGCTCCCAGGCGCTCAGACAGCGCCGCGCCCTCCCGGCCCGCGAGCTCCAGGTCCTCCGCCGACTCGAGGCGGTCGTACACACGCTTGAGGTCGAGGAGCCGCCGCAGCTCGACGAGCGGTTCCGGATGGTCGTCCAGACGTAGATCCACCAGCACATCCGTCCATGGCTCCCCAGACGGTTCGCCACGCACGATGAGGATCCGCGCCGCCTGCCGTCCCCGGATGTCGCCCCCCTCGCCCTCGGCGGCCTCGAGCGCCGCGAGGAGCCGATCCGCCAGATCGCCTCCGCTGGCCGCGTACGCGTCGTCCATCGCGTCCCACACCGTCGCGCGAACCATCATGTTCGCCTGGCAGCTGACCCCGCCCCCCGTCCGGTGCCCGGCCTCCCGGATGCACCGCGAGCCGGTGTGCACGGCCACGGCGCCCCGACCGTCCACCATCGCCACCTGCCGGTGCTCGGCCCCCTCGTCGGCGGCCACCAGCTCATCCAGAGCCTCGGCCGGGCTCCGACCGGCGCGGAGACGCCGGAGGCCGAGCGGCCCGTAGGACATCAGCGCCGTGGCCTGTGTGGCGACGGCGCCCACGCCGGGCTCCGCCCAGCCGAGGCTCCCGGCGGCGAACCAGTGGGACTGCGCCGCGACCCCGAGCTCGCCGGTCCGAGGATCGCGCGCCACGATCGAGTACGTCACTCCGGCCTCATCCGAACCGGTCGGGGCGGGGGCCGATACCGGCGGCGATCGAGGCGGCGCGAACCGTGTTGTGCAGCAACCAGATATCAGTGATCGGACCTACGCCTCCGGGCACGGGCGAGATGGCCTCCGCGCGTTCGGCCACGCCGTGGAACTCGACGTCGCCGACCAGGTGCACGGCGCCGTCCTGGCGGACGGGGTTGATCCCGACGTCCACGGCGATCACGCCCTCTCGCACCATGTCGCCGGTCACCAGGCCGGCCACGCCCACCGCCACGATCAGCACGTCGGCGATCCGGGTGAAGTCCGCGAGACGGCCGGCCTCCGACGTGTGGTGGTGCGCCGAGATCACCGTGGCGTTGCGCTGGAGTCCCAGCCAGACCGCCGGCTTGCCCACGTTGTTCGAACGCCCCACCAGAACGAGGTTCAACCCGTCGTAGAACGTCTTCGGGTCGCGACCGGTGGAGCGCACGTACGCGTCGAGCAGGTGGAAGCACGATGCGGGGGTGGAGGGCACGAACCGAGGCCGGCCCTGAGCCAGCAGTCCCGCGTTCACCGGGGTGACGGCCTCGATGTCCTTACCCGGGTCGAGGATCCGGTACAGGTCCACCTCCGGCACCTGGGGCGGGAGCGGCCGGAGTACGAGGATGCCGCTGATCCGAGGATCGGCGTTCAGCCCCCCCAGCGTGGCCAGCACGTCGGCGATGTCTGCGTCGACCGGGAGCCGCTCGCAGACGTAGTGACAGTCGAGCTCGGCGGCCAGGCGTCGGACGCGCCGCTCGTAGGCCTGCGCCGGGTAGTCATCGCCCACCAGCAGGGTCGCGAGGCCCGGGCGCACGGCCAACGTGCGCAGGTCGGCGACCTCCTCGGCCAACCTCGCGTGAAGCTCGTCGGCGAGCGCGTTGCCGTCGACCACGGTGGCGACCACGTTCGGAGCCTACCCGCGGCCGAGGCGTTCCAGGAACCCCGCTTCGTCGATCACCTCGACCCCGAGCTGCTCCGCCTTCGCGAGCTTGGAGCCCGGGCTGTCGCCGGCCACGACGAAGTCGGTCTTCTTCGAGACGCTCGAGGACACGCGCGCGCCGGCCGCCTGCGCGGCGGCGGTCACCTCTTCGCGCGACATCGTGGCGAGCGTGCCCGTGAGCACAATCGTCTTCCCCTCCAGCGTCCGGGGACCCACCTGCTCCGGCGGCTCGTCGGCCGTCCGGACCCCCGCCCGCCGGAGCTTGTCGAGCACGACGCGGTTGGCCGGGTCGAGGAACCACTCGTGCACGCTCGCGGCGATCTCGGGGCCGATCTCTGGAACGTCGTCGATCTGCTCGACGCTCGCCTCCTGGAGCGCGTCGATCGAGCCGAACGCCCGAGCGAGCACCTGCGCCACATGGACCCCGACGTGGCGGATGTTGAGAGCCGTGAGCAGACGCCAGATCGGACGGTCCTTCGCCAGCTCGATCGAAGCGAGGAGGTTGGAGATCGACTTCTCGGCGAACCCCTCGAGCTGGGCGAGATCCTCCGCGGTCAGGAAGAACACGTCGGCCGGGTCCTTCACCAGGCCTCGGTCCAGCAGCTGCATCCCGGTCATGTAGCCCAGCCCCTCGATGTCCAGCCCACCGCGGGAGGCGAAGCTGAACAGCCACTCGACGTTGCGGCTGGGGCAGGCGGTGTTCGGGCAGCGCCAGTCGGCCTCGCCCTCCTCCCGGACCAGCGCGGTTCCGCACGAGGGGCAGCGCGTCGGGAACCGCCACCTCCGGGCGCCCTTCCTCCGCTTCGAGAGCACCGGGCCCACGATCTCGGGGATCACGTCGCCGGCGCGCCGCACGATCACGGAGTCCCCCTCCCGGACGTCCTTCCGACGGACCTCGTCCTCGTTGTGGAGCGTCGCGTACGTGATCGTGACGCCGCCGACGAGCACGGGTTCCAGGACCGCGAACGGCGTCACCTTGCCGGTCCGGCCGGTGTGGACATCGATCTTCCTCAGCAGCGTCGTGCGCTCCTCCGGCGGGAACTTGTAGGCGATCGCCCAGCGTGGCGCGTGGCTGGTGGCACCCAGCTCGTCCTGCAGCGCGACCTGGTCGACCTTCACCACCACCCCGTCGATCTCCCAGTCCACGCTGTGCCGGTGCTCCTCCCAGTGGGACAGGTACCGCTGAACGCCGACCAGGTCCTCCTTCACCCCGCCCGTAGGCGCGACGGGCAGACCCGCCTGCCCGCACCAGCCCAGGAATCCGGAGTGCGAATCGAACCGGACCCCCTCCGCCCAGCCGAACGAGTGCACCCACATCGCGAGCGGCCGGCCAGCGGAGACGCGCGGGTCCTTCTGGCGAAGCGAGCCGGCCGCCGCGTTCCGGGGGTTCGCGAACGCGCGTTGCCCCCCCTCCAGGAGCTCCTCGTTCAACCGCTCGAACGCCTTCACGGGGAGGTAGACCTCGCCGCGGACCTCCAGGTAGGCGGGAGGGCCGTTCACCGCCAGGCGTCGGGGGATGGACCTCACCGTCCGGACGTTGGCCGTGATGTCCTCGCCGACCCTCCCGTCGCCGCGCGTGGCTCCCTTCGTGAGCACGCCGTCCTCGTACGTGAGCGCCACCGCAACGCCGTCGATCTTCAGCTCGCACGAGTAGCGCGCCCCCGGCCCGGCGACCCGTTCGGCGCGAACGGCCCACGCCTCGAGCTCCTCGGACGAGAAGGCGTTGTCGAGCGAGAGCATCGGCGACCGGTGCTCGACCGGCGCGAACAGGTCGGCCGGAGTCATGCCGACGAGCTGGGTGGGACTGTCCGGCGTCACGAGCTCCGGGAAACGCTCCTCGAGCGTCCGGAGCTCGTTCATCATCTCGTCGTACTCGACGTCGGAGATCTCGGGGTCGTCGAGCACGTGGTAGCGGTAGGAGTGGTAGTTCAGCTGCTCGCGCAGCTCCTCGACGCGGAGCTTGGCGTTGGCGCGCTCGCGCTCGACCTCGGGTGTCCGAGCGCTCACGCCGCGATCTCCACCGGGCCGGCGAGGCCGATCCGGTCGCCGACGATCACGAGCCCCCCTACGACGCCGGGCACCCGCCGGAGGTACGTGAGGGCCCCCGGCAGGCCGTGCTGCTTCGGCAGGATCGCCTGGACTCCGGCTGCGGCAGCATCCGCGAGCATGCAGGAGGCCGCCAGCACGGCGAGCCCATCGATCGCCGTCCGCCCCCGGCCGACGGCCATCGAGACCCCGAGGCCCCGCCTCGACGCGGGGACGACGAGCGCGATCGTGCTCCCGTCCGCCCTCCGGCTCACCGTGAGCTTCTGGCGCCGGCGGGAGCGGATGAAGTAGTCGCCGCCGCAGTTCACGGTGACGTCCGAGCCCTCGCGCGAGAGGAACCGGCCGACGTGATCCGTGACGGCGCCCTGGAACGAGAACATCGGCCCCACCCCCGCCCGCCGCGCGAGCTCCACCAGCTCTCGCACGATCGCCGGCGCGTCCTCGGGCACCTCGACCGGCCGCTTGCTCGTCCGCACCTCCGGGTTGCGGAGCGTGTACGCATGGAGCTGCTCCCAGAACGACAGGGCGGCGGCCCTCGACTCCTCGTTGAAATCCGTCCCCGCCTGGATGTGCAGGGTGAGATCCTGCACCTGGACGTCGAAGCTGTGGGCCCTCCTCCTCAGCAGCTTCACCGCTCGCCGCCTTTCGACGCACCGGGGGCCGATGATATCCGGCTCCGGCGACGCCTCAGGGGTCGTCGGACCGACTCAGCGGACCGACGCGACGATGCGTCCGCCTCCGAGGAGATGCGCTCCCCGGTAGGCCACCACGCTCTGCCCCGGGGCAACCCCGCGCTGCGGCGCCCGGAATCCGACCTCGAGGCGGTCGCCCCTCGGCTCGAGCACAGCCGGGACGTCCCGACCCCGGTACCGGATCCGCACGTCGGCCTCGAACGGCCCGTCGGCCGGAGGCTCGCCGGCAACCCACGACACGCGGTCCGCGAGCAGGCCGCGGCGGGAGAGCAGTTCGCCGGGCCCGACGACGATCCGGTTGGCGGCGGTGTCCACCTCGAGCACGTACGAAGGCGTCGGCGCGGAGACCCCCAACCCCCGGCGCTGGCCCACCGTGAACGCCGTCGCGCCTCCGTGTCGCGCGAGGACCCGACCGTCGACATCGACCACCTCGCCCTCGCGCATCAGCTTCGGCGCCACCTGCCGCAGGAACGCGCCGGCGTCGCCCCTCGGCGCGAAGCAGAGCTCCTGGGAGTCCGGCTTGGTCGCGACCGGCAGCCCGAAGCGCCGGGCCAGGCGCCGCGTCTCCGCCTTCGAGATGCCGCCGACCGGGAACCGGGCGCGCGCGAGCTCGCGCTGCCCGAGCATGTGGAGCATGTAGGACTGATCCTTCCCCGGGTCGATCCCGCGCAGCAGCCGCCAGCGACCGTCCTCGTGCATCGCCCGCACGTAGTGACCGGTGGCGACCAGGTCGATCCCGAGCTCGTCCGCCCGGCGGAGGAACGCTCCGAACTTGATCTCGGCGTTGCACCGGGCGCACGGGTTCGGGGTCCGCCCGGCCGCGTGCTCGGCGACGAAGTCCCCGATCACGTGCTCGTCGAACTCCAACGTCATGTCGGCGACCTCGAACGGGAACCCGGCGACCCTCGCCACGGCCTCTGCGTCGGCGCGCGCCGCTGGGCCACAGCAGCCGTGCTCGACGCCGTCGAGGTGCACGAGCCGCAGGTGCGAGCCCAGCACCTCGTAGCCCTGCTCCCGCAGCAGGCAGGCAGCGACCGACGAGTCGACCCCGCCGGACATCGCGACCAGCACGGAACCCTTCGACGACATGCCTCGATGCTACGCGGCCGGGCGGGCCACGCCGAGCACATGGGGAGCGGCCAGCCACAGGCCGGGCATCTCGAACCGCCGGAGCTCCTCCCAGGCGAATCCGGCCGACGCCACCGCGTCGGCGGTGGCCCGGTTCGGATGGCAGCCGGCTCCCACGAGGCCCCATGGCCGTTCCAGGAGGTCCTGCCGGGCCGCGCGGTTCGGATCGTTCGCCCGGACGTGCTCGTACACGAGGAGTCGACCGTCGGGACGGAGCACACGCCGCAGCTCGGCCAGGGAGCTCGTCGGATCCGAAACGGAGCACAGCACCAGCGAGGCGACGGCCGTGTCGAATGAGCCCTCGTCGAACGGGAGCGCCTCGGCGACGGCGTCGACCACCGCCACCGGCCGGGATGCGAACGCGGTAGCCCTCACCAGACGCTTCCGCATGTGCGGGTCGGGCTCGGTGGCCACGAGCGCGGTCACCGGCTCCGGGTAGTGGGGCAGGTTCAGGCCGGTGCCGGCCCCGACCTCGATCACGCGGCCACTCGCATGCGCGAGCAGCTCCCGCCGGTGTCCCAACGCCCCGTCGCGGCGCTCCGCCCAGGGAGCGAGGTGGGCGAACAGGAATGCGAACAGGCGGTGCCCGCGGCGTGCCACCCGCTCAGCCTACGGCTGGCTCCAACGTCTGGAGCGCGGACGCGTGGTCGAGGTCGAGCCTCCGCGCTGCGCCCGGTTCCCACGCCGCTGACCCGTCGTCCTCCCCCGGACACGTCCACCGAGGCCGCGAAGGTATCCTGCGGGGGAAGCGCGTCCGCTCCGAGGGGGGTCCGGTTGCAGATCGCGGTCTTGGTCAAGTACGTGCCCGAGCCCCAGGGCACCCCCTCGCTCGGCGAGGACCTCCTGCTGGTCCGGGATGGCGTGGAAGGGGCGCTCGACCCGGGGGACGAGTACCCGGTCGAGGCCGCCCTCCGGCTGGTGGAGGCGCATGGGGGGGAGGTCCACCTGGTCTCGATGGGGCCGGAGGTGGCGATGAGCGCCGTCCGACGCGGCCTGTCGATGGGTGCCCACGCCGGCACGCTCGTGACCGATCCGGCGCTCCGGGGCTCGGACGCCCTCGCCACCGCCAGGGTTCTGGCGGCCGCCGTTGGGCGGGGGTCGTTCGACCTCGTCCTGGCCGGCGCCGAGTCCACGGACGGCTACACGGGGACGGTCCCGATGGCCGTCGCCGAGCTCCTCGGCATCCCGAGCGCCACCTTCGCCCGGAAGGTGGAGGTGATCGAGGGGACCCTGCGGATCGAGCGGCAGACCGAGGCCGGGTACGACGTCGTCGAGTGCCCGCTCCCGGCGCTCGCCACGGTCACCGGGAGCGCCGACGAGCCCAGGTACCCGACGCTCAAGGGGATCATGTCGGCCAAGACCAAACCGGTCGAACAGCTCACGCTCGAGGACCTTGGGGTGGGGGGCGCGGACGTCCAGCCGACCCAGCGGGTCGTCTCGGTCGTCGACGCGCCGCAGAAGGCCGCGGGGGAGATCCTCGAGACCGGGGACGGTGCCGCCGCCCGGGTGGCCGACCTGCTCGCCGAGGCCAAGGTGATCTGAGGTGACGGCGGTCTGGGTCTTCGCGGAGGTCGGGTCGGACGGCGCCGGCCCGTCCGCGCTCGAGCTGCTCTCGAAGGCCCGTGCGATCGCCGACGACGTGGCCGCCGTCGCGCTCGGCCCGGGAGCGACGGCGGCCGCGACCGAGCTGGGCGCCCACGGCGCCTCGGTCGTCCACGCGAGCGACGACCCGGTCTTCGCGGAGACCCTGGGCGAGCCGGCCGCCTACGCGCTCGAGGAGCTGGTGCGGGCGCACGCGCCCGATCTCGTGCTGTTCCCGACGACGTACGACGCCCGCGATGTCGCGGGACGGCTCCAGGCGAAGCTCGGCTGCGCGTTGATGGGCAACGCCACCGACGTGCTCGGCCCCGATCGGGCGCAGACGCAGATCTTCGGCGGCACCAAGATCGTGGAGGTCGAGCTCGCCGGGCCCGCGCCGCGCCTGGTGCTCGTGCGCCCGAAGTCCTTCCCGGCCGAACCGTCGGGCGGCGCGGCTCAGGTCGTGCCGCTCGAGGTGCAGGTCCCCGACGAGCTCCGGCGCGCGCGGCGCGTCGAACGACAGGAGGAGGCAGCGGCCGGACCCCGAATCGAAGACGCCAAGGTCGTGATCGCCGGAGGACGCGGGCTCCAGGACGCCGCCAACTTCGCCCTGCTCGAGGAGCTGGCCGGGGCGATCGGCGACGCGGCGGTCGGCGCGAGCCGCGCCGTCGTGGACGCCGGATGGGTCCCGTACAGCCACCAGATCGGGCAAACGGGCAAGACCGTCCGACCGGAGGTGTACCTCGCGTTCGGGATCAGTGGTGCCACGCAGCACGTGGTGGGGATGAAGGGCTCCAAGCGGATCGTCGCGGTGAACAAGGACCCTGACGCGCCGATCTTCCGCATGAGCGACCTCGGGATCGTGGGGGACGCGCTCCAGGTGCTCCCGCAGCTGATCGAGGAGATCCGCGCGCGGCGGAGCTGACCCCGCGATGGCCAGGGAAGGCGCGGACCGAGCGGCACGGCGCCCGGGCCCCGAGGCGCGGTTCGACGATGTGCGGCCGGGCGCCGAGCGCTCGTTCCGACTGGCCGGGCCGGTCGGCGTGCTCGAGGCCCGCAGGCCCGACGAGGTCCCGGGGGTGATCTCGGCCGCAGGATCGGCTGCCGGCCGCGGGCTGTGGGTCGGCGGGTTCGTGGCGTACGAGGCGGCTCCGGGTCTCGATCCATCGCTCGCGGTACGCGAGCGCCAACCGACGGACCGGTTGGCGGATCTCCCCCTGGCCTGGTTCGGCCTGTTCGAACGCCGGGAACCGGTCCCCACGCTCGACGCGGCGCGGCCCGGGCCGAGCCGTTCCGGGGGCTGGGGGCCTTCGGTCGACCGTCGTCGCTACGACGCGGCGATCGCCACGATCCGCGAGCTGATCGCCGCGGGGGAGACGTACCAGGTCAACCACACCCTGCGGCTGCGAGCCCGGATCGTGGGGGACGAGCGGGGCCTGTACCGGGACCTCGCCCTCGCGCAGCGAGGCGGCCACGCGGCCTACCTGCATCTGGGCCGCTACCGGGTGCTCAGCGCCTCGCCGGAGCTGTTCTTCCGCATCGACGGCCGCCGGATCACGACCCGTCCGATGAAGGGCACGTCACCGCGTGGCCGGTGGCCCACCGAGGACCAGGCGCGGGCCTCGGCGCTGCTCGCCTCGCCAAAGGAGCGCTCGGAGAACGCGATGATCGTGGACCTGATCCGCAACGACCTCGGGCGGATCGCCCGGCCCGGCTCGGTCGTCGTGGAGCGGATGTTCGAGGCCGAACGCTACGAGACCGTGTGGCAGCTCACCTCGACCGTCGCCGCCGACCTCGCTCCTGGCGTCTCGCTCCTGGGCGTCTTCCGGACCCTCTTCCCGAGCGGCTCGGTCACCGGCGCTCCGAAGGTGCGCACGATGCGGATCATCCGCGACCTCGAGGACTCGCCTCGCGGCGTCTACTGCGGCGCGATCGGCTACCTGACCCCGCCCGGGTCGGGCGAGGCCGCGGCGAGCTTCAGCGTCGCGATCCGCACGGTGATCCTGGACGCGCTGACCGGGACGGCCGAGTTCGGGGTGGGGGGCGGCATCACGTTCGACTCCTCCGCGGAGGCCGAGCACCGCGAGCTGCTGGACAAGGCGAAGGTGCTGACGACGGCGCGGCCCGGCTTCGCGCTGTTCGAGACGCTTCGCCACGACCCGGAGAACGGCCTCCTGCATCTGGAAGAGCACCTGGATCGGATGGCCGGCTCGGCGGCGTATTTCGGGTTCCGGTTCGAACGGGAAGCCGCCGTCGCCGTCCTGAAGGACGCGGTGGCCGCGAGCGAGGACCGGTCGCTCGTCGTCCGGCTCACGCTCGGCCGCGGAGGGGCGCTCGGGGTCGACGTCCGGTACCTCGAGCCGACCCCGGCGGGACCGACCCGGGTCGCCCTGGACGACGAGCCGGTCGACCCCGCCGACATCTGGCTGTTTCACAAGACCACACGGCGGGAGCCCTACGAACGGCGGCGGGACCGGCGTCCGGACCTCGACGACGTGGTCCTGGTGAACGCGCGCGGTGAGGCCACCGAGTCGACGATCGCCAACCTGGCGGTCCGCCTGGACGGTCGGTGGGTGACGCCCCCGCTCGACGCGGGTCTCCTGCCGGGGACCTTCCGGGCGATCCTGCTCCGGGGGGGCGAGCTGAGCGAACGGCCGGTGCCCGTGGACGAGCTCATCGAGGCCGAGGAGATCGCCCTCGTGAGCTCGGTGCGAGGCTGGCGGCGCGCGGTGCTGGTGCGATGACCCGCGGGATCCGGACGGTGCACCTCGGGCAGTTCACCCACGAGCACGCCGAGACGATCGCGGGCGAGCTCGAGCGTGCGGGGATCGTCTGGTGGTACAAAGCCCCCGGGTTCTTCAGCCAGATCTGGGAGCACGGCGTCCGGCTGTTCGTCGATCGCGAACGGCTCGAGGAGGCGCGCGCGATCGCGGAGCGCGTCCTCGCCGGCCACCCGGATGACGAGGGCTCCTCGTCCGGCCAGGTGTAGGGGCGCATCCGGACCTCCTCCAGCGGACAGGCGCAGAGGGGGCATCGCGGCGGATCCTCGGAGACCAGGACCACATGCTCGCAGGACGGGCACTCGGCCTGGCGCATCCGAGCGGCTCCATCCAGGTCGTGGTCATCCGCGGTCCGCCGTCGGGGGGAGCGGTCCTCACAACCAGCGTCGGAAGTGGTGCGACCGCCCTTGATGGGGACGTTCACCCCAGGACGGAAGCCCTCCCGTGCGGGAGGGCTTCCGTGGGGGTTCCGGAGACCGGAACGGGTTACGAGTCGGTCAGGCCGCTTCCATCTCCTTGCGGCTCCGGCGCTTGCCGCGGGAGATATACGTGTGGACCGGCTCGTGCTGCCAGCAGAAATCCCACCTGTTGTAGATGGACAGCTTGGTGTTGCAGCCGGCGGCGGCACAGACCCGGCCGCCCGGGTACGTCCGGTTCGCCCGAGGGAGCTCGCGGACGCGGGCTCCGCGGTACGCCGAATCGGTCATGGCCACGCTCCTCGTCGGTTCGATGACCCGGTCCATCGCGGGTCTTCTGGTATTCGAACCATCGTGGCCGCCGGTTCGTTCCCGGTCTGGCCCCCGCCGGGGATCCGCATGGGTTTCGGCTTCCGCGACGCAGGGCAGGACCGGATCAGCCCTGCTCGAGGTGCTCGAGCAGGTCCCGGGTGGGGGTGGTCAGCTGGACGACGCGCGGTGTGAACCCCAGGTCCTCCCAGAAGGCCATCGCCCCCCGGTTGGGGGCGAAGGTCTTCAGCTCGACCCAGGCGATCCCCCGCTCCCCGGCGAACCGGGCCGCCTCGTGGACGAGCTCGCGGCCGACGCCCCGGCCCCGATAGCCGGCCCTGACCACGACGCCCGAGAGCTCAAACGCGCGCTCGTCGGAGAACCGCGAGGGCGTGTGCGCCTCCCCGTAGGCCATCCCGACCACCTCGCCCTCCTCGTCGACGACCACCAGCACGACGGCGTCCGGGTTGTTCAACGCCTCCTCGTACTTGGCCCCCACCTCGTCGTAGAAGCCCGGTCGGGGGGTGAACACCCGCCAGTCCGCCTGCATCCGGTCGAGCTCCTGGAACAGCGCGACCAAGGAGGGGACGTCGTCGGGCGTGGCCTGTCGCACTTTCATCGTCCGGACCCTACCTCCCCTCGAACCTGGCCTCGCGTTTCTCGAGGAAGGCGCGCATCCCCTCCTCCTGGTCCCGCGTGGCGAACAGCGGGACGAAGGCCTCTCGCTCGGCCGCGAGCCCCGCGGCCGGATCTCCTCCCGCGGCCGCGAGCGCCCGTTTGGCGGCCGCGTAGGCCAAGGTCGGTCCGGCCGCGAACCGGCCCGCCTCCTCGAGCGCGGTCGCGAGGACCCGCTCGGCCGGCACGACCCGGTCGACCAGGCCGATCCGCAGGGCCTCCTCCGCCCGCACGTGTCGCCCCGTGAGCACGAGGTCCCGGGCCCGGGCCAGGCCGATCAGCCGTGGGAGCCGTTGCGTGCCGCCCGCACCGGGGATGATCCCCAGCCCGATCTCGGGGAGCCCGAGACGAGCGTCCTCGGCGGCGAACCTCAGGTCGCAGGCGAGGGCGAGCTCGCAGCCGCCCCCCAGCGCGACACCGTTGATCGCGGCGATCACCGGCTTGGGGATCGCCTCGACGTCCCGGCAGGCCTGCTCGAGCGCGCCCACGTCCGGCCGGATCTCCTCGGGCCCGAACGAGACCATCGCCTTGATGTCCGCCCCGGCCGCGAAGAGGCGCTCGCCGCCCCAGACCACGACGGCGCGAACCTCGCGATCGGCGGCCACCGCCCGGGCCGCCCCGGACAGCTCGACCGAGAGCGGACGGGCCAGGGCGTTGGCTGGCGGCCGATCCAACCGGATCGTGGCCACCGCCCCCTCCCGTTCGAGCCGGACGAACTCGCCCATCGCGCGCCTTATCCTCGCAGACGGGGCCGCGCGGGCGGGCCCGGGTGCTCGACGGTCATTGCACCTGCAATGGCTTGCTATCATCGGGTCGTGGCCCGACCGGTCGAACAGCGGACCCTCGACGACGTGATCGCGATCCTCCGCGGCCGCGGTCTGCGGATGACGCCCCAGCGCCGGGCGATCGTGGCCGAGATCATGCGGACGCAGGGCCACATCTCCCCCACCGAGCTCGCACGCACGGTCCAGGGTGAGATGCCGGGGGTGAACGCCTCCACCGTCTACCGGACCCTGGCGCTGCTCGAGGAGGTCGGGGTTCTCGCCCATGCCCACATGGAGAGCGGCGCCGAGTACCACCGGACCGAGGAACTCGAGCACGTCCATCTCACGTGCTCGAACTGCGGGGCCGAGGACGACCTGTCGATCCAGGAGGCCGAGGCCCTCGCCCGGGTGATCGAGAGCCACCACGGGTTCCGCCCGGACCTCACGCACTTCGCGATCAGCGGCCTGTGCGCCGAGTGCCAGGCGGCGTTGGCGGGATAGCGCCCACGGGCCGCCTCGCGGCGTGGTTCAGTCGACGTGGGCGTCGACGACGCTCGCCGGCAACCGCCGCCGGAAGCTCGAGACAAGATACGCGGCGGCGAACACGACGGCGGAGGTGACGACGACCGACGGCCCCGAGGCCCAGTCGAGGTAGTACGAGAGGTAGACGCCAACGAAGCCGCTCGTCATCCCGACGGCGACCGAGATCCACAGCATCCGCGAGAAGCTGTCGGTCAGCAGACGGGCCGTCACCGGCGGGATCACGAGGACCGCCGCGATCAGCGTCACGCCGAGCACGCTCATCGTCGAGGCCAAGATCGCCGCGAGTGTGATCGCGAGCAACATGTCGGCTCGTCCCGTGTTCACGCCTGAGACCTCGGCGACCTCGGGGTCGAAGGTCGAAAACAGCAGCTGGCGGTAGCCCAGGAACACCACCGCACCGGCGAAGACCCCCACCCCTGCGACGAGCCACACGTCCGCCTGCGTGACCCCCAGGACGTTGCCGAACAGCAGCGCGTCGAAGTTCACGACGAAGGTCCGATACGTCGAGACGAGGATCAGGCCCACCGCGAAGCTCGCCGTCGTGATCGTCCCGATCGCCGCGTCCGCCCCGATCGTGCGCCGGCGCGCGACCCTGTTGATCATCAGAGCGGACACGAACGCCCAGACCCCGGCGCCGAGGATCACGTTCACTCCCAGGACGTAGCTCGCGACCGCCCCACCGAAGATCGCGTGCGAGAGCCCGTGCCCGATGTAGCTCATCCCACGGAGCACGACGTACACGCCGATCAGCCCGCACAGTGCCCCGGCGAGCGTCGACACGAGGATCGCGTGGCGGAAGAACCCGTAGTCGAACGGCTCAAGCAGGGTGCTCATGGTGTCCCTCTCGGAGCGGCACGACCCTGCCCGTCACCTCGGCCTCCTCCTCGTCGACGGCTGCCGGCTCCGGATAGTGCTCGACCACAACGGGCATCCCACCGTGGGAGAGCACCTCGAGCGGCGCACCGTACGTCCGCTCCAGCACCTCCGGCCGGATCACCTCGCGCGGGCGGCCGGCCGCGATCACCTCGCGGTTGAGGCAGACGAGCGTCGGCAGGTGCGCGGCGATCCCGTTCAGGTCGTGGGTCGTGAGCACCACCGCGAGGCCGTCGTGGTGCAGCTCGTGGATCACGTGCATCACGTCGTGGCGCGTCCGGACGTCGACCCCTGCGGTCGGCTCGTCGAGGAGCAGGAGCTTGGGGTTCCGCAGCATCGCGCGGGCGATGAACACGCGCTGCTGCTGCCCGCCTGAGAGCTCGCGGATGTGGCGACCGCCCAGCCCGGCGAGCCCGAGCCGCTCGAGCACCCGCCCGGCCTCGCGGCGGTCGTCCCGCGACTGCCACGGCACGACCCTTCCGTTCGACCGGGCCATCAGGACGGCCTGGAGGACCGTGATCGGGAAGTACCAGTTCACGGTCTCGACCTGTGGGACGTAGCCCATGGCGAGCCCCGGCTCCCGCACCACGCGGCCGGCGATCGGGTCCAGGCTGCCGGCGATCGTCTTCAGCAGCGTCGTCTTCCCGCTCCCGCTCGGGCCGACGACCCCCACGAACTCGCCCGCGCAGACCGAGAGGTCGACGTTCACCAGCACGGGCTCGCGCCCGTAGCGGACCGTTACCCTCTCGAATCGGATCAGCTCGCTCAATGCCGGTAGCTCACCGTGTCGCCGTCGTGGAGGTTCGTTACGTCGAACCCGTCGAACGCCGAGACGTCGCCGCCCAGGGCGCCCATGAAGGTGCGGAGATCGAGCACGATCAGCCCGAAGTAGCTGTGGTCGGGGTCGCCGGCTTCGCCGGGCAGGTCGTCGTCGCGCAGGTCGTGGATGTACTCGGCGCCGGTCTCCTGCGCGATCTGCTCGAGCACGGGGCTGGGGAACACTTCCGACCCGAAGATCGCCGGGACCTGCTCGGCGCGGATCTGATCGATCAGTCCCGCCACCTCCTGCGGTGTGGGATCGGAGAAGTCCGAGGGCTGGATCGCCCCGATCACGGCCCATCCGTACTCCCGCGCGAAGTACGGGAACGAGTCGTGGTACGTGAGCAGCTTGCGGTTCACCTCAGGCACGGTCTCGGTCACCTCGCGCACGAGACGGTCGAGCTCGTCGATCCGCTCGGCGAACGTGTCGTAGCTGGCCCGGTAGTCGGCCGCGTGGGCCGGATCCAGCCGGGACAGCTCCTCCATCACGATCTCTGCGTACCGCTCCGCGTAGAGGGGATCCGTCCACAGGTGGGGGTTCGGATCGCCCTCTGCCTCGGGGAAGGAGTGATCGAAGATGTACTCTTCCGGAGCGATCGTCCGATCGCCGAGCTTCACGATCTCCACGCCTTCGCGGACGTTGGCCTCGGCGAGCTCGAGCGCAGGCTCCTCGAGATGGAGGCCGTTCATGAACACGATGTCGGCCTCGGCGATCGCGGCCGCGTCGGAGGGAGCCGGCTCGAACGTGTGGCTGTTCGTCCCCTCCGGGACGATCCCCACGATGCTCACGTGTTCGCCGCCCACGTTCTGGACGATGTTCGTGATCGGCGAGACCGTCGTGACCACGTGCACCAACCCCTCGTCCGAGGGGTCCGTGGGTCCTCCATCCGAGCACGGGGCGGCCACCAAGGCCACCAGCGCAGTCGCGATCCCGAGCTTCCTCACCTGTAGCTCCATCCGTGTCCGAACGACGACGAGCCAGGGTACCGGCTTCCTGCAAGGACCTGCAAGAGAATCTCGCTGCGATTCGGCCCCGGTCAGAACCGGGGGGTCTCGGTGTACTCGCCGAAGACCCCCCGGAGCGTGCCGACGATCTCGCCCTCGGTGCACAGGGCTCGCGCACAGTCGATCAGGGCGGGCACCAGGTTCTCCGTGGTCCCCGCGCGCGCGCCGAGGCGGGCGAGCGCCCGTCGGGCCGATGCGTCGTCCCGGCGCTCTCGGAGGGCGCGGACCCGCCGGATCTGCCCCTCCTCGATCTCCGGCCCGATCCGCAGGATCTCGATCGGGGGCTCGTCCTCGTCCACGAGGTCGGTGACCCCCACCTTCACTAGCTCGCCGCGCTCGTACCGCTCCAGCTCCCGGAAGGCGGACTCGGCGATCTCCTGCTGGAAGTACCCGCGCTCGATCCCCGTGAGCACACCCTCGAGCATCGAGCCGTTCCCCATCGCCTCGATCCGCTCGAGCTCGGCCGTAGCGAGCTCCTCCATCCGGTCGGTGAGGGACTCGACGAAGTACGAGCCTCCGAGCGGGTCGACCACGTCGGGCACCCCGGTCTCGTGGGCGATGATCTGCTGGGTGCGAAGGGCGAGCTCAGCCGCCGCCTCGGTCGGGAGGGCCAGCACCTCGTCGAGCGCGTTGGTGTGCAGCGACTGCGTCCCGCCGAGCACGGCGGCGAGCGCCTCGACCGCGGTGCGAACCACGTTGTTCATCGGCTGCTGAGCCGTGAGCGACACCCCGGCCGTCTGCGTGTGGAACCGGAGCCGCATCGAGCCCTCGTCGCGCGCGCCGTAGCGGTCGCGGAGCCGACGCGCCCACATCCGGCGAGCCGCCCGGTACTTCGCGATCTCCTCGAAGACGTCGATGTGGGCGTTGAAGAAGAAGGACAGCGCCGGCACGAACCGGTCGACCTCCAGTCCGCGCTGGATCCCGAGCTCGACGTAGGCGAACCCGTCCGCCAGCGTGTACGCGAGCTCCTGCCAGGCGTTGGCCCCCGCCTCGCGGATGTGATACCCGGAGACGCTGATCGGATGCCACTTCGGCACGTGCTCCAGGCAGAACCCCATCAGGTCGCCGATCAGTCGCAGGTGCGGGCGGGGCGGGAATATCCACTCCTTCTGCGCGATGTACTCCTTGAGGATGTCGGTCTGGAGCGTCCCGTCCAGACGCTCCCAGGGCACGCTCTGTCGTTCGGCCGCCGCCAGGAAGAAGGCGAACGCGATCACGGCCGGCCCGCTGATCGTCATCGACGTGGTGATGTCGCCGAGCGGGATCCGGTCGAACAGATCCACGAAGTCCTCCAGCGAGTCCGCCGCCACCCCGCAGCGTCCCACCTCCCCCTCGGACCGAGGATCGTCCGAGTCCCTGCCCATCAGCGTCGGCATGTCGAACGCGACCGACAGACCTCCCTGGCCACGCTCCAGCAGGAACCGGTACCGGGCGTTCGTCTCGGCCGGAGTCCCGTAGCCGGCGAACTGTCGCATCGTCCACAGCCGGCCCCGGTACATAGAGGGGTAGATCCCTCGCGTGAACGGGAACGACCCGGGTTCGCCGAGCTCGGTCGCCGGTTCGAACCCGGTCAGGTGTTCCGGCCCGTAGACGGGGTCCAGCGGCTCGCCGGAGAGCGTGCGGTCCCTACCTCCGTCCGCGATCCTTCGTCGCTCGCGCCGATCCACCATCGCGCCTCCGGTCAGGGCTCGGACCGCGCCGCCAGGCTCGCGGCCGCCCGGTAGGGATCGATCTTCCGCTGCGAGAGAGCCCGGGCCAGCTCCTCGTCCCTGCCCAACATCCCACGGATCCGCCCTCGGGCGCGCTCGACCGCGAGGCTCTCCACCTCGCGCAGGAGCCGCTCTCGGCGACCTGCCTCGAGCCCACCCGTCGAGCCGAGATGCACCCGGTGTCCCTCGACCGCCTCCCACAACTCACCGATCCCCGCGCCGAGGGCGGCGGCGGCGGTCACGACCGGCGGCGTCCAGGCGAGCGCGGGGCCCATCCGGATCATCTGGTGCAGGTCCCGGACGGCCACCTCCACACCCTCCCGGTCTGCCTTGTTCACCACGAACACGTCGGCGATCTCCAGGATCCCGGCCTTGGCCGCCTGGACCTGGTCCCCCCAGCCGGGCGAGACCACTACGAGGGTGGTGTCCGTGGCCGCCGCGACGTCAACCTCCGCCTGACCCACCCCCACGGTCTCCACGATCACCACCTCGTAGCCAGCGGCGTCCAGGATCCGCACCGCCTCGGGGGCAGCCAGCGCCATCCCACCCAGGTGTCCGCGGGTGGCCATCGAACGGATGAACACGCTCGGGTCGGTCGCGTGGGTCTGCATCCGCAGACGGTCCCCCAGCAGGGCCCCCCCGGTGAACGGCGAGGTCGGGTCGATCGCGAGGACCGCGACCGACCGCTCCCGCTCGCGGGCCACGCGGACCAGCTCCCCCGCGAGGGTCGACTTGCCTACCCCCGGCGCGCCCGTCAGACCGAGCGTCCAGGCGCGACCGGTGCGCGGGAACAGGGCGGCCGAGAGCGCCTCGAGCCCCTCCGCGCCGTCCTCTACCATCGAGATCGCGTGTGCGATCGCCCGCCGGTCACTGGCGAGGACGCCCTCCACGATCCCGTCTCGGTCCACGCCGGCAAGCGTACCGGTCCGCGGCGCGGCGGCCGCCGGGCCGATCGTGGCGTTACTCACCCGACCGAGAGCAGCCGTGCGAAGCGGGAGAGCACGAGCGGGTGCCGGAGCATCCCCGCGATCAGGATCCGTCCCTGCAGGATCCGACCGAGCACGCGGCGTCCCTCGCGCCGCAACGGGTTCGGCAGACCGAGCACCAGCGGGGCTCCCGCCAACGCGAGCAGGTCCTGGGCACTCGCGCGGATCCGCACCGGCGCGCTCGGATCCGCGGGGCCGCTCGCGATCTCGACCAGGTCGTTCGACAGTCGCACGGTCGCCCGGACGTCGGCGTCCGCGGCGACGATCTCGACCGTTGCCGAGCGGAGCCACCGCTCCCGGCGCGGGTCCGCATCCAGGTTGGCCTCGAGCACGGCGCAGAGCATGTGGGCCAGGCCGTTGGGCTCCCGATCTGTCAGCACGACCCGGGTCGTCACGGGAGCAGGAGCACCTTCGTTGCCTCGCGCCGATCGAACAGCCCGTACGCGGCGGGGGCTTCGTCGAGGGGCATGCGGTGCGAGACGAGCGGCGCCGGATCCAGGCGACCCGCCGCCATCCCGGCCATCGTCTCCTCCCACCACGCGTGGACGGGGCAGATCCCCGTGAACCGCACGTCGAGCCCACGTGCCCACCACACGCCGAGCTGCGCCTCCACGATCTCCGATGCGTACAGGCCCGCCACGACCACGCGCCCCCCGCGGCGGACGACCTCCAGCGTCCGGCGGAACGCGGCCGGCGTCCCCACGGCGTCGATCGCGACGTCGGCGCCCCGACCTCCGGTCCGCTCCGCGGTGGTCGTCTCCGGGTTCCGCTCGGCGGCGTTCACCGCCAGGGCGCCGGCGGCCTCCGCGAGCGCCAAGCGCCGCGGCTCCACGTCGATCGCCATCACGTCGCCGGCCGCTCTCGCGAGGGCCGCGAGCACCGTGCAGTACCCCACGGGCCCCGCGCCTACGACCGCCACGGTCTCGCCGGTCGCGATCCCGGCGCGCTCGGCGGCATAGACGCCCGTCGTGAGCACGTCGCCCGCGAAGACCGCGCGCTCGTCGTCGACGCCCTCCGGAACCCGGAGGAGGTTCACGTCGGCGACCGGCACCCGCAGGTACTCCGCCTGAGCTCCGCCCAGACCTCCACCGAAGATCCCGGCGCCGAGGTTCCGGTAGTCCTCGCACAGCCCGGTCTGGCCCTGCCGACAGAACCAGCACCACCCGCACGCGATCACGAATGCGACCGCCACCCGGTCACCGGGTCCGAACCGCCGGACCTCCGGACCGACCTGGTCGACGATACCGACCGCCTCGTGGCCGATCGTCTCCCCCGGCTCCAGCGGGGCCTTCCCGTGGAAGAAGTGCAGGTCGGAACCGCAAATCGCCGTGGTGGTGACGCGGACGATCGCGTCGCCCGGATCGACGATCCGGGGATCCGGGACCTCCTCCACCCGGACGTCGTCGACGTCGCGATAGACGACCGCTCGCATACGGCCGTCACCGGCTGGCGACCGGTCGCTCGTCGAGGAACTCGGTGGGGACCTGCATCGTGAGGTGCACCAGCTCGTTGGCCGCGCGCACGTACCGGACGATCGTCGCCAGATCGCCGTGGAGACGGAGCTTGCCCTGCATCATCCCTTTGACGGGGTCGAGCTCCCCTCGCACGACCTCCTTCCATCGCGAGTACGGCGCCCGGATCAGGTACGGTGCCATCTCCCCCTCCGCGGGCGTCACCATCCGGGCCTCGCGGCACTCCCCGTGCCACAGGTCGAGCATGAGCCACAGCTCCTCGGGGACCCCTCGGTCGGGCTCCGCCTCGAACACGAACCCGACGGCGCCTTCCCAGGTCGCCGCCGCCTCCCGGTACTCGGCGGAACCGTTGATCCGATCCCGGTAGATCCTCAGCCATCCGTCGCTGGGGAACAACGCCACGCCCCTACCCCCTCCCGATCGTGGCCCGCCGGTCCCTCAACCCATCGTGAGGATCAGCGTCAGCCCGATCACGTTGAACACCATGTGTGCGACCGTGTTGGACACCACGTTCCCCCGCCGCTCGGTGTACCAGGCCAGCGCGATCCCGTTAAAGAACATCACGCCCATCAGGAGGACGGTCCCGGGCCACGGTCCGTCCAGGTAGTGGATCAGCGCGAAGCCGAGCGCCGAACCGATCAGCCCCGCACCGAACCCGTACCGATCCCGGAGCGCGCGGTACAGGATCCCGCGGAAGAACAGCTCCTCGTGGATCGGCGCGATCACCACCGCGTACACGGCCGCCACCGCGACCCCGACGACCGACAGGTCGGAGGGCACCTGCTCGGGCGTTCGCACCGTCTCGCTCGACACCGCCCCCAGGATCAGGCTGAGCACCAGCCCCACGCCGAACACGAGTCCCGGATACAGGAGCAGCCCGAACCCGATCCCGGCACGGACCTCGGCCCACCAGCGCCCGGGCGAGGGGAGCCCCACCACCGAGCGCCAGGACCGGTGCGCGGTGGACAGCCAGGCGATCAGCACACCCACGATCACCATCGCGGCCAGTGCGGTGGCCGCCAGGTTCCCGAGGTCCTCGTCGCCCACGGCCTGGAGGACCGGGACCGTCGCCACCCCGCCGAGCAGGATCGCGAGCAGGTAGACGGCGATCGCCTCCCACCAGCTCCAGGTGGCCCTCGGACGCTCCTCCGTCGGCGGCGGCGGGACGGCCGGGACAGGGTGGAGGCCGTCGGGGCGGGGCGGGATCTGCTCGGTGCTCACGTTCCTCCCATGTTCCCTTCCGGGGACAGGAGCGACACCCCGAGCATCCCGCCGAGGCCGAGGCCGAACGCGAGGCCGGCGGCAGCCGGTCCCGTGTCGTTGGTGAGGTAGGCGGCCAGGCCGCCGAGCGTCGCGACCAGTACTGCGTCCCGCCAGGGTGGCCAGCGGTCGAACGTGCGCCGGATCGCCCGGGGCGGTCGGAGGACCACGCCCAGGACGACCGGCAGCCCCAGCACGGGGATCGCCGCGGCCGGGTTCCGGGAGACGAGGTCGAACCCCACCCGGAGCCGATCCGCGTAGGCGTCCCAGACCCCCACGAGCCCGCCGGCGGTTCCCTGGAACCGGCTCACGTGCGTGGGAAGCGGGGACAGGGCGTGCGCCGCGAGGAGGATGGCGACCCCCCCGACGGCGAACCCGAGGACCGCGCCCGCCCCAGCCCAGATGCCCAGCCGCTCGCGCTCCCGGATCGCGAGCCACAGGCCTGCCACCACGAACAGCGACAGCCCTCCCCCGAGGTTGGCGCCGACGTACGGCAGACCGGCCCCCAGCGCGACGGCGACGATCAGCTCCACCCCACGGGAGGTCGGAAGTCGCTGCGCGACGTACAGCGAGGCGCCGATCAGGAGGCCGACGAAGGCGTTCGGCAGCCCGAAGAACCGGACCCCGTCCAGCTGCGAGCCCCCGAGGAACGGCGTGAGTGCGGCCGTCCACCCGAGCGCCGCCTCCACCGCGAAGAACGCCAACACCCCGAGCCCGATCCCCGCCGCCACGAGCGGCGCGGATCGGCGCGCGAGCGGCCCGAACGCCAGGGTGCCGAACACGGTCACGATCGCCACGAAGGGCACGACGGTCGCGTACGTGAGCTCGGGCAGGTGCCCGGCGGCCAGGAGACCGGTGGCGAGCGCCGGGACCGCGAGGACGGCCCACCCGGAGGAGCGGCAAAGGACCTCCGGCGCGCGGGGCCCGATCGCGAGGCACGTCACCGCCAGCAGGCCGGCCGCGGCGGCGAACACGGCCGCGGCGATCCCGATCGGCACGTACATCCGCCGCTGCGCGAGGTACCGCTCGTGGAGCTCGAACGGCGCCGGTCCTCGGATCACCTCGATCGGCTCGCCCGCGGGCGGCGTCCCGCTGAGATACGGCGCAGCACCCAGGTAGGCATTGAGGGTGGGGCGGACGTCGCCGCCCGTGACCACCCCCGCCCGTCGCGTGGAGTCCGAGGTCAACGACCCCGCCCGACCCGCCCGAGGGAACAGCTCCGCCGGCGCACCGACCGCTACCGCGATCCCTCGGAGCTCGTCCCCGCGCGCCTCCATCTCCGGCGAGGCGCCCACCCCGAGCACGATCACGAGCACCTCCCCCGCGTCCGCCTCCGCGACCTCCTCCCGAACGATTCGGCCCGCGGCGTCGAGGCCACCGACGGCCCTTGGATCCACGGTGACCGTCCGCTCGGCCCCGCCGAGCCCCTCCGCGAGCGTCACGACGTCCCCCCGGTTGGCCAGCAGCCCGGCCCCGCCCGCACGTGCGAGCGCCGCGACCTCGGGGATCGCCATCAGCTGCTCGAAGGAGACCCCGCGGACGCGAACGACCACCGCGGAACGCTCGCCTCCCTCCTGCGCGACGACGCCGCGCGGAAGGAGCGCGAGGGACAGCCCGAGGAGCAGGAGCGCGCCGGCCCGCGCCCGGGTCACGACAGGGCCGGGGACAGATCGCGCTCGCGCCGGAGCGCGGCGCCGAGCGCGGCGAGCTTGCCGTCGAAGTCCTGGTAGCCGCGGTCCACGTGGTACATGTCTTCGATCAACGTGACGCCGTCGGCGGCCAGCGCGGCGATGGCCATCGCGGCGCCGGCCCGGATGTCGAGCGCGCGGACGGGGGCGGCCGAAAGGCGCTCGATCCCCCGAATCACCGCGTGGTGGCCCTCGGTCCGGATGTCGGCGCCCATCCGGTTCAGCTCGTCGACGAACATGAACCGGCTCTCGAACACGTTCTCCGTCACGATGCTCGTTCCCCCGGCGGCCGCGAGCAGGGCCATGATCTGTGGCTGGAGGTCCGTGGGGAAGCCCGGGTAGGGCAGGGTCACGAGGTCCACGCAGCGCGGGCGAGACTCCATCGCGACCTCGACCCCACCGTCGACGGCGGACACGCGAGCGCCGACGTCGGCGAGCTTGGACAGCACCAGGTCCAGGTGGTCGGCCCGGGCGCCGTCCAGCACCACCCGTCCTCCGGTTGCGCACGCTGCCATCGCGAACGTTCCGGCCTCGATGCGATCGGGGATCACGGTGTGGTCTACCGGGTGGAACCGATCCACGCCCTCGATCTCGATCGTCGGGGTCCCGACGCCCGAGAGCCTGGCCCCCATCGCCGCCAGCAGGTGCGCGAGATCGACGAGCTCGGGCTCGCGGGCCGCGTTCTCGATCACGGTGGTCCCGCGCGCGGCCACCGCGGCCATCATCACGTTCTCGGTCGCGCCGACGCTCGGGTAATCGAGGTTGATGACCGTGCCGCGCAGTCCGTCCGTCTCGGTCTCGAGGAACCCGTGCTCGGAGCGGAACCGCGCCCCCATGATCTCGAGCCCCCGGACGTGGAGGTCGATCTTGCGGGACCCGATGTTGCAGCCTCCCGGCATCGCCACGCGGGCCCGTCCGAACCGCGCGAGCAGCGGGCCGAGGACCAGGATCGAGGCTCGCATCCGGCTGACCAGCTCGTATGGCGCCTCGATCGATCGGACGTCGGCCGCGTCGATCAGGAGGGTCCCATCCGCCCACGTCACCCCCGCTCCCAGATGCTCGAGCACCTCGACCATCGTCCGGCAGTCCTGGATCTGCGGGATGTTTCGCAGGGTCGTGCGACCCTCGGCCAGGAGGGATGCCGCCATCAGCTTGAGGGCGGAGTTCTTCGCCCCGGCGATGGGCACCGAGCCGGTGAGCCTCGCACCTCCGGTTACCAGGAGCCGATCCATGGGACCTCCATCCTAGGCGGGACGACCGGGCCGCCGGGGCATCTTCATCGCGGAAGATCCGCCCTGGCCAGCGCCTTCTGGAGCTCGGCCTGGGCCCCGGCGTCGCGGCGATCTGCGATCTCGCGGCGCAGCTGCTCCACCCGAGCGCGCGCGGCCGCCTCGTCGATCTCGTTGGCCATCAGCGCGGAGGATGCCAGGACGTCGACCCGGGTCCCGTCCTCCCCGCTCGTCACGTGGAGGAAGCCGCCGTCGACGACGGCCACCTCCCAGCGACGCTCGTCCACCTGGATCCGCAGGCGAGCGATGGCCAGCCGGATCAGCAGCGGGACGTGACCGGGCAAGATGCCCACCTCGCCGGCGATCCCTCGCGCCACGACCATCCGCGCCGGTCCCGCCCACAGCTCTCGTTCCGGTGTGACGAGGTGGACGTCGAGCGTCGCCACGTCAGGCCGCCTGCTCCATCTTCTTGGCCGCCTCGACGGCCTCCTCGATCCCGCCGACCAGCAGGAAGGCCTGCTCCGGGAGGTGGTCGTACTCGCCGTCACACAGCCCCCGGAACGAGGCGATCGTCTGGTCGACCGGGACGTACTTCCCAGGGATGCCGGTGAATTGCTCGGCAACGAAGAACGGCTGCGAAAGGAAGAGCTGGATCCGCCGGGCCCGGGCGACGATCACCTTGTCCTCCTCGGACAGCTCGTCCACGCCCAGGATCGCGATGATGTCCTGGAGGTCCTTGTTCCGCTGCAGGATCTCCTGGACGCGCCGGGCGACCTCGTAGTGCTCCTCTCCCACGTACCGCGCGTCCAGGATCCGGCTCGTGGAGTCCAACGGGTCGACCGCCGGGTAGATCCCGAGGGCGGCGATGTCTCGCGAGAGCACGGTCGTGGCGTCGAGGTGCGCGAACGCCGTGTGTGGCGTCGTGTCGGTGATGTCGTCGGCGGGAACGTAGATCGCCTGGAGCGAGGTGATGGAGCGCCCCTTGGTCGAGGTGATCCGTTCCTGGAGCTCGCCCATCTCGTCGGCGAGCGTCGGCTGGTAGCCCACCGCCGAGGGCATCCGACCGAGCAGCGTCGAGACCTCCGAGCCCGCCTGCGTGAAGCGGAAGATG
>CAZXFA010000007.1:81258-109194 GCA_964640085.1 uncultured Actinomycetes bacterium | reverse complement strand
CACCTCGTAGTTGTTGCAGCCGAGGACGACCCCAACGATGTTCTTCCCGATGTCGTGCACGTCGCCCTTGACGGTGCACAGCACGACCCTGCCGTTGGCCCGTGGACCGGCGGGCCCCGCCCGCAGCTTCTCCTCCTCCATGAACGGCTCGAGGTAGGCAACCGCCTTCTTCATCGCCCGCGCGCTCTTCACGACCTGCGGGAGGAACATCTTCCCCGCGCCGAACAGGTCGCCCACGACCTCCATGCCGACCATCAGCGGGCCCTCGATCACCTCGAGCGGACGCTCGTATGCGCGGCGCGACTCCTCGACGTCCTCCTCGATGAAGGCGTCGATCCCGTGGACGAGGGCGTACCGAAGCCGTTCCTCGACCGGGGCGTCCCGCCAGCCGAGATCGACCTCGGGGCGCCTGGCCTCGCCCCGGACGGTCTCGGCGAAGGCGACCATCCGCTCCGTCGCGTCGGGGCGTCGATCGAAGATGATGTCTTCCACGTGCTCGAGGAGGTCGGGCGGGATGTCTTCGTACAGGGCTATCTGCCCCGCGTTCACGATCGCCATGTCGAGCCCGGCAGCGATCGCGTGATACAGGAACGCCGAATGGATCGCCTCGCGGACGCGATCGTTGCCCCGGAAGCTGAACGAGAGGTTCGAGATCCCTCCCGAGACCGCACACGCGGGGAACCGCTCCTTGAGGATCCGGGTCGCCTCGATGAACGCCAGGCCGTACCCGTTGTGCTGGGGGATCCCGGTCGCGATCGCCAGGATGCAGGGATCGAAGACGATGTCCTCGGATGGGAAGCCGGCCCGTTCCGTGAGGAGGCGGTAGGCGCGCTCGCAGATCTCGACCTTGCGCTCGACGGTGTCGGCCTGTCCACGTTCGTCGAAGGCCATCACCACCACCGCGGCGCCGTACCGACGGATCCGCTGGGCCACCTCGACGAACGCTTCCTCCCCCTCCTTCAGGCTGATCGAGTTGACGATCGCCTTGCCCTGCACGCACTTCAAGCCCGCCTCGATGATCTCCCACCGTGACGAGTCGATCATGATCGGGACCCGGGCGATCTCGGGCTCGGTCGCGAGCAGGTTCAGGAACGTCGTCATGGCACGGGCGCCATCCAGGAGGTCGGCGTCCATGTTCACGTCGAGCATGTTCGCGCCGTTGCGGACCTGCTCGGCAGCGATCTCAACGGCGGCCTGGAAGTCCCCGGCCTCGATCAGGCGTCGGAACCGCGCCGAGCCCGTCACGTTCTGACGCTCGCCGATCACCACGAACCCGGTCGCTGGGGTGATCGCGAATGGTTCGAGCCCGGAGAAGGCGGCGATCCTCCGGGGGGCGGGCGGTCGCCGCGGGGGCACGCCGTCCAGGACCCCTTCGATGGCACGGATGTGGTCGCCCGTGGTGCCGCAGCAGCCACCCAGGACGTTGGCCAGTCCGCTCTCGGCGAACTCTCGAAGGTACTTCGAGGTGGTCTCGGGGCGCTCATCGTATCCCCCGAAGGCGTTCGGGAGACCGGCGTTCGGGTGGCAGGACGTGAAGACGGGGGCGGCTCGGGCGAGCGCCTCCAGGTATGGTCGCATCTCCGCGGCGCCGAGCGCGCAGTTCACGCCGACGCTGAACGGCTCGGCGTGGGCCACGGAGATCCAGAACGCGTCGATCGTCTGCCCGGAGAGCGTCCGACCGCTGCGGTCGGTGATGGTCGCCGAGATCATCAGCGGCACGTCCGGGGCCACGTCCCTGGCGGCGGCGATCGCCGCCTTCGCGTTGAGGGTGTCGAAGATGGTTTCGATCAGCAGGAGGTCGACGCCACCTTCCACCAGCCCCTCGATCTGCTCCGCGTACGCATGGTGCATCTCGTCGAACGTGACCGTGCGATAGGCGGGGTCGTTCACGTGTGGCGACAGGGAGAGGGTCTGGTTGGTGGGGCCGACGGACCCGGCCACGAACCGCTCCGGGCCGAACGCCTCACACGCCCGGCGGGCGATGCGCGCGCCCTCGCGGTTCATCTGGACGACCGACCCCTCGAGGCCGTAGTCCGCCTGCGCGATCCGCGTGGCCGTGAAGGTGTTGGTCGTGACGATGTCCGCGCCGGCCTCGAGGTACGAGCGGTGGATCTGCTCGACCACGTCCGGCCGTGTGAGGTTCAGGAGGTCGGGGTCGCCCTTGAGGTCGCGCGGGTGATCCGCGAACCGCTCCCCCCGGTAGTCGTCGTCCCCGAGACCCCGAGCCTGGATCGCGGTGCCGTATGCGCCGTCGAGGATCGCGATCCGCTCGGCGAGCAGCCCTTCGAGCCGTCCGCGCACGTCCCCCATGCGCCCACGCTACCGTCGGCCGCCCTCGCTGACCAGCTTCGGCAGGGCCGCCGGCCGCCGCCTGCGGTAGGCTGCGCCCTCGCCGATGCTTTCGATCGCCGTCGACTACCGCTGGTGGAAGCTCCTGCACGTGCTGGGGGTGCTCGGCTTCGTCCTGTTCCACGGGGTCTCCGTGATGGTGGCGCTGCGGCTGCGGAAGGAGCGGGATCGTCGCCGGATCCAGGAGCTCCTCCAGCTGTCCGGCTCGTCGGTGGTGGGGATGTACGTCTCGCTCGGGTTCCTGATTCTGTTCGGCGTGATCGCCGGGTTCGCCGGGGACTGGTGGCGGTTCTGGTGGATATGGATCTCCCTCGGACTCCTGGTGCTGGCGGTCGCGCAGATGAGCGTCGTGGCCCGTCCCTACTACGAGCGGCTGAAGGACGCCGTGCAGATGCGGCCGTCGGGGGTCCCGCGCAGGAGCGACGAGGAGCTGGCGGAGCTCCTCCGCTCGCGCAAGGCGATGTGGAACACGGTGTTCGGCTTCGCCACGCTGGCGGTCGTCACGTGGCTGATGGTCTGGAAGCCCACCTGGCAGGTCTGACCCTCAGAGGGTCGTCGACCCGAGCGGCTCGGCGGCCGGACCGTTCACCACCTCGCCGGTCGGAGCGAACCGCGATCCGTGGCACGGGCAGTCCCACGTTCGCTCGGCGGGGTTCCATCGCACGGTGCAACCGAGGTGGGTGCACTTGGCCAACAGCACGGTGAGCGCGCCGTCCTCGGCTCGATAGACGGCCGCCGCGTGGTCCCCGGTCTTGACGATGCCGCCCTCCCCCCGACCGATCTCCGAGACGTTCTGGCTGACCGTGCGGGCGATCAGGACGTCGGTCGTGGCGTACTCGGCGATCTCCTTCGGGATGGACCCCAACAGGAGCGCCCGAGCGCCGACCATGCCCTTGTTCCCGACCACGATCAGGTCCAGACCCTCCCGCTCGGCCGCGTCCATGATCACCCGAGCGGGCTCCCCCTCCAGGATCAGCATCCCCACGGGTTCGCCTTCACCGATGGTGGCAGCCGTGTCGGACAGGACGAGCTCCCCGGTCCTCGGATGCCCGACGAAGCACAGCGTGACCGAAGCCCTGAGGCGCTTGGCCAGCGCGTAGCCCTTCCGGGCTGCCCGGTCCGCGGTGGCCGAACCATCGGTCGCGATCAGGATCCGCCGGTAGGGGACCCCGCCATGCGGGCGATCGCCCTCCGGACGGTCGCGCGTCAGCAGAACGTCGCACGGGGCATGCTGCGCCACGCGTTTGGCCACGCTGCCGATCACTTGCTCGGCCTTGAACAGGCCGCGGCTGCCGATCACGATGAGCTCGGCCGAGCTCCGATCCGCGATCTCCACGATCGCGTGCCCCGGGCTCTCGGCGGAGGTCTGTACGGCGGACCTCACCCCCTCGCGTTCGCAGATCCGGAGGGCACGAGCGACGGCGTCCTCGACCTTGGCGGGGTTGGCATAGGCGTGAGCGATCGTGATCCGGCCCTTCACCGCCCCGGCCAACGTGGCCGCGATGTGCTCGGCCGTCTCGGCGGAGGGCGAGCCGTCGGTCGCCAGAACGATTCGCTTGTACGCCACGCGGGCATCTCCCTTGGGGCTCCTGGACCCGAGCGAGACTAGCGCAGCCGCCGCCGACCCGACCGTCCGGCGCCCGGGAGCGACGTCGATCGGCCGGTGGTCGAGCGCGGCCGCTGTCCAGATGGGCACAACCTCGGTCTCGAACCTGTCCGAGGCGTCAGCAGACGGTACGCTAGGAACGGGCCCTCGGCGGGCGACAGCATGAAGGAGGCGAGCCGGGCCGCGCCCGGCGGACAGCATGACCAAGCAGGTTGAGGAGAGGCAGCGCGTGATCATCCGGTTCGCCGGCGACTCGGGTGACGGGATGCAGTTGACCGGAGATCGGTTCACCAACGCGACCGCTGTGGTCGGCAACGACCTGGCGACGCTCCCCGACTTCCCGGCGGAGATCCGGGCTCCGGCCGGCACCGTGCACGGGGTCTCCGCGTTCCAGATCCAGTTCGCGTCCACCGACATCATGACGCCCGGGGACCATCCCGGGGTCTTGGTGGCGATGAACCCCGCGGCCCTGAAGGCCGAGCTCGGCTCGGTGGAGAAGGGCGGGATGCTCATCGTGAACGAGGACGCCTTCACCCAGCGCAACATCGACAAGGCCGGCTACACGTCGAACCCCCTGACGGACGGGACCCTGGAGGGCTACCAGGTCTACCAGGTGCCCATGACCTCGATCACCGTGCGCGCGGTCGAGGAGCTGGGGCTCACCCGTAAGGAGGCCGAGCGGTCCAAGAACATGTTCGCGCTCGGCCTGGTGTCGTGGATGTTCGGGCGGCCGACCGAGGTCACGATGAACTGGCTCCAGAAGAAGTTCGGGGACAAGCCGCAGGTCTTCGACGCGAACGTTGCCGCCTTCAAAGCCGGGTACAACTTCGGCGAGACCACGGAGCTGTTCGCGACCTCCTTCGTCGTGAAGCCGGCGATCGTCGAGCCCGGGATCTACCGGAACATCTCGGGCGCGACGGCGCTCGCGTGGGGCTTGGTGGCCGCGTCCGAGCGCAGCGGGCTCCGCCTCTTCTACGCGAGCTACCCGATCACGCCCGCCTCGGAGCTGCTGCACGAGCTCTCGCGCCACAAGAACTTCGGCGTGGTCACGCTCCAGGCCGAGGACGAGATCGCCGCGGCCAACGTCGCGCTCGGGTCGTCGTTCGGGGGCAGCCTCGGGGTCACGGGGACCAGCGGACCGGGCATGGACCTCAAGGCGGAGACGCTGGGCCTGGCGGTCGCGCTCGAGCTCCCGATGGTGATTGTCGACGTGCAGCGTGCTGGCCCCTCTACGGGCATGCCCACCAAGACCGAGCAGGGTGACCTCTTGCTCGCGATGTTCGGCCGGCACGGCGAGGCCCCGCTCCCGATCGTGGCCGCCCGGTCGCCCTCGCACTGCTTCGCCGCGGCGCTGGAGGCGGCCCGGATCGCGATCGTGTACCGGACGCCGGTGATCCTGCTCTCGGACACGTTCCTGGCCAACTCGTCGGAGCCGTGGCGGGTGCCGGACGTCGAGGGGCTGCCTCGCATCGATCCGGACTTCGCCGCCGGTCCCAACGCGGGACAGGAGTTCCTCCCATACCTGCGCGACGCGAAGCTCGCCCGGCCCTGGGCGGTGCCGGGCACCCCCGGGCTGCGACACAGGGTGGGAGGGCTCGAGAAGGAGGACGGGACCGGCGACATCAGCTACGACCCCGAGAACCACGAGCGGATGACGCACCTGCGGCAGGCCAAGGTGGACCGGATCGCCGAGGCCATCCCGCCGCTGGAGGTCGACGATCCGGGAGGGGACGCCCGGTTGCTCGTGCTGGGATGGGGATCGAGCTTCGGGGCGATCAGGGCCTGCGCCCGGCGGGTGCGTGAGCGCGGTCGCGCCGTGGCGACCGCGCACCTGATGCATCTCAACCCGTTCCCAGCCAACACCGGGGAGGTCGTGCGGTCGTACCCGAAGGTGTTGATCCCCGAGACGAACCTTGGACAGTTGGCGCTCCTGATCCGCGGGAGGTTCCTGGTGGACGCCCGCAGCTACACGAAGGTGCAGGGACTGCCGATCCACCTGGACGAACTGGAGTCGGAGATCTTGAAGGTGATGGACGAGTGAGCGACACGATGACGACCGGCGGCGAGGGGGATGTGCGGACCCTCACGAAGAAGGACTTCACCAGCGACCAGGAGGTCCGGTGGTGCCCCGGCTGCGGGGACTACGCGATCCTGGCCACGGTGCAGTCGTTCATGCCCGAGCTCGGGATCGACCCCGATCACACGGTGTTCGTGTCGGGGATCGGCTGCTCGGGGAGGTTCACCTACTACATGGACACCTACGGTGTACACGGGATCCACGGTCGCGCCCCAGCCCTGGCCACCGGCATCGCCACCGCGCGGCCCGACCTGTCGGTCTGGGTGGTGACCGGGGACGGGGACGGGCTGTCCATCGGCGGTAACCATCTGATCCACGCGCTCCGCCGGAACGTCAACCTGAAGATCCTGCTGTTCAACAACCAGATCTACGGGTTGACCAAGGGCCAGTACTCGCCCACGTCGGAGGAGGGGAAGGTGACCAAGTCCACCCCGTTCGGGTCCGTGGACCATCCCTTCAACCCGATCCTGCTCGCGTTGGGCGCCGAGGCCACGTTCGTGGCCCGAACCCTCGACAACGATCGGCAGCACCTCACCGGGGTGCTCCGCCAAGCGGTCGCCCACCGAGGGGCGGCGTTCGTCGAGATCTACCAGAACTGCAACGTGTTCAACGACGGCGCGTTCGACGCGCTCCGAGATAAGCCGCAGGGCGCCCACAACCAGATCCGCCTCGAGCATGGCAAGCCGATCCTGTTCGACGAGGACAACCGATGCGTCGCGGTGGGGGACAACGGCTGGCTCGTGATCCGCGACGTCGACGAGGTGGATCCGGAGTCCATCGTGGTCCACGACACCCATGGGCGATCGTCGCTCGCATTCGCGCTGGCCAACCTGTCGCACCAGCCGACCGGTCCGTCGTGCATCGGTGTCTTCCGCGAGGTCGATCGACCGGTGTACGGCGAGGCGATCTCCGCGCAGACGGAGCAGGCGATCGAGCGCCTGGGCCGAGGGAGCCTCGACACGCTGCTGCACTCGGGGGACACCTGGTCCGTGGCGTGAGATCGACCCGGGCTCAAGAAGGACCGGACGGCCGGAAGCGGAGCATCTGTGCCTCGGCCATCGAACCCACCTCGCGGAGCTCCTGGACGAGCTCCCCGAGCGCTCCCAGCAGGCGATCGATGTCCTCCGAGGTCGTTCCCGGACCGATCCCGATCCGGAAGCTCGGTGTCCCGCGCAGGCCGAGATGCTCGAGGACGGGGGAGGGCTCGCCGACGGCCCCGGAGCAGCTGGAGCCTGCCGCGATCCGGAACCCTCGATCGTCGAGCGCCATGGCCAGGGTCTCCGCGTCCAGGTCGGGGACGGAGAAGCACAGCAGGTGCGGCACCCGCTGGGTCGGGTGTCCGTGCAGGCGCACCCCGGGCATCCGCTCGGCGATCCTGGTGCGGAGTCGCTCCGTGAGCGCCCACTGGCGGGCCGCCTGGTCGGCGAGATCGGCGAGCCGCGCCGTCAGGGCGGCGGCCATCGCGGCCACGCCCGGCACGTTCTCCATGCCGGAACGGCGTCGGCGCTCCCGGTCGTCACCGCAGGGATATGCGGCGAGCGGGACCCCCCGCCGGACGTAGAGCGCCCCCACCCCGGGAGGACCTCCGAACTTGTGCCCGGACAGGGAGAGCAGGTCTACGTCGAGGGCGCGGACGTCGATCGGGAGTCTGCCTACCGTCTGGCAGGCGTCCGTGTGGAATAGGACGCGGGCGTGGCGGCTGAGGGCGGCCACCTCGGCGATGGGCTGGATCGTCCCTACCTCGTGGTTGCCGTGCTGAACCGAGACCAGGAGCGTTCCGGCGCGTCGGGCCTCCACGGCGAGGAAGTCGACGTCGACCCGCCCGTCGCCGTCCACCGGCACCAGGACGGAGGAGAACCCATCGGTCTCGAGCGTGTGGAGCACCCCGCCGACCGCCGGATGCTCGACGGTGGTGGTGACGATCCGGGTGCCGAGCTCTCGGATCGGACGCACCCCACCCCAGATCGCCAGCGCCACCGACTCCGTGCCGCCGCTGGTGAACACGATCTCGTCCGGCTGGGCGCCGATCGCCTCGGCGGCCTGTGCGCGCGCGTCCTCCAGGAGGCGGCGCGCCGCCAGCCCGCTGCCGTGGGGATGGAGCGGATCCCCGAACACGTCGATCGCCGACAGCAGGGCCTCCCTCGCCCGCGGGTCGAGCGGGGTGGAGGATGCGTGGTCGAGGTAGGTCTCGGGCCCCATGTTCGGATCCGGTGCGTCGGCGGGCGATCCGATGATAGCGAGCGTGCGGGAGCGGCCGGCGGTCAGGGAGGCGCCGTCTCCTGCGGGAGCCACACCGAGCACAGCACAGCCGCGATGACCCCACCCGCCAGCGGGCCGACGACCCAGACGAACCAGGCGTCCCAGGTCCCGCTCGCCACGGCCGGACCGAACCACCGCATCGGGTTCATCGCGGCCCCGGTGTAGGGGCCGAAGGCGAAGACGGCGGCCACGACCACGGGCCCGAGGGCGAGCGCCCAGGCCGCCCGGGAAGGCCCTCGGGCCCGCTCCACCAGGACCAGGGCGGCGACGACGAACAGGAACGTGATCGTCGCTTCCACCACGACCCCCTTGCCGGTGGCCATCCCGTCCGCCAGGATCGGGGTGCCCCCGGCGACCGTGTCGTACGCGGAGCCGGGCGCGATCCACCGCAGGAGCACGCCGGCCGCGAGCGCGCCGAGGAGCTGGCCGGAGAGCAGGGCCGCGGTCCGGACGGCAGACAGGCGACCGATCGCCCACAACCCCAGCGCGACCGCCGGGTTGGCCAGCCCCATCGAGAAGCGCGCGCTCAGAGCCGCCGCCATCGCGACGATCGCGCCGTAGGACAGCGCCTCCCCCAGGGGGTCCCGGCCGAGACCCACGGCGATCGCGGCCCCCGCGCCGACGAAGACCAGCGCGAACGCCGCGACGGCCTCGGCGATCGTCGACCTGCCGATGTTCTCCACCCCCGGCTCTCCGTCCGGCCGATGCCCCCGACGACGATAGCCGAGCGCTCGCCGGTGCTCAAAGCTGACCGAGTGCGCGTTGGTAGGATGCGCGCCATGGACGTGTTGCTCGTGTCGCCCGATCCGGCATCGCGGGACCTGATGCGGCTCACGGTCGGGAGCCTCGAGCGGCGGCTCGGGACGCCGCTCGGGTTCGCCGAGGCTCGGGACGGCGACGAGGGCGCGCGACGTGCGCTGCGCGAGCGTCCCGACGTCGTCGTCGCCGACGAGATCGCGTCGCGGGCTGGCGCGTTCTCGCTCGCCAGAACCGTCCGAGGGGATCCGGATCCGTTCCGGGGCGCGATCGTGATCCTGCTGGAGCGTCGGCAGGACGCGTGGCTCGCGCGCTGGTCCGGGGCGGACGCCTGGTTCGTGAAGCCCGTCGACCCGTTCGAGCTCGCAGATCGGGTGAGCGAGCTCATCGGGAGCCGAACGGTCCGGGAGAAGGAGACCGCGTGAAGATCAAGGGGACGTGTCGTCGCTGCGGCCGGGAGTTCCTGGTAGATCAGGTGCTGAGCAACGGAGGGGAGTGTCCTTGGGACGGGCAGCCCTTCCAGCCGGACTACGCGGTCGTCCTGGTCGACGCCCTCCGGGACGCGCAGGACGCGGGCAGCACCCTGGAGAACGCACTGGAGAAGGTCGCCGATCTGGAGCCCGAGTTCGTGCTGGACATGGACACGGTCCTGGCGGAGGTCCGCGGGCACCTCGAGCGTCTGGAGCGCGCCCACGGCGGGGGCTAGGCACCCGGGTCCGGCTGCGCCCAACCGGTACTCGGTGAGCGTGCGCCGAGACGAGCTCGGTTGGAGCGTGACCATCGTGGATCCAGATGGACGGGAGGTGTCCACCCGGGCCTGCGCCGACGAGGTAGAGGCCCGGACGTTCGCCTCGACCGTCCGGCAGCACATCGAGTGGCTGTCGGAGGAGACCTTCCGCGGGTACTACCGACTGGGGTGAGTATGGGCTTCAACGCGATGCAGCCGGGCAGGATCAAGCGCGGTGACATCCTGTACCTCGTGGCCGCGATCGTCGTGATCGTCGGGCTGGTCGTGTGGGCGATCCGATAGGGGCGACGGAGACAGGATGGGCCGGCCCCCCGACGCCCCCGACTACTGCTACGTCACGACGAAGGGACGCCGGTCCGGTCGCCCGCACACGATCGAGATCTGGTTCGCGACGCGGGGATCGGTTGTCTACCTGCTGTCGGGGGATGGGGGCCGCAGCGACTGGGTCCGCAACATCCGAGCTCATCCGACCGTGGGGCTGCGCCTCGGGGAGCGGGACATGATCTGCCGGGCGCGCGTCGTCCACGATCCGGAGGAGGACGCGCTGGCCCGGGACCTGCTCCTGGACAAGTACGCCGCTCGCTACGCGGGCGATCTGAGCGAGTGGGGCCGGACCGCGCTCCCGATCGCGATCGAGCTTCCCTAGCCCGCCTCGTCGAACCCCAGCGAGAACAGCCGCTCCAGGTCGTGCTTCGAGTACACCTGGAACGCGATCAGCGTCTGGGTCCGGGCGACGCCCTCGACCTTCGCGATCCCACCCGGGATCACCCGCGCCAGGTCGTCGTGACGGGCGACCCGCACGATCGCCACCAGGTCGAACTCACCGGCCACCGAGTAGACCTCCGATACGCCCTCGACGTCGGCGATCGCCTGGGCCGCCTCGGGGATCTCGTCGATCTCACACTGGATCAGGACGACGGCGTGGACCGCCATGCGCGCGTACCTCCCTCCCGGGTCGGGCTCCTCACGCCGCCCGTTCCAGCACGACCGCGGCCCCCTGCCCCCCCGAGACGCACAGGGTCGCCAGGCCGAGCGTGAGGTCGAGGTTCCGCAGCTCGTACGCCAGCGTGAGGAGGATCCGAGTCCCCGACAACCCGATCGGGTGCCCGATCGAGATGCCACCGCCCTTCGTGTTGAGGCGGTCCCCGTCGATCTTCAGCTCGCGATCGCAGGCGATCACCTGGGCAGCGAACGCCTCGTTGAGCTCGATCCGGTCCAGGTCCGCGAGCGAGAGCCCTGTCGTCTCCAGCACCTTGCGGGTGGCCGGAACCGGGCCGATACCCATGATCTCCGGCGGCACGCCCGCCGAGCTCATCCCGACGATCCGCGCCAGGATCTCGCGGCCCTCGGCCCGGGCGCGCGACTCGCTCATCAGGACCATGGCACCGGCCCCGTCGGTGAGCCCGCTCGAGTTCCCCGCCGTGACGCTGCCCCCCTCCCGGAACACGGGCTTCAGCTTCGCCAGCGCCTCGAGGGTCGTCTCCGGGCGTGGGTGCTCGTCCTCGGCCACCGTGATCGTCCCCTTGCCGGCAGGATTCGGGGCCTCGACCGGGAACATCTCCTCGGCCCGCCGCTCCTTGCCGGCATCGGCCTTCCGCTGGGACTCGAGGGCGAAGGCATCCTGCTCCTGGCGGGAGATGTCGTACCGGTCGACCAGGTTCTCTGCGGTCTCGCCCATGATCAAGCCGCACAGCGGATCGAGCAGACCGTCGCGGTACATCGCGTCGTAGACGGTCGCGTCGCCGAGCCGGTAGCCCGTGCGCATCCGGTCGAGCAGGAACGGGACGCGGCTCATGTTCTCCATCCCGCCCACCACGACGACCTCGGCCTCGCCGAGCATGATCTGCTGCGCGCCGAGCTGCACGGCCTTCATCCCCGATGCGCAGGCCATGTTGACGTTGTAGGCCGGGACCTCGATTGGGATCCCACTCTTGACCGAGACCTGTCGCCCGGTGTTCGGACCGTTCCCAGCCTGTCGGGCGTGGCCGATGATCGTCTGCTCGACCTGGTCGGCTTCGACGGCGGCCCGGCGGAGGGCCTCGCGGACGGCCAGTACCCCGAGCTCGACGGTCGGGAGCTCGCTCAGGCCGCCGAGGAACCGACCGACCGGTGTGCGGGCTCCCTCGAGGACGACGGCACGCTCCACGTGCCCCAGTCTAGCGTCCGCACCCGATCGTCCCTCGACCGACGGTCGGCCGCGCGGAGCCGCGCGAGCAGCCGGTGGAGATGGGCGCCGCCGGACACCGGTTCGCAGGGAGGTCGTTCGGCGTGCTCGATGCGAAGAGGGTCCCGGAGGAGCCACGCCCGGAGGGTCGCCACCTCGTCGGCGCGATCGCGGGGGCAGGGACGGGACACCGGCGCCTCGCTCCCATCGAGCTGGAGCGCCCCGCCAGACAGGCGCAGGCGCCGTCCGTCCCGATCGGAAAGGACGAGCGCTCCCGGCTCCAAGAGCCAGCCGTCCACCCGGGCCCGGACCAACGCCTCGGCGAGCGCGCGGAGCCGGTCCCGCGCCAACGAGGCCTGCTCGAAACGCCGGTCGGCGGCCAGTTCGTGCATCCGGAACTCGAGGGATGCGAGGAGCCCGCCCGGCGCGGTGAGGGAGGAGAGGAGGGTCCGGACGAGCTCCCCGTACCGCTCGACGTCGATCCGACCATCGCACGGGGCGAGGCAGCGCCCCATGTCGGCGAGCGCGCAGGGCGGGAACCGGGTGGCGGCGCCCATCGAGCGCGTGCACCGGCGGATCGGCACCGCGTCCTCGAGCGCCTCCTTGGCCAGCCGCGCGTGGCGCGACGAGGGGAACGGACCGAGGAAGGGGCCGGCCCCCTTCGGCTCCCGGACGAGCTTCACCCTGGGGAAGGCCTCCGAGGGGTCGATCTTCAGGTACGCGTACCGGCGCCACGTCTTGCCGCGCCGGTTGTACCGGGGCTCGTATCGACGGATCAGACGCGCCTCGAGCACGGCGGCCTCAAGCTCCGAGGCGCAGGTGGTCGCCTCGACGGAGGTGGTCCGCTCCAGGAGGTCCTCGATCTGCTTCCGGGGATCGCCGTAGAAGTAGCTCTTCACGCGTCCGCGGAGGTCCCGCGACCGCCCCACGTACAGCACCCGTCCGTCCCTCGACAGGAAGCGGTAGACGCCCGGAGCGCTGGGGAGACGATCGGCCAGGCGGATCTTCCCGAAGTTGGGTCGCCCACGGGCACGCACGGCGCCGTGCAGGTCGCCGAGGGTGCGGATGCCCAGGCGGCCGCCGAGCTCGAGGAGCCCGTGGAGGACTTCGGCGCACGCCTCGGCGTCGGGCAGCGCTCGGTGGTTGGGACGGACGGCGGTCCGGAAGTAGCCGGCCAGGGTGGGCAGGCGGACGTTCGGCACCTCCGGCCACACGATCCGCCGCGCCAGGCGCGCCGTGCAGACCGGGGGCGGGGGGATCAGATCGTGGTCCAGCCGGCCGAGCGCGACGTTGAGGAACGCGAAGTCGAAGCGGGCGTTGTGCGCCACGAACACGCACCCGCGCACGAACTCCACGAAGGCGGGCAGCACCGCGTCGATCGGTGGGGCGTCGCGGACCAGGCGGTCGTCGATGCCGGTCAGGTAGGTGATCGATCGAGGGATCGGGACCCCGGGATCCACCAGGGTGTCGAACGCCCCGATCCGCTCCCCGCCCCTGACCCGCACGGCTCCGATCTCCGTGATCGCGGCCTCGGTGGGTGAGCCGCCGGTGGTCTCCAGGTCGACGACGCAGAAGGTCACCTCGTCGAGCGGGATCTGATCCTCGAGCGTGGTCTGGGTCGCCTCCGCGAGCACCGGCCTGGCCTCCCGCGGGGCCGCGCGGGGCTGCCGATGCTACCCGAACACGTGTTCGACGGTCAAGCCCGGGGGCCCATGCGGAGGGGCCGTTCCGCGGGAGGCGCGGCCAGAGGTGGGCGTCTACCGTATCGGGTCGTGCGGTACGGGGTGAGCGTGCCCAACATCGGGGACCTGGATCGACTGATCGAGCTGGGCGTGCAGGCCGAGGTCCACGGCTGGGACGGCTTCTTCCTGTGGGACCACATGGCGTTCGCCCGGGATCTGCCGATCCTCGTGTTCGACCCGTGGGTGGCACTGGCTGCGGTCGCGACGCGGACCGAGCGGATCCGCCTCGGGACGATGATGACGCCCCTCCCCAGGCGGCGGCCGTGGAAGCTCGCCCGCGAGACGGTGACGCTCGACCACCTGTCGAGGGGGCGTCTGGTGTTTGGGGTGGGACTCGGGTACCCGCGCGACGCCGACTTCGAGCTGCTCGGGGAGGACCCGGACGAGCGGGTCCGCGCGGAGAAGCTCGACGAAGGCCTCGACGTGCTGGTCGGACTCTGGAGCGGGGAGCCCGTGGAGCTGAGCGGCGTGCACTTCCGCGTCCACGTGACCCGCTTCCTCCCCGTGCCGATCCAGCGGCCCCGTATCCCCGTTTGGGTGGCCGGGATGTGGCCGAACCGCGCCCCTTTCCGCCGCGCGGGGCGGTGGGATGGGGTGTTCCCGATCGGGGTCACGGGGGACGGTCAGCCCACGCTCCTCTCCGCCGAGACCTTGGCGGAGGTCCTGCGCTACGTGGCCCGCCACCGGCGCGGGTCCGGCCCCTTCGATGCGGTCGCGAGCGGGTTGGCGAACGGGGATCGGGAGGTCGTGCGGCCGTTCGAGGAGGCGGGCGCGACCTGGTGGTTCGAATCGGACGAGGGGTACGCGGGATGGGAGGACCGGGTCCTGGCGCGGATCCGCGGGGGGCCGCCCCGGTGAAGGGTCAGGCGACGAAGCGGACCACGCGCCGACGCTGTTGCTCGGTCAGCCCTCCCCAGACGCCGTACCGCTCCCCGTTCTTGAGGGCCCAGGCAAGGCACGTCCGGCGGATCCCACAGACGCCGCAGTAGGCTAGCGCCGGGCCGGCCTCCTCTTCCGAGGTGGGGAAGAACAGATCGGGGTCGATCCCGTAGCAGGCCGCCTGGTCCTGCCATATGTCGGGGGGAGCGGGGTCGGCGGGGAGGGACTTCAGGTCGATGCCGGAGATGCGCTCCTTGCTCACCGATGACTCCTGCGTCGTACCGACGGCTCGGTCTGCCTGCCGACCCCTGCGGGGCCGCGCAGGCGGCGGGAGCCATGTAACCGCTCGGCGGTGTGGAAAACCAGTCTTGAAAACTGCCCGGGGCCGTAGTAACGGCTCACCGGCGCCGGAGCGGCACCCCGGCGGCGGTGACCAGGGTCGCCTGGCGGGCGGTCCAGCGCACGCGGACCAGGATGTTCCCCTCGCTGGCGCTCGTCACCAGGCCGACCCGGTCGCCATCGGCCAGGACCGGCTCGCCGGCCGCCACGTGCCTCTCCGCGGCCATGGCCAGGACCACCCGGGTCGGGTGACCGAGGTTCCGGACCTTGGCGAGCGCCTCCTGGCCAAGGAAGCAGCCCTTGGCGGTGTCGATCGCGTCGGCCGGAAGGTCGGCCTCCGTGGGCAGGGAGTCCTCGTCCAGGTCCTGTGGGAAACGGGGAACGCCGAGCACGATCCGCCAGGAATCCACGGCATCGGCGTCGACGGGCAGCGCCCCGGCCTCCCGGAGCCGCCGATGCGCGGTCGCGGGCTCGTCGACCAGCAGGTCCACCCCCGGTCCCAGGAGCGACGGCTGCCATGCGCGCCCGGCCCAACCGGGGGCTCCCCCGACGCCGGGCAGCGAGACGAGACGGAGCCCGGAGCGGATCCGGACCGACACCTCCGAGGACAGCACGTACGGAGCGAGCAGATCGGCGACCGCGCTCGGCTGGTCGTCGCGCTGTGCGAGCAGGAACCCCTCTTGCTCCAGACAGAGGACGTGGAACGCGGCGCGGATCCTCCCGGTAGGCGTGAGCAGCAGGCACGGACGGCTCCGTCCGGGTTCGAGGTCCGCGATGTCGGCGGTCACCAGGTCGTGGAGCCAGGCGCGGGCGTCGGCGCCGCGGACGTCGGTCAGGATCACGTCGTCGTGGGGGACGAACGCTCGGCCCTCCGCGAGGGCACGGACCTGCTCCGAGAGCGGCACGGCGTCCACCGTCTGCGAGGATAAGCGCCCGTGGAGGTACCGCGGACGCTCCTGGTCACCAACGACTACCCCCCGCGCGTCGGAGGTATCCAGCGGACGCTCGAGGCGCTCACGCGTGAGCTGCCACCGGACCGGATCGCGGTCTTCTGCCCCCACGGCGTCCGGGCCGACCGGTTCGACAAGGCCGCGCCCTATCGCGTGTTCCGACAGCCGGAGACGTTCCTGTGGCCGACCCGAGACGTGGCGCGTCGCGTCGGGGAGGCGGCCGATGCCTTCGGCGCGCGGGTGGTGCTGTTCGGGGCGGTGTACCCGCTGACGCTTCTGGCGCCCCGCCTGCGCCGGCGCGGTCTATCGTCGGTGGCGCTCGCCCACGGTTTCGAATACTGGCTCTCGCTCGTGCCGGGGAGCCACGCCGCGATGCGGCGGGCGACGGGATCGGTCTCGCGGGTCGCGGCCTGCAGCCGCTTCATCGGGCGGGTGCTGCGGACGGCGGTCCCGGATGAGGTGCCGGTCTCGGTCCTGTACCCGGGGGCGGACGTCGAAGTCTTCCGGCCCGACCTGCCGTTCGACGATCTGAAGGCGCGACACGGCCTGGAGGGACGCCCGGTTGTGGTCTGCGTCAGCCGGCTGGTGCGGCGCAAGGGCCAGGACGTGCTGATCCGCGCGATGCCGGAGATCCGTCGTCACGTGCGGGACGCGGCGCTACTGATCGTCGGCGACGGGCCGTACCGGCAGAGGCTCGAGGCGATGGCGGCGCACGCGCCGCCCGGATCGGTCGTGTTCGCCGGGGAGGTCTCCGAAGCGGAGCTGCCCCGCTACTACCGAGCCGGCGACGTCTTCGCGATGGTCTGCCGTAACCGCCTCGGAGGGCTCGAGGTTGAGGGTTGGGGGAACGTGTTCATCGAGGCTGCCGCGTGCGGCCGGCCGGTGGTGGTGGGCGCCTCCGGAGGAGCCTCGGAGGCAGTGGTCGACGGCGAGACCGGCCTGCTCGTGGACGGGAGGGATGTGGAGGCGGTTGCCGCCGCGGTGGCGTCGCTGCTCGCCGATCCGGCCCGCGCCGGGTCGATGGGGGCCGCTGGCCGCGCGCGGGTGGAGGCCTTCTACACGTGGTCGAGAGCGGCGGGACAGGTTGCCGCCTGGCTGCGAGGGGCGGCGGAGCGCGGGCGGTAGGCTCCGTGCCGTAGACCTGGAGCGGCGGTGTCCGAGCTGCGGGGCGCTCGTGTCGATCGACGCCGAATGGTGCGGGGAGTGCTACGCGCCGCTGCGTCCGCCGGTGCCGGTGGCCGGCTCGGCCGGGCCGGTGTAGGGAAGCTGGGTGTCCGGGACGGGAAGCCCCAGTGGACCTTTCCGATCTGCGGTGAGCGGAACCCGATCGACGTGTCGACGTGTCCCGTGTGCGGGACACCCTTCGCCCGCCTCTTGGAGGAGCTCGAGGCGGCACCGGAGATCGAACCACAGGCGGCGGCCGCCTGGTCGCTGCTCTTCCCGGGACTCGGACATCGGAAGGTGGGGCACCGGCCGGAGGCCGTCGCGCGGATCGTGCTGTTGGCGTGGACCTTCGGGACCCTCGCGGTCCTGCTCGTCTCGCGGTTCGGTGAGGGCCGGCTGGGACCGACGCTCCCGCCGTTCGCCCTGTTCCTCACGGCGGCCGCCGCGGTCTATGTCCTGTCCGCCGCGGATGCCTATCGTGCGGCGGCGGGGGAGCCGCCGATGGTCGGCGCCCGGGTTCTCCTCTGTGGATCGGCGGCGCTGGCGGTGCTGTCGGTCCTGATCGCGACGTTCGTCACGTTGGGGGCCGCTCGCCGGTAGCATCGGGAGCGTGAGCGAGCAGACCGAGGGTCAGATCACGATCGACGCCTCCACGGCCGAGATCATGGACGTCCTGACGGACTTCGAGGCCTATCCGGAGTGGGCCGACGTGAAGTCGGCCACGGTCCTGGAGCGCGGCGAGGGTGGGGTCGGCACGAAGGTCGCGTTCGAGGTGGACGTCCCGGTCCTGGGTCGGGCGAGCTATACGCTTGCCTACCGGTACGCACCCGGGGACGGTGGGATGTCGTGGGTCTCGACCGAGGCTCGGGGCGCCGTCACCAACATCGCGGGCGAGTACCTGCTCACCGAGATCGAAGAACGAGAGACGAAGGTGATCTACCGGCTCTCGGTCGACCTCGGGGTGCTGCTGCCCGGGTTCGTCCGCACCCAGGGCGAGAAGCGCGTGATCGACAACGCCCTCGAGGGCCTTCGGCGGCGGGTGGAGCAGGGCTGAGTCCGGACGGCGACGCGGGTCCCGGCGCGGCTCGCTAAGCTAGGCGCTGGATGCGGGTCCTGCTGTTCACCGGGAAAGGTGGCGTCGGCAAGACCACCGTGGCCGCCGCGACGGCCGTCGGGGCCGCGCGGGCCGGGAACCGGACCATGGTGATGAGCACCGACCCGGCGCACTCGTTGGCGGACTCCTTCGAAGTCGAGATCGGTGAGCACGCCACGCCGATCGCGGACAACCTGTGGGCCGAGCAGATCAATGCACAGGGGCGCCTGGAGACCAACTGGCGGGAGATCCAGGACTACTTCGTTCAGCTGATGAACTGGGCCGGCGTCGAGACGATCCAGGCCGAGGAGCTGTCCGTGATCCCGGGCCTGGACGAGATCTTCAGCCTGATCGACGTGAAGACGCACGTGGAGGGCGGACGTTTCGACGTCCTCATCGTCGACTGCGCGCCCACCGCGGAGACCCTCCGGCTGCTCTCGTTGCCCGAGGTGATGAACTGGTACATCGAACGGATCTTCCCGGTCCAGCGGCGCGTCACTCGGGGTGTCCGGCCGATCATGACCCGGATGACCTCTCTGCCGATCGCGGGGGATCGCTTCTTCGCCGCCGTCGAGCGGCTGCACCGGAACCTCGATGCCGTCCACCGGATCCTCACCGACGAACGTTCCTCGACGGTCCGGCTCGTCGTGAACCCGGAGAAGATGGTGATCGCCGAGGCCCGCCGGACGTACACGTACCTCGGTCTGTTCGGGTACCGGGTGGACGCCGTGGTCGTGAACCGCATCATCCCCGACGACGTGACCGACCCCTACTTCGGGAAGTGGAAGGACATCCAGGCCGAACACCTCCAGACCGTCCGCGAGTCGTTCGAGCCGGTGCCGATCCTCACGGCCCGGCTCTTCGACCGGGAGATGGTGGGGTTGCCCCTGCTCGAGGAGATGGGCCGGGAGGTGTACCGGGATCGTCCGGCGATCGACGTGCTATATCGGGACGACCCCGTCCGGGTCCGACGACGGACAGGGGCATACGTGCTGGTGATGCGGTTGCCGTTCGTCGGTCGTGAGGACATGGACATCCATCGTCGCGGCGAGGAGCTGTACGTGCGGGTCGGGACCTACAAGCGGAACCTGATCCTGCCGCAGACCCTCCAGCGCCTGATCATCAAGGGGGCGAACTTCGTTGGCGACCAGCTCGAGATCGTCTTCGGCAAGGAAGACCGGCCGGGGGTCGCGGGGGCCGGGCGGACCGGACGTGGATGAGGCCCGTTCCCCGTCGAGGACGGGCGGCGAGGATCGGAGGGACGGAGCCCAGCCCATCTGCACCGTCGCCTTCTGCCCCATCTGCCTGGCGGTCACCGCGGCGCAGACCGCGGCACCAGACGCGATGGACCACCTCCTGGCGGCGGCCCGCGAGTTCTTCCTGGCCGCGCGCGCGGTGATCGACGCCAGGGTCGCGGACCTGGACCGCGACCATCCCACCACCCTCGAGAAGGTCGAGATCGCGTGAGCGACCTCGACCACTCCCTGCTGCGCAAGCTGGCGGACTGGAACCCCGCGGGCGCCCCGATCACCTCTCTGTACCTGACCGTGGATGGGCGCCGCTACCCTCGGCGGTCCGACTACGAGGTCCGGCTGGACGAGCTCCTGCGACGGGCCCGTTCGGACGGCCGGTCACTCGGCCGCGGCGCGCTGCGTTCGGTGGACCGCGACGTCGGAGCGATCTCCGCGTTCGTTCGCGAGACCTTCGACCGAGCCGATACCCGGGGACTCGGGATGTTCTCGAGCAGCGATGCCGGGTTGTGGGAGGTCGTCCGGGTGCCTCGCCCAGTCCGGGACCGCGTCACCGTGGCTCCGGCGGTCGATCTCCTGCCGCTGGAGGCGTTGCTCGAGACGTATCGGCCGACTGCGGCGGTGCTGGTCGACTACGAGAAGGCGCGGCTGTTCCTGACGGAGCTGGGTCGCATCGACGAGGTCGAAGACCTATGGGACGAGGTGCCCGGCCGCCACGACCAGGGCGGATGGTCCCAGATGCGGATGCAGCGCCACGTGGACGAGCACCGCACCAAGCACCTCAAGCGCGTGGCGGACGCCGCGTTCGCCCTGTGGCGGCGTCGCGGGTTCGAGCACCTGATCCTGGCCGGGCCGGCTGAGGCCCGGGGGGAGCTCGAGGGTACCCTCCACGACTACCTCCGTCGCCGGATCCGGGCGCGGCTCGGGCTGTCCCTGACGGCCGGGAACGAGGAGATCCTCTCCGCGGTCCTGGCGGTCGAGGAGAGGCTCGAGCGCGACGAGGAGCGAGCCGCGCTCGTCCGGCTCGCGACCGCCCGGGCGAGCGGAGGAGGCGTCGAGGGGGTCGACGCGACGCTCGACGCGTTGGCGACGGGCCGGGTGGGAGAGCTGATCGTGACGTTCGATCTGACACGGCCGGGGATGGCGTGCCCGGCGTGCGGGCGGCTGGCGGCGCACGGCAGCGCCTGTCCCACCTGCGGCGCGCCGATGACGCCGGTCCCCGACGTCGTGGAGGCGGCGGTCGCCCGGGCCCTGCGATCGGGTGCCCGCGTCGAGACGATCGTGGAGGACGCGGGTCTCCGGGACGTGGGGATCGGCGCGCTCCTGCGCTTCTGAGGCGACCGCCTGTGGTGGATGGCGAGGCGCTGGGGCTGGACGTGGGCGGGACCGAGGTCAAGGCCGTCCGGATGGCCCGCGATGGGACGATCCTGGGGCGGTCGAGGGCGCCGACCCCAGCCGAGGACCCGGAGGCGACGGTCGCGACGCTGATCGAGCTCGCGCGGGGTCTGCGGATGGAAGCCGTGCGCGCCGTCGGTGTGGGAGCGGCTGGGATGGTCGACGTTACGGCGGGCGTCCTCCGGTTCGCCCCGAACCTGGCCTGGCGCGAGGTGCCGATCGCCGCCCGGGTGCACGAGGCGCTCGGCCTGCCCGCCCAGGTCGACAACGACGCGACGGCGGCGGTGTACGGCGAGTACCGATTCGGCGCGGGGCGGGGCTACCGCCATCTGCTCCTCGTGACCGTGGGAACGGGGATCGGCGGCGGCATCGTCGCCGACGGCCGGCTGTTCCGGGGGGCGCACGGGTTCGCCTCCGAGATCGGACACATCATCGTGGAGCCCGGGGGACCCGCATGCGGCTGTGGGAACCGCGGCTGCTGGGAGCAGGTCGCCGCGGGCAGGGCGATCGACGGTCTCGGGCGCCGGGCGGCCCGCACCGAGGCGGGGAGGGCCTTGCGCGAGCTGGCGGGGGGAGATCCCGCGGCGGTGGACGGTCGCATCGTCACGGCGTCGGCCAGGCGAGGGGATGCGACCGCGGTGGGGATCCTCAACCAGGTGGGACGCCGGCTGGGCGAGGGGATCGCGGGGTTGGTGAACGTCCTGGATCCGGAGGTGGTGATCGTGGGCGGTGGAGCGGCGGTCGCCGGTGACCTGTTGCTCGAGCCCGCTCGGAGCGCCTACGAGGGCGCGGTCCAGGCCCCCGCGCACCGGCCGCCGGTCCCGATCGTCACCGCCGCGCTCGGCAACGACGCCGGCGCCGTTGGCGCCGCGGCGCTGGCGCTCGACGAGTTGGCGCCAGCGGAGGAACCGTGAAGGTCGGGCTCGTGCTGCCGATGGCGACGACCGATCCGGAACGCCTCCTGGGCTTCGCGCGCCGGGCCGAGGGGTTGGGGTTCGACGGGCTGTTCGCTTTCGACCACCTGTTCCCACCTGGTGCGCCGGCAGACCGCCCATCGTTCGAGGCATACACCGCACTGGCGGCGGTGGCCTCGGTCACCCGCCGGATCGTCGTGGGGACCCTCGTCACCCGAGCTTCCCTTCGATCGGCGGGGGTGGTCGCGAAACAGGCCGCGGCGTTGGACGATCTCAGCGGAGGGCGGTTCATACTGGGGATCGGGACCGGCGACGCGCTGAGCCGCGCCGAGCACGCGGCGTTCGGGCTCTCCTACCTCGGCCCCGACGTCCGGCGAGAGCATCTGGTCGAGACGGTGCGCGCGGTCCGAGCCCTCTTCGATGGCCGGTCGTGGGAGGGTGGCGGCCACATCCCCGAGATGCCGGGGCCGCTGCGTCCGCAGCCTCGATCCCCCGGCGGACCGGCGATCTGGATCGGCGGTACGAGCGAGGCGGCGGCGAGGATCGCCGCGGCGGAGGCCGACGGCTGGAACGGGTGGGGGCTTCCGCTCGCCGCGTTCGGGCGACGGGTCGCGCTGCTCGCGACGGAGGGGCGGCGCCTGGGGCGCGACCCGGTGGCGACGTGGGGCGGTGCCATGGTCGTGGGACGGGACCTCGACGAGACGGGACGGCTCCTCCAGGACCGATCGCGTCGGGGCATCGCGACCGACGTGTGGGCGGGCGACGTCGCGGGCGCGATCGCATGGCTCGGCGACCTCCGAGCGGCGGGGGCCGCCTGGGCGATCGTGCTCCCCGCGGGTGCGCCGGACCGGATGGAGCTGATCGGCGAGCGGGTGCTGCCGCGCGTGCGATCCGCGGCGTGATCGGGTCCTCGTCCCATCGGCTGAAGGCGGCCAAGCGGGCCCTTCGCCGCCAGGTGCTGGCACGGCGTGACCGGGTTGCGGCGTCCCGGCGGGCGACCGCGAGCGAGGCGGTCGCCGGACGCGCCGCGGCGCTCCCGGAGCTCCGCGCCGCCCGCACCGTGATGGCCTTCTGGTCGTTCGGGTCGGAGGTCGACACCGGCCCGCTGCGAGCTCGTCTCCACGCCGCCGGCGTGCGGGTCGCGCTGCCGCGGATCGAGGATGGGGAGGTGGTGCCGGTCGCGTTCGAGGCGGGTGAGGAGCTGCGGCCGACCAGCTTCGGGGGGATGGAGCCGGCGACCGGTCGTGCGCTCCCGCCGGAGGCGGTCGACGTGGTCCTGACCCCGGGCGTCGCGTTCGACCGGACCGGGAATCGCTTGGGGTACGGGGGCGGGTACTACGACCGGCTCCTGCGCCGCACCCCGGCTGCCAGGATCGCGATCGCGTTCGCCCTGCAGGTCATCGAGGCGGTGCCGGCCGCTCGAACGGACACGCGCGTGGACGCGATCGTGACCGAGCTGGAGGTGATCCGATGCCGCAACGGGTGAGACCTCCGTCGGGCCCGCCGCGGCGTTCTCGGCGTCGGGGATGGCGGGAGGTCGAGTTCGCGTCGCTGGACTTCGAGACCACCGGCCTGGACTATGGACGGGACGCGATCGTCTCCTTCGGGGTGGTGCCGATCCGGGAGGGCCGGGTCCAGGTGGCCGGTGCGGTGCACCAGCTCGTCGTCCCCGGGGTCCCCGCGTCGGCCTCCTCGATGAAGATCCACCAGATCCTGCCCCAGGACCTCGCCGACGCCCCATCCTTGGACGACGCGAGGGAGGAGCTCCGGGCGGCGCTCGACGGGCGGTTCGTCCTGGCGTGGTACGCGGAGGTCGAGCTCGCGTTCCTCCGCCGGATCTTCGGCGGCCGTCGGCGGGTGTGGAGGCGTCGAACGGTCGACGCGCGGAGGTTGGCGATCGAGCTCGAGGGCGTGCATCCGGAGGTGCGGAACACGCTGGTCACCACCGCCACGCGGTACGGGGTTCCGGTCGCGAGCCCGCACGAGGCGCTGGCCGACGCCCTCGTCGCCGCACAGCTGTTCCTCGTGCTGGCGACCAAGCTCGAGCGGCGCGGGCTCCGCTCGGTCCGGGACCTCGCCCGACTCACCCACGCGTGACCGCCATCCGCCGCGACTTGAACGGCGAGTCAAAGCCGTGCGAGGATGCGGCCGCCGACGCCGGAGGAGCCCGATGAGCCAAGAGTCGAACCAGCAAGGACCCAACCAGGACGAGGCGATCCGGACCGCGTTCCACGAGGTCACCGAGGCGCAAGGCGGCACCCACATCGCCGACGCGGGGTGGTTGTGGTTGGAGGGGTTCGGGGACGTCCGCAAGGAGCACGCCGCGGTCCGCAACGACGTCGCCGTGTGGGACGTCTCGCCCCTCAACAAGTGGGACTTCCGGGGACCGGATGCGCTGGCGGCCGCCCAGCACATCTTCAGCAACGACGCGCTCGGCCTGGAGGTCGGGCAGGCGCGCTACGGAGCCTTCCTGGACGAGGACGGGCTGATGGTCGACGACGGCACGGTGTTCAACACGGGCCGGCCGAACCACTGCTGGGTGATGACGAACGGCATGGACCACCAGGCGTACTTCGGCCAGATGCTCGAGGGCTTCGATATCGGGTTCGAGTGGATCGCGCCCGCCATGCCCCACCTCGGCGTAATCGGGCCGCGTTCACGGGAGGTGGTGCGGTCGCTCACCGATGCCGACGTGGACGCGTTGCGGTATTTCCGTTTCCACACCGAGCCCGTGGAGATCGCAGGCGTTCCCGTCTATCTGTCGCGCACCGGGTTCGGCGGCGAGCTCGGGTTCGAGCTCTTCCTGACGGATCCGACCGACGCGGCGGACCTGTGGAACGCGGTCGTGGGCGCCGGCGTCACTCCCTTCGGCGTTGAGGCGATCGAGATCCTCCGGATCGAGGCCGGGCTGATCGTCACCGACTACGACTACGAGGCGCACCAACGGAGCCCCTACGACTTCAACCTGGATCGGCTCCTGGCGTTCGACCGACCCTTCGTCGGCAAGGACCGGTTGGTCGAGATGGCGAAGGCTCCGCCGAACCGGTTCGTGACGCTCCGGTATGAGGCGGAGGCGCTGCCCGAGTACGGGGCCGCGGTCACGAAGGGCGGAGAGGAGGTTGGGGTGCTCACCAGCCCCGCCGACAGTCCACTGTTCGGCAAGATCGGGATGGCCGTGGTCCGGACCGATCTCTCCCTCCCCGGGACCGAGGTGGAGGTGGCGCTCGGCGAGGGGACGATCCCGGCCACGGTGGACGTGCTGCCGATCTACGACACGAGCAAGGAGCGACCCAGGGCCTGATCGGGGGAGGGGCGATGGTCGAGCCGATCCGCTCCGTCTGGTTCGAGATCCAGGCGGCGCAGGGGGCCGAGTTCGAGGACTTCGACGGCTGGCTCTGGACGGCGACGTTCGGCGATCCGGCTGCCGAGTACGAGGCCGTGCGCTCGGCCGCCGGCATGTGGGACGTCTACCCGCTGATCAAGCTGGAGTTCACGGGTCCCGACGCCCTGTCCGCCGTCCAGCGGGTCTTCACCAACGACGTCCGGTCGATGCGGGACGGGCAGGCCCGGTACGGGGCCTTCGTCGGTGAGGACGGCGTCATGCTCGACGACGGCACGGTCTATCGGCTGACCGATGATCGCTGCTGGGCGATGGTGAACAACGTCGGTCGCGAGGACTGGTTCCGGGAGATGGGGACGGGGCTCGCGTTCGAGATCGTGGACCGGACGCACGAGATGCCCCTGCTCTCGGTCCAGGGTCCTCACTCCCGCGAGATCCTCGCATCCCTGACGGACGCGGATCTATCGGCGTTGGGCTACTTCACGTTCGCGACGGAGAGGATCCCCCTCGGCGGGGTGCCGTGCTGGGTCCTCCGGACCGGCTTCTCGGGTGAGCTCGGGTACGAGCTGATCCCGGATCGCGATGGGGCGATCCCGCTGTGGGAGGCCGTCCAGGGGGCGGGTGCCCGACCGTTCGGGAACCACGGCATCGAGATCGCCCGGATCGAATCCGGGATGATCGTCGTGGGCGTGGACTACGAGCCGAGCGGCGGTCGCACCCCATTCGACCTGTCGATGGACCGCGTGGTCAAGCCGGAGGCGGGGTTCGCCGGCGCGCCTGCACTCCGCGCGCTCGCTGAGCGTCCCCCCAACCGCTTCGTCACCCTGCGGATCGAAGGGGACGAGGTGCCCGAGTACGGCGCGGCCGTGGCGCGCGAAGGGGTCGAGGTCGGGAGGGCCACCAGCGCGGCCGCGAGCCCGCGGTTCGGGACGATCGCGCTGGCCGTCCTGGCGATCGAGGCGGCCTCGGAGGGAACCCGCGTCGAGGTCGCCCTGGACGGAGGGAGCGTTCCCGCCACGGTCGACGTCCTGAGCGTGTACGACCCGCAGAAGCAGCGCCCCCGAACCTGAGCCACGGCGCCATCCATGGGTTACACTCCTGTAATCACAAGGATGTGATTCACGAGGAGGCCGGATGCCGCTCCACACGTGCGCCCCGCCGCGGGGGCGGGAACCGAGGACGCTGACTCTGTGGGTCTGCCCGGGCTGCGGGGCGACCTGGGAGGCGGTGCCCCGCGACGGGGTCTTCGACTTCGACCTGGGCCAGGCCGTCACGCGCGCCGAGTGGATCCTGGTGGACGCGCCCGCGCCCATGACCGCGATGCGGATGGCGGGCTGACGATGGTCGTGGATCTGCGGACCGTGGAGGCCCTCGCCCCCTCTCGACTACTCGCACGTGGCGGTGGGGCGGGACGGTGGTGTTCAACCGCCGGCGCCGTTCCGCTGGATGGGGACGGCAACCTCGTGGGCGAGGGCGACCCCATCCTCAGAAGAGCCCGACCGTCATGCCCCGCTCGTCGATGTCGACGTTCATGAACGCCGGGGTCCGCCCGAGGCCCGGCATCCGCTGCATGTCGCCGCAGAGCACGACCACGAACCCTGCGCCCGCGCTCGGTACCACGCTCCGGACCGGCAGGCGCCATCCGCGCGGCCGGTTCAGCACCTGGGGGTCGTGGGTGAGCGACAGGTGGGTCTTGGCCATGCACACCGGGTAGGTGCCGAAGCCGAGCCGGTCCATCTGGTCGATGTCCTTCTCCGCCTGAGGGAGGTAGTCGACGCCGTCGGCCCCGTACAAGCGCGTCGCGATGGTCTCGACCTGCTCCCGGATCGGGGTCCCCGGCGGGGTGAGCGGGCGGAAGTCGTTGGGCTTCTCGGTCGCCGCGACCACCGCCTCCGCGAGCTCGATCGCGCCGTCGCCGCCCCTCATGAACCCCTCGTTCACGACCGTCTGCTCGGCGCCCACCGTGGCCGCGAGGTCGCCGACGAGGGCGATCTCCTCCTCGGTGTCGGAGGGGAAGCGGTTGATCGACACCACGCACGGGAGCCCATAGGCCTTCACGATCTCGATGTGCGCGGCCAGGTTCTCCGACCCCGTCCGGACCGCGTCTATGTTCGCCTCGTCCAGGCGCTCGAAGGGGACCCCGCCGTGTGACTTCATCGCCCGCACCGTGGTGACGAGCACCGCCGCGCTCGGCGTGAAGCCCCCGAGCCGACACACGATGTCGCAGAACTTCTGGAACCCCAGATCCGAGGCGAAGCCGCCCTCGGTCACCACGTAGTCCCCGAGCTTGAGCGCGACACGATCCTGGATGATCGAGTTGTTCGCGTGGGCGATGTTGCCGAACGGCCCAGCGTGGATCATCACGGGCTGGCCCTCGAGGGTCTGGACCAGGTTCGGTTTGATAGCGTCCTTCATGATCACCGTCATCGCCCCGGCGACCTTCAGCTGCTCGGCCGTCACCGGTTCGCCGTCCCGTGTCGACGCGACGACGATCGCTCCGAGCCGCCGCCGGAGGTCGTGCAGGTCCTCGGCGAGCGCGAGGATCGCCATGATCTCCGACGCGGCGGTGATCACGAACTGGTTCTCGCGCGGTACCCCGTGTGCCTTGCCGCCCAGGCCGATCACCGTGTAGCGGAGCTCCCGCGCGTTCACATCCATCGTCCGGGGCCACGTGATCGTTGCGGGGTCGATCCCGAGCGGGTTCCCGAAGTAGAGCGACGCGTCCAGCGCGGAGGCCAACAGGTTGTGCGCCGCGGTCACGGCGTGGAAGTCGCCGTTGAAGTGGAGGTTGATCTCCTCCATCGGGACCACCTGGACGTAGCCGCCGCCGTTGCCTCCACCCTTGATCCCGAAGACGGGGCCCATCGACGGCTCGCGCACACAGACCACAGTTTTTTTGCCGATCCGGTTC
>CAZXFA010000007.1:0-81248 GCA_964640085.1 uncultured Actinomycetes bacterium | reverse complement strand
ACGCTCTTCCCCAGCGTGCCGAGCCCTTGGGTGAGCGAGACGGACGTCGTGGTCTTGCCCTCGCCGGCCTTCGTCGGGGTGATCGCGGTGGTGATGATCAGCTTCCCGTCGGGTCGCTCGGCGAGGCGGTCGAGGATCGAGAGGTCGACCTTCGCGCGGTACCGGCCGAAGGGCTCGAGCTCCTCCTCGGCGATGCCCGCCTCGGCCGCGATCTGGGTGATCGGTCGAAGGACCGCCTCCTGGGCGATCTCGAGCCCGCTCTTCATCGTCGAACCTCCTATTGAAGGGCCGTTCAACGGGAGGATACCGGACCCCCTTGCGCGGGGGTGACCGTGGGTCGCACGATGCGATGATGGTCCGCATGGTCGAGCCGGTTCCCCTGCGTCGGAGCGTTGCTCGAGTGCGGATGACCGCCGTGCGCGGCGAGATCGTGGGCGAGCGGCCCGACGAGCTGGCCGCCGAGGAGCCGATGGAGATCCGGGTCCAGGGGCCAGGCGGGGAGGCCGTAGCGGTGGCCGTGACGATGCGGACCCCGGGCGGGGACTTCGAGCTGGCGGCGGGGTTCCTGTTCACCGAGGCCCTGATCGGCGGGCGCGACGACGTGAGCCGTGTGAGCTACTGCGAGGACCTGTCGCCGGAGGAGCAGCACTACAACGTCGTGACCGTGGAGCTCACCCGACCCTTCGACCCCGGGGTCCTGCGGCGGAGCTTCTTCACGAGCTCCTCCTGTGGCATCTGCGGGAAGGGGACCCTCGACGACGTCGAGGTCCACTGCGCGCCCCTCGCGCCCGGGCCGCGGATCGAAGCCGCCGTGATCCGCGGGATGCCGGCCGCGCTCCGGCGCGTCCAGCGCGTCTTCGACCGTACCGGCGGCCTGCACGCGGCCGGGCTGTTCGCGCCCAGTGGGGAGCTCCTGGCGGCACGGGAAGACGTTGGCCGCCACAACGCGGTCGACAAGATCGTCGGCGGGGCGCTGCTGGCCGCAGCGCTCCCGCTGTCCGATCGCGTGCTGCAGGTCTCGGGTCGGATCGGCTTCGAGATCGTGCAGAAGGCCGGCCGGGCGGGGATCCCGGTGATCGCAGCGGTGGGGGCTCCTTCGTCCCTGGCGGTGGACGCGGCGGAGCGGCTCGGCCTGACCCTCGTGGGCTTCGTGCGCCCGGAGGGTTTCAACGTCTACACGCACCCCGAACGGATACGCGCCTGAACGGGGGCATCCGACCGGCCGGGGGCGACCGCTTACAATCGTGCAGATGCCGGCGGAAAGGAGCACGCCTCGATGAGCAATGGGCACGTGCGACTCACCGAGCCGATGGTCCGCGAGAACGGCGGCCTGCGCACCGCGACGTGGGAAGAGGCCCTCGATCGGGCCGCCGCAGGGCTGCAGGCGGCGATCGTCCGGAACCCCGGCTGGGGGGTCGGCCTCTTCAGCTGCTCCAAGGCGACCAACGAGATGAACTTCGTAGCCCAGAAGTTCGCTCGACAGGTCCTGGGCAGCAACAACGTCGACAGCTGCAACCGCACCTGACACGCTCCATCGGTCGTCGGTCTGGCGACCGCGTTCGGAGCCGGTGGAGGGACCAGCTCGTATGAGGAGGTCGAGAACACCGACCTCACCGTGCTGTGGGGGTCGAATGCGCGCGAGACACATCCGATCTTCTTCCACCACGTCCTCAAGGGGGTCCGCAACGGTGCGCGGCTGATGGTGGTCGACCCACGCCGGACCACGTCGGCGGAGTGGGCCGACCTGTGGTTGGGGATCGACGTCGGCTCGGACATCGCACTCGCGAACACGATCGGCCGGGAGATCCTGGCGAACGGGCTGGAGAACCGCGCCTTCGTCGAGCGCGCCACCGAGGGTTTCGAGGCGTACCGGGACTCGGTGCAGGAGTGGACCCTCGGGCGGGGGGAGCGGGTCACCGGCGTCCCCGCCGGCGCGATCCGCGAGCTCGCGCACGCCTACGCGAAGGCCGATCGGGCGATCCTGTGCTGGACGCTCGGGATCACCGAGCACCACAACGCCGTGGACAACGTGCTGGCGCTGATCGACCTAGCGCTGCTGTGCGGCCACGTCGGGCGCTACGGCAGCGGCCTGAACCCGCTACGCGGCCAGAACAACGTCCAGGGCGGGGGCGACATGGGCGCCCTGCCCAACAAGCTGCCGGGGTTCCAGGACGTCGAGGACGCCGAGGCGAGGGCGAAGTTCGAACTGGCCTGGGGGCGTCCGATCCCGCCCGAGCGCGGGTGGCACCTGTCGGGGATGTTCGAGGCGATGGAGCGTGGCGAGCTCACCGCCGTCTACTGCATCGGCGAGAACCCGGCGAGCTCCGAGGCCGACGGCCATCGTGCGCGGAAGCTGCTCGGCGGTCTCGACACGCTGATCGTCCAGGACATCTTCATGACCAAGACGGGTGAGCTCGCAGACGTGGTCCTGCCCGCGGCGAACTCGGCGCTCGAGTCCGAGGGGACGGTCACGAACAGTGAGCGCCGCGTCCAGCGGGTCCGCAAGGCGCTGGAACCGCCGGGGTGGGCGAGGGACGACATCCGGATCATCGCGCAGCTCGCCCGGCGCCTGGGCGTGGACTGGGGCGAGGTGACGCCGGAGCAGGCGTGGGACGAGCTGCGGTCGCTCTCGCCGATGCACGCGGGGATGTCCTGGACGCGGCTGGAGGAGCTCGGCGGGATCCAGTGGCCGTGCTTCTCGGAGGACGATCCGGGGGCGAAGTTCCTGCACGGACGGCTCTGGGAGGAGGATCCGGAGCGGCGGGGACGGCCGGCGCCGTTCAGCGTGGTGCCGTTCGAGCCGCCCGTGGACGAGCTGACGGAGGAGTACCCGCTGCGGCTGACCACGGGGCGGCGGCTCGATTCGTTCAACACAGGGGCGCAGTCGGGCCTTTACGCGTCGCCGATGCGTCGCAGCGAGACGCTGGACATCTCCCCGGAGGACGCCTCGCGGTTGGGCCTGGCCGAGGGCCAGGTGGTGCGCGTGAGCTCGCGGCGAGGCGCGGTCGAGGCGCCCGTGCACGTCGACCCCGGCCTGCGACCCGGGCTGGTCTTCATGACGTTCCACTTCCCCGAGCAGGTCGAGACCAACGTCCTGACGATCGACGCCACGGACCCGAAGTCGGGGACCGCGGAGTTCAAGGCGAGTGCCGTGCGGATCGAGAAGGTGCCTGCGCCGGCGATCGCCGGCGGGAGCGAGGGGTGAGGCGGTGGACCTCCGGCTGATGTCGGCATCGCCGACCGAGGAGGAGCGGGCGGCCGTCGACGAGGTCCTCGGACCGCCGGGCTCGGGTTGGGTCGGGGGCGAGCGCTCCGAGCTCGACGGGCACGTCGCGCGCGGGGGACGGGAGGCGCGCGGTCGGCGCGACCTGCTACTGCCCGCCCTGCACGCGCTGCAGCGTCGGGCGGGTTGGATCAGCGAGGGCGGGCTGAGCTACGTCTCGCAACGCCTGACCGTCCCACCCGCGGAGGCCTACGGGGTCGCGAGCTTCTACGCGCTGTTCTCCACCGAGCCGCGGCCGCGGACGGTACTCCACCTCTGCGACGACCTCGCGTGCCGGGTCACGGGCGCCGAGCCCCTGATCGAGGGGGTCTCCCGCGGCCTGGGGGCCGATCGCGCGGATCGCGTGAGGCGCAGCCCTTGTCTGGGGCTGTGCGACGTCGCGCCGGCGGGGTTCCTCCAGACGACCGGGGAGGGAGCGCAACCGCAGATCCCGAACGCGTCGATGGAGATCCTCGGTCCGTTCGTCCGTGGCGAGCCGTTCGCGTTCCCCGGCCGAACCGAGACGGCGAGCCCGCAGCCCGCACGGGTACGTCGCCTGCTGCGGCGGGTCGGCATCGTCGATCCCACGTCGCTCGACGACTACCGGGCACACGGCGGTTACGACGCGCTCCGGCGGGCGGTGGACATCGGGCCCGACGGCGTGATCCGCGAAGTGAGGGACTCGAAGCTGCTCGGCCGGGGCGGCGCCGCCTTCCCGACCGGCGTGAAGTGGGAAGCGGTAGCCAAGCAGCCCGTCCGCCCCCACTTCTTCGTCTGCAACGCCGACGAGTCCGAGCCGGGCACCTTCAAGGACCGCGTGCTGATGGAGGCGGATCCGTTCGCGGTGATTGAGGCGTCGACGATCGCGGGGTTCGCGACGGCCGCCGAGAAGGGATACCTCTACGTCCGCGGCGAGTACCCGGTCGCCGTGGAGCGCCTGGAGCATGCGATCGGGCAAGCACGGGCGCGCGGGTTCCTCGGGGAGGACGTGATGGGGGAGGGGTTCGCGTTCGACGTCGAGATCCGTCGGGGCGCCGGTGCGTACATCTGCGGGGAGGAGACCGCGCTGTTCAACTCGATCGAGGGGTTCCGCGGCGAACCGCGGAACAAGCCGCCATTCCCGGTGGAGCGTGGGCTGTTCGGCAAGCCGACCGGGATCAACAACGTCGAGACGCTGGTGAACGTGCTCGAGATCCTCGCGATCGGGGGCGAGGCGTACGCGGAGATCGGCACCCCCGACTCGACGGGCACCCGCCTGTTCTGCCTCTCGGGGTGCGTCGAACGGCCGGGCGTGTACGAGATCGAGTGCGGCACGCCGCTCCGCGACCTGCTCGAGCTGGCGGGAGGGGTCCGCGACGGGAGGGCGCTGAAGGCGATCCTGCTCGGAGGTGCCGCGGGCGGGTTCGTCACCCCCGACGACCTGGACCTGCCGCTGTCGTTCGAGGGCGCGCGCGAGGCCGGGGTCACGCTCGGATCCGGGGTCGTGATGGTCTTCGACGAGGACGTCGATCTGGTCGACATCGTCCTGCGGATCGCCGCCTTCTTCCGCGACGAGTCCTGCGGGCAGTGCGTCCCGTGCCGGGTGGGCACAGTCCGGCAGGAGGAGGCGCTGCACCGGCTGGTCGCGGGCCGCACCGTCGGCTCGCCCGCCGACGAGATTCGCCTGCTGGGGGAGATCGCGCAGGTGATGCGCGACGCCTCGATCTGCGGGCTCGGCCAGACGGCCGCGAGCGCCGTGCAATCGGCGATCGATCGGCTGTCGGTGTTCGACGGGAGGAGCGCGTGAGCGTCGTCCCCATCGCGGCGCCGCGGCGACTGATCGACCTGGAGGTCGACGAGAAGCGCGTGCGCGTGCCGGAGGGCTCGACGATCCTGGACGCGTGCCGAGCCGACGGCGTCGACACCCCGACGCTCTGCTACGCGGACAACCTGACACCGGTCAACGCGTGCCGGGTGTGCGTGGTCGAGGTGGAGGGCTCGCGCGCGCTGGTGCCCGCCTGCTCGCGGAGGGCCGAGCCGGGGATGCAGGTCCGCACCGACACCGGGCGGGTCCGCCACTCCCGCCGGCTGGTGATGGAGTTCCTCGGCTCGTCCGTCGACATGAACCTCGCGAGCGAGGACGTCCACCGGTGGATGCGTGAGTACGGGGCCGATCCCGAGCGATTCGGTGCCCGGATGGAGCCGCTGGGGGCGGGGGAGCGCGACGCCCGGATGCCCGGCCATCACCGCGAGCCCGATCCTTCGGTGGCGGAGACCGTGGCGCAGCCGGTGAAGATGGACAACGACCTGTACGTCCGCGACTACGACCGCTGCATCCTATGCTACAAGTGCGTCGAGGCCTGCGGCGTGGACGCGCAGAACACGTTCGCGATCGCGGTGGCCGGCCGAGGGTTCGACGCGCGGATCGCCACCGAGTTCGACGTGCCGCTGCCGGAGTCCGCCTGCGTCTACTGTGGGAACTGCATCGGAGTGTGCCCCACGGGCGCGCTCATGTTCCGCTCCGAGTACGACCTCCGGAGGGCCGGCGAGTGGGACGAGTCCCGTCAGTCCGTGACGAACACGATCTGTCCGTACTGCGGGGTCGGATGCGAGCTCGAGGTCCACGTGCAGGACAACGACATCGTGAAGGTCACCTCGCCGTCGGACCATTCGGTCACCGCGGGGCACCTGTGCATCAAGGGCCGATTCGGGTTCGAGTTCGTCCAGCGCCGCCATCTCGTCGACGAAGGATCGCCCTGAGCGCCCGTCCGTCCGTCACGGGGATTGTGCTCGCGGGGGGTCGCTCCACCCGTTTCGGTCGCGACAAGCTCGCGGAGCCGTACCGAGGGATGCCGCTCCTGTATCACCCGGTGCTGCGGCTCGCCGAGACGTGTGCCGAGGTGATCGTGGTGTTGGCTCCCCGGGGGCCCGAGCCACCGCTCCCGGCCGGGCTCCGGGTGCGTCTCGTCCGCGACCCCGTCGAGGGTGAAGGACCCCTCGTCGGGATGGCCGCGGCGCTCGGGGAGGCGCGCACGAGCCTCGCCCTCGTCGTGGCGGGCGACATGCCCTGGCTGGAACCGGAGGTGCTCCGCGAGATGGTCCGCGTGGCGGCGGGGACGCCGGTCGACGCGGTGGTCCTCCAGGAGGGGGAGCGGTTCCGGCCGTTGCCGTGCGCGATCCGTGTCGCTCGCGGGAGGGCCGTCGCTCGGACCCTGCTGGCCTCCGGCGGGCGGCGGCTCCGGGACCTGCTGGGGGCTCTCCTCGTGTCGACGATCGATGAGACGGCGTGGACCGCCCTGGATCCCTCGCGGCGGACGTTGCTCGACGTGGACCAGCCGGGCGACGTCGAGAGCCTGCGAGGCGATCGCGACCAGGGTGCAGCGGGACACGCTTCGAGGTAGATTGCCTGCCGAAGAGCGGAGCCGTCCGGCCTCCCGCGCATCAGATCCCGTTCCGGAAAGGACCCACCGCATGTCGCGTCGTGTCCTGGTCATGGGCGCCGCAGGGCGCGACTTCCACAACTTCAACGTCGTCTACCGCGACGACGACCGGTACGAGGTGGTGGCCTTCACCGCCACCCAGATCCCGTTCATCAGCGACCGCCGCTACCCACCGGAGCTCGCCGGCGCCCGGTACCCGGACGGGATCCGGATCCACGACGAGGAGGATCTGACCCGCCTGATCGGTGAGCTCGACGTGCAGGACGTGGTCTTCAGCTACTCCGATGTCTCCCACGAGGACGTGATGCACAAGGCGAGCGAGGCGCTCGCCGCCGGGGCGAACTTCGTGCTCCTCGGCCCGAACGACACGATGCTCCGGGCGGACGTGCCGGTGGTCGCCGTGTGCGCGGTACGGACCGGCTCGGGCAAGAGCCAGACGACGCGGGCGATCGCCGGAGCGCTCCGTGACGCGGGCAGGCGCGTCGTCGCGGTCCGGCACCCCATGCCGTACGGGGACCTGGTCGCCCAGCGCGTCCAGCGGTTCTCGAGCGCGGAGGACCTGGACCGGTACCGCACCACGATCGAGGAGCGCGAGGAGTACGAGCCCCACATCGCGAGCGGGACGGTCATCTACGCGGGCGTCGACTACGGCGCGATCCTCGCGCAGGCGCAGGCAGAGTGCGACGTGCTGCTGTGGGACGGCGGGAACAACGATCTGCCGTTCTTCCGACCGGATGTCCACGTGGTGGTCGCCGATCCGTTGCGCGCCGGTCACGAGACGAGGTACCACCCCGGCGAGGCGAACCTGCGGATGGCCCACGTCGTCGTGGTCAACAAGATTGATTCGGCCTCGGCCGAGCAGGTTGATGCGCTGACGACCACGGTCGAACGCCTGAACCCGCAGGCGACGATCGTGCGCGCGAACAGCCGGGTCATCGTGGACGATCCGCGGGCGATCGCCGGAAAGCGCGTCCTCGTCGTGGAGGACGGGCCGACCCTCACGCACGGGGAGATGAAGTTCGGCGCCGGGGTGGTGGCCGCCCGGTCGCACGGGGCGGCCGAGATCGTCGACCCGCGTCCCTGGGCGATCGGCACCATCGAGGAGACGTTCCGCCGGTACGACGTCGGCCCGGTCCTTCCGGCGATGGGGTACTCGGACGGCCAGCTCGAGGAGATGCGCAAGATCATCGATGCGGCGGACGCCGATCTGGTGGTGGTCGGGACGCCGATCGACCTGCGGCGCGTGATCGAGATCGGCAAGCCGGCGGTCCGGGTCCGGTACGACCTCGAGGTGCTGCCGGGCTCCCCGTCGCTGGCCGAGGTGCTGGGCCCCGTCCTCGCCTAGCGCTCGCGGACCTCTCGGGTCCCGCGGTAGCGTCCTGACCCGTGCGGCTGCGGGTGATCGTCCACAACGTGCGTGGCTTCCGTGAGGGGCCCGAGCGCCTGGGGCAGGTCGTCGAGCGGTTCGTCCCGGACGTGCTGCTGTTGAACGAGACGGGTCCGCGGCGGCGCTTGCGTCGGTTCGTGCGCAGCGTCGCGTTCGAGGCGGCTGTCGACCCCCCGTCGCCCCTCCGACGGCGGGTCCCCAACGCGGTGCTCGTCCGCCCCCCGTGGCGGATCGTCCGCCGACGGTTGCTGCGGTTCCCGGGCTCGGCCCCCTGGTACCCGCGCGGGGCCCTGGTGGCCTCGGTGGGTCGCAGCGGGTACCGGCTGTGGGCGGTCTCGGTCCATCTGGGGTTGCGGTCCGAGGAGCGCCGCCGTCACGCCGAGCACCTCGCCGATGCGGTGCGGGGGCTGGACGGGCCCACCCTGCTGGGCGGGGACCTGAACGAGACCCCCGACCGGCCAGCGGCCTCGTTCCTCTCCCGTCGGTTCTGGGACGCCTGGCCCCTGGGCGGCGACCTGACTGGGGAGACCTTCCCGTCGGACGATCCCACGGCGCGGATCGATTACCTGTTCCTCACCGAGGGGATCCGCGTGGTCCATGCGCTCGTGCCGGCCGACGCGGACGTGCGTTCGGCCTCTGACCACCTGCCGCTGGTCGTGGAGCTCGACCTCCCCGAGCCCGGGTAGGGTGGACGAAGGCATCCGAGGGGAAGGAGGAGGACGATGCTCGCGCCGGAGCTCGAGGAGGCGATGAACGCCCAGATCGGTGCGGAGCTGTACTCGTCGCACCTGTACCTGGCGATGTCCGCGTTCTGCGAGTCCGAGAACCTGCCGGGGTTCGCGCACTGGTTCCGCCTCCAGGCCGAGGAGGAGCGGGACCACGCGATGCGGTTCTTCGGTCACATCGTCGATCGCGGGGGCCGCGTACATCTGAAGGCGATCGACGCCCCCCCAACCGCGTTCGGCTCCGTGCTGGAAGCGTTCGAGCGGACCCTGGTGCACGAGCGCGAGGTCACGGCCATGATCGACGGGCTGTACGGCATGGCCGTCGAGCGTGGCGACTACGCCAGCCAGGTCTTCCTCCAATGGTTCGTGGAGGAACAGGTGGAGGAAGAGAAGCAGGCGGCCGACATCGTCCAGGCCCTCTCCGCGCTCGCGGGGGATCCCGCGTCGACGCTGATGCTCGATCGGGAGCTCGGGGCCCGCCGACCCGGTTCGGGCTAGCCGCCCTCGGCGTCCAGCTCCCGCGCGAACCCGAGGACCCGCTGGCGGACGGTCTCGGCGTCGTGGTCCAGCGTGATGACGTGGTACGAGCGCCGGCAGTGAACCAGCTCCGTGCGCACCGAGCCGATCCTCGCGAGCAGGCGGCGTGGGTTCGATCGCGCGATCACGTGGTCGGCCCCCGGTGCGAACACGATCACTGGATGCCGGATGTCGGGGAGCTCCCGTCGGACCAGGCGCATCAGCGCGGCCATCTCGACGATCGCGGGGACCGGCATCCGATCGTAGGCGATCTCGTCGCGTCCGGGCGCCGCGATGTCGTTCGCGATCCCGGGGACGGTGCGCAAGAGCCGTCGGCCGACCGGGATGAGGAGGTGCCGCGCATCGAACACGTACGGGCTGGACAGGGCGAGGCCGGCTACGTCGTGGGGGCGGGAGACCGTGAGCTGGAGCGCCACCGAGGCGCCCATCGACTGCCCGAAGGCCACCACGGTCCGGCATCGGTCGCGCAGAGCGTCCAGGCCGTGTCCGGCCTCCTCGATCCACTCCGTCCACCGGCGTTGCCGCAGGTCCTCCAGGTCGGTTCCGTGACCCGGGAGCCGGATGCCCTCGACCGAGAGCCCTCGTTCGGCCAGCCACTCGCCGATCGGACGGAGGGAGGCGGGGGAGCCGGTGAACCCGTGGACCATCAGGATCCCGATCGGACCGCGCGGGTACGAGAAGGGCTCCGCGCCAGGGCGGACCGTCGGCTCTCTCACGCTGAGGTCAGGTGGAGCGCTTGCGCCGACCGGGGTTCGTGAACAGCGACACCACCATGTACAGGAACGCGAGCCCCACGGCGCCGGTCAGCCCCGCGAGGATCAGGAGGAACGTCCACTCGAGCAGACCCCACGCGGCGAGCACGACCCCATGGTACCCCGACGGCATCGGCGGAACGGACCCCCTCGTCACAGCTCCGGGAGATCGCGGGCGATGGGCGGCGCCGCCAGGCCGACCGGGAGCGTTACCGTTCGGAGCGCGATCTTCCCCGTACGCGCGATCTTCCCCGTACGAGCGTGATCTTCCCCGTAGACGCCGCCCCCTCCGTCTCACCATCGTCGTTCCGTAGAATCGATGTCGGCCCTCGGGACCGGGCGTGAGGCCCGTCGAACGCGGGAGGGGGACGTCCACTGAAGCGCATCGGTCTGCTCACCGGCGGAGGCGACTGTCCCGGTCTGAACGCAGCGATCCGCGCGGTCGTCCGCAGGTCGGTCGGGGCCCACGGCTTCGAAGTGTTCGGGTTCGAGGACGGGTGGCGGGGCGTGCTCCAGGGCGACGTCCGCGAGCTCACCGCCGAGTCCGTCCAGGGGATCCTGCACCGCGGGGGGACGATCCTGGGCAGCAGCGGTTCGAACCCCTATCACGAGGGCGGGATCGAGCGGGTCCGGGCCACCTTCCGGGATCTGGAGATCGACGGCCTGATCGCGATCGGGGGAGACGGGACCCTCGGAGCGGCCGCGTCCATGACCCGGGAGGGGCTCCCGGTGCTCGGGATCCCGAAGACGATCGACAACGACCTCTCAGGGACCGACACGTGCATCGGGTTCGCCACCGCGGTCCAGGTGGCGACGGACGCCATCGACCGGCTCCACACGACCGCCGAGAGCCACGACCGGTTGATGCTCCTCGAGGTGATGGGGCGAAGTGCCGGGTGGATCGCGCTCGAGGCCGGCATCGCGGGCGGTGCCGACGTGATCCTGATCCCCGAGCGACCGTTCGACATCGAGGAGGTGGCCTCGCAGCTCCGGCGCCGTCACCTGAAGGGGCACTCGTTCTCGATCCTCGTCGTGGCCGAGGGGGCGGTGCCGGTCGAGGGGACGATGGAGATGCCGGTCTATCCGAAGGATCCGCGGGGGTTCCCCCGTTTCGGCGGGATCGCTCACGTCCTGGCCCCGCACCTCGAGCGCGGGACGGGATGGGAGACGAGGGTCACCGTCCTCGGACACGTGCAGCGCGGCGGAAGCCCGATGGCCGCCGACCGGGTGCTGGCCACGCGGTTCGGCACCGCGGCCGTGGACCTGGCGGCGCGTGACGAGTGGGGGCGGATGGTCGCGATCCGCGGCGACGAGATCGTGAACGTGCCGCTCGAGGAGGCGGCAAAGGTTCGCCCCGTCCCCGAGGAGCTGTACCGGGTCGCCGAGATCTTCTTCGTGTGATCGGAGGTCGACGAGATGAAGGTGGGGATCCTGACGGGCGGGGGCGACGTCCCCGGGCTGAACGCGTGCATCAAGGCCGCGACGAACCGGGCCGCGGAGGAGGGCCACATCGTCGTCGGGATCCGCCGGGGGTGGGCGGGCCTGCTCGAGATCGATCCGGACGATCCGGAGACGATCTCGGAGAACACCACGGCGCTGAACCCCGCCGTGGTCCGGACGATCGATCGGACCGGCGGGACGTTCCTGCACACCTCCCGCACCAATCCGGCCAAGGTCAAGCCGAAGGACGAGCCCGCGTTCCTGCGTGGTGGCGAGGAGGGCGAGGACCCGCGCGATCAGACCCCGCACGTGCTGAAGGTGATCGACGGTCTGGGGATCGACGCGCTGATCCCGATCGGGGGGGACGACACGCTCTCGTTCGCCCTGCGGCTGCACGACGAAGGCGTGCCGGTCGTCGCGATCCCCAAGACCATGGACAACGACGTCCACGGCACCGACTACTGCATCGGGTTCTCGACCGCGGTGACGAGGACCGTGAACTTCATCCACCAGCTCCGGACCAGCGCCGGCTCGCACGAACGGTTGGCGGTGGTCGAGGTGTTCGGGCGGTACAGCGGCGAAACGTCACTCGTCTCCGCGTACCTGGCGGGCGTGGATCGCACCATCATCTCCGAGGTGCCCTTCGACATCGAGGGGCTGGCGCGGTTCCTGATGGACGATCGCGAGGCCAACCCGAGCCGCTACGCGATGATGACGATCTCCGAGGGCGCCCAGATGGTCGGCGGCGAGATGGTCTTGGGGGGGCCGGAGGACGCGTTCGGGCATCGCAAGCTCGGCGGCATCGGTCAGATCACCGGGGAGGCGCTGCGGAAGATCACCGGTCAGGGGATCATCTACCAGCAGCTGGGGTACCTGATGCGCTCCGGGACGCCGGACTCGCTCGACCTGATGGTCGCGATCAACTACGCGGTGATGGCGGCCGACCTGGTGATCGACGGTCAGTACGGGCGCCTGGTAGCTCTGCGGAACGGCAACTACGTGAACGTCCCCATCGGCGTGACCCGCCAGGGCGTGAAACGGGTCGACGTCGGCGCGCTGTACGACGTCGACAACTACCGCCCGAAGATCCGGCACGTCGACGGCAAGCCGATGTTCCTGTACTGAGCCGTTCGGACGTCCGCCCCTATACTGGCTCGACCGTGCGGGAGCCGCGCATCGACCTCCGTTCTGACACCGTCACTCGGCCGTCGGCTGCGATGCGCCGGGCGATGGCCGAGGCCGAGGTGGGGGACGACTGGTACGGCGACGACCCGACGGTCAACCTCCTCCAGGAGCGCGCGGCCGAGTTCACCGGGAAGGAGGCGGCGGTGTTCGTGCCCACCGGCACGATGGCCAACCAGATCGGCCTGCGGCTCCACTGGCACGGAAACGGACACCTGGTGGCCGCGGAGGCCTCCGCCCACGTCGCGAGCACCGAGGTGATGACCTCTGCCGTGCTCGCCGGGATGGCCTACCGGACGGCCGCCGCACCCCACGGATGGCTGACGGCCGAGCTCGCCGAGCGGTTGCTCGAGCCGGACAGCTACTACGACGTCGAGGTCGTCGATCTGCTCGCCGTCGAGAACACGGCGGGCGCGGCCGGGGGGACCGTCATGCCCGTCGAGGACATGCGCGCGATCCGGAAGGTGGCCGAACGGGCCGGCGTCCCGGTCCATCTGGACGGGGCCAGGATCTTCAACGCCGCCGCGGCGACCGGCGTGGACGTCGCGGAGTGGACGCGGGAGGCGGACACGGTGATGTTCTGCGTCTCGAAGGGTCTCGGCGCTCCTATCGGTTCGCTCCTGTGTGGTCCCGCGGAGATGATGCGAGAGGCGCGCCGGCTGAAGATCCTGTACGGAGGAGGATGGCGGCAGGCGGGCGTCGTGGCCGCGGCCGGGCTGATCGCCCTCGAGGAAGGCCCGGGACGCCTGCATGAGGATCACGCGCGGGCCCGGCGCCTGGCCGAGGGCCTCGCGGAGGCCTTCCCTGGGTCGGTGGATCCGGAGCGGGTTGAAACGAACATGGTGTTCGTCGACACCTCCATCATGGGGCTCGACGCGATCGAGACCGCCCGGCGGTTGCAGGGTGAAGGCGTGGGGTGCACGCCCGCGTCCCCGAGGGTGCGGATGGTGACCCACGTCGGCATCTCGGACGACGATGTCGAGGATGTTCTTGCGGCCTGGCGACGGGTCGCCGCCGGGGAGCCGGCGTAGGTGGAGGAGGTTGAGGGCATGAAGCTGTTCGGTCCGCGGTACCCGGAGGAGGTCGCGAAGCGTGTCCCGCCCGGCCAGCGGCTGGTGAAGACCTGGCCGGTGCTGCACTACGGGCCGATCCCGACCGCGGACGTCTCCGGCTGGACACTGGAGGTGTCGGGTCTGGTCGAGCACCCCTTCACGCTCGCGTACGACGAGCTGAAGGCGCTCGGCCCGGTCGACGTGACGGCGGACATGCACTGCGTGACGGGCTGGTCCACGCTCGACAACGTCTGGACGGGCATCCCCTTCCGGGTCCTGGCCGAGAAGGCGGAGCCGAAGCCCGAGGCGCGTTGGGTGATCGCGCGCTGCGAGTACGGCTACACGTCGAACCTGTCGCTGGAGGCGATGCTCGAGGACGATGTGCTCGTCGCCTGGGCGCACGGGGGTCAGGATCTCACGCCAGAGCACGGGTACCCGCTCCGCTTGGTCGTGCCGCAGCGGTACGCATGGAAGAGCGCGAAGTGGCTCCGGGGTCTGGAGTTCTCCAAGCCGAACACGAGAGGCTTCTGGGAGGTCCGTGGTTACCACATCCACGCCGACCCCTGGCGCGAGGAGCGGTACAGCTACCAGGAAGGTCCCCGGGCGGAGCTCGAGCTCTAGCGGCCCGGCGCGATCGGCGGCACGCGCCGGAAGACCAACGCTCGGCAGGCGGAACCGCGCCCAGCTCAGGCCCGCGAGCGACGTCGTCCGGAGCTACCGGGGCGCCACGCCTCCCTCGCAGATCATCCCGTCCCGCTAGCGCGGAGCGAGCGAACGGAGCGTCTCGAGCTCGCGCCGCCGTCGCTCGCCGGACGCGGGCGTCTCCGCGATCAGCGAGAGGTCGCGGACCTCGGGCCTGCGGAGGAGGGCGCCGAAACCCTCCAGGCCTATCCTCCCCTCGCCCACGACCTCGTGACGGTCCCTCCTGGACGCCCGCCCGAACTCGGCGTCGTTCGCGTGGATCAAGGCCAGGCTGTCCGCAAGGCCGACCTCGTGGAGCTCGGTGAAGCACGCGTCCACGCCGTCGGGCTCGTCGAGCGCGTACCCCGCCGCGAACAGGTGACAGGTGTCGAGCACGAGCCCGAGGCGTTCGTCGTCCACCAGCGCGAACAGCTCGGCGGCTTCCGCGATGGTGGACGCCACGGCGCCGGACGTCCCGGCCATCAGCTCCACCAGGAGCCGCGTCCCAGCCGGCGTCTCGTGGAGGGTCGCCACGAGGACCGCCATCGCCCGGGAGATCGCCTCGGCGCGCTCGCCCGGTCCGCCGGCGCCGGCGTGCACGACGAAACCCTCGGCCCCCGCCGTCCCGCACGCGATCACCGAGCGGCGGCAGAGCTCGAGCGACTTCGCGAGGAACTCCGGGTTCGGGGACGCTATGTTCACCAGGTAAGGCGCGTGGACGAACAGCGGACCCACGCCTGCCTCGCGCCACGCCGCCCCGAACGTCTCGGCGGTCTCGACGCGTGGTCCGGCCCACGCGCGCGGGTTCGACAGGAACAGCTGGACGGCCTGGGCCCCGACCTCCCGGGCCACGTCGATGGCGGTGCGGAGCCCGCCCGGGGTCCGGATGTGGGCGCCGACCCTCACGCCACGTAGATCGTGATGGTGGAGCCGACGCGGACCTCCTCGCCCGCGATCGGCAGTTGGCTCGCCACGGTGCGCTCGCCGACGGCGCCCGGGAGCTCGATCGCCTCCGGGACCAGGCCGAGCGCGCGGATGGCCTGGACGGCGGCTGCCTGGGTCATGCCGATGAAGCTCGACACCTCCACGACCCTGGGACCGAGCGAGACCACGATCGTGACGGACCGGCCCGGTTGGAGCTCGGTCTTCTTCGGAGGATCCTGCGCGATCACCTCGCCCTTGGGGACCTCGTGCGAATACCGGGTCTGCCTGTCCACCTGGAATCCACGGGTCGTGAGCGTGCTGGTCGCCTGCTCCTCCGTCAGGCCGACGACCCTCGGCACCGGGACGGGGTTCGGACCGAGGCTCGCCACGACGTCGACCTCGCTGCCCATGGGCGCCTCGAGATCGGCCCGGACGCTCTGACGCACCACCTGGCCTGCCAGGAACGCGTCGTCGTAGGCCTCGGTGATCTCGCCGAGCTTCAGGTTCGCCTGCCGGAGCGCCGCCTTGGCCTCGGCGAGCGGCAACCCTACGAGCGGCGGCACGGGGACCGGCGGTGGACCGAGCGAGGGGATCAGCGTGACGCGATCGCCTTCCTCCAGGATCGTTCCTTCGGCCGGCCGAATCGCGAGGACGACGCCTTCGGGGACACGGCGTGAATGCTCACCGTCCCCGATCCGCACGAGGAGATCCTCCGATTCCACGCGACGCTGCGCCTCGGCGAGCTCGAGGCCCGCGACGCGAGGAACCTCGACCTCTCGGGGAAGCAGGTACGTCCATGCGGCCCAGGCCGCAGCCCCCATCGTGAGCACCAGGAGCAGCCCCCCGAGCACCCAGGGACCGCGACGGCGGCGACGCTGCATGGCTCGCGGGATCGTGACGGTGGTGGCCCGATGCTCCGGGAACGAGGTGTCGCGCGTTGACACGCCGACCTCGGGGACCAGGCCCCCGACCGGGGGCGCGGGAGGGAGGGAGGCGGCCTCGTGCTCGAGGTCGCGGCGGGCCTCGGCCGCCGACTCCGGTCGCAGCTCGCGGGCCTTCTCCGTCATCGAGGCCACCCAGCCGTCCAGATCCCTCGGGACGGCTGGGTTGCGCGAGGACGGGGCGGGCATCGGATCGTGGAGGTGCTTGTAGGCGATCGCCATCGGGGTCTCGCCGGTGAACGGCAGGCGCCCGGTCAACAGCTCGAACGCCACGATCCCGAGCGAGTACAGGTCGGTCCGCGGGTCGGCGGGCTCGCCCTGGAGCTGCTCGGGGGCCAGGTACTGGACGGTGCCGGTCACCGTCCCGGCCACGGTGATCTGAGCGTCCGCGTAGGCACGCGCCAGGCCGAAGTCGGCCACCTTCACCACGCCGTCGCGCGAGACCATCACGTTCTCCGGCTTCACGTCCCGGTGCACGATGCCCTTCCGGTGGGCATGATCGAGGGCGGCGAGCGTCTGGAGCAGGACGTCGGCGGCCTGAGACGGAGCGAGCAGCCCCTCGGCGTTCAGAAGCTCCCGGGCGCTCACGCCGCGGACGAACTCCATCACCATGTAGTAGATCGCGTCCACCGATCCCCAGTCGTGCACCGCGACGATGTTCGGGTGGGACAGCCCGGCGGCGGCTCGGGCCTCGCGACGGAACCGATCGACGAACCCGGTGTCGCCGGCCAGGCTCCGGTGCAGGACCTTGATCGCGACGTCCCGGTCGAGCACGGCGTCGCGCGCCCGGAAGACCTCTCCCATCCCGCCTGCGGCGATACGATCGACGACGTGGTAGCGGCCGTCGAGCGTGGTCAGGGCGTACGGGAGATCGGGGCGGCCGGACGGCCGCTCGGGGATCGTGCTCCTCGAGATGGTCGCTCCTCCGTGTTCTCGGCCGTTGCGGGCGGACGGTCCAGGGGCCGGGGGCGCGTCCGGATGACCATCCTAGGCCATCGCGCGCGCGGAGCGGGGGATTCCCCGTGAGCGAGAGCTACCCGGAGACGTTCGCGAGGATCGAGGCAGCCGTCGACGCTGGACGGACCGATCTGCGCGCGCTCGGCTTCTGGTCCCTCCTCGCCAAGGTGAAGGCCGACCCCGCCCTCTCCGCTCACTGGGCCGAGGCCGCGGGGCGGATCGACCGGAAGGCGTTCGAAGCACGGGTCCGATGGCGGTTCCCGGTATGGCTCGGCAACGCGGTGCTGCTCGTCGGGACGCTGGTCGGTTCCTTCGCGGTTGGCCTGGCTTTCGGGTCGGACTCCGAGGCGGTCGCCGGGGTGGCGCTGGTGTTCGCGGCCCTGGCATGGGCCGCCTCCGTCCACGACCTGGCGCACTGGTTGACGGGACGGATCGCCGGGATCAGGTTCAGCTCTTACTTCCTCACCGGCCCCCTCCCGCCCTACCTCCTGCCGGGCCCGTTCCCTCCCCGACCCGGCCTGAAGACCGACTACGCCTCGTACCTGCGAGCCGCACCGACCGCTCGGGCATGGATGCACGCGTCGGGAGCCATCGCGACCAAGGCGGCGCCGTTCGCCGCCCTCGCGTTCTGGCCGGCCACCGACGCCCCCGCCTGGGCCGCGTGGGCGATCGTGGGATTCGGTCTGTTCGCCATGGCGACCGACGTGCTGTTCTCGACGCGGAAGAGCGACTGGAAGAAGGTCCGTCGCGAGCTGGCGATTGCCCGCTCCCGGGCTGCAGGCCGCTGATCGGGTCTATGCTGTGACCCGGATCACCGGGGAGCTCGGGCAGCCGGGCTGAGAGGTCGCCCAAGGGGGTCCGGGGCTCGCCAGGGCGAGCGCCGGAAGGCCGGCGGCGGCGACCCGACGAACCTGAACCGGGTAATGCCGGCGGAGGGAGTCGATGGGCACCAGGGTGGATCCCCGCTCGCTGCGCGTGTACGTCGTCACGGCCGACGACCCGATCGTGGGCCGCGGCCACCGAGATGTGGTGGTCGCCGCGATCGCGGGCGGGGCGACCGCGGTCCAGCTCAGGGCCCCCGGGCTCGCAGACGCCGAGCTGCTCCCGCTCGCGGATGAGCTCGCGAAGCGGTGCCGCGACGCGGGGGTCCTGTTCGTGGTGAACGACCGCGAGGAGGTCGCCGCCGAGCTCGGATGCGGGGCCCACATCGGTCAGGACCGGGATCTCGTCGCGGTGCGCGCCGCGCTCCACGGTCGTTCGGTCCTCGGGGTGAGCGTGTCGACCGCCGAGCAGGCTCGGGAGGCGGAGGCGGCCGGTGCCGACTACCTCGGCGTGACCGTCTGGGCGACGGCCACCAAGCCGGAGGCCGTGCCGGTCGGACCCGACGGACTCCGCGAGGTCGTGGGGGCGACCCGGTTGCCGGTGGTGGGCATCGGGGGGATCGGCCCCCGCAACGCCTGGGAGGTGCTGGCGAACGGGGCGGCCGGCGTGGCCGTGGTCTCGGCGGTGGCCGCCGCTGCGGATCCGGTAGCGGCCACGCGGGAGTTGGTGGATGCCGTTCGGAAGTCGGAGGGGGAGGAGCGATGACGGACCAGCGGACCGGGAAGGTCACGGCGGAGATGTTCGAACGGGTGATCCTGCGCCGGTTGGGTGCGAGCGACCCCGATGTGCTCGTGGGACCGATGCACGGGGTGGACGTCGGTGTGGTGCGCGTGGCCGATGGCGTGGCGATGGCGCTCACGGCGGATCCCGTCTTCGTCGTCCCGGCCTACGGATGGGAGCGAGCAGCCTGGTTCGCAGTGCACATCCTGGCGTCGGACGCCGTTACGAGCGGTCTGCCGCTCCGCTGGATCGCCGTGGACCTGAACCTGCCGCCGGAGATCACCGACGACGAGCTCACGGCGCTCTGGGACGCGTTCCACCGGACGTGCACCGAGATCGGCTTGGCGGTGGTCACCGGCCACACGGCCCGCTACGACGGCTGCATGTGGCCGATGGTGGGCGGGGCGGTGTGCATGGCCTCGGGGCCGGAAGATCGGTTCGTGACGCCGACGATGGCCCGACCCGGCGACGCGATCGTGGTGACCAAGGGAGCGGCGATCGAGGCGACCGCGCTGTTCGCCGCGACCTTCCCCGAGCGCCTGGCCGCGGAGATCGGCTCGGACGCGGTCGCGAAGGCCGACGCGCTCTTCGAACGGATGACCGTGGTCCCCGAAGCGTCGGTTGCCCGAGGGTTCGGACTGCGCGAGGAGGGGGTGACGTCGATGCACGACGCGACCGAGGGCGGCGTGTTCGGCGGGCTCACCGAGGTGGCGGCCGCCTCGGACGTCGGGATGCGGGTCGAGCTCGATGCGATCCCGGTCCGACCCGAGGTCCGGGCGGTGTGCGAGGCGACCGGGATGGATCCCTACACCTCGATCAGCGAGGGAACGCTGATCTGCACGCTGGTGCCCGACCGCGCGGACGCGTTCGTCCGGGCCCTGGCGGGCGGCGGGGTCGAGGGGGCCGTGGTGGGCGAGGTCGTCGACCGCGGGGGCGGCACGGTCCTGGCGACGCCGGAGGGCGACCGCTCGCTCGAGCATCCGGGCCTCGATCCGTTCTGGGGCGCGTTCGGCAGGTGGGCGGCGGAGGCGGCCGGGATCGCGGAGGCCGGCTAGCACTCGGCGGCGCTCTCGCCGGGAGCCAGTAGGGTTCCCCGCGTGGACGTGGCGACCGTGGGCGACGTGATGCTCGATGTGCGCGTGGAGGCCGAGGCCCTGGAGGAGGGGGGCGACGTGCACGGGCGGGTGCAGGTGCGGCCGGGGGGCAGCGCCGCCAACGCGGCCGTGTGGGCGGCCTACGTCGGGGCGCGGGCGCGCGTGTACGGTCGGGTGGGGGCCGACGCCGCCGGGGCCCTGATCCGCGACGAGCTCATCCGTCGCGGGGTCGAACCCGCGCTGGCCCTCGATCCGGAGGCCGAGACCGGAACCATGCTCGTGGTACACGAGCCGGGCGAGCGCTCGATGGTGGCCGATCGGGGCGCGAGCGGCCGGCTGTCGCCCGCGGACCTGCCGGACCGGCTCGATGCTGCCGCGGTGCTCGTGTCCGGCTACGCCTTGCTCTTCCCGCCGACGACGACGGCGGGCCGGGCGGCGCTCGAACGTGCCCGGGCGAGGTTCGTTGCGGTCGATGCCGCCTCCTGGCCACTGGTGCGGGACGTCGGCGCGGATCGGTTCTTCGATCTGGCGGCAGGAGCCAACGTGCTGTTCGCGAACGACCGGGAGGCTGAGGCCCTGACCGGTCGTCGCGACGGGTCAGCGTTGGACGCGCTGGCCGCCCGGTTCCCGGTCGTGTGCCTCAAGCTCGGCGCCGAGGGGGCCGTCATGTCCTGGGAGGGACTGGAGATCCGGTTCTCTGGTACGGCGGTGCGGGAGCGCGATCCGACGGGAGCGGGCGACGCGTTCGATGGCGTCCTTCTCGCGAACCTCGCCGCCGGGCGCTCGCCGGGCGACGCGCTCCACGCCGCGTGTCGCGCCGGTGCCGAGGTGGCTGGGAGCCTCGAGAGTTGGCCGGAGCGGTCGGGATGAGCGCGGTGCTCGCCCCGTCCGACGATGTCCGCCGCGCCGTGCAGGGCGGCCGTCCCGTGGTCGGCTTGGAGACCAGCGTGATCGCTCAGGGGTTGCCGCCGCCCCGGAACCTCGAGTGCATCGAGCGGATGACCGCGGCCGTGCGGGTCGCCGGCGCCGTGCCGGCCTGGGTCGGCGTGGTGTACGGATCGGTCGTCGTGGGTCTCACGGCCGACGAGCTGGCGGTGTTCGCGGAGCCCGGTCGGGCGGTGAAGGTCGCTCGTCGCGACCTCCCGGTGGTCGTGGCGACGCATGGGCTGGGTGCGACGACGGTGTCCGCGACGATCTGGGCGGCCGCCCGCGTCGGCGTCTCGGTCGTGGCCACCGGAGGGATCGGCGGGGTGCACCCCGGCTCCCGCGACGTGTCGGCGGATCTGGTCGAGCTGGCGAGGACGCCGGTGCTGCTCGTGAGCTCCGGACCCAAGTCGATCGCCGATCCGGTGGCCACCGCGGAGCGCCTGGACGAGCTCGGGGTCGCGGTCGTCGGCTATCGGTGCCGCCGGCTGCCGCACTTCCTGGTCAGGGAGGCGCCGGTCGAGCTCGAGACCCGGGTCGGGGAGCCGCTGGCAGCGGCCAAGATCGTACGCGCCCTGCGGGATCTCGAAGCGGGGGCGGGGGTGTTGCTCTGCAACCCCGTGCCCGGCGAGCTGGCGATGGAGCCGGACGTGGTCGCGACCGCCACCCGCGACTGCGTGCACCTGGCCGAGCGGGATGGCGTCCGGGGCAAGGCGCTCACCCCGCACCTCCTCTCGTGCCTGGCCGAACGCACGGGCGGGCGGAGCCTCGAGGTGAACCTGGCCCTCCTGGAGGCCAACGCCCACCTGGCCGGCGAGGTGGCCGCCGCCGCGAGCTGAGCGCCGCTACCGGAGCCATGTCTTCACGATCGCCTTGGAGAAGTTCCACGCGTAGCGCATCGACTTCGGCTTCTTGGAGACGCCGCCTCGGCGCGTGAGGAAGGTGACCGGGACCTCGACGATCCTCGCGCGCTGGCGCAGCGCCTCGATCGTGACCTCCGAGGTCCAGAACTGATCCTGTTCCAGGAGGAGCTTCCGGAGCGTGTCCGCGCGGGTCGCCCGGAACCCGCTCGAGATGTCGGTGACCCGCTGGCCGGTGAGCAGCGTCACGAGCCAGGAGAAGACGTGCACGCCGACGTGCCGGATCGTCGGGCCCCGCTCGTAGTCGCCGAGCATCCGCGAGCCGTTCACGTGGTCGGCCTGCCCCTCCAGGATCGGCTTGACGACCACCGGGATCTCCTCTGGCTGGTGCTGGCCGTCGGCGTCGATCGAGACGACGATCTCCGCGCCCATCCGGAGGGCGATGTCGTACCCGACCCGTAGGGCCAGACCTCCGCCGCGTCGGATCGGCAGCCGGGCAACCAGGGCACCGGCCTCCTCGGCGACCTCGGCCGTCCGGTCCTCGGAGCCGTCGTCGATCACGATCGGGACCACGAGGCGGCCTCCGATCTCGTCGGGCATCGCGTGGATCACGGCGGGGAGGTTCTCGGCCTCGTTGAAGGCAGGGGAGATGACCGCGATCGCGGCACCGTCGGGGAGCGCGGCGGCCCGGTCCCAGTCGAAGGCGTCCTGTCCGAGCGCCTCGACCAGGAGCCGGATGCTCCGTTCGTTCGTGTCGACGATGGACTGCAGCCGGAGGAGCAGCAGGAACAGGATCACCACCGCGAACAGCAGCACCGCGGTGAGCCGCTGTCCGGTCCCCGGCTCGAAGTTCAGCACCTCGAACACCGGGTTGAACAGGTTCGGAGTGGCCGCAAGCACGACCACCCCGAACGCGATCGCCCAGGCGATGATCAGGCTGAGGCGGCTGATCTGCCGGCGACGGTAGCTCGCCACGAACAAGGCGAAGAGCCCCACCGCGAGGACGGCGCCGGCGATCCGCAGCGCCAACATCCGTCAGGGTCGGGCGCGCTCGCGGACCGCTCGCCAGCGCGTGGCCGGCATGATGTGGTCGAAGGTCACCCGGTCGCGATACCGCTCGATCGCCGCGAACATCGACTCGATCAGCGTCTCCGAGAGCAGGTGCGGCTTGAGGCCGAGGTCGAGAAGCTTGGTGTGCTTGGCGTTGTAGTAGTGCTCCTCCATCTCGACCCGGGGGTTCTCGACGTGCTCGAGGCGGATGTGGATGCCCACCTCGGCCCCGGCGTGCTGCACGAGCTCGGCGAGCTCACGGATCGAGAACTGCTCGGTGAACTGGTTGAAGACCCGGTACTCGCCGGGCTCGGGCGGGTTGGCGACCGCGAGCTCGACGCACTGGAGCGTGTCGACGATGTTCAGGTATCCGCGCGTCTGGCCGCCCTTCCCGTAGGCGGTCAGCGGATGCCCGATCACCGCCTGGAGGCAGAACCGGTTCAGCGCGGTGCCGAAGACCTCGTCGTAGTCGAACCGGGTGACCAGCCGCTCGTCGAGGATCGTCTCGTCCGTCTCGATCCCGTAGACCACACCCTGGTTCAGGTCGGTGGACCGCAGCCCCCAGATCCGGCACGCGAAGTGGATGTTGTGCGAGTCGTGAACCTTGGTGAGGTGATAGAAGCTGCCCGGCGTCTTCGGGTACGGCAGCGTGTCACGCCGCCCGTTGTGCTCGATCTGGATGAACCCCTCCTCGATGTCGATGTTCGGCGTCCCGTACTCGCCCATCGTGCCGAGCTTGACCAGATGCGCGTCCGGCGCGTGCTCTGCCATCGCCCACAGGACGTTCAACGTCCCGATCACGTTGTTGTGTTGGGTGAAGGTGGCGTGCTCGCGGTCGATCATCGAGTAGGGGGCCGACGGCATCTCGCCGTAGTGCACGATCGCCTCGGGCCGGAACTCGGCGAACACCCGCTCGACCACGTCGACGTCGAGCAGGTCACCTTCGGTGACGCCGATCTCGTGCCCGGACACCTCGCGGAAGGCCTGGGCGCGCGCTGGGAGGGAGGGTGGGATGGGCGTGAGGGAGCCCGTGCCGGCCTCCGCGTGGGCACGGCGGCGCAGGTAGCTGTCGATGGTGTGGACCTCGTGGCCGCGACGGGCGAAGTGCATCGCCGTCGGCCACCCGAGGTAGCCGTCACCGCCGAGGATCAGGATCCGCATCGGTACCTCATCTCCAGTGTGGGAGGCCCATCCTAGCAACGCCGTGACCTGCGGGAACTCGGGTCATCCGAGGCTCGCGAGCTCCTCGAGCACCCGGTCCACCTCGCCGAGGGTGTGGTAGTGGCAGAACCCGATCCGCACGGCACCCCCGCTCTCCTGGAGCCCGAGCCGTTCCATCAGCGCCAGGGCGTAGTAGTGGCCGTCCCAGACGAAGATCCCGCGCTCCCCGAGCGCCTCGGCGGTCTCGGCCGGGTGCCGATCGCCAACCCGGAGGGCGAACGTCGGCGTGCGCTCGTCGATCCGGTCGCGATCGGCGATGCCCCACAGGCGGGCACGAGGGATACGCGCCGCGCCCTCCAGGAAGCGCTCGGAGATCCGGTGCTCGTACCGACGGATCGCTTCCATGCCGGCGGCCACGCGCTCGCGGAGCGTCGGTCCCTGGGGGGTGCCCAGCGCGTCCCCGAGCCCGGCGATGTACCCGACGGCCGCGACCAGCCCGGCCAGGCCCTCGTGGTCCATCGTCCCGGTCTCCCAGCGGACGGGCACCGCGTCCTCGGCCGCGCGCACCTTGTAGGGGTGCAGCCGCTCGAGCAGCTCCCGGCGAGCGGCGAGGATCCCGAGGTGCGGTCCGAAGAACTTGTACGGGGAGCACACGAGCAGGTCGGCCCCGAGCCGGTGGAGGTCGAGGGCCCGATGCTGCGCCAGGTGCACGGCGTCCACCGCCACGATCGCCTTCGGCGCCCGCTCGCGGATCCGTCGGACGAGGTCGGCGGCGGGCGGGATTGTGCCCACGGCGTTCGACGCGAGGGTGAACGCGGCCACCCTCGTGGATCCGGACAGGGCGGCATCGAACGAGTCGAGGTCGAGGGTCGCGTCCCCCTCGCGGATGTCGACGCTCCGCACCGTCGCCCCCGCGTCCTCCGCAGCGGTTACCCAGGGCGCGATGTTCGCGTCGTGGTCGAGCGTGGTGACCAGGACCTCGTCGCCCGCACCGAGCTCCCGCGCGATCGACCGGGAGAACGTGAACAGCAGGCTGGTGGCGTTGGGGCCGAACACGATCTCATCGGGGTCGACGCCGGTGAACGCCGCCGCGGACCGGCGCGCGTCGGCGACCAGCGCATCCGACTCCTGGCTGGTGGCGAACGCACCGCCTAGGTTCGCGTTGCTGCGACGCAGGTAGTCGGCCGTGGCCGCGATCACCGCGTCCGGCACCTGCGATCCTCCGGGAGCGTCGGCGAACACGCAGGGGCGGCCGTCGAGCTCACGCGCGAGCGCCGGGAACCGGGAGCGGAACGAGGACGGGTCCGGGTTCGGCATGCCGCCATACACTCGCGCAGGGAGGCATCGGCCGACAACCGAGGAGGTGACCCGGATGCGGTTCGGGCTCGACGTGGCACAGCACCAGCTCACCTGGGAGGAGATCGCGTCCCGCGTGCGGTTCGCGGAGGAGGCGGGGTTCGAGGGTGCGTGGGTCTTCGATCACTTCATCGCCCTCTACGCGGACCCGGACGGACCGTGCCTGGAGGGCTGGACGTTGCTCGCGGCGCTCGCCGCCCGCACGGACCGGATCAGGCTCGGCACCCTGGTGACCGGGATGACCCACCGCCATCCCTCGGTTCTGGCGACCGAGGTCGTCACGGTGGACCAGGTCTCGGGCGGACGCGTCGAGTGCGCGGTGGGTGCCGCGTGGAACCGGGACGAGCACCGCGAGTTCGGGATCCCTTTCCCCGATGTCCGCGAGCGGATGGAGCGGCTCGAGGAGGGTGTGCAGGTGCTCCGGCTCCTGATGAGCGGGGAACGCGTCTCTTTCGAGGGCCGGCGCTACCGGCTCGATGGTGCGCTGTACCGGCCCAAGCCGGTGCAGCAACCGCACCCGCCGATCTGGATCGGCGCGAAGGGACCGAAGCTCGCCCTGCCGATCGTGGGTCGGCTCGCCGACGTGTGGCACACGTGGGGAACCGACTACGGAGCCAAGTGGGAAGTCGTGCGGCGCTCCGCGGAGGAGGCGGGCCGCGACCCCACGACGATCGTCCGGGCCTCGAGCCTGTCGATCTCCGAGCCATGGGACGAGGTACGGCGCGCCTTCGATGAGCACGTGGAGAACGGGGTGAGCTACCTGGTGGTCGAGTGGCCCACCGAGGGCAGGGAACGGCTCGGACGGTTCGTTGAGACGGTGCTGCCCACACTCGAGGGCTAGTGTCGATCCGCGCCCGCGGGGAGCGTGGGCGCCGGCCACGACGGATCGGGTCGCCACGACCACCAGTCGCGGTCGAAGGGCGGCTCGCGCTCCACGATCCGGGCGACGCCCCGTTCACCCTCGGCCCGGAACGCGAGCGCCTGGTCGGCGGTGAAGTCGCCCCGGGCGACGGCGGCCTCGAGCGCACCCTCGTCCTTCCACCGCCAGCCGCCGTCGAGCTCGACGATCGCGTCCAGGACGTGGTCGACCGTGTCGAACCCGATCCGCGTCCGCCGGAGAGGATCCTGCAGCTGCACGTACCAGCACCTCGGCGTGCCATCGCGGCGGGTCAGCAGGAGCACGGCGTGCGCGACGTCCGGCCACGCGAAGGAGAGGACGGGACCGTGGTCCCACGCGCGCTCGACGAGTTCCCACTCCTCGACCGGCTCCCGCAGGAGTCGGTCGGCCCGGCTCGGGGCGAGCGCCGGAGCGCCTGAGGGCAGATGGAACATCTGGGCATCGTCCCCGTCGCGGACCATGGTCAGCGCCCGCGCGGCCCAGACCCGACCGCGCCACAGCTCGCGGAGGGTTATCGGCTCGCCCGGTCGGAACCGCCGCATCTTCAGGACGTCCGGGCGGCGAACGCCCCCTCGGCCGCCGTGAGCAGCTCGCCGGCGCGTACGCGCAGGATGGCGACCTCCTCGCTGAGCTCGCCGGCCACGCTCTCGGCCTTCAGCGCCGCCGCGTTGATCTGGACGTTCACGATCGCGCACGCCGCCGCCGCGTGCAGGACGATCGCGGCCGACACGCCGTCCGAGGCCGCGTTCGTGTTCCCGTGCTCCGTGACGGCGACCGCCGCCGGCAGCAGGTCGACGGCCCGGCGGACGAGCTCGAGCGGCACGCGGGCCGCCCCTTCGTAGGCGCGCTGGATCGCGGCGCTGCGCTCGGCCTTCTGCCGGTCGTCGTCCTTCGGCATCCGGAACGCGGCCATCACGGCGTCGAACGACGCGGCGTCGCGGTCGGCGAGCTCGAGGAACGCCGGGCGCGCCGCCTCGGCCTCCTCGAGGTGCGCGCGCATCCGGTCCTCCACGTCCTCGTAGCCGCCCTTGCCGATCGTCAGGTTGCAGACCATCGAGATGAGCGCCGCCCCCGCCGCCCCGCACAGGCCGGCCACCGCGCCCCCGCCCGGCGTCGGCGCGTCCGAGGCCAGCACCCCGAGGAAGCCGTCGATCGTCCGCTCGCCGATGCCCCCGTTCACGAGCCGCTCCAGGATCTGTGCGTCCGCATCGAACCCCTCCAGTTGCAGATGGGAGACATCCTCCTCCGCGAGCGCGGCTTGCGGCACCAGGCCAACGATCTCGGAGGAGCGGATCTGCATACCGCGCTCGGCGGCGAGCCCGCGGACCCTGTCGAAGGCCACCCGCAGGCCGGTCGTCTCGTGGTCCACGAGGTTCATCGAAACCGTGACCGCATCGCGCTCGGGCACCGCGAACCCGATCGCGCGGACGGCCGGCAGGCCGCCGCCGGACTCGCGGACGAGCTTCGCGATCTCCTTGGCTCGCTCCTCCGGACCGGTCAGGTAGACGTTGAACGCGATCAGCGGCTTCCGGGCCGCGACCGCGGCGGCGCCGGCCTTCCCGATCGCGCGCGGGCCGAGGTCGGGTACGCGCTCGGCCCGCGAGACGGCCTCGCGCAGGCCCTCGTACTCGCCTCGGCGGACCTCGGCCAGGCTCGCGCGCTGCGGCACGAGCGCGGCCCGGTCGTAGAGGTACACGGGGAGGTCCAAGGTCTCCGCGAGCTCGCGCGCGAAGTCGCGTGCCAGCTCGACCACCTCGTCCATCGTGATCCCACGGAGCGGGACGAACGGGATCACGTCGGCCGCGCCCATCCGGGGATGGCCGCCGCGGTGCTCGTCCATGTCGATCAGCTCGACGGCCTCCGCCGCGCCGGCGAGCGCGGCCCGCCGGACGGCATCCGGCGGGCCGACGACCGTGGTGTCGAGACGGTTGTGTTCCGGGTCCGCCTGGCGGTAGACCAGGCGCGCGCCCGGGACGCTCGCCAGGGCGTCGCAGATCGCGTCGATCACCTCGGCCCGGCGCCCCTCGCTGAAGTTCGGGACGCAGACGACGAGGGCGTTCGGGTCGGCCATCGCCGCAGAAGCCTACCCACGTACGATGTCCCTGTGGACGGCACGGCCTTCCGGGGGTGGCTCGAGCGGTACTTCGCGGCGTGGGCCTCGAACGACCCGGACGAGGTCGCGGGGCTGTTCTCCGGGGACGCGGTCTACCACCACGGTCCCTTCCGGGACGACGCGGCGCGCGGGCGGGACGAGATCGTCCGGCGCTGGATCGAGGGAGGCGTGCAGCCGGGTCTGGAGACCCGGTTCGAGCCGCTCGCCCTGGAGGAGGAGCGAGGCGTGGCGTGGTGGCGGGTCGCGTTCGACGAGGGCGCCCGACGGGTGGAGCTGGACGGGATCCTGGTCCTGGACTTCGACGCCGAGGGCCGCTGCACGCTGCACCGGGAGTGGGTCGATCGGCGCGAGGTCGCCCCCACCGAGCAGGGATAGCCCGTCTTGACGGCTGTCGGACCCCTGGTGTACGTTCGCCTTCCCCCTCGAACATACGTTCGATACTTCGAGGGGGAGGTGGTCACGAGGAAGCGGGATGTCCAAGACCTACGACGAGCCGGTGGAGGTCGAGCGCGACGCGGGGATGCCGGCGGCCTTCCTCTGGCGTGGGCGCCGGTACGAGGTGGCCGACGTGATCGGCCGCTGGCGGATCGAGGGCCGCTGGTGGGCCGACGGACGGGACCGCGAGTACTGGCGGGTCGAGGCCCGCGGCGGCGCGGTCTGGGACCTTTACCACGACCGGCTGCACGACCGCTGGCACATCGAGCGGTTGTGGGATTAGATGCGAGGCGGTGACCGAGCCTCGTGTCGTGCCGTTCCTCGTCTCGGAGCTGCGCCTGCCGCTGCAGGAACAGGCGGTGCTGGGACGGGAGTGGTGGCCGTCGTACGCACACGCCGTGATTCACCGGGACGGCGTCTTCCTGTTCGACAACGGGTCGGGGAACGGCAACGCGGAGGACGAGGCGATGTTCTCGCCGCGCGTGACCCCGATCGAGGAGGCGCTCGCGGGGCAGGCGCTCCAGTCCCGCGCCGAGTGGGAGCGGGCCACCGAGCCGTCCGCCTCGGGCGAGCCGGGCGAGCCCGACCGCCGCGAGGCATACGCGGCGTCGGTGCGGCGGCTCCGCGTGCTCGAACCCGTCCGGGTGCACTTCGCGCACGATCCGGCTGTCTGGGAGCGCGGGTAGGTCGAACCCCATCGGAGCCGTGAGGTGCCTCGCGGCGTCGTCCACCTCGACGTCCGGTCCTTCTTCTCGCTGAAGGAGGGGGCGTTCTCGCCTGAGGCGCTCGCGCGGCTGGCCGCCGAGCTCGGGATGCCAGCCGTGGCGCTCGCCGACCGGGACGGGCTGTACGGCGCGGCGCGGTTCGTGGCCGCCTGCCAGAAGCACGGGGTGAAGCCGATCCTCGGTGCCACCCTGACCATCCACGGCGACGTGGGGGGGCGAGGGCCCTTCGCTCCGGGATCTGGGTCCCCGCCTCGCTCCACCCGACCTCAGGCCTCGAGGACCGTCCGTCGGCTCCGCTCGTCGACCCAGACCGCTCCGCAAAGACCCTCTCCCCTGTCCGTCGTCCTGCTCGCCCAGGACGAGCGCGGGTACGCGAACCTGTGCGGGTTGATCACCGACGCGCACCACTCGGGCGAGCGTGGGGAGCCCTCGCTCGCCGTCGAGCAGGTGTGCGCCAACGCGGAGGGCCTGGCCGCCCTGCTCGGGCCGGCCTCGCCTCCGGGCGCCCTCGCCGTGGCGGGTCGCCCGGAGGCGGCGCTCGTAGCGCTCGAGCCCTGGTGGCAGGCGTTCGGCGATCGCCTGTCCATGGGTGTCCAGCACCGACTCGAGGAGGGCTCGCTGGCCGAGATCCGCGCGCTCCTGCGCCTGGCCGAGCGGGCCAGGGTCCGGGCCGTTGCGACGAACCCGGTGCGCTACCTCGTGCCGCGGGACGCGTTCCTGGCCGACGCGCTCGAGTGCATGCGCGAGCTGGTGCCGATCAGCCGGACGAACGTCTCGCGTACGAACGCCGAGGGGTGGCTGAAGCCGGCGGGGGCGATGCGGCGGCTGTTCGCCGAGCGCCCGGACCTGGCCGACGCCACGCTCGACATCGCGGCCTCCTGCGCGTTCGACCTCGAGCTGCGCCGGCCCCGGTTCCCCGACTTCCCGACGCCGGCCGGGCGGAGCGCCTCCTCGGTCCTGGCCGAGCGATGCTGGCGCGGGCTCGAGCGCCGGGGGATGCGACCGACCCGCGAGGTCCGCGACCGCCTCGACCGCGAGCTCGCCACGATCCACCGCCTCGGGTACCCAGCGTACTTCCTCACGGTCGCGGACATCGTCGCCGACGTGCGGGCGATGGGGATCTGGTGCGCGTGCCGGGGGAGCGCGGCCGGATCGCTCGTCTGCTACCTGACCGGGATCTCCGACGTCGACCCGATCCGCCACGACCTGGTGTTCGAGCGGTTCCTGAACCCGTTGCGGGACGAGCTGCCCGACATCGACATCGACGTGGAGTCGGCCCGGCGGGAGGACGTCTACGACATGGTCCTCTCGCGCCACGGCGACGAGCGCACCGCTTGCGTGGCGATGGTCGACACCTTCCGCGCCCGGTCCGCGATCCGCGAGGTCGGCAAGGCCCTCGGCCTGCCCGAGCCCGAGGTCGACTGGGTGGCAAAGGCGTTCCCGCGGATCGGCGCCGACGACCTGCGCGTGGCGATCGAGCGGCTGCCCGAGCTCGCCGGCAGCAACCTCAACGCCGGTCAGCTCGAGTTGCTGCTCAGGGTCGCCGAGCGCCTGGACGGGTTCCCGCGGCACCTCGCCCTGCACCCCTCGGGGATCGTGCTCTCGAACCACGACCTGGTGAAGAGGGTGCCGCTCGAACGCTCGTTCCAGGGGTACCGGATGATCCAGGCCGACAAGGACGACGTCGAGCTCCTCGGCTACCTGAAGCTCGACGTGCTCGGGGTGCGGATGCTCTCGGCGATGCGCCATGCGGTGGACGAGATCGTCCGCACCGAGCACGTCAAGGTCGACCTGACGGAGATCCCGCTCGACGACGGGCCGACCTTCGAGCTGATCCGAGCCTCGGATACTCTCGGGTGCTTCCAGATCGAGTCGCCAGGCCAGCGCGAGCTCCTCCAGAAGCTCCAGCCCGAGCGGTGGGAGGACCTGATCGTCGACATCTCGCTGTTCCGACCCGGCCCGGTGAAGTCGGACATGGTCACGCCGTACCTACGCCGGCGCCACGGGATGGAGCGGCCGACCTACGCGCACCCGTCGCTGCGGCCGGTTCTTCGGGAGACCTTCGGCGTGCTCGTCTACCACGAGCAGGTGATGCGGACCCTGACGGCGATCGCGGGCTACGGCCTGGCCCGGGCCGACTTCATCCGCCGGCACCTGGATCGCGAGGATCTGCTGCCGGGGCTGCGCGCGGACCTCCTGCGCCGCGCGCGGGCTCGCAGGATCCCCGACACGGTGGCCGAGCGCACCTGGGACGACGTCGCGCGGTTCGCGAGCTTCGGGTTCTGCAAGGCGCACGCCGCGGCCTTCGCCGTGCCGACGTACCGTTCGGCCTGGCTGAAGGCCCACCACCCGGCGCACTTCCTGGCCGGGGTCCTCACGCACGACCCCGGGATGTACCCGCGGCGGCTGATCCTCGAGGACGCACGCGAGCACGGGATCGCGGTCCTGCCGCTCGACGTCGACCGCAGCGAGCCGACGTACACGGTAGAGCGGCTCCCGGGCGGCGGGTACGGGATCCGGCTCTCGCTCGCCGACGTGCACGGGATCTCGGACGCCGAGATCCGCTCGATCCTCCAGGCCCGGGCCGAGCGGCCATTCCGCGACGTGGGAGACCTCCTGCGGCGCACGAGCGTGTCCAGACCGGTGGCGGAGGCGCTCGCCCACGCCGGGGGGTTCGATGTGCTCCCGGGCGGCACGCGTCGCGACCGCCTGTACGCGGCGATGACCGTCGAGCCACAGCGCGAGGGCGACCAGCTCGCGCTGGATCTCTGGGCCGCAGGTCCTGCTTCGTTGGGCACTCGGGAGGACGGTCGGCGGGGTTCGCGGAGGGTCCCGGGTGCACGGTCGGGGGTCGCCGCGGAGGGTGTGGGTCGACGAGCCTCGCGGGGACCACGTCGAGGTGGCGGGAGGTCGGCGAGGCGAGGAGGGGACCCGCCGCCCGGAGCGGCGACCCCGACCCTTCCCGGTCTCTCCCTCCCCGAGTACACCGACGCCGAACGCGTCCGGGCCGAGCTCGAGGTCCTCGGCCTGGACGCGAGCCGGCACCTCGTGAGCTTCTTCGAGCCGCTGATCGCCGACCTTGGCGCGACCCGTGCGGATCGCCTGTGGCGATGCCGGGCCGGCGAGCGGGTGCGGGTGGTGGGGGTGAAGGTGGCCTCGCAGACCCCCGCGATCCGCAGCGGGCAGCGGATCGTCTTCCTCACGCTGGACGATGCGACCGGGCCGATCGACGTGACGGTGTTCGAGAGCGTGCAGCCCAAGGTCGCGAGGACCGTGTTCCACTCGTTCCTGCTGGTGGTGGGGGGGACGGTCCGGCGCACGGGCCGCCGTGGCGTCTCGGTGATCGCTGAGGACGTGTGGGACATGGTCGCGCTCCACCGTGCGCGCCGGGCCAGACGTCTGGCCGAGGCGCTGGCCCACGAGGGATCGGCGGTCGCCTCGGCGGTCCCGCGGAAGCTCTGGCACTCGAGCGGCGGCTCGGCCGGCCGATGAGGCACGGAGGTGATGGGGGTACGCTCGATCAAGTGAACCGGACGACCGAGCCCATCCTGCACGTCGACCTGGACGCGTTCTACGCGTCGGTCGAGGTGCTGAAGGACCCCTCGCTCACCGGCCGCCCCGTGGTCGTGGGGGGCGCCGGATCCCGCGGCGTCGTGATGTCTGCCTCCTACGAGGCCCGAGCGTTCGGGATCCGCAACGCGATGCCGGCGGTCCGCGCCCGCCGCCTGTGCCCGGACGCGGTGTTCGTTCCGCCGGACTTCGAGGCGTACCAGGCGCACTCGAACCGGTTCCGCGAGGTTCTGCTGGGCGTGACGCCGCTGGTGGAGCCGATCTCGCTCGACGAAGCTTTCCTGGACGTCTCGGGGGCCGTGCTGCTGTTCGGGCCGTCCGAGGCGATCGCGGAGAAGGTCCGTCGCGAGGTCCGGGGATCCGTCGGCGTCTCCTGCTCGGTGGGCGTGGGACCGAGCAAGCTCGTGGCCAAGCTGGCCTCCAAGCAGGCCAAGCCCGACGGCCTGACGGTCGTCCGCGCGGACGAGGTCGGGGCGTTCCTTGACCCCCTGCCCGCCCGGGAGCTGTGGGGGGTCGGAGAGAAGACGATGGAGATCCTCTTGCGCCTGGGGGTCCGGACGGTCGGGGACCTCGCGGCGGTCTCTCCAGCGGTGCTGGGGCGCCTGCTCGGGGAGCAGCACACGCGCGACCTCCACGCGCTCGCCCGGGGCGACGACGAGCGTCCGGTGGTGCCCTACGAGCCACCGAGATCGGTCAGCCACGAGGAGACCTTCAGCCGAGACCTGGACGACGACGTGGAGCTCCGGCGGGAGATCCTCGCGTTGTCCCAGCGCGTGGGCGCGCGCTTGCGGGAGGATGGTTACCGCGCTCGCACCGTCACGCTGAAGGTCCGGCTCGCCACCTTCGCCACGCTCACGAGATCACGGACCCTGGACGCGCCCACCGACGTCGCCGCCGATCTGTACGAGGTGGCCTCCGGCCTGTTCCGCGGCCTTCCGGGGGCCCGACGTCGGGTCCGCCTCCTCGGGGTCCAGGCGACGGGGCTGGTCCCGGCCGCCGCGGAGCAGCTGGCGCTGCTCCGCGGCGAGCGGTGGGGAGACGTCGAGCGCGCAGTCGACCGGATCCAGCACCGGTTCGGGCGCGGGGCTACCGTGCCGGCGTCGCTGCTGGGTCGCGCCCGTGGACGCCCGTCCCCGGGACCCGGTGGTTCGTCCGGGGTCGAGCGACCCCCTTCCACAAGCGGGGGGCGTTCCTATAATCGAGGCGACGGAGCGTGAGGTCAGGAGACCCGGCCATGCCACTCTCGCCGGACGAACAGCGGATCCTCGAGGAGATCGAGCAACGCCTGTCCGAGGAAGACCCTCGTCTGGCCGAGGCGGTGAGCCGTACCTCCCTCTATCGCCACCTCGCGCGACGGATCCGGTGGTCCGCGTTCGGGTTCCTGGTCGGGTTCCTGATGTTGATGGCGTTCCCCGTCTCGTTGTGGGTCGCGGCCGCTGGGTTCTGCGTGATGCTGACCTCGTCGCTGCTGATCTACCGGTACCTGCGGGCGCTGGGTCGCGACCAGATCAGAGCGATGCAGACCCAATCGGGACGATTCTCGGTGGCCGGGCTGCTCGCACGGCTCGCGGGTCGCTTCCGCGACCAGTCGCCTCCGCCGCCGGACACCCCCGAGGGATGAGCGCGATCCGCACCGGATCCGGCGAACGTGTTCCGGATCGGGCCCTCCGTCCTGCGCGCTTGCCAGGGGTTTGCCGAAGCAGTACAACATCGTTCACCTTCCCCGGTGCGTGACCGTCAACCGCACGTCGAGCTCCCCACGACGCGCCGACGGACGCGATGGTGTCGAAGTGGGACGAGTCGGAGGGGCGCGCGTTCCGATGGAGGGGTTCACCGCTCATCAGGCCACGAAGTTCACGGGTTGCACGCCGCGTCAGCTCCGGTATTGGGATCAGATCGGTCTGGTGAGGCCGTCGATCCAGGGCACGGGGGGACGGCCGGGGGTCCCGCGCCTGTACTCCTTCCGGGACCTCGTGGCGTTGCGGGTCGTGAGATCGCTGCTCGACAACGGGATGTCGCTCCAGCGGGTCCGCCGCGCATGGGACTACCTGAACCGGCGGGCGCACCTGGATCGGCATCTGTCCGAGGTGAAACTCATCACCGACGGAGTGAGCATCTTCAAGGTCGCCCGCCGCAACGGCGAGATCATCGACGCCCTTCGCGAGGGACAGCTGGCTTTCTTCGTCGCGATCGACGAGATCGCCACCAGCGTGGAGGCCAAGGTGGGGCAGTTCCGGGAGGATCGCGACCGGTTCGTGCTAGCCCTCCGCGAGGCCGCGGCCCACGTCCAGACGGCGATCTGAGAACCGGATCAGAGCCCGGGTCGGTACGTGCCGGCCACGCGACGGACCCATCCGGCACTCCGACGGAGATCCCGCAGCGCGGTCCGGGCGTCCGCGACGGCGGTCCGGGCGTCGTCGGACGTGGGCTCGCGCGGCGAGTAGGCGACGCGCGACGTCGTTCGGGTGAGGCGGTCCAGATGTCCGTCGGAGAAGGAGACCGTTGCCCGGAGACGCTCGCGGTGCTCCTCGATCGTCTCGCCGGGGCGGCGTCCCATCCCCAGGTCGGCCGCCTCCCCGGCGAACACGCGGTAGGCGGCAAGGACCCGAGCACGGGGCTCGCGGGAGCGCCGGATCAGGAGCCGGCGCCACAGCCCCTTGGCGATCGGGACCAGGACCAGGACGATCGCGCCGAGCAGCACCAGGACCAGGAAGATCGTCCGGTAGGGGACCGCGTAGCGGTCGCCTACTACCGGCGCCGAGGGATCGGCGATCAGGCCCGGCGGCAAGGGCCCGCCCCCCGAGCCGCGGAACGGCCGGTCGGCGATGATCGGGTCCGCGTTGCACAGCTGGCCGGGGAGCGGTCGGCCGGTCGCGTCGGTGCAGCTGGCGCCGGCGCCGGGGTCGAGTTCGCCCGCCGCCCCCGCGCCGGCTCCGCCGGCGCCCGCCGCGTCGGCCGGAGGGATAGGGTCCAGGTACGAACCCGGCTCCGCCAGGGGATTCACCCGGCCGGGGGTCGGCTCGAAGGGCAGCCAGTCATAGCCGGGGAAGAAGACCTCGACCCAGGCGTGGGCGTCGTTGGTCCGGACGAGGTAGGAACCGCCCGTCCGGGGCAGGAAGGCTCCCTCCTGCACAGTTCCCGGTCGGTAGCCGACCACCACGCGCGCGGGCAGGCCAAGCTCCCGGACCAGGAGGGCCATGGCCGTCGCGAACTGCTGGCAGAAGCCGCGGCGGCTGTTGGTCAGGAAGTCGACCATCGCGTCGGCATCGGCGACCGGCTCCACGTCCAGGGTGTACAGGAAGGACCCGTCGAGGAACCGCTCCTGGATCGCAAGGACCTTCCGGTACGGCGTGGATGCGTCGTCCGTCCACTCGGCGGCGATCCTCTCCACCTCGGGGTCGACGTTCCCGGGCACGAACGTGTAGCGCCCGTACCTCGACGGCTCTCCGAAGGTCACCGCGTCGAGCTGCTCACCGGTCGGGGCGACGACGCGAGAGGTCACGGTGTACTCCAGCCCCTGGCCGAGACCGCCGTCGAGCGCCGCCACCCCCAGCTCCGCGTCGTAGCGGAACGTTCCGGCGGGCATGGTGACGAAGACGGGCGGATAGGCCATGGGCACCCAGGGATCACCGATGTCGCGCAGGACCCGGAACCGCTGCGGGAGCGGTTGGCTGTCGGGCGGGAACTCCGTCGGCAGCCGCGCGGGGGTGGCGAAGACCCGCCCCTCGCGGGCTTCGAGGTCGCTGCTGCTCCACGTGGCCCCGTCGAAGCGATCGAGCGCGTACAGGCGCCAGTACGCACCCGGACCCTCGGTGGTCACCTCGAACAGGTCGATCGCTGAGCCCCCCTCTAGCTGGGCCAGGATCGAGACGAATGGGTCCAGGCGGACGCCGGCGCCCGCGGCCGCCGAGATGTCCACCAGAGCTTGGGAGCGGAACCCGGGCAGCAGGCCGGGGAGGAGGACCGCCGCCGCGACGGACACGAGCGCCGCGCGACGCGCTCCCTGAGACACCAGCCTCCCGGGACGGTGCGTCCGCCGCGAGACCCAGATCGGCCCCCACTGCCGGATCCGGCGGATCCCGTCGGCGAACACGACGACGAGCGCGGCTCCCAAGACCGTGATCGCGTACACCGGTCGGGTGCCGTCCTCCATCACAGCGTCGGTGAAGCCGACCAGCGCCACCGAGGGCAGCACCGCGAGCAGGGGGCTCCCCGCCCGGACCACGAGCGCATGGGCGGAGAAGGCGGCGGTCCAGATCGCCGTGACCGATGCGAGCATGAGCGGCGGGAGCGGGGGCGTGGGGGAGGCCTGCACGCGGGCCTGCTGTCCCACCAGCTCGAGGCACCGGCCGACGGCCCGGAGCGTCCGCAGCGAAGGTAGTCCGTACCACGTCGTCTGCGGGAGCACGAGCCACGTCACCGCCAGGGCGAGCCCGGCCACGCTGGCCAGGAGCGCCAGGGTCAGGCCGCGGCGCTCGAGCGCGGCTGCCAGGAGCACCGCAGCCAGAGCCGCGGCGATCAGCTTCAACGTGGGCAGCCGGCCCAGGAAGATCCGGCCGAACGCGAAGGCCGTCGCCGCGGCGAGCCCCGCGACGGCCAGGAGCGCTACGAGGCGCGGACGGCCGAAGGCCGGGTCTTGCTCGCGTGCCATACGTCTCTCAGCCTCCCCGAGGGCGGGAGGACCACGACCTCCCAGCCGGTACGGGTCATCGAGGTCCAGGCCTGTGTGGCCCGCCCCTCGAGCTGGGCGCGCCGGTCGGGTGGGAGTGTGTCCGGGTCGGTCGGGTGCACCAGCACCGCGACCTTCGGGCCGAACATCGAGCCGACCCGCAGGATCGAGGCCAACTCGGAGGGCGGCGGCGGTGCCCCCACCATCACCAGCGTGGTGTCCGAGGCGGCGACCATCCGCAGCCGCGTGAGCCCGGTCGCGAGCGCGCGCGTGGAGTGGTGACCGATCCCGGCCAGGGCATCCAGCAGGGCCTCCTCGGTCACCCGCTGGGGTGGGATCTGCGTCGTCGCGAGCTTCAGCGTGAACCCGTAGCGGAGCAACAGCACCCCGACCGACGCCGTGCCCGAGATCACCTTCTCGAAGCATGGGCTGTGCATCTGTCCCACGGCCGAGTCGCGCGTGTCGACGAACATGACGGCCGTCGACCGCCGCGTCGACTCGTCCTGCCGGATCATCAGGTGGCCGCTGCGGGCGACGCTCGGCCAGTGGATGCGCTTCAGGTCGTCGCCCTCGATGTACTGGCGCATCGTGTAGAACTCGTCGCCGGTCCGGAACACGTGTCGCGCCCGCGCGAGCCCGCTGGTCAAGCCGAAGGGGGAGTCGGGACCCCCGGTCAGGGCCTCGACCTCCGGGGCGACGACCAGATCCTCGCGCTCGTCGAACTCCACCCGCATGTTGGTCAGCGCGAACGGATCGGCGAGGTCCACCGCGACCGGACCGAGCGTATAGCGGCCGCGACGGCGCGGGACGAGCGAGTACCGCACGCGTTGGCGGTCCCGGGGGACCATCGCCGCCAGCACCAGGCGAGCCGAGCGTCCGAGCGCGGCCGGCAGCCGGTCGTCCAGCAGCAGGAACGACGTGGGAGTGGGCGACCGGTTCTCCACCTCGATCTCCACGTCCACGCGCTGCCCGGGCTGCACGCGCGTCTGCGTGAGGCGCCGCCGCAGGCGCAGCCGATGACGGCTCCACCGCGCGAGACCCACCGCGACGAACGGGAGGACCACGATCCCGACCGCCATCATGTGCAGGGTGGCCGAGCCAAGGATCCGGGCCACGATCCAGACCACGATGCCCGCTGCGAACACGAGGACGCCGCGACCCGAGGGCATGTCAAGCCGTCCCGGTGACCGGGACCGGCACCTCGGCCAGCAGTTCGTCGAGGACCGCGTCGACCGAACGCCCGCCCATCACCGCGTCCGCCGTCACGATCACGCGGTGCGCCATCACCGGGGACACGAGCGTCTTCACGTCGTCCGGGATCACGAAGTCGCGCTCGTCCGCGGCGGCCATGGCCCGAGCGGCGCGCAGGAGCATGATCGACGCCCGGGGGCTCGCGCCCAGGTACACGTCGCCGTGGTTCCGCGTTGCCTCGACCAGGTCGACGATGTACTGGCGGATCGCGCTCGAGACGTGCACCGTCCTGGCATGCTGGACCATCTCGCGGACCGTCAACGCGTCGGCGACCGGCCCGATGTCGTCGAGCGTGGAGCGCACGCCGTGGGTGGCCAGGATCTCCGCCTCGACCTGGGAGTTCGGGTACCCGATGTTCAACCGGATCATGAAGCGGTCGAGCTGCGCCTCCGGGAGCGGGTACGTGCCCTCGTGCTCGATCGGGTTCTGGGTGGCGATGACCATGAACGGCGAGCCGAGCTGATACGTCTCGGTGTCGACCGTGACCTGCCGTTCCTCCATGCACTCGAGCAGGGCGGACTGGGTCTTGGGGCTCGCACGGTTGATCTCGTCGCCGAGGACGATGTTCGCGAAGATCGCCCCGGGCCGGAACTCGAAGTCACCCCGCTCCTGGTTGAACACGTTGACCCCGGTCACGTCGGTGGGCAGCAGGTCCGGCGTGAACTGGATCCGCCGGAAAGAGCAGTCGATCGAGCGCGCGATCGCTTTGGCCAGCATGGTCTTGCCGACACCGGGAACATCCTCGATCAGAACGTGCCCCTCGGCGACGAGCGCCGAGAGGGCCAATCGGATCTCGCGGTGCTTGCCCTGGATGACCTTCTCGACGTTCTCCTCGATCGCGCGGAAGCGATCGGAGAAGCGGTGCGGTTCCTGCGTGGGTTCGGACGTTGGCTCAGTGGCCTCCAAGAGGACCTCCGGGGTCGACGGCTCCATCATCTTATCCGTGGGGTACGGATGCGGCTGCCTGCGGGTTTCAGTCCGGACCTTGCGACGGCGGTCGGGCCGGGCAGGTTCCCGATCGAGGGGTGGTCGGGCCACGTGGAGAAGGCGGCGGGGCCGCACCCCTTGCTGGACGCCCCGCGCGGCCCCTTGTTCGCTACTTCCAGGCGTCCGACGCGGCGCGGCGAGCCGCCGCCTCCGCTCGGAATCACAACACTGTGATCTTGCCGACGCAAGCACCTCCGAGGTGTTTCGCATCCCGGGCTGCGTATACTCGCCTTCGACCCCGATGGGTAGAGCATTGGTGCTCAACGCGTCGCACCAACCTCTCGCAGTGGTCTCTGCGCGGAGGGCGGTCGTGCTCGTGCTGAAGGACAAGGCCGAGCCGTTGGTCTCCAACGGGCAGGTCTTCCGCTCCGAGCGCTTGGAGCTGGATGCCCCCTCGGTCCTGCGCCTCCGCCGGTTCGTGAGGGTCCCGTACCGTGTGCAGGCGCCGCTCACGCGACGCGCCGTGTTCGCGCGCGACGACTGGACCTGCCAGTACTGTGGGGCACAGGCGGAGAACCTGGACCACGTCGTCCCGCGATCCCGCGGTGGCTCGCACTCGTGGGAGAACGTCGTGGCCGCGTGCCGCCGATGCAACTCGCGCAAGGAGAACCGGCTGATCGAGGATGTCGGCCTGCGCCTCGCTCGACGGCCCGCCGCTCCGCGCGATGGCTTCCGTCTCTCGCTCGGCCGCCTAGAGCCCGAGTGGGAGCCCTTCCTCTCCTAGCCCCTCTCCGTCCTCTCCGTGGCCCGGACGACTCGACCGGGGCGGCGCGCCCTGATCAACCTCAGACGTTGACTTCCACCACTGTGATTCACCCTTTTTCCTGCTGCATCTTGACCTGGTGGAGTGCAAGTGGCATAAGAGTGGAGCGCAGTGGAGGAGAAGGGGAGGACGCGTGGCCGAACTGCTCGGCGCGCACAGCTACCAGCTCGACCCCAAGGGGCGGATCACCCTGCCCGCACGGTTCCGTGAGGCGTTCGCCGACGGGGTCGTGCTCACCCTCGGGCAGGATGGCTGCCTCTTCTGCTTCCCCAGGGCCGAGTGGGAGGGGCGTGCGACGGAGGTCCGCGCCCTCCCCCTCTCCGATGCCGGTGCCCGTGCCTACGCGCGGATGTTCTTCGGCAAGGCTGAGGCCGTTGAGCTGGACTCGCAAGGGCGCCTGCTGATCCCGCAGCGGCTCCGCGCCGAGACCGGGATCTCACGGGAAGCCGTCGTGCTCGGGGTGTTCGACCGTGTGGAGATCTGGGACCGGAGCACGCACCAGCGCTACGAGGCGATCCACGGCGGCGCGTACCAGGCCGGCACGCTCGACCCGAGGGGGAAGGCATGAAGGGACCGCTGTCCGTCGAGGTTCGGCAGAGCCTGTGGCTGATCGTGCTCACGGCGGCCGCGATGGCCGCCTACCTGAGCCTCGGCCTGCTGGCCGCCCACGTACTCGCATGAGGGTCGTGGCGTGTCCGAGGTCGGAGCCCACGAGCCCGTTCTGGTGGACGAGGTCGTTCGGCTACTGGGAGGAAGAGGGACCGTGATCGACCTGACGCTCGGGTCGGGTGGACACGCCGACGCCCTGCTCGCTTCCGGGGTCCGCCGTCTGGTGGGGATCGACCGCGACCCGGATGCGATCGCGCTCGCCCGCGCTCGCCTGGCGCGCTTCGGCGGCCGATTCATCGCCGTCCGTGCCCGGTTCTCGAACGTGCCCGCGGAGAACCGGGTGGACGGCGTCCTCTACGACCTGGGCGTGAGCTCGATGCAGCTCGACCGGCCCGAGCGCGGTTTCTCGTACCGACATCCGGGCCCCCTGGACATGCGGATGGAGCCGGAGGGCGAGCGCGCGTTCGACCTGGTGAACCGGCTGCCGGAGGAGGAGCTCGCGCGGATCATCTTCGAGCTGGGGGAGGAACGGCGCTCTCGCCGGGTGGCGGCGGCGATCGTCCGAGCCCGGGCGCGGGCGCCGATCGCCACCACCGAGCAGCTCGCCCGCGTGGTCGCGGGCGCTCTGGGGGCGCGACGGGGAGGCCCCCACCCCGCGCGCCGGACGTTCCAGGCGCTCCGCATCGCGGTCAACCGGGAGCTCGAGGAGCTCGCCGCCTCCCTGCCTCGGGCGGCGGACATCCTCGCTCCCGGTGGCCGCATCGTCGCGATCTCCTACCACTCGCTCGAGGACCGGATCGTGAAGCGGTTCCTCATGGAGCGGCCCGACCTCGAGCTCCTGACGCGCAAACCGATCCGACCGGGCGAGGCGGAGCGGAGACGGAACCCGCGATCGCGTGCCGCGAAGCTCCGGGCCGCCGAACGACGCGTGAGCGAGGCGGACGAGACGGGGGAGAAGGAGTCCGAAGAGCGGGAGGCGGCGTGACCGGGCGGTGTATCCGATGAGCGCCCCCGCACGCGATCTCGCCGCTCCGAGCTCGGTCACGTCCCCCCGCCGATCCACCCCGGAACGGGTCCCGGGACGAGCGCCGCGGAAGGTCGGCCCCGTCCGATCGCGACGCCGGTACCCGGTCGCCTTCGCGCTGTTCTCCGGCGCCCTGGTAGGTGCGATGGTCCTCGGCATCCTGGTCCTGAACGTTCTGCTCGCCCAGCAGTCGCTCCGTATCGATGAGGCGGAGCGACGCATCGAGGCGCTCGCTGCCGAGCATCTCGAGCTGGTGGAGGAGCAGGCCACCCTGTCCGCCCCCGGCCGGATCGCCGCGTGGGCTAGCCGGCACGGCATGCGTCTCCCCGACGACATCCGGATCCTCCGCGCGCCGAACGGCCCTGCGGATCCGGCCGGGGCGGACCCAGTCGCGGACGATGGTGCGGGGGGCGGTTGGTGACCCGTCCCCCGCTCGGACGGCTGATCGCGCTGTTCTGCGCGATGGTGCTGGCGCTCGGCGTGGTCTTCGTGCGGCTCACGGTCCTCCAGGTGAGCCAGGCGGCGGATCTGCGGGATCGGGCCGTGAGTCAGCGCCTGCGCACCATCGAGCTGCCCGCACAGCGGGGCGAGATCCTGGATCGATCGGGCGGGCCCCTCGCGATGTCGATGCCGGCCCGTGATGTGTACGCGGACCCCCGGTACGTCGTCGATGCCTGGGGGACGGCCCGGGCGCTCGCCCGGCCGCTCGGCCGCGACGCGGCTTCGCTGGCGGAACTGCTCCGCTCCGATGGCTCCTTCGTGTACCTGGCTCGACAGGTCGATCTCGATGTCGCGGAGCGGATCCGGGAGCTCGAGCTTCGGGGGGTGGGTTTCCTGGAGACCAGCGCCCGTTCCTATCCGGCCGGAACCGTGGCCGCGCAGGTGCTCGGTTTCGTAGGGATCGACGGCGGGGGCCTGGCCGGTCTGGAGCTCCGCTACCAGGACGTGCTGGCCGGAAGCCCCGGTGAGCGAACGCAGGAGCTCGATCCGTCCGGCAAGCCGATCGCGGCGGGGATCGACGTCGAGCGGGTCCCCGTGCCGGGTTCCTCGATCGTGACGACGATCGACCGTGAGCTCCAGTTCCAGGCGCAGGCCGCGCTGGAGGAGGCGGTGGAGAGCCAGCGGGCACGCGGCGGGACCGTGATCGTGCTGGACCCGCGGACCGGGGAGGTGCTGGCGATGGCGAGCTACCCGTGGTTCGACCCGAACGCGTTCGAGGACTCCCGGCCCGGTGTGTTCCGGAACCGGGCGGTGACCGATGCGTTCGAGCCCGGATCCACGAACAAGATCATCACCGCCGCCGCCGCGGTGCAGGAGCGCGCCGTCTCGCTCGAGGAGTTCCTGTCCGTGCCTTGGACCATGCGTGTCGGCGGCTTCACCATCCACGACTCCCACGCCCACCCCGTCCAGGACATGACCCTCTCGGACGTGATCGCCGAGTCGAGCAACATCGGCGCGGTCCAAGTGGCCAACCGGCTCGGCTCCTCCACCATGGCCAGCTACCTGACCCGATTCGGGCTCGGCCGACCGACGGGGATAGGCTTCCCGGGCGAGTCGGCGGGCATCATCCAGCCACTGCGCGAGTGGACAGAGGCGACCCTTGCCACCGTGGCCTACGGGCAGGGCGTGGCGGCGACGCCGCTGCAGATGATCTCCGTGTATGCGACGATCGCGAACCGTGGGCGATGGATCCAGCCGCGGCTGGTGAGCGCCACGATCGACCCCGACGGGACCCGGCACCCGATCCGGCCGGTACCCGCTCGCCGCGTGATCTCGGCGGAGAGTGCCCGGACCGTGACCGGAATGCTGGGTCTCGCCGTCGAGCATGGGACCGGGGGAAGGGCGCGGATCGCCGGATATCAGGTGGCGGGCAAGACCGGGACCGCCCGGATCCCCGATCCGGACGGTGGGTATCTGGAGGGTCGGTACATCGCCTCCTTCATCGGGTACCTGCCGGCCGGACGGCCCGAGGTGGTGGTCGCCGCGATCGTGGACCGGCCGGCGCAGGGGTCTGGAGGCCTGTCGGCCGCTCCGCTGTTCCAGCGTGTGGCTCGAGCCGCGATCGCGCTCCGGTCGATCCAGCCGGCGGAGCCCGTCGGGTTCCCGCCGCACGTGCTCCCCGTCCCATGAGCGAGCGGGGCGAGGAGGCGGGGGGCCAGGCGGTACCCTCAGGGGCCGTGGCCCCATCCCCTCGAGGACGATCCCCGGTACGCCCGCTGACCCAGCTCCTCGCTGACCTTCCCCGGACGAAGGTCCGCGGGGATCCGTCCGTGCACGTCCGGGCGCTGTGCTACCGCTCGAGCGATGTGATCCCGGGTTCGCTCTTCTTCTGCGTTCCCGGCTCGCTCCGGGATGGGCACGAGTTCGCCGCCGAGGCGGTCGCGCGGGGGGCCGACGCGTTGGTCGTCGACCGCTGGCTCCCGGTCGATGTGCCGCAGGTGCGGGTGCCCTCGGTCCGCGAAGCGATGGGCCCGGTGTCGGCGGCCTTCTTCGGACGCCCGGCCGACCGGATGCGGCTGGTGGGGGTCACGGGAACCAACGGCAAGACGACGACCACCTTCCTGTTGGAGGCGACCTTCCGGGCGGCCGGGATCGTGCCGGCGGTGGTCGGGACGACCGGCGTGCGGATCGATGGCGACCCCATCCCGTTCCCCCGGACGACGCCCGAGGCACCAGATCTCCAGTCCCTGCTCGCGCGGATGCTGGACCGGGGCGTGGGAGCGGTTGCGATGGAGGTCTCCTCGCACGGACTGCATCAGCATCGCGTCGACGGGATGCGGTACGCGGTCGCCGCGTTCACGAACCTGACCCAGGACCACCTGGACTACCACGCATCCATGGAGGAGTACTTCGAGGCCAAGGCTCGGCTGTTCACGCCGGCCATGACCGACCATGCGGTCGTCAACCTGGACAGCCCCGAGGGACGACGACTGGTCCGGGACGACCTGCCGACGACGACGTTCGGGCTGGAGGCGGGGGCCGACGTCCGCGCCAGCGACGTCGAGACGACCGCTCGCGGGATCTCGTTCCATGTGGGGCCGGTCGCGATCCGATCCGGGTTGCGGGGATCGTTCAACGTGGAGAACTGCCTGGCGGCCTTCGCGACGGCCCGGGTGCTCGGGATCGACGAGGCGACGGCCGCGGAGGCGATCTCGCAGGTCGATCAGGTCCCCGGACGGGTGGAGACCGTCGAGGCCGGCCAGGACTTCCTCGTGATGGTCGACTACGCGCACACGCCGGACAGCCTCGCGAACGTCCTCCGCGCGACACGGCCGCTCACCCCCGGACGGCTGATCGTCGTGTTCGGCTGTGGGGGGGACCGCGATCGGGCCAAGCGTCCGCTGATGGGTCGGGTCGCGACGACCCTGGGTGATCTGACGGTGCTCACGAGCGACAACCCACGCAGCGAGAACCCGCGAGGGATCATCGCCGAGATCGAGCCCGGCGCGAGGGAGGGCGGAGGCGCCTACGTGGTCGAGCCAGACCGACGGGGGGCGATCCGGTTCGCGCTCCGGGAGGCGCGGACCGGCGACGCGGTCGTGATCGCCGGGAAGGGGCACGAGACCTACCAGGAGCTCGCGGATCGGACGATCCCGTTCGACGATCGCGAGGTGGCCGCCGCCGAGCTCCGGTCCCTCCGGGGGGTGGGGGCGTGATCGTTAGATCGCTGTCGGCGATCGCGGAAGCGGTCGGTGGGCGCTCGGTCGGACCCGATGTGATGGTGACCTCGGTGGCCACGGACAGCCGCCGCGTCGAACCCGGGGGGCTGTTCGTCGCGCTGCGTGGCGAGCACGTCGACGGCCACGACTTCGTCGAGGACGCGATGGCGCGAGGCGCCGCGGCGGTGCTGGTTCGCGCTCCAGCGCGTGTGGGGCGCGCGATCGAGGTGGACGATCCCGGCCGTGCGCTGCTTCGTCTGGCGGCCGACGAGCGGCGTCGGATGCCGATCGCGACGGTGGTGGGCATCACGGGGGCCAACGGGAAGACCACCACCAAGGACCTGGCGGCGTCCGTGCTGGCCACGCGGTTCCGCACCCACGAGAGCCCCGGCTCGTACAACAACGAGATCGGCTTGCCGATGACGCTGCTCGGCGCGGCGGCTGGGGTCGAGGTCGTGGTGGCCGAGATGGGCGCGCGCCACGAGGGCGACGTCCGCCTGCTCTGCGAGATCGCCCGACCGGATCTCGTGGTGGTCACGAACATCGGCGTGGCCCACATGGGCGTGTTCGGCTCGTGGGAGGCGATCGTGCGGGCTGGGGCCGAGCCCGTGCGATGGCTCGGGTCCGAGGGCACGGCCGTCCTGAACGCCGACGACCCCGTGGTACGCGCGTACGGCGAGGACGCCAAGGCGCGCGTGATCACGTTCGGCCAGGATCCCACCGCCGACGTCTGGGCCGAGGACCTCCAGCTGGACCGGGACGGACGCGCGGCCTTCTCGCTCGTCTCCGAAGGGGAGCGGGAAGGCGTGGATCTGGTCGTCCCGGGGGAGCACATGGTGTCGAACGCGCTGGCGGCGGCGGCCTGCGGCATCGCGATCGGCCTGTCGGTGGCCGAGTGCGCCACGGCGCTGAAGGGGGCGCGAATCTCCGGGTGGCGGATGGAGTCCTTCACCACCTCCGGCGGCGTCCTGATCGTGAACGACGCCTACAACGCGAACCCCGAATCCATGGCCGCGGCGCTGAAGGCGGCCCGGTGGATCGCGCGGGGCCGTCGGTTGGCCGCCGTCCTCGGACACATGGCCGAGCTTGGACCGATCTCGTTGGATGAGCACGAGCGGGTCGGCGAGCTGATCGTCCGCGTGGGGGTGGATCGGCTGATCACGGTGGGCGACGAAGCCACGTCGATCGCGCGGGCGGCGATCCGAGAGGGTCAGCTCCCGGAGGACGTGGCGATCTGCCGCGATGTCGTCGAGGCGGGAGCCGTGGTACGCGGCTGGGTCCGCCGGGGCGACGTCGTGCTGCTGAAGGGTTCGCGCGTCGCGGGGCTCGAACGGCTCGCGGAGGCGCTGCGGTGAGGCAGATCCTGATCGCGGCGGCCGTGGCTCTGACCGTGACCCTCCTCGGTACGCCGCTCGCGATCCGGATGTTCCGGCTCTGGGGGTGGGGCCAGCGGATCCGAGAGGACGGGCCACACACGCACCTGGAGAAGATGGGGACCCCGACGATGGGTGGAACCGTGATCGTCCTGGGGATCGTCGTCGCCTACCTGGTGACGCGTATCGCGTTCCACACCGTGACGGCGGCCGGCGTCGCGGTGCTCGTGGCGACGGTGCTCCTCGGGGTGCTCGGGTTCGTCGACGACTACATCAAGGTCCGTCGACGGCGCTCGCTGGGGCTCTCCAAGACCGCCAAGATCGTGGGGCAAGCGGCGGTGGCCGCGCTGTTCGGGCTGATGGCCGTGCGCGTCGCCGACGTGCCGACCCAGCTCTCGTTCCTGCGGGACACGGGACTGGATCTGGGGCTCCTGTTCTTCGTGTGGGTGTTCGTGATCCTCGCCTCGGCCTCCAACTCGGTGAACCTCACCGACGGACTCGACGGGCTGGCGTCCGGGTCCTCGATCCTGGTGCTGTCGAGCTACGTGTTCGTCGCTTTCTGGCAGTTCCGACACACCTGCGAGTTCGGGCCGCCGGCGGCGTGCTACCCGATCGACATCAACGCGGCGTTGGACCTGGCGATCGTGGCGGGTGCCGGGGCGGGCGCGACCGCGGGATTCCTGTGGTGGAACGCGGCACCGGCGCGGATCTTCATGGGCGACACCGGTTCGCTCGCGCTCGGCGGGCTGATGGGCGCGTTGTCGATCGTGACGAGCACCCAGCTGCTGCTGGTCGTCCTCGGCGGGCTGTTCGTGATCGAGACGACCTCGGTGATCGTTCAGGTGATCGCGTTCCGAGGGTTCGGGCGGCGCGTGTTCCGGATGTCCCCGATCCACCACCACTTCGAGCTCGCCGGGTGGCCAGAGTTCACGGTGATCGTCCGGTTCTGGATCGTCACGGGGCTCGCGGTCGCGGTGGGGCTGGGGTTGTTCTACACGGACTTCGTGGCGCGGGGAGGTCTGGGATGAGCGCCTCGTTCTCTGGTGAACGCGCGGTGATCCTCGGTCTCGGCGTGGCCGGATCCGCCGCCGCGTCCGCCCTGGTGGCGGAAGGCGCCGTCGTCACGGTCTCCGAGGCGGGTGTGCCCGAGGAGGGGCGACGTATCCAGGCCGAAGAGCTCGGCATCGAGGTCCGGGCGGGCGGCCATCGACCCGAGCACCTGGACGGCGCCACGTTGGTGGTCGCCAGCCCGGGGATCCCACCCCACGCGCCGGTGATCGGATGGGTCCGCGAGCGTGGGCTGCCGCTGTGGGGAGAGCTCGAACTCGGGGCGCGGTTGGCCACCGCGCCCTACCTCGCGGTCACCGGGACCAACGGGAAGACGACGACCACCGGGATGATCGCCGCCTGCCTCCGCGCGGGCGGCGTGGACGCGATCGCGTGCGGCAACATCGGTCACCCGTTCCCCACCGCCGCCCGCGGAGGGCACGACGTCCTGGTGGTGGAGACCTCGTCCTTCCAGCTCCAGCAACAGACCTCGTTCCACCCTCGGGTATCGATCCTGCTGAACGTCGCGGCGGATCACCTGGACTGGCACGGGTCGTTCGAGGCCTACGCGGCCGCCAAGGCGCGCGTGTTCGCGAACCAGACCGCCGGGGAGACGCACGTCGGCAACCGCGACGACCCCCGAGCCGCCGCGATCTCCCGACGAGCTCCTGGACCGATCCGATGGTTCACGCTCGGCGCGCCGGACCGGAAGGAGGTGGGATACGAAGGTGACGAGCTCGTCGTCGGCGGTTCGCACCCGCTCGGCACGCCCGGGATCACGTCGAGCGCGCTCCGTTCGGACGCGGCGGCGGCCGCCGCGGCGTGCCTGGCGTTCGGGGTGGAGGCGGCAGCGATCCGATCCGGTCTGCGGTCGTTCCGGCCCGCGCCACATCGAGGCGAGACCGTCGCGGTGGTCGATCGCGTGATCTTCGTGGACGACTCGAAGGCCACCAACCCGCACGCGGCGCTCGCAGCGGCAGACGGAAGGCGGGATCTCGTACTGATCGCCGGCGGCCGCGCCAAGGGCGTGGACCTCGAGCCCCTCCGCGCCCTGGCCCCCGGTCTGCGCGGCGTGGTGGCGCTCGGCGAGGCCGCCGACGAGCTCGTGGGGATCTTCGAGGGGATCGTCCCGACCCGCAAGGCCGGATCGATCGAGGAGGCGGTCCGGATCGGGTTCGAGCTCGCCGCGCCGGGGGCCACCGTGCTGCTCGCCCCCGCATGCGCGAGCTGGGACATGTTCCGCGACTACCGCGAGCGCGGTGAGCGGTTCGCCGCCGCCGCCCGGGCGCTGGTGGAGGGCGGGGCTCGATGAGCATCGTGCGGACCAGCCGCCGGTCCCGTCACCTCCGGCTCGTGCGTCCGGATGAGGCGCTCCGCGATGACCGTCGCACTGCGACCGGTCGTCGGACGGCAGTGCTCCTGATCGGGTCGACGGCGTTCCTCACGATCGTCGGGTTGATCATGGTTCTGTCGGCCAGCTCGATCTCCGCGTACGCGCGCTTCGGCGACAGCTTCCGGTACCTCCAACGCCAGACTGCCTACGCGACGGTCGGCGTCCTCGCGCTGATCCTCACGTCGCGGATGCGGTACCAGGTCTGGCGGCGGCTCGCCCTGCCGCTCCTGCTCATCACCCTCGGGATGCTCGGCGTGGTCCTGCACCCGGTCGCGGGCATCGAGGCGTACGGATCGTCCCGCTGGTTCCAGGTCGGCCCGGTGACCGTGCAGCCGTCGGAGATCGCCAAGCTGGCGCTGGTCGTATTCGTCGCGGCGGTGCTCGCGGGACGACGGGATCGCCTGGACGACCTCCGGCAGCTCACGATCCCGCTGCTGCCGGTGGTCCTTCTCGTGTGCGGCATGGTGATGCTCCAGCCGGATCTGGGCACGACCGTGATCCTGGCGGGCACGGTGTTCCTCCTCTTGTTCGCCGCGGGCGTCCGGCTGCGGTACCTGGCGACCTCGGCGACCGTCGGCCTGGTCGTCGGGATCGGCCTGATTATGAGCGCGGACTACCGGCGGATCCGGTTCCTCTCGTTCTTGGATCCCTGGGAGGACGCGGGGAACACCGGCTACCAGCTGACCCAGTCGCTCATCGCGCTCGGCTCCGGGGGATGGACCGGCGTCGGCCTCGGGGCATCGCGCCAGAAGTGGATGTACGTGCCGAACGCGCACACCGACTTCATCTTCTCGATCCTCGGTGAGGAGCTAGGGCTGATCGGTGAGATCGTCGTGCTGATCGCGTTCGGGGTGCTGATCTTCGCCGGGATCCGGACCGCGGCGCGGGCCACCGACGCTTTCGGTCGCCTGCTGGCCTCGGGGATCGTCTCGTGGTTCGGTCTCCAGGTCCTGGTCAACCTGGGCGCGGTCACCGGGCTGCTGCCGATCACCGGGGTCCCGCTCCCGTTCCTGTCCTACGGCGGTTCGTCGCTCGTGGTCTCGCTCGCCGCCGTCGGGATCCTGGTGAACATCGCTCGGGCCTCCTCCCCGGCTCGAGCGGATGCCGGGACGACGAGGCGAGGAGCGCGAGCAGCATGAGGATCCTGATCGCCGGCGGCGGCACCGCGGGACACATCTTCCCCGCCCTCGCCCTCGCCCGCAGGCTCGCGGAAGAGGGTCACGAGGTGCGTTTCGCCGGTACGCCGCAGGGGCAGGAGTCCCGGCTGGTGCCGGCGGCGGGGTTCGCGTTCGTTGAGGTGGAGGCCCGCCCCTTCGTGCGACGGGCCTCGCTCCGGGCCCTGGCCGGACCGTTGACGTCGATCCGGTCGGTACGGCGGCTCGGTCCGGTGGTGCGCGGGAGCGACACCGTGGTCGGCATGGGCGGGTACGTGAGCGTCCCGGTGGCGCTCGCCGCCCTGAGGGGTGACCGCCCACTGGTCCTGCACGAGCAGAACGCGGTCCCGGGTCTGGCGAACCGGGTCCTGTCCCGAGGCGCGCGGCGGGTCGCGCTCGCGTTCGCCGAGGCGGTTCGGGGCCTCCCTCGGAGGGCGCGCACCGTGGTGACGGGCAACCCGGTCCGGGAGCAGATCTGCCGGGTCGCGGACGAGCGGGAACGGCTGGCGAAGGAGGCCGCCGAAGCGCTCGAGCTCGACCCTGGACGACGGACCGTGGTGGTCTTCGGCGGGAGCCTGGGAGCCCTGCACCTGAACCGGGCGGTCGTCGAGGCGGCCCGCCGCCTGGACCTCGGCGGGCCGCAGATCCTCCTGATCACAGGTCGGGCTCATCTCGAGCGCGTGCGGATGGGGCTCGGTCCGGCCGCGCCGGTCCGCGCGTTCGCGTTCCTCGAGAGGATGGAGCTCGCGTACGCCGCGGCCGACCTGGTCGTCGCCCGAGCCGGGGCCACCACCGTCGCCGAGATCTCGGTGTGCGGGCTGCCCTCGCTGCTGATCCCCTACCCGTACGCGACGGGACGTCATCAGGAGGCCAACGCCCGGGCGCTCCAGCGTGCTGGGGGAGCCACGGTCCTGATGGACGACGAGCTGGACGGTGCGGTGCTCGCCGAGCGCATCTCCGACCTGCTGGACGACCCCGAACGCCTGGCCGGGATGGCCGAACGCGCCCGCGCATGGTCGCGGCCGGACGCGGATGAGAGCCTCGCTCGGGTGGTCGTCGAGGCCGGCGAGGGGGGGGCGTGACCCGCTACGTGCCGCCTCCGGGGAGCATCCCTACGCTGGAGGTACCCGACCTCGCGCCCATCCGCCGCGTGCACATGATCGGGATCGGTGGTGCCGGGATGCGGAACCTCGCCCGACTCTTCCTCGCCCGGGGGATCGCCGTCAGCGGATCCGACCTGAAGGACTCCAAGGGTCTGGTAGAGCTCCGGGAGGTCGGAGCGGAGGTCGCGGTCGGCCACGCGGCCGAGCACGTGGGGGACCCGGACGCGATCGTGTCCTCCACGGCGATCCGGGAGGGCAACGAGGAGTTGGAGGAGTCGCGACGGCGCGGGATCCCGGTGTGGGCCCGAGCGCAGGCGCTCGCGGCCGCGGCCGCCGACCGCCGCACCATCGCCGTCGCCGGTACGCATGGGAAGACGACCACCACCTCGATGGTGGCCCTGGTGCTTGAGCGCGTGGGACGGGATCCCACGTACGTGATCGGGGGCGACCCGAACGAGACGGGGAGCGGCGCTCGCTCCGGCGGAGGAGAGCTGTTCGTCGCCGAAGCCGACGAGAGCGACGGATCGTTCCTCCTGCTCCGCCCGGCGGTGGGGATCGTCACCAACGTCGAGGTCGACCACGTGGACTTCTACCGTGGAGGACGTGCGGAGATCGAGGCCGCCTTCACCGCGTTCGCAGAGCGATGTGAACACGTCGTGGTGTGCGCCGACGACGATGGCGCGGTGCGGTCGGCCGAGGCGGCCCGCGTGCCGACGACCACCTACGGGACCCGGTCGGGAGCGGACGTCCACGTCCGGGAGCTCGACCTGGGCGCCGGCGGAGCCCGGGCCGAGCTCTGGGTCGAGGGACGACCTCACCACCTCGAACTCCAGGTGGACGGAGCCCACAACGTGCTGAACGCCGCAGCCGCAGTCGCGGCCGGTCTGCGGGTGGGGGTCCCAGCGGCTGCGGCGGTGGTGGCGCTGGCCTCCTTCGCGGGCGTCCACCGGCGGTTCGAGCTCCGTGGATCGGCGCGGGGCGTCCGTTTCTACGACGACTACGGACACGTCCCGACCGAGCTCCTGGTCACGCTCGAGGTCGCCCGACGGACCAGACCGCGGCGCCTGATCGCCGTGTTCCAGCCTCACCGGTACTCGCGGACGCAGGCGCTCTGGCCCGAGCTCGGCACCGCGCTCGTCGAGGCGGACCTGATCGTGGTCACCGACGTGTACGGCGCGGCGCAGGATCCGATCCCCGGGGTTACGGGCAAGCTCGTCGTCCAGGGCGTCGCGCGCGCCGCCGCCGGCAAGCGGATCGCCTACCTCCCGCACCGCGCCGACGTCGTGGGGTTCCTGGCGCAGGAGGTGCGCGAGGGTGACCTGGTGATCACGATGGGCTGCGGCGACGTCTGGATGCTCGGCGACGCGGCGTTGGAGCGGATCCGGGACGGCGCGTGAGCGAACAGGTGCGACGGGCCGAGCGGATCCTGCGGGCGGCGTGCGGCGATCGCGTCCGAACGCGATTCCCGCTGGCGTCGCTCACGACGTTCCGGATCGGCGGACCGGCCGCGCTGTATCTGGAACCGGACGGCGAGGCCGACCTCACCGCCGCCTCGGAGGCCGTCCGCGAGGCCGAGATCCCGGTCGTGGTCCTGGGGAAGGGCTCCAATGTGCTGATCGCCGATGAGGGGTTCGCCGGGCTGGTCCTCCGGCTCGGTCGGGGCTTCCGGTGGGCGGCTCGGGAAGGCGATCGGCTCTCCGTCGGGGCCGCGATGCCGCTCCCCGCGCTGTCAGGAGTGGCGCTGGCCAACGCCCTGGCCGGGCTCGAGTGGGGGGTCGCGATCCCGGGCTCGCTGGGCGGAGCGGTGCGGATGAACGCGGGCGCCCACGGGGGAGAGATGGCTCGCGTCCTGGACGCGGTCGACGTGTTCGAGCTCGGGCGAGGGTCGTGGCGTCGGATCGCCGCCCCGGAGATCCGGTTCGCGTACCGGCGGAGCGACCTGCCCGCCGATGCGGTGATCGTGGCGGCGACCGTGCGGCTGTCCCCGGGGGACCCGGCGGAGATCCGAGCAGCGATGGACCAGGCGCGCGAGTGGCGCCGGCGGACGCAACCGCTCGCCGAACCGAACTGCGGCAGCGTGTTCATGAACCCGCCGGGTGATCACGCGGCACGACTCATCGACGAGGCCGGAGGCAAGGGGATGGCGATCGGTGGGGCCGCGATCTCCCCCAAGCACGCGAACTTCATCGTGACCTCACCGGGTGCGCGGGCTACGGATGTCCTCGCGTTGATCCGGACCGTGCAGGAGGTCGTCTTGTCTCGGGCAGGGGTCCGTCTCGAACCGGAGGTCCATCTCGTTGGCGATCTCGATCTCGCGACCCGTTGAGCCGAGCCGGTGGGGCGTGGTTGCGCGCTGGGCCCTCGGCGCGCTCGCGGTGACGTCGATCGGTTTCGGCGCACTGGCGATCTCACGTTCGGCGGTGTTCCATGCCCGGGCGGTTCAGGTGAAGGGGGCCGCGCACCTGTCGAGCGGGGAGGTCGTGGACGCCGCGAGGGTCTCCGAGGAGACGAACGTGCTCTGGCTGGACGAAGAGGCCATCGAGGCACGCCTCGAGACGCACGCCTGGATCCGACGGGCGGAGGTGTCGTGGGATCTGCCGTGGACGATCCGGATCGCGATCGTGGAGCGGGCGCCCCTCGCGGTGGCGGAGGACGCCGGTCGCCGGTTCCTGGTCGCGGGGGACGGAACGGTCCTAGGTCCCGGCGCCCGTCACGCGGACCTCCCGAGGATCCTCCTGCCGCCGCCGGTGCCGACCTCCCGCGACCCGCGTCCCTCGGTCACCGGGGCTGCCCGTGCGCTCGCCGCCCTGGACCCCGGACTGCGCACGCGGGTCCGTCGGATCTGGGTGGGGGTCGATGGCACCCTCGAGCTGCGGCTGCGGGATGGGCCTCGGGTGCGGTTCGGCTCGTCCACTGATCTCGCGGCCAAGGCGGCGGCCCTGGGGCGGGTGCTCCGATGGTCCGAGGTCGAGCGCGTGTCGATCCGCCGCGTCGAGGTCGTGACGCCCGCGGCGCCGGCGGTAGTGATCGCCGGATGATTGGAACTGTCAGGCCCGGTCGCAATCCCACAGCCGGGAGTGTTGACGGACCTGGGGGTTTGATAGTAGCGTGACCCGGTCAAGGTGAAGTAGATATAACAATCAACTTCCACTTGAGGTTAAGGTTTCGGGGGGCAGGAGACGAGGGAACGGCGTTTCCCCAGGTAGTCGGGGGCATAGGCCCGGGGCGGAGGTCGCAGTGATGGATTCTCCTTCGAACTACCTCGCCGTCATCAAGGTGGTCGGGATCGGCGGGGGCGGCGTCAACGCCGTGAACCGCATGATCGACGCCGGCCTTCGCGGCGTCGAGTTCATCGCGGTCAACACGGATGCGCAGACGCTGCTGATGTCGGACGCGGAGGTGAAGCTCGACATCGGTCGAGAGACCACCCGGGGCCTCGGCGCCGGTTCGGATCCGGAGGTGGGCCGCCGCGCGGCCGATGAGCATCGGGACGAGATCGAGGAGATCCTGAAGGGCGCCGACATGGTGTTCATTACTGCCGGCGAAGGTGGTGGCACGGGTACCGGTGGTGCCCCGATCGTCGCTGAGCTTGCGCGCGACCTCGGGGCGCTGACGATCGGCGTCGTGACCCGTCCCTTCGGGTTCGAGGGGCGGATGCGCGCGACGCAGGCGGACGTGGGAATCAGCGAGCTGAAGAAGGCCGTCGACACGTTGATAGTCGTGCCGAACGACCGGCTGCTGCAGGTCTCCGACCCCAGCACGCCGATGGTGGATGCGTTCCGGATCGCCGATCAGGTGCTGTACCAAGGGGTCGACGGGATCACGTCCCTGATCACGACCCCGGGTCTGATCAACCTCGACTTCGCCGACGTCAAGTCCGTGATGACCGGCGCGGGCTCCGCCCTGATGGGGATCGGCAACGGCTCCGGCGAGGACCGCGCCGAGGAGGCCGCCCGCGCGGCCATCTCTTCGCCGCTGCTCGAGTCCTCGATCGAGGGGGCGAGGGGACTGTTGCTCTCGATCTCCGGACCGACCGACCTCAGCCTGCACGAAGTGAACAAGGCCGCCGACACGATCACCCGCGTGGCGCACCCGGACGCGAACATCATCTTCGGAGCGGTCGTCGACGACGCGCTCGGCGACGAGGTTCGCGTGACGGTGATCGCGGCCGGGTTCGATCGCCTCCAGGCGGCACCGAGCGCGGCGCAGTTCGAGGGTCGCCTGTCGCGGTTCCTCGAGGAACCGATCGCGGCGGCCGCGACGTCCGCCGCCGATCTCGAGGAGGAGGGCGAGGAGGAGCGGGCGCCGGCGCCCTCGATCCTCGTGGAGGAGGAGGACGAGATCTTCCGCCCCGCGCCGGAGACGGTGGCCTTCGACGCCGAGGAGGACCTGGACATCCCGGACTTCCTCAAGAGCTAGGTCCGGGCGCCGCCCTCGCGCCGAGACGTGGGGGCGGGAGCGCCGCCGCCGAGAGGCGCCCTTCCCCCGCCTCTGGGCGCGGCCCCGCCCCCTCGCTCTGTCCGCCGACGGCTGTGGCTCGTGTTCAGGTGTGATCACGTCTGTTACTTTCGGTGGTCTGATGAACGCAGCGCCCGAGCGTTCGCCCCATGTCGTGCTCGCGAACCTCGGCACGATCCGGGAACGTATCCGAGCCGCGTGTGAGCGCTCCGGGCGTGAGCCGTCGTCGGTGCGTCTGGTCGCGGCGGGTAAGACGGTCCCCGCCCTCGTGCTGTCCTGGGTCCGCGGGGCGGGCGTGGAGGACTTCGGGGAGAACTACGTGAAGGAGCTCCGGGCGAAGAAGGGCGAGGTCGGCGGCGGGACCTGGCACTACATCGGGATCCTCCAGAGCCACACCGCCCGCCACGTGGCGGAGCTAGCCGACGTGGTGGAGACGGTCGTGCCCGGTCGGGCGATGGGCCGCCTGGCCCGGCGAGCGGCCGCGCGCGGCCGGCGGCTGCCGGCCCTCCTCGAGGTCGACCTCACGGGGCAGCGCTCGGGTGTGGTCCCGGAGCGCGTCCGGGAGGCCGCCGACGCGGTGGCCGGGAGCGAGGGGCTCGAGCTCCGGGGGCTCATGACGCTCCCGCCCCTGCCCGAGACGCCCGAAGGCTCCCGGACCTACTTCCGCCGCCTGCGCGAGCTCTCGGCGGAGGTCACGGACGCGTACCCGCGAGCCGTGGAGCTCTCGATGGGAATGTCGCTCGACTACGAGGTAGCGATCGAGGAAGGCGCTACGATGGTTCGGATCGGGACCGCGCTCTTCGGACCGCGGCCTCCGGCGGCGACGGGGAGGATGTGATGCCAGGCGTGTGGAAGAAGACGCTCACCTATCTCGGGTTGGTGGAGGACGACGAGCTCGAAGAGCTGGACTACGTCGCGGGACAGCCCGAGCAGGCGGAGGTCCGCCGGTTCCAGCGTCCCCAGGCGGTGCGCGAGGTGCCCTCCCAGCCCGAGCACGAGGGCATCGTGCGGACGATCCCATCCGCGCGCGCGGCCACGGCCGGGTCGATCCACAAGTCCGAGCCGCGTCGGTTCAACGAGGCCCGGGAGATCGCCGACCGGTTCAAGGCCGGTGTCCCCGTGATCATGAACCTCCAGAGCACCGACGACACGATCGCCCGCCGTCTCGTGGACTTCGCCTCGGGCCTGGTCTACGGGCTCGATGGCAAGATCGAGATGGTGGCCAACCGCGTGTACCTGCTCACGCCCGGCGGGGTGGACGTCTCCGCCGAGGACCGCGAGCGGATCGCCGGGGGCGACTTCTACAACCAGTTCTAGGGACGGGGCCGCTCGCTCTCGTGACCGCCCAGCGCAGCGCCGTGTTGGAAGTCGTCTGCATCCTGCTGACGATCTACACGATTCTCCTGTTCGTTCGGGTCCTCGTGTCGTGGGCGCTGCTGTTCGGCTTCCGTCCCCCGTACTCGGGACCGATGCGCAAGGCGATCGATCTGTTGGAGGACGTGACGGAGCCGGTGCTCCGACCGCTCCGGGCGATGATCCCGCCGATCCGGGCGGGGGGGATGGGGCTCGATCTCTCCATCATCGTCGCGTTCGTTATCCTTGCGGTCCTGCGTACCGCGCTGGGCTGCTGAGGCTGGGGGGAGCACCGATGCGGAGGAAGAAGGGACAGGAGCAGCGGTCGTCCGGCAGCTCGGACGGTCGGATCACGCCGCAGGACGTCCAACAGGTCGAGTTCCGGCTCGCCTTCCGCGGGTACAAGGAACGGGACGTGGACGCGTTCCTCGACCGGGTCACCGAGGACCTGGCCGTCTACCTGGAGGAGCTCGAGCGCCTGCGTCGCTCCGCGGGGGCGGCGGGGAGCACGGCAGAAGCGGCCGAGATGGTCGCCCGCGGCCGCGAGGAGGCGGTGACCATCGTCCGGCGCGCCGAGCAGGAGGCGGAGACGATCCGCGCCGCGGCGCACGTCACCACCGGGGACCCCCGTGCGGCCGTGGCGCCGTTCCTGTCCCGGGAGCGAGCCTTCCTCCAGGACCTGGGCAACCTGGTCCAGACCCACGCGAACGGGATCCGTGAGATGGTGCAGACCGTGCGTGGGTCGCCGGCCGCCGACGAGCGGTCTGGCTGGGAGGAGCGCGGCGCGGTGCCTCCGGAGCCGACCCCGCTTGGGGAGGCGGACGCCGAGGAGACGCCGACCCCCGCTGCGACCCAGGAGCCTCTCGAAGAACCCGTGATCGTCGAGCGCACCGAGGAGGCGGCCTTCAACTCGGAGAACGCGCCGGCCGAGGCGCGCGAGAGCTCGCTGCGCGAGCTCTTCTGGGGCGAGGACTGAACCTCACGCGCGCCGGAGGGTGACCGTCACCGGCGAACCGTCGATCTCGGCCTCCTGCCGGTAGGCGGCGTCCTCGATGGCCGCGTCGCGGACCGACGTGGCGAGCGTCTCGCTCGCCACGTGGTCACGGTGGCGGTCCAGCGCCTCGGCGAGCGCCCCGCCGGCCTCCACGCCGAGGAGGATCCGATCGCTCACGTCCAGCCCGGCAGCCCTCCGCGCGTCCTGCACGACCCGAACCAGCTCCCGCGCCAGGCCCTCGCGCCGGAGCTCGGACGTGAGCTCCAGCTCGAGGGCCACCGTGAGGCCGGCCTCGGTCGCGACGGCCCATCCCTCGGCCACCTCCCGAACCAGCTCCACGTCGTCCGGATGCACCGCCACCTCGCCGGAGGGCGTCGCGACGGTGACCGAACGACCGGATGCGAGCGCCTGCGCGATCGTGCCGTCGTCGGTGGCGAGGGCGGCCGCCACCTCCTTCACCTGCGTCCCCAGGCGCGGTCCGAGGACGCGGAAGTCCGGCTTGACACGGGAGCGTCCGAAACGCTCGTCGGCTTCGGCGAAGCGCACCCGGCGGACGTTGAGCTCCTCCGCCATCAGCCCGAGCAGCGGGCCCAGCGTGGCCGTGTCGCCTCCGGAGACGACCACCGCCTCGAGGAGCGGCTGGCGCGTCCGCACCTTGGCCTCGGCGCGCACGCGGCGGCCGAGCTCGACGATCTGGCGGGCCGTGGCCATGGCCCCGTCGAGCATCGGGTCGGTCGCCGCGGGCTCGGGGTGCGGGTAGTCCGAGAGATGGACCGAGTCCGGCCGGCCGTCCCGGCCCGCGGCCAGGTTGCGCCAGATCTCCTCCGCCACGAAGGGGGTGAACGGCGCCAGGAGCTGGCAGAGGCCTACCAGGCACTCGTGCAGGGTCTGGAACGCCGCGGTGGTTTCGGCGCCCCCGCGGCCGCCTGGATCCCAGAAGCGCCGACGGCTGCGCCGCACGTACCAGTTCGAGAGGTCCTCGATGAACCGTTGGATCCGTCTCCCGGCGCCGGTGGCATCGTAGGCCTCCAGGCCCTCGCGGGCCTCGGCCACCGTCGCGGCGAGCTGGGAGAGGATCCATCGGTCCAGGATGGGGCGTTCGCCGGTCGCGATCCGCTCGGCGGACGGGTCGAAGCCGCTGGCGTTCGCGTAGGTGACGAAGAACGCGTAGACGTTCCACAGGGTGAGGAGGAACCGGCGCACCACCTCGTCCAGGATCCCCATCCCGACGCGCCGCTCGGCCCACGGGGAGCCGCTCGTCAGCAGGTACCAGCGGAGCGCGTCAGCCCCCTGGCGGTTCAGCACGTCCCATGGGTCGATGACGTTCCCGATCGACTTGGACATCTTCCGCCCGTCCTCGTCCACGATCAGACCGAGGCACACGACGTTCCGGTAGCAGATCGAGTCGAAGTGGAGGACCCCCTCGGCCATCAGCGTGTAGAACCACCCGCGCGTCTGGTCGATCGCCTCGGATATGAAGTCGGCGGGGAACCGCTGCTCGAACATCTCGAGCCCGCGACCGAGCTCCGGGTGGTAGCCCCACTGAGCGAAGGGCATCGCCCCCGAGTCGTACCAGGCATCGATCACCTCCGGGACCCGGTGGGACGGCTCGCCGCACTCCGGGCAGGCGAGAGCGATCCCGTCGATCGAGGGCTTGTGCGGGTCGATGCCGGTGACGTCGCGACCCGCGCGCTCGGAGAGCTCGGTGAGTGACCCGATCGGGGTGTCGTGGCCCCGAGGACACCGCCAGATCGGCAGGGGCGTCCCCCAGTACCGCTCGCGCGACAGGGCCCAGTCAACGTTGTTCTCCAGCCAGTCGCCGTAGCGCCCGTGTTGGATGTGCGCCGGGAACCAGCGCACCTCCTCGTTCACCTCGAGCAGCCGTTCCTTCACGGCCGTGGTCCGCACGTACCAGGAGCTGCGAGCGAAGTAGATCAGCGGCGTCGAGCATCGCCAGCAGAGCGGGTAGGTGTGCTCGATCATCTCTGCGCGGAGCAGGAGGCCGCGGGATCGCAGATCCTCGATGATCGGTGCGTCGGCGTCCTTGAACGGGAGGCCGTGGACGAATGCCGGGGCCTCCTCCGTGAACACTCCCTCGGCGTCGATCGGCTTGAACGTGGGCCAGCCCTCGCGCCGCCCGATCTCCAGGTCCCCGGGCCCGAAGGCGGGCGCCAGGTGCACGATCCCGGTCCCGTCCTCCAGCGAGACGAATCCGGCGTCCACGACGCGGTGCGCGCCTTCCACGTTCGGGTACAGGGGGGCGTACCGTATCCCGACCAGCGAGGCGCCCGATCGTGGCTCCCCGACCACGCGGGCGTCGGGGAGCACGGTCTCCCGGCGGGCCTTCGCGACCACGAGACGGCGGCCGTCCTGCTCGACCACGACGTACGTCGCCGGGGCGGAGACCGCGATCCCGGTGTTCGAGATCAGGGTCCACGGCGTGGTCGTCCAACCGAGCAGCGCCGCCCCGACCAGCGATGGGTCCGGGGCCTCGACGATCTCGAAGGTGATGTAGACGCTGGGGTCCACCACCTGCGCGTAGCCCATCGCGACCTCCGCGTCCGACAGGGCCGTGCCGCAACGGGGGCAGTACGCGGTGACCCGGTCGGCCTCGTAGAGGAGGCCCTTGCGGTGCAGCTCCTTCAGCGACCACCAGACGCTCTCGACGTACTCCGTGCTCATCGTCCAGTACGCGTCCGCGGTGTCGATCCAGAAGCCCAGGCGCTCGGTCAGTCGTTCCCAGTCGTCCACGTACCGCGTGACCGATCCTCGGCACCGGCGGTTGAACTCCTCGACCCCGAACGCCTCGATGTCCCGCTTGGTCTTCGTCCCGATCTCCTTCTCCACCTCGAGCTCGACCGGCAGGCCGTGGCAGTCCCAGCCCGCCTTCCGCGGGACGCGATGGCCGGTCATCGTCCGGAACCGCGGGTACACGTCCTTGAAGGTGCGGGACTCCGTGTGGTGCAGGCCGGGCCGGCCGTTGGCGGTGGGGGGCCCTTCGTAGAAGATCCACTCCGGGGCGTTCTCGCGAAGCTCGAGGCTCCGATGGAAGACGTCGGTCCGCCTCCAGCGCTCGAGGATCCGCCACTCGAGCTGCGGGAAGCTCACCTTCGCGTCGACCGGCTCGAACCGCCGCATCCCTCGCCTCCCCGACGCACGAAACGCCCCGTCCCGTTCGGGGACGGGGCGTGTGCCCCGCGGTACCACCCCGGTTGCCGGGCCCCTCGCGACGCCCGACCGCTCGGTGGCCGCACTTCACGGCCTCCCGCTGTCACGGGCGGACCCGTCCGCGTCTACTGCGGGGCGGTCGCACGCCGTGGCCGCGCCCGGTTCGGGCGGAGGCTCGGGGAGGATCTTCGCGGGGCCCAGCCGCCGGGCTCGCACCGTCCCCGGCTCGCTCCGGGCGGGTCCCCCCGCTACTCGTTCCCTTCATCGCCTGTGCGCGGGATGCTACACGGTGCGATGGGCGTGGTCACGGTCCGGGTGGTGCCGAGGGCGGGCCGCGACGAGGTGAAGGTGGGTCCCGGGGGGATCGTCATCCGCGTCCGGGAGGTCCCGGAAGGCGGTCGGGCCACCGAGGCGGCCCGACGCACCCTGGCCGCGGCCCTGGGGGTTCCGCAGAGCCGGGTGGTGCTGCGCCTGGGCGCACGGTCGAGGATCAAGACGTTCGAGGTCGACGGGCTGTCGGATCGCGAGATCGAGGTTCGTTTGCGCGCAACCTGATGGACGCCCTTGTCGCTCTCCGCGGGGGGTGCTAGCTTCCCCGGGCCATGGCCGGGAGATCCACCTACACGAAGAAAGAGCTGGCCGAGCTCAGGAAACGACTGCTCGAGGAGCGGGCCGAGCTCGGGGAGCAGCTGACCACCATCGAGGAGAACTCGTTCGCCAACTCGCAGTCAGACCTCTCCGGGGAGGTGTCCTTCGACGAGGAGAACGCCGACGCCGGGACCTTCACGTTCGAGCGCGAGCGGGACCTGTCGATCGAGAACAACGTCCGGGACCTGCTGGGGAAGATCGACCGAGCCCTGGCACGGATGGACGAGGGCACCTACGGGAGCTGTGCGCGCTGTGGCAAGCCGATCGAGAAGGCCAGGCTCAAGGCGCTCCCGTACGTCGATCTGTGCATCAAGGACGCCCAGGCCCAGTCCCGGCGGTAGCCGGGTGGGCCCCACCGGCCGTTCGGCCGCTTGTCTCTACGGGGCCGCGACCACCGCGTACCTCTTGGATCGCCTGACGAAGGTCTGGGCCGAGGGAGCGCTGGCAGGGCGTCCGCCGATCCGCGTGATCCCCGGCGTGTTGTCCCTCAGCTACACGACGAACTCCGGCGGCGCCTTCGGCCTTGGCCGCAGCGCCCCGTGGTTCTTCGCGGCCGCCACGATCACGGTGGCCGTCGCGATCGTGGCGATGTCGTTCCGGGCTCGTCGACTCGGCATCGCCGTCGCCCTGGGCCTGATCCTGGGCGGCGGCCTCGGGAACCTCACCGACCGGGCCCTGAACGGGGACGGGTTCCTGTCCGGTCGGGTCATCGACTTCATCGATCTCCACGTGTGGCCCGTGTTCAACGTCGCCGACACCGCGATCGTGGTGGGGGCCCTCCTCCTCGCGGTCGCCACCGCCCGGCACGAGGGGGCCGCCAGGGCCCCATGAGCCCGGGGCGCACCTTCGCGGCCGAACCGGGACGGCTCGATGTGACCGTGGCGGCTCGCCTGGGCATCCCGAGGGCCGAGGCGCAGCGCCTGATCGCCGCCGGGGCCGTTCACGTGGACGGGCGGGCCCGCCCCAAGTCGCACCGGCTGGCGGGAGGGGAGCGCGTGGAGGTGGAGGTCGCCGCATCGGCGGGGCCGCCGCCCGAGGGACCACCGCTCGAGATCCGGTACCGGGACGAGCACCTGGCCGTGGTGAGCAAGCCGTCGGGGATCGCGACGCACCCGACCGCGAACCGGCCGGCCGGCACCGTGGTGAACCGCCTCCTGGGGATGGGCGTGCCGCTCGCTCCCCGGGGCGGTCTGCTGCGGCCCGGGATCGTGCATCGCCTGGACGTCGGAACCTCGGGCCTGTTGGTCGTTGCCCTGGACGACCGGACGCACGCGGGCCTCTCGGAGAGCTTCCGCCGGCACGAGGCTGATCGGCGGTACCTGGCGCTGGTCCGGGGCGCCGTCCCCCATGAGCGGTTCGAGGTGGAAGCGCCGCTCGGCCGGCGGGGGGCCCGGATCCGCGTGGACGCGGCCGGGCGGGCGGCCGCCACCGGGTTCGAGATCCGCGACCGGTTCGAACGAGCGACGCTCCTGCAGGCGGCGCCCCGTACCGGGCGGACCCACCAGATCCGCGTGCATCTCGCCGCGGTCGGTCACCCGATCCTGGGTGACCGGCGGTACGGAGGGGCGGGGCCGGACGCGACCGCGCTCGGCCTGATCCGACCCTTCCTGCACGCGTGGCAGCTCACGTTGGATCACCCGATCACCGGGCGACGGATCCGGATCGAGGAACCGCTCCCACCGGATCTGGGGTCGGCCCTGCGCATCTTGCGTTCGGGCTGATCGCGCCCCCGGCGTCGGCTCGGCCTCAACGAGGGGCGCGCTCGGGCTCACGGAGGTGGAGCGCGTGCAGCGTCCGGACCTCCTCCCGCGAGGCCAGCAGGTGCTCCTCGACGTGGGGTGGCAGGGTCCGCGACTCGATCAGGTCGTTCAGCTTGGCCGGATCGACCGACCGCACCAGATCCCAGAGCCCGATGGGCTCCAGCACGCGTTGCACCTCATCCTCGACGGGGGCGGTCACGTGCTGCGGCCGGCGGTCGATGGCGGCGCCATCGGTCGCGAACAGGCGACGATAGCCGTGCTCCTCGCAGAAGGCATGGATCGGACCCGCGAGCTCGTCGAGCCGGCGGTAGATGCGGCGAGCCTCCCGCTTGAGGGCGATCCATTCCTCGATCACCGCGGTCATCCGCGGCGCGGGATCGCCCCGTTCCTTCTCGACGCGGTGTCGGAACAGCGGGCACAGCGCCTGATAGTCACACCAGTCGCACAGGGGGTTCGCCCGTGGCTCGAACCGACCCGCCGCGATCCGCTCGGCCACCACCCCGATCCGCCTCCGGAGCTCGTCCAGGTCCCGGCGGGTCCGGGTGGTGGCCATGCGCTGGCCCGGGAGCAGGAAGTACAGGGTGAGCCGTTCCGGCTCGATGCCCCAGACCTGCTGGGCGGCCAGATGGTAGATCGAGAGCTGGAGATCCCGATCGATCCGGGCCTTGGGCGGGAGGCGGCGGTTGGTCTTGTAGTCCACGATCTCGTAGCCGCCGCCGGGGATCCGGTCCATGCGGTCGATCACCCCGGAGATCTCGATACCCTCGACGTCGATCGTGAAACGGAACTCCGCCGCGACCGGTATCCGGTACTCGGCCGCGTTGTCCCGGTGGTACCGGGTCAGGACCTGCCGACCGTGGAGCCGGTACGTCTCCTCCTCCGAGAGGTCCCGGAAGCCCTCGGAGACCCAGGCGACCTCGAGCATCTCGAGCAGCTCGGGCAGGGAAGGCGCCACGGGGACGGGGCGGGCGTGGAACAGGTGCAAGGCTCGATGGAGGGAGTCTCCGAACGCGAGGGCGGGGGAGGGGGACCGTGGGAGCCGGTCCTCGTACTGGAAACGGAACTTGGCCGGGCAGGTCTCGTACGTGTCGATGCTCGAGAAGGAGAGCCGCAGGGTCCATCACCTCTTCGCTCGGCACCACATCGCTCGGCACCTCGACGTTTGACACCGGGCCGGACGAGTATAGAGTGGCGATGGCCCGAATCACAAGCCTGTAAGTCTTTCCACAGCGTATGCACACGGTGTGCACACCTCGGGAGGTGGGTGGCTCCTCCGGACATGTCCACGGCTAGCTTCGTCCACCTTCACACCCACACCGAGTACTCGCTGCTGGACGGCGCATCGCGCATCGACGCCCTCATGCGGCGTGCCGCCGGGTACGGGATGCCCGCCCTCGCCATCACCGACCACGGGGCTATGTTCGGGGCGCTCGGTTTCTACGAGGCGGGGCTGGCCGCCGGCGTGAAGCCGATCGTCGGCGTCGAGGCCTACGTGGCCCCATCCTCTCGGTTCGAGCGGTCGCCCGGCGAGAGCGAGGAGAAGTACCGTCACCTCACGATCCTGGCCCGGGACGAGACGGGCTACCGGAACCTCCTCAGGCTGGTCTCGGACGCGCACCTGGAGGGCTTCTACCATCGACCTCGGATCGACAAGGAGCTCCTCGCCGAACGCGCCGAGGGCCTGATCGGCCTTTCCGGGTGCCTCGCCTCGGAGATCTCGCAGCTCCTGCTCACCGGCCAGTCGGCCAGGGCCGCCGAGGTTGCCGGCACGTACCGGGACATCTTCGGGACGGGCGCCTTCTACGTGGAGCTCCAGGATCACGGCCTACCCGACCAACGCGCGATCCTCCCCGCGCTGATCGATCTCGCGCGTCGGGGCGGGTTGCCCCTGGTGGCCACCAACGACCTGCACTACACGGAACGAGAAGACGCCAAGCCGCACGACGTGCTGCTGTGCATCCAGCAGCAGAAGGTGCAGACGGACACGAACCGCCTGCGATTCGATTCGGACCAGTTCTACCTGAAGACCGCCGAGGAGATGCGGGAGACCTTCCGCGAGGTCCCGGAGGCCTGCGACGCGACGCTCGAGATCGCCGATATGTGCGATCTGCGCCTCGTGTACGGCGAGGCGCTCCCGCCGGACCGGCGGTTCCACGTTCCCCGGTTCGAGCCGCCGGGCGGGATGGACCGCGACGCCTACCTCCGACGACTGGTCGAGGAGGGCGCTCGCCAGCGCTACGGGGAGCTGACTCCGGCGATCCGCGAGCGCATCGACCACGAGCTCCGCGTAATCACCTCCATGGGCTTCTCCGGGTACTTCCTGATCGTGTGGGACCTGATCCGGTTCGCACGGGAGAACGGCATCCGGGTGGGGCCTGGCCGCGGCTCGGCCGCCGGATCGGTCGTCTCCTATGCCCTGCGCATCACGGACCTGGATCCCCTGCGCTACGGGCTGATCTTCGAGCGGTTCCTGAACCCGGGGCGGATCCAGATGCCCGACATCGACATGGACTTCGACGAACGCCGGCGGGACGAGGTGATCCGCTACGTCGCGTCGAAGTACGGCTCGGACCACGTGGCGCAGATCATCACGTTCCAGACGATCAAGGGGAAGCAGGGTATCCGCGACGCCGCCCGCGTGCTCGGCTTCCCCGCCTCGGTGGGCGATCGGCTCTGCAAGATGTACCCGCCGGCCGTCCTGGGGCGTGAGCACCCGATCGACGAGGCGCTGCGCCTGTCCCCGGAGCTGGGCTCGGCATACGAGTCGGAACCGGAAGCCCGCGAGATCGTCGACACCGCCCGCGCCCTCGAGGGGCTTCGCCGGGAGGACTCGGTGCACGCCGCGGGGGTGGTGATCGGCGACGCGCCGCTCGTGAACTACCTACCTTTGAAGCTCTCGAAGGACTCCCGAGACGACTCACGGCGCATCGTCACCCAGTTCGACATGCACGGGGTGGAGAAGCTCGGGCTGCTGAAGATGGACTTCCTGGGGCTCCGCAACCTCTCGGTGATCGAGGACACGCTCGCCCACCTGCGGCGCCGGGGGATCGAGGTGGACATCGACCACGTACCGCTCGACGACCCGCCCGTCTACGAGATGCTCGGCCGTGGCGACACGACGGGCGTCTTCCAGCTCGAGGGCGCCGGCATGCGCTCGCTGATCAAACAGCTCGCCCCCGACCGGTTCGAGGATCTGATGGCCCTGGTCGCCCTGTACCGCCCCGGCCCGCTCAACGCCGGCATGCACGTCGAGTACGCCGAGCGCAAGCATGGCCGCAAGCCGGTCACCTACCCGCACCCGGACCTGGAGGCCATCCTCCAGGGGACGCACGGGATCATGGTGTACCAGGAGCAGGTCATGCAGATCGCGGTACGGATGGCCGGCTACTCGATGGCCGAGGCCGACATGCTCCGTCAGGCTATGGGCAAGAAGATCCGCGAGAAGCTCATGGTCCACCGCGAGAAGTTCATCCAAGGGTGCACCGACAGCGGGTACCCGGATCGGCTGGCCCGCGACCTGTTCGAGCTGATGGAGCCATTCGCGGACTACGGCTTCAACGCGTCCCACGCCTGTGCCTACGGCTACGTGGCGTACCAGACCGCCTACCTGAAGGCTCACCACCCCGTGGAGTACATGTCCGCCATCCTGACCAGCGTCAAGGACGACAAGGATCGCAAGCCCTACTACCTGAACGCCTGTCGCCTCATGGACCTCGAGGTCCTGCCGCCCGACGTGAACGAGTCCGAGCTGGACTTCGCGCCCGTCGCGAGCGGGGAGCCGAAGATCCGCTACGGCCTGTCGGCTGTGCGGAACGTGGGGGCGGGGGCGGTCCAGCAGATCATCGAGGCCCGGCGGGCCAAGGGCGCCTTCTCGGGGTTCGCGGACTTCTGCCGCAAGGTGGATCCCGGCGTCCTGACGAAGAAGGTGCTGGAGAGCCTGATCCTGTCGGGTGCGTTCGACTCGCTGGGCTACGCGCGTCGCGCGCTGCTGGAGAGCCAGGAGAAGGTCTCGGCCCCGATCGCGAGCGAGCGCAAGGCGGAGGCGGCCGGTCAGTTCTCGCTGTTCGGCGGCGGGGATCGTGCCGCCACGGAGATCGACGAGGTGGTGCTCACCGGCGAGGAGTTCGATCAGAGGACGCTGCTCCGACTTGAGAAGGAGATGCTTGGCCAGTTCGTGACCGACCATCCGCTCCTGGGAATCAAGGACGCGTTGGCCGCCCAGACCGACATGGAGGTCTCCGAGGTGGCCACCCTGGACGACGGCGATTTGGTGAAGGTGGGGGGCATCGTGGCCGCGGTCGCGCGTCGGTTCACGAAGAAGGGCGAACCGTTCGCGATGTTCCGACTCGAGGACCTGGCGGGAGGGATCTCGGTGATCGCGTTCCCGAGCGTGTACGAGCAGGTGCCGAACCTGGTCGAGACCGACGCGATCGTCCTGGTGAAGGGGCGGGTCGACCAGCGCGGGCGGGAGCTCCAGCTCCGCGCGGTCGAGATCGCCGAGCCTGAGCTCGGGATCCATCGTCCCCCGCCGGCCCCGGAGGGCGTGCTGGTGGTTGAGATCCCCGCGACGTCGTGTACCAACGGCGTGATCGACAAGCTCAAAGAGCTGCTCGCGGCACATCCGGGGACCACGGCCGTGCAGGTCCGCTTCGTGACGTCGCACGGGGTCCGGCCGCTGGACGTCGGGGGCTTCCGCGTCCAGCCGGCGGCCGGGCTCCTGTCGGAGCTCCGGCTCCTCCTGGGGGCGCAGGCGGCTCGTGTCGAGCTGGGGTCCGCGCCAGGTGCCGACCTCGTGCGGGTGCCGGAGCCCGCGGGGACGAACCGCGCCATCGTGCGCTGACCTACGCTGTCGGGATGACGTTCGAGATCGTCCCGGCGATCGACGTCGCTGCGGGACGGCTCTGCCGGGTCACGTCCGAGGGACCGGTGGCCGTCGAGGCGTTCGGCGGGGATCCCGTGTCCGCGGCCTCGGCGTTCGCGGCCGCCGGAGCGCGGCGCCTGCACTTCGTCGATGTGGATCTGGCGCTGCGCGGGGAGTCCGTCAACGAGCGGTTCCTTGCCGCAGTCGTCGCCTTGGGGGTGCCGGTGCAGGCAGGGGGAGGCGTGAGCTCGCCCTCCGAGGTGCACCGCTTGCTCGGAACCGGCGCCGACCGCGTGGTGCTGGGGTCGGCCGGCCTCGCAGACCGCCCGACGACCGAGACGCTCGTGAAGGACCTGGGCGATCGGCTGGCGGTCGGGATCGAGGCCGACGGCCACACGATCCGGCCGAGGGGACGAGGGCGGGAGCTCCCCCTCAGGGAGACCGTCACCTGGCTCGCCGCCCTCGAGGTGCGACGGTTCGTCTTCACCGAGGTGGGGCGGGTGGGCGAGCTCCGCGGTCCCGATCTCGACGGGATCTGGGCGCTCGCCGAGCACACGGGGAGACCGGTGCTGGCTTCGGGAGGGATCCGGAACCTGGAGGACGTGCGCGCGATCGCAGGTCTGGGAGGCAACGTCGAGGGCGCGATCGTCGGACGTGCCCTCCAGGAGGGCATGGACCTGGCCGAGGCGCTCTCCGACCTCGGCTGATCTCCGATCGCTCACGGACGCGAACCGGTGGGACGTACACTTGCGGGCCACCGTGGGCTTCCTGAGCGACATCACCGCGGACGTCCGCCGGCGGCTCGATCGCCGACCGCTCGACGAGGCCGGGCTGTTGGCGCTGGCGCTCGAGATGCCGTTGCCGCGCGGCTTTTCCGCCGCGCTCCGAGACGCCCACGCCCCGGCGGTGATCGCCGAGGTCAAGCGCTCGTCCCCATCTTCAGGGCGGATCAGCGAGGTGGACCCCGGCGCTCAGGCCCGGGCGTACGAGTCGGGCGGGGCCGCCGCGGTCTCCGTCCTGACGGAGCCCACCCGGTTCGATGGTTCGCTGGCCGACCTGCGAGCCGTGCGGTTGGCGTCGCGGATCCCCGTGCTCCGGAAGGACTTCCTGGTCCACCCGGTCCAGGTGATCGAGGCCCGTGCCGCCGGTGCGGACGCCGTCCTGTTGATCGCGGCCGCCCTCTCTCAGGCCGAGCTCGCGGCGATGCTCGGCACCGCGACCGACCTCGGCCTGGACGCCCTGGTGGAGACCCATACGGAGGGCGATCTCGAGAAGGCCCTGGCGGTGGACGCCCCGGTCGTCGGGGTGAACGCGCGGGACCTCGAGACCCTGGAGGTCGATCGCCACCGGGCCCTGCGGGTGCTGGCCCAGGTGCCGCCGGAACGGGTCGCGGTGCTCGAGAGCGGGATCTCCACCCGCGACGAGGTCGAGGCGGCCCGGCGGGCGGGCGCCGGGGCCGTGTTGGTGGGGGAGGTGCTCATGCGCGCGGCCGATCCCGCCGCCGCGATCAGGGGACTCCGGGGGGCGGCGTGAGCCTGGTCGCACCTGCGGTACCCGATGCGCGCGGGCGGTTCGGGAGGTTCGGTGGCCGGTACGTGCCGGAGGTGCTCATCCCGGCGCTCGATGAGCTGTCGGCGGCCTGGGCTGCGCTCGGTGACGACACGGCGTTCCGCGGTGAGCTCGATGACCTGCTCCGCGACTTCGTCGGACGCCCCTCGCCCATCACCTTCGCGACGCGCCTCTCGGAGCGGCTCGGCTACCGGATCTGGCTGAAGCGGGAGGACCTGAACCACACGGGGGCGCACAAGATCAACAACACGCTCGGACAGGTGCTGCTCGCGAACCGGCTGGGCAAGCGCCGGATCATCGCGGAGACCGGGGCCGGCATGCACGGCGTAGCGACGGCGACTGCCTGTGCGCTGTTCGGCCTGCCCTGCGTGGTGTACATGGGCGAGGAGGACACCGTCCGGCAGGCGCCGAACGTCGCCCGGATGCAGCTGCTGGGGGCCGAGGTGGTCCCCGTCGCCTCGGGCAGCCGGACCCTGAAGGACGCGATGAACGAGGCGATGCGTGACTGGGCGGCCTCGGTCCGGGACACGCACTACGTGATCGGTTCGGTCGCCGGGCCCCACCCGTTCCCGGTGATGGTGCGGGAGTTCCAGCGCGTGATCGGGGAGGAGGCGCGGGGCCAGCTGCACGAGGCGGAGGGCCGGGAGCCGGACGTGGTGGTGGCCTGCGTGGGCGGCGGGAGCAACGCGATGGGCATCTTCGCCCCGTTCATCGGCGCCCCGGGGGTGCGCCTGGTCGGCGTGGAGGCCGGGGGGAGGGGCGACGGGCCAGGCGAGCACTGTCGATCGCTCACGCGCGGCGAGCCGGGGGTCCTGCACGGGTCGTTCTCCTACCTGCTCCAGGATGCCGAGGGGCAGGTGATGCCGACGCACTCGATCTCGGCCGGCCTGGACTACCCGGGGGTGGGCCCTGAGCACGCTTTCCTGAAGGAGACGGGACGGGCCGAGTACGTGTCCACGACGGATGCCGAAGCGCTGGCCGGGTTCGAGGCCTTGGCGAGGCTGGAGGGGATCCTCCCCGCGCTCGAGCCCGCCCATGCGATCGGATGGCTCCGGTCCCGACCGCTGCCCGCCGGGGCGGTCGTCCTGGTGAACCTGTCGGGCCGGGGCGACAAGGACCTCGAAACGGTGCGGGCGGCGCTCGGGGCGGATCCGACGGCGGCCGGCGGTGGCTGAGGGCGAGCGGCCCGCGTTGGAGCGCGCCCTCCGTGCGTGTCGCGACCGCGGTGACCGCGCCTTCCTGCCGTACGTGACCGGCGGACTTCCCGAGGTGGATGCGGCGCTCCTCCGGGGCCTGGAGGAAGCGGGTGCCGACGCGATCGAGGTGGGCATCCCGTTCTCGGACCCCGTGATGGACGGTGGTGTGATCCAGGAGGCCTCGCGACGGGCCCTGGAGACCGGGGTCCGGCCGGCGGACGTGCTCCAGGCGATCGCTGAGGCCGAGCTCGGGGTCCCGGTGGCGGTGATGACGTACCTCAACCCGGTCCTCCGAAGCGGCGTGGAGGTCTTCTTAGCCATGGCCGCCGACGCCGGCGTATCCGGCGCGCTCGTGCCCGATCTCCCCGTGGACGAGGCCGGCGACTTCGCGACGGCCTGTCGCGGAGCCGGCATCGCCCCCATCCTGCTGGCCGCCCCGGGGTCCTCGTCCGAGCGGCTGCGGGCGATCTCCAATGTGGCTGCGGGGTTCGTCTACTGCGTCTCGACCTACGGGGTCACGGGCGAGCGCGGCACGCTCGCCGCGACCGCCGAGGAGGTCGTCTCGGCCCTCCGCCCGCTCACGGACCTGCCGCTGCTCGTCGGGGTCGGCGTGGGAACGCCCGAGCAGGCCGCGCAGGCGAGTCGGTTCGCCGACGGTGCGATCGTCGGGAGCGCGCTCGTCAGGCGGCTCCTCGCATCGGACAGGCCCGGCGCGCTCGAGCTCGCCCGACGCTTCCGTAGCGCGATCGCCGCTTGAGGCGGGCCGGTATCCGCGGCATCCCCCCTCCGGTCGCCCACCGTATGAGGGGGAGGTAGCCCCGAACCGCCCGGATGTGGTAGGTACCAGCCGTGCGGATGGGGGAGAGAAAGGGGGACGCTCGCTGCTGCATCGGCGACCGCACCATGCCCCGGGGGGCGAACGGACGTTGATGGATCGAAGGGGGGATCGATGAGGAAGCGGAGGCTGTACCCGTTCCTCGCGCTCGTCGCGGTGCTGACCCTGGTCGCGGCCGCGTGCGGCGACGGCGACGACGAGGGGCCCGGGGGCGAGACCGGGGTGACCGGGCCCACGACGACGGGGGCGGCGGTGGACTGCGACGCGGATCCGTTCGGCTGCGTCGAGGTCGCCGCCGGTGAGCCGATCGCGATCGGGTCGCTGCTGGCGATCTCGGGGGACGTGGCGTTCCTCGGGACGGACAGCAACCACGGGATCGAGCTGGCGATCGACAACCTGGACGGGGCGCTCGACGGCACGCCAGGTCAGCTCCTCGGACACGACGTCGAGCTCCAGCAGGAGGACGACGGCTGCTCGGCCGAGGGCGGGCAAGCGGGCGCGACCGCGCTGGTCGCCGACCCCTCGATCGTGGCGGTCATCGGGACGAGCTGCTCGAGCGCGGCGCTCGGCGTGGCGGACCAGATCACGTCGGACGCCGGCTACCTACTGCTCTCGCCCTCGAACACGAACCCGGGTCTGACGTCGCAGGAAGCGCACCAGCCCTTCTACGCGCGCACGGCGCACAACGACCGGATCCAGGGCGCGATCGCCGCCGAGTTCGTCATCAATGAGCTCGGCATCAGGAGCGCCGCCACGATCAACGACGAGAGCCCGTACGCCGACGGTCTGGCCGCCGCGTTCCGCGACAACTTCGTGAACCTCGGTGGCGAGATCACGGCGGTCGAGCAGGTCAACAGCGCGGACACGGACCTCGGTCCGGTGCTCCGGGGCATCGCCGAAGGCGAGCCGGGGCTCGTCTACGGGCCCAACTTCAACCCCGTGTGCGCGCTCACCTACGTGCAGGGGCAGGACATCCTGCCCGCGGGTACCGTCCACTTCGGCGCGGACGGCTGTCTGGAGAGCGGGTTCTTCGGAACGGCCGGGGACCCGACCGGCGACTACTACGCCACGTCGCCGGACGTGACCGTGTTCCAGGGAGGTGCCTTCTATAACGACGAGTTCCTCCCCGCGTACCAGGAGCAGTTCGGGACGGAGCCGACGTCGGTGTTCCACGCGCACGCGTTCGACGCGGCGAACATCCTGTTCGACGCGATCGAGGCCGCGGCAGCCGACGACGGCAGCGGGAACCTGTTGATCCCGCGGACCGCGCTCAAGGACGCCGTCCTGGCCACCTCTGGTCACGAGGGGCTCACGGGGATCGTCACGTGCACGCCGCTCGGCGACTGCGCGACGGACGTCACCATCGGCGTGTTCCAGTACCCGAACTGGCCCGTCGAGGGCGGCGAGGATCCGACCGACGCCGTCTACAGCGATACGAAGTCGCTGGCCGACGTCGCGTAGTGAAAGCGATAGCTAGGCGCTGCGGGTGGGCCGTCGGCCCACCCGCAGCGGCGCGTCCGGGGATGGACTAGGCTCGCGCGACATGGGGACCCAGCAGATGCGGGAGGTCCGCCTCGGCTGGTTCGAGCGGCTCCCGTGGCGGCGGATCATCCTCATCGTGCTGGGAGCGACGATCGCGGCGACCGTCGGGATCGGGGCGTACCGGACGCTCACCCTGCCGGAAGGGCAGGGATACTCGGCGGACGCGTGGGCGGACTTCGTCGTCCTGGGGGTCGCCCAGGGCTCGATCTATGCGCTGATCGCTCTGGGGTACACGCTCGTGTACGGGATCCTCAAGATGATCAACTTCGCCCACGGCGAGGTCTTCATGTTCGGCGCCTTCGGCTCGTACTTCTTCGCCAACGCCTACGAGGAGAGCGGGTTCCTCGAACGGCAGCCGGTCCTCGCGCTGGCGATCATCTTCGGCGTCGCCATCGCCACGTCCGTCCTGGTGGCGGTGCTGCTCGAGCGGATCGCCTACCGACCGCTCCGCGGGGCGCCCCGGCTCGTCCCGCTGATCACCGCGATCGGGGCCTCCCTGTTCCTGCAGAACACGGCTCGCGGGTTCTTCGGTGCGCAGACCCGTGGCTACGCGAAGCCGAGCTTCCTCGAAGGCCAGTGGGAGTTCTTCGGGCTCGCCTTCCCGAGGGTGCGGGTGGTGGTGTTCCTCGTGGCGCTCGCGTCGGTGGTCCTCTTGACATGGTTCATCGCGAGGACCACCACCGGGAAGTCCATGCGCGCGGTCGCTGAGGACAGCGAGATCGCGAGCCTGATGGGGATCCACGTCGATCGGGTCATCGTGATCACGTTCGCGGTCGGCGGCATCCTGGCCGGCGTGGCGGGTGTCCTGTACGCGATGACGTTCGAGGCCGTGAACTTCAGCATGGGGTTCCAGCCGGGGATCGCCGCCTTCACGGCGGCCGTGCTGGGCGGGATCGGCAGTGTCGCGGGGGCGGCGCTCGGCGGCCTCACCCTCGGCCTGCTCGAGTCCCTGGGTCCGTCGCTCGTCCTGACGGGCTACCAGATCCCCTCGCCCTTCCAGCTGAAGCCCGCGTTCACGTTCCTCGTTCTGGTCTTGGTCCTGATCTTCCGTCCCGGCGGGATCCTGGGGACCGGCGAGACGGAGAAGGTGTGATGGACCCGATCCCGGTCCGTTCGGTGGTCAGGGCGGGCTTGGTCGGCGGGGCCGTGCTCGTCTACCTCGCCCTCGTCGGGCTGATCGAACGCTTCGGCGACCTGCGCCTGGTCGGCGAGCAGGTGACGTTGGGCCGACTCCTTTTGGTTCTCCCGCCGCTCGCCGCCGCCTACTTCGTGGCCCGGACCCGGATCGTCGCCGGCGAACGGCGGGTCGCCGGCCCCACCGCCGGGCTGGTGGGAGGCGGGGCCACCGGGCTCGTGGCGGCGGGCGCGTTCGCCGCGACGGTGATCCTGGCCGATGTGATCGGTATCGCGCGGATCCGCCAGGTCTTCATCGCCGTGACGACCGGCCTCATCGAGTTCGTCACCTTCGAGCGTGGCCTGGCCCTCGGGTCGGCGATCCTCCTCGTGCTGGGGCTCGCGGCCGGTGCGCTCGGCGGCCTCGCTCGGACCCTGGAACGGTCGGTGGTCGGGCCGGTCGCGGCCGCGGTCACGACCGTGATCGTCATGGGCCTGCTCCAGAGGATCGTCCCGGTGGCGATGCAGGAGCTCGGCGTCGAACCGGACTTCCTCTATAGCCCGAGGACGGGGAGCCTCACGTGGGGCGGGGCGACGGGCCTGGTCGTCCTGGCGGCCGGGGCGGACGCGCTGTGGCGGCGGAGCGGATCGGAGACGAGACGGCGGGTCCGAACGGCGATGGTCGACCAGCCGGCCGCTCGGGCCGGGATCATCCTGGTCGTGCTGACGATCCTGGTGGCCCTCCCCCTGCTGGTCGGCTCGGTGATCTCGCAGGTCCTGGGCAGCGTGATGATCTTCGTCCTGCTTGGGCTGGGGCTGAACATCGTCGTGGGGTACGCGGGGCTCCTCGACCTCGGCTACGTGGCCTTCTACGCGTTCGGGGCCTACATGATGGCCCTGGTCACGGGCGCGAGCCTGAACACCACGACCGGGTCGGCCGCCCCCGTCTGGTCCGTGGACCTGAACTTCTACGTCGCGATCTGGGTCGTGGTGATCCTGGCCGCAGGCGTAGGGCTGTTGATCGGCGCCCCGGTGCTCCGCCTGCGGGGCGACTACCTGGCCATCGTCACGCTTGGGCTCGGCGAGATCGTCCGCGTCCTTGCCGAATCGCGCTGGCTCCAGCCGCTCGTTGGCGGACCCCAGGGCATGCGCGGGGTCACGAACGCCGCCATCGGTGGCTTGGGCTTCCGACAACCGCAGCACTTCTACTGGCTCGCGCTGGCCTTCGTGGTGCTGGCGGTGTTCGTCTCGTGGCGACTGGCGTCGTCCCGGATCGGTCGCGCGTGGAACGCGATGCGCGAGGACGAGCAGGTGGCAGACGCGATGGGGATCAGCACCACGAAGTACAAGCTGCTCGCGTTCGCGATGGGTGGCGCCGTCGGGTCGCTCGGCGGGGCCCTGTTCGCCGTCCAGATCGGCTCGCTCACCCCCGCCAGCTTCCAGATCATCGTGTCGATCACCGCGCTCGCCGTGGTGATCCTCGGCGGGATGGGGAGCATCCCCGGCGTCGTCGCGGGCGCGGCCGTGCTGATCGGCCTGCCTGGGCTCCTTCGCGAGTTCGAGGAGTTCCGCCTTCTCGTCTACGGAGGGGTGCTGGTGGCGATCATGATCTTGCGGCCGCAGGGCCTGATCCCCAGCGTGCGCCGGATGCGCGAGCTGCACGAGGAGGAGGCCGAGCAGGACGCGTGGGTGAAGCGGTTCGCCGGCGAGGCCGCGGTGGCGGCGGTGCCCGGGGGTGGCCTCGGGGCCGAGGACGAGGATCTGCGGTGAGCGCCGACGGCGGCCCCCACCTGCTGGAGCTGGGCAACGTCTCCAAGCACTTCGGCGGTCTGTACGCGCTCTCCGGGCTTTCGATGCACGTCGACACGGGCGAGATCGTGTCGGTGATCGGACCCAACGGCGCGGGCAAGAGCACGATGTTCAACGCCGTGACCGGGCTCTACGAGCCGGACGAGGGCGGGATCCTGTTCCAGGGGCGGCGCATCGTCGGGCTCCCCCCGAACGTGATCACGCGCCTGGGCATCGCGCGCACGTTCCAGACGGTCCACCTGTTCCCGAACATGACCGTGCTCGAGAACGCGATGGTGGGTCAGCACTCGCGATCGCGCACGGGTGTGTTCGGCGCGATCCTGCGGACCCCGGGCACCCGCCGCGAGGAGGACCGGATCCGCGACCGCGCCAGGGAGAGCCTGGAGTTCTTCGGCTCGCGCCTGGCCGGGTACCGGCAGGAACAGCCGGCGTTCGTCCTGTCCTACGCGAACCGCCGCCGGCTCGAGGTCGCGCGGGCGATGGCCACCGAGCCCACGCTCATCCTCCTGGACGAGCCGACGGCGGGGATGAACCCGCGGGAGACGCTCGAGCTGCGTGACCAGATCGTCAGGATGCGGGACGAACGCGGCCTCACGGTCGTGGTGATCGAGCACGACATGCGTGTGGTCAAAGGCGTCTCCGACCGTGTCGTCGCGCTCGACTATGGCCGGAAGATCGCCGAGGGCTCCTACGAGGAGGTTGCCACCAGCCCGGAGGTCATCGAGGCCTACCTGGGTACGAAGGCGGTCGGATGAGCGGGGAGATGGCCGCCGAGCGGGTCCCGGAGGAGGCCTCGCGGGTGGTCGCCCCATCCGACCGTCGGCCGATCCTCGAGCTGCGGAACGTCAGCACCCACTACGGCATGGTGGGGGTGCTCCGGGACGTGGACGTCCAGATCTACGAGGGCGAGATGGTGTGCCTCCTGGGGGGCAACGCGAGCGGCAAGACGACCACGCTCAAGACGATCCTCGGGTACGTGAAGCCGTCGGAGGGTCAGGTGCTGCTCGACGGGGACGTCGTCAGCGGCCTGTCTACCGCCGAGATCGTCCGCCGCGGGATCTCGATGGTCCCGGAGAACCGCCGTCTGTTCGCGGAGATGACGGTGGCCGAGAACCTGGAGCTCGGCGCGTTCCAGCGCCGGGACAAGGCAAAGATCGCCGAGGACCGGGAGCGCATCTTGGAGACCTTCCCGCGGATCCGCGAGCGGCTGAAGCAGAAGGCGGGCACCCTGTCCGGCGGCGAGCAGCAGATGGTCGCGATGGGTCGAGCGCTGATGGCCGATCCGAAGGTGCTGCTGATGGACGAGCCCTCGATGGGATTGGCCCCGATCCTGGTGGAGCAGGTCTTCGAGATCATCAAGACCATCCGGGGCCTGGGTCGCACCGTGTTCGTCGTCGAGCAGAACGCGAACATGGCGCTGTCGATCGCCGACCGGGGATACGTGCTCCAGACGGGGGAGATCGTGCTGGCCGACTCGGCCGAGAACCTCCTGAACAACCCCCTGATGAGGGAGGCGTACCTCGGGGAGCTCTGACTCGTCCCTCCGCGTGATCGACGCGGCCGAGGTCGCGCGCCTGCTCCCGATGGAGGCGGCCATCGACGCGCTGGAGGCGGGCTTCGGCGCCGATCGGCTGCCGGAGGCACCGCTGCGTAGCCACGTCGGGACGCGCGCGGGCACGCTGCTGGTGATGCCCGCCCACGGCGACCCGGGCGTGGGGGTCAAGCTCGTCACCCTCACCGAGGCGAACCCCGAGCGCGGCCTGCCGCTCATCCACGCGTCGTACGTGCTCTTCGACTCGGCGACGCAGGCCCCGCACGCGATGCTGGACGGGGCCGCCCTCACGGCGCTGCGGACGGCGGCGGTCAGCGGGCTCGCGACGCGGCACATGGCGCGGCCGGACGCGCGGCGGTTGGTGGTCTACGGAGCGGGGGTGCAGGCGCGGTCGCACGTGGCGGCGATGCGAGCGGTGCGGCCGATCGAGGAGGTCGTGGTCGTCTCGCGCGGGCGTCAGCGGGCGGAGCGCCTGGCGGCGGAGGTCTCGAGCACGGGGCTCACGGCCTCGATTGCGGAGCCCGGGGCAGAGCGCGAGGCGGACGTCGTCTGCACCTGCACCACGAGCCCCACCCCCGTGATCCGGGGGGAGCTCCTGCCGCCGGGGGTGCACGTGAACGCGGTCGGCGCCTACACGCCGACCATGCGCGAGCTCGACGCCGAGGCCGTCCGCCGGTGCAGGGTGGCCGTGGAGACCCGCGACGCCGCGATGGCTGAGGCCGGCGATCTCCTGCTCGCGATCGGCGAGGGAGCGATCGGCCCGGGCCACGTCCTGGCCGATCTCACCGAGGTCGTCCGCGGGGCTCCGGTGCGCACCTCGACGGAGGACCGGACCCTGTTCGAGTCCGTCGGGGTGGCGTTCGAGGACCTGATCGTGGCTCGGGCGGCGGCGGACCGGGCATGAACCGCGTGGCGGACGCGGTGGTGATCGGTGGTGGGGTGGTCGGCGCGAGCGCCGCGTACCACCTCGCCGCGGCCGGCGCAGGATCCGTGCTCCTGCTCGAGCGCGCCGACCGTTTGGCGGCGGGCTCTACCGGGGCCTGTGCCGGCGGGTTCCGGGTGCAGTTCTCGAGCGAGGTGAACATCCGCCTATCGCTCGCGAGCGTGCCGATGATCCTCCGGTTCTCGGAGGAGCACGGGCTGCCGCTCGACGTGGTGCAGCACGGCTACCTGTTCCTCGTGCGGGACGAGCGGACGTGGGAAGGGTTCGTGGCGGCCAACCGCCTCCAGCGGTCGCTCGGGGCCGAGGCCGAGCTGCTCGCGCCGGAGGAGGGCGCCGATCTCATCCCGGGGATCACGGTGGACGGCGTGATCGGGGCGGCGTTCGGGCCGCGGGACGGGATCGCCGATCCGTCCGGACTGACGCAGGGGTATGCGACGGCGGCCCGGCGTGCCGGGGCGACGATCGAGCTCGGGGTCGAGGCCACGAGGATCGTCGTGTCGGGCGGGCGGGTGGCCGGTGTGGAGCTCTCGCGCGGCGACGGGGTCTCGGCACGGGTCGTGGTGAACGCGGCCGGCCCGTGGGCCGCGTTGCTCGCGGCCACGGCGGGGGTCGAGCTGCCGGTCGAGCCGATCCCGCGGCACGTCTTGGTGACCGCGGGGTTCCCCGGCGCGCCGGAGCGGCGGACCCTGGTGGTCGACGCCGGGACGAGCTTCTACTTCCACCGGGAGGGCCCGGGGGTGCTGATGGGGATGGGGAACCCGGAGGAGCGTCCCACGTTCGACACCAGGCCGGACGAGGCGTTCGTGGCCGAGCGGTTGCTGCCTACGGCGGTTCGCGTGTTCCCGGCACTGGAGGATGCCGCGATCGAGCACTCGTGGGTCGGGCTGTACGAGATGACGCCCGATCGGCACCCGATCCTCGGGCCTGCGCCGGGGGTCGAGGGGCTGTACCTGGCGAACGGCTTCAGCGGCCACGGGTTCCAGCACGCCCCGATCGTGGGCAGGCTCCTGGCCGAGATGGTCGTGGAGGGAAGGACGAGCACCCTGGACGTGTCCTCGCTCGGGCTGGGGCGGTTCGCGACCGGGGACCTCGTCCGAGAGGCCCACGTCGTCTGAGTGCCGGGAGAGGGACTCGAACCCTCAAGGGCCGAAGCCCACGGGTGTTTGAGACCCGCGCGTTTCCCCGATTTCGCCATCCCGGCGCGCGTCCAAGTGTAGTGGCTCACGACTTGGGGCCGATGAAGGGATCGAGCGTCGCGACCCCTTCGCGGAGTGCGATCGAGATGGTGTCTGGCTTCGAGTCTCGGTGCGGTACGCCGATCGCGTCGCACGTGCTCCGGAAGCTCTGGAGGGATGTCTCCGGAGTTGT
>CAZXFA010000006.1:25933-116518 GCA_964640085.1 uncultured Actinomycetes bacterium | reverse complement strand
GGGTAGGATGAGCGCATCCGAGCCGAGGAGCGTCCGTCCATGCGCGTTACCGTCGTCGGAAGCGGGTTCGTCGGTCAGACCACGGCGATGCGGCTCGTCCACCGGGGCCTGGCCGAGGTCGTCCTGATAGACATCATCGAGGGGCTCCCGCAGGGGCTCGCCCTCGACCTCCGCCAGTCGGCCCCGATCGTCGGCTTCGAGCCGCACGTCCTGGGGACGAACGACTACGCGGACACCGGCGGGTCGGACGTGGTGGTGATCACCGCCGGGTTCCCCCGGCAGCCGGGGATGAGCCGGATGGATCTCCTGGGGAAGAACGCCGCGGTGGTGCGCGAGGTCGTGGAGAAGGTGGTTGCGGGCTCGCCCGACGCGATCCTGATCGTCGTCACGAACCCGCTCGACGAGATGACCTACCTCGCGGCCGAGGTCTCGGGCTTCCCCCGCACGCGCGTGATGGGCATGGCGGGGGTGCTGGACTCCGGGCGCCTGCGAGCGTTCATCGCCGAGGAGCTCGGGGTGTCGCCGTTGGTCGTCGAGGCGATGACGCTCGGCTCGCACGGCGAGGCGATGATCCCGCTTCCACGGCGTGCCACGGTCGACGACAAGCCGCTGACCGACATCGTGGACGAGGCGACCCTCGAGCACCTGTACGCGCGGACGCGGGACGCGGGCGCCGAGATCGTAGGGCTCCTGAAGAAGGGGAGCGCGTACTACGCGCCGTCGGCCGCGGTGACGAAGATGGTCGAGTCGATCGTCCACAACACGGAGGAGCTCCTGCCGGTCTGCGCCTGGTGCACCGGGCAGTACGGGATCCACGAGGTGTACGTCGGCGTTCCCGTCCGGCTCTCGCGCGCCGGGGTGGCGGAGATCGTGGAGCTCGAGCTGGACGCCGATGAGCTGCGGACTCTGCGAGCGGCGGCCGAGCAGATCCGCGCGAAGTGCGCCGACCTGGCCAAGCTCTAGGCGTCAGGGACCGAGTGTTCCTTCCGCGGACGGGGGCGGCGCGCCCAGGCCAGACTGAGACCGGCGCCGAGCAGGATCAGCACCCCGCCCGCGGCCGAGATCCACGGGCCCGACGCCACGTCCACCCGCAGCAGGGCGCCGAACTGCCGCTCAAGCTGCTCCCGGACGACGTCCTGCGGCAGGTCGAGCTCGGGCGCAAGGGCGCGGGCGATCCGGTCGAGCCCCTCCGCCTCGACGAACCGCCCCCGTGCACAGGCGACGACCATCGGCGGGAGGACGGTGTCGGCCGCGCCGAACGCGATCAGCAGGACCGCGATCACCGTCCGGACCGAGGAGGACCGCGCCAGACGGAGCGCGAGCATCGCGACGAGCGTCCCGACCGCGAGCAGGAGCGCCGCCTTCCCCTCCCACACGTCGATCCCGCGGACCGACGCGTCGGCCGCGCCGGCGACGTCGCCCGGGAAGCCGACCACGACCCAGTCGCGGGTCGCTCCGGCGCCGGCGGCGACCGCGCCGGCCGACAGGGCCAGGAACCCGGCCAGGCGCAGTGGCTTCGGCCGCGCCGTGGACAGGATCTCGCGCATCGGGGGGGTCATCCTCTCACCCGTCCCCGACGGGGCGAAGCGGCGGGCGATAGCATGGGAGGGTCATGGGCCCCGCCCGGGAGGTCGACGCCGCCGAGATCACGCGCGTGGTGCGCGATCTATGCATGGAGATCTGCTACACGGTCCCCCCCGAGATGGTGGAGCTGATGCAGCGCGCCCGGGAGAAGGAGGAGTCGCCGCTCGGACGCCAGGTGCTCGACCTGCTGATCCGCAACCAGGACCTCGCGGCCGAGGGTGAGTACCCCTACTGCCAGGACACGGGGTACACGGTGGTGTTCCTCGACCTCGGGCAAGACGTGCACGTGACGGACGGCGACCTGTACGCCGCGATCGACGAGGGCGTCCGGCAGGGGTACACGGACGGGTACCTCCGCGGCTCGATCGTCCGCGACCCGCTCTTCGAGCGGAAGAACACCGGGGACAACACGCCCGCCTTCGTCCACACGCGGGTCGTGCCCGGCGACCAGATCCGGATCCAGATCGACGCCAAGGGCGCCGGATCGGAGAACATGGCCAAGCACGCCATGCTGAAGCCCGCGGACGGGATCGAGGGCGTGAAGCACTTCGTCCTCAAGGCGGTGGCCGAGTCCGGTCCGAACGCCTGCCCGCCGGGGATCATCGGGGTCGGGGTCGGCGGGGACTTCGAGCTGTCGGCGGTGCTCGCCAAGAAGGCGCTGATGCGCAAGGTCGGCCGGCCGAGCGATGACCCCCAGATCGCCGAGCTCGAGGCCGAGCTCTACGAGAAGTGCAACGCGCTGGGGCTCGGTCCCGAGGCGCTCGGCGGGACGCAGACGGTTCTGGCCGTGCACGTCGAGACGATGGCGACGCACATCGCGTCGCTCCCGGTGGCCGTGAACATCGAGTGCCACGCCCATCGGACCGGGACGAGGGTGATCTGACGATGGCGGTCGAGGTCCTGGAGGACGGGCGGAAGCGGATCCGCGCGCCGCTCTCCGAGGAGGACGTGCGGCAGCTCCACGCGGGCGACGTGGTGCTGGTCAACGGCACGGTCTACTCGGCGCGTGATGCCGCCCACAAGGTCCTGATCGAGATGCTCGATCGGGGGGAGCCCCTGCCGTTCGACCCGGCGGGGCAGATCGTCTACTACGTCGGCCCCACGCCCGAGCGCCCCGGGAACGCGATCGGCGCGGCCGGCCCCACCACCGCCAACCGGATGGACACGTACACCCCCCGCCTGCTCGAGATCGGCCTGAAGGGCATCATCGGCAAGGGCGGCCGCGGTCCGGCGGTCCGGGAGCAGCTGAAGGAGCACACCGCCGTCTACATGGCGGCGCTCGGCGGCGGGGGAGCGCTGGCCGCGCTCCAGGTCCGCTCGCAGCAGGTGATCGCCTTCCCCGAGCTGGGGACGGAGGCGGTGCGGGCGATGGAGGTCGAGGACTTCCCGGTCTGGGTGGTCAACGACTGCGAGGGTCGGGACTTCTACGCCGAAACCATCCAACCCTGGCGGAGGAACGACTTCCTGCCCGACGACCTGCGGATCCCGGTCGAGAGCTACCACCTTTCCGACGGCGGAGGGAAGTGACCGTTCGGCGGTTCTTCGAACTCCTCGCCGAGCACGCGCGGGCGTTCTCCACGAACTGGCGCGAGTTCGAGGCGCCGATCTGGACGAAGGTGGGCTTGGCGCTGCGCAACCGTGCTCGCGCGACCTTCTCTAGGCGACAGTGCTGCGGGCACCTGGGCGAACCGGGGTGCTGACAGCTCCCCCGGGGGCCCGGTGCGGGCCCCGAGGGACACCGTCACTGATCGTCAGCTGGCCTTCTTCCCCCGCCTGCGGATCACGCGGGCCGAGCCTCCGCTTGGCGTGAAGATCGACTCGTGACCGTCGTCCCAACGGACGCGGTAGCGGAGGCCCACCTCGCCCTCGATCACCTCGAGGATCTCGCCCTCGCGGGTGGGCTGGCCGACGGTCTCGGACTCCACGACGATCCGGTCACCGACCTTGCCTTGCATCTCGGACCTCCTGGCCTCGCGTTCGGTTCCTTCCCCACCTTTCTACCGCACCTGGCCGGGGCGGGCCAGCCCGCCGGTCCCGGGGGCGTCGGGGCTTCAGGCCTCGCCGAGGGCCCGCACGATCGCCCCCGCCACCGCATCGGTGGTCGAGGTCCCGCCGAGATCGGGCGTGCGCTCCCAGCCCTCCCCGAGCACCCGATCGACCGCCCGTTCCACCGCCAGGGCCGCCTCGGCCTCCCCCAGGTGCCGAAGCAGCATCGCGCCGGACAGGATCATCGCGATCGGGTTCGCGATCCCCCGGCCGGCGATGTCCGGCGCGCTCCCGTGGACCGGCTCGAACACCGCGTACTCCCAGCCGAGGTTCGCGCCGGCCGCGAGACCCAGGCCGCCGACGAGCCCGGCGCACAGGTCGGACAGGATGTCCCCGTACAGGTTCGGGAGCAGCAGCACGTCGAACATCCCGGGCTCGCGCGGCAGGCGCATCGAGAGCTGGTCGATCTGCATCTCTTCGAACGCCACGTCGGGGTGGGTCTCCGCCTCCTCGATCCCGATCCGGCGGAACAACCCGTCCGAGAACCGCATGATGTTCGCCTTGTGCCCGAGAGTGATCCTCCGGCGCCCGTTGGCCCTCGTGTACTCGAACGCGAACCGCACGATCCGGCGGGTGCCCGCCACGCTGATCGGCTTCAGCGTGAAACCCGAGTCCTCGCGGACCTCGCGCCCGCTCAGCCGCCGGAGCTCGGCACGGAGCGCGGCCGACTCGGGGGAGCCGCGTCGGAACTCGATCCCCCGGTACAGGTCCTCGGTGTTCTCCCGGATCACGACCAAGTCGACATCGGGGTGAGGCGTGGGCACGCCGGGGAGGGAGCGCGACGGGCGGACCGCCGCGAACAGGTCGAGCTCCTGTCGCAGGGCGACGTTCGCGCTCCGGAAGCCCGAGCCGACGGGCGTCGTGATCGGGCCCTTGATCGCGACCCGGGAGGCCCGGATCCGCTCCAGGACCCGGTCCGGCAGGACCGAGCCCTCGCGCTCCAGGACGTGGGCGCCCGCCTCCTCGACGACCCACTCGAAGCCCAGGCCGGTGGCCCCGAGCACCCGGCGCGTTGCCTCGGCCACCTCCGAGCCGATGCCGTCCCCGGGGATCAGCGTCACGAGGTGGGACACGCCCGAAGACCTCCAGGGCCGGAGGCTAGAAGCGCTCGAACAGGATCGAGCGCTTGACCTCCTGGATCGCCTTGGTGACCTCGATCCCCCTGGGGCACGCCTCCGTGCAGTTGAACGTGGTCCGACAGCGGAACACGCCCGTCTTGTCGGCCAGGATCCGGAGACGCTCGTCCGCGGCCTCGTCGCGCGAGTCGTAGATGAACCGATGGGCGTTCACGATCGCCGCCGGGCCGACGTACTCCTCGTCCCCCCAGAAGATCGGGCACGAGGTCGTGCAGGCCGCGCAGAGGATGCACTTGGTGGTGTCGTCGAACCGGTGCCGCTCCTCCGGAGACTGGACGCGCTCCTGGACGGGCTCGCCCGAGTCGTTGATCAGGTAGGGCAGCACGGAGCGGTACCCGGCGAAGAACGGCTCCATGTCGACGATCAGGTCCTTGAGCACCGGCAGTCCGCGGATCGGTTCGACCGTCACCCTCGGGATGACGTCGCGGACGATGATCTTGCACGCCAACCGGTTCTGGCCGTTGACCATCATCGCGTCCGAGCCGCAGATCCCGTGCGCGCACGAGCGTCTCAGGGCGAGGGTGCCGTCGTGGTACCACTTCACCTGGTGCAACGCGTCCAGGAGCCGGTCGTCGGGATCGGCCTGGATCCTGAACTCGTCCCACCACGACTCCTCGCCTCGAAGCTCGGGGTTGAACCGACGGACCTTCAGCGTGAGGGAGACCCTGCGCGCGGCTCCTGCCTCCCGTCGATCCGAGGTCTCCAGCACCTCGCCCAGGTCGTCGGTGTCCGCCATCAGTACTTCCGCTCCATGGGGACGTACGGGCCCAGCTTCACGGGCTTGGACGCGAGGCGGATCCGGCCGTCGTCCTCCCGGTACGCCAGCGAGTGCTTCAACCAGTGCTCGTCGTCGCGCAGCGGGTGGTCCTCGCGGTAGTGCGCGCCCCGGCTCTCGTCGCGCGCGAGGGCGGCCGCCACGGTCGCGTCGGCGCAGTCCAGTAGGAACCCGAGCTCCACCGCCTCCATCAGCTCCGTGTTGAACATCCGTCCGGTGTCCTGGACGTACACGCGCTCGTAACGCTCGCGCAGCGCGTCCAGGATCTCCCCCATCTTCCGCAGGCTCTCCTCGCTCCGGACGACGAACGCCAGATCCTGCATCTGCTCCTGGAGCTCGGCGCGGATGTCCGCGGCGTTCGCCCCTTCCGCGCGGCCTCGGAGGCCCTCCACCAGGTCCTCGACCATGCCCTCCGGGCGCTCGGGGAGCTCGCGGAGATCGGCCTCGCCCGCGTACCCGGCCAGGTGCTTCCCTCCCCGACGGCCGAACACCACGATGTCGAGCAGCGAGTTCGTCCCCAGCCGGTTCGCTCCATGCACGCTCACGCACGCGCACTCCCCGGCCGCGTACAGGCCGGGCACCGTGGTCTCCTCCTCGTCGACGACCACCCGCCCGTCCACGTCGGTCGGGATCCCGCCCATCGCGTAGTGGGCCGTCGGTTGGATCGGGACCAGCTCGGTCGTCGGCTCCACGCCCAGGTACACGCGCGCGAACTCGGTCACGTCGGGGAGCTTCTCCTCGATAACCTCCCGCGGCAGGTGTCGGACGTCCAGCCACACCGCATCGCGGTTCGGTCCGGCGCCGCGGCCCTCCCTGATCTCCTGGAAGATCGCGCGGGAGACCATGTCGCGCGGTGCGAGGTCCTTCACGGTCGGCGCGTAGCGCTCCATGAAGCGCTCTTCGTCGGCGTTGAGGAGGATCCCGCCCTCGCCGCGCACCGCCTCCGAGAGCAGGATCCCCATCTTGTAGACGCCCGTGGGATGGAACTGGAAGAACTCCATGTCCTCGAGCGGGATGCCGCGGCGGAACAGGACCGCCGGCCCGTCACCGGTGAGCGTGTGGGCGTTCGAGGAGACCCGGTACATCCGGCCGGAACCGCCGGTCGCGTACAGGACGGCCTTGGCGCGGAACACGTGCAGCTCGCCGGTGGTCAGCTCGTACGCGACCACGCCCGAGCACCGCCCGTCGGTCATGAGCTGGTCCAGGACGTAGAACTCGTTGAAGAACCGAACGTTGCGCTTGACGCATTGTTGGTAGAGCGTCTGCAGGATCATGTGGCCGGTCCGGTCGGCCGCGTAACACGCCCGCCTGACCGGCGCCTCGCCATGGTTGCGCGTGTGTCCGCCGAACCGCCGCTGGTCGATCTTGCCGTCGGGGGTCCGGTTGAACGGCAGGCCCCAGTGCTCGAGCTCGTAGATCGCGTCGATCGCTTCCTCGCACATCAGCTGGGCGGCGGGTTGGTCCACCAGGTAGTCGCCACCCTTCACGGTGTCGAACGCATGCCACTCGGGGTAGTCCTCCTCCACGTTGGCCAACGCCGCGCAGACCCCGCCCTGCGCGGTCCCGGTGTGCGAGCGCGTGGGGTACAGCTTGGAGATCACGGCGGTCCGAACGTGGGAGGAGGCCTCGATCGCGGCCCGCAGCCCGGCACCGCCGGCGCCGACGATCACCGCGTCGTAGGTGTGGACGGTCGTCATCGGCTCAGAGGGTCCCCGGCCAGCGGCTCGGGTCGAACGTGAACACGATCACCGTCCCCAGCACGAACAGGACGAACCCGATCGAGTAGAAGAGCATGTTCACGGCCAGACGGGCTCCGGGCCACCGAACGTAGTCCTGGACCACCACCCGCAGGCCGTTGATCCCGTGGATCAGCGCCAGCACGAGCAGGGCCCAGTCCCACGTCCGCCAGAACGGGCTGCCCCACCGGGTGGCGACGAAGCCGAAGTCGACCCGGTCCACGCCCTCGTCGACCACGTGCATGATCAGGACGTGGCCGACGGCGAGCACCAGCAGCAGCACGCCGCTCACCCGCATGAACAGCCACGACCACAGCTCGAAGCCGCCGGCTGGGCGTTCGCGCCCCCGGTAGCCGAGGACGCCGCCCGGGCGGGGCGGGGTGGGCGCGGATGGATGCTCGGGCGCCTTGACCGCCATCACAGGACCCCCGCCGACTCGAGGATGCTCTGCCCCATGATCCAGGTGATGGGCACCATCCCCAGCAGGAACACGCTCGTCGACGCCAGGGAAAGCGGCTTCATGTAGCGGGTGGTCGACGGCCAGAAGTCGAACAGCATGATCTTCAGGCCGTTGATCGCGTGGTACAGCACCGCCGCGACCAGTCCCAGCTCGAGCAGCTTCACCACCCAGTTGTGGTAGACGCCGGTCACGCGGTTGTAGGCGTCCGGGCCCCACCCCACGACCGCCGTGTCCACCACATGGGCGAACAGGAACAGGATGACGGCGATCCCGGTGATCCGGTGGGCCAGCCAGGACCACTGGCCCGGACTGCCCTTGTAGAGCGTCCCGATGTCGGACTTCCGCTTCGCCACGTCGTCCCTCGGCCAACAGCCTAGCGCGGGTATGCCGGGCCGAACGGTTCGGAGCCTCGCCCGACGGCGCGGAGTCTACTCCGTTCCGGCGGAAGGGGACCCGGGGGCCCGGACCCTCAGGCGCTCGGAGCCTCTCCGACCCCCAGCGCCTCCCGGAGCGAGTACCAGGAGCCCTGTGAGCGGAGCTGGGTCTCCCGACGATCGAGGTTCGTCTCGCTGGGGGCCACGAACGAGAAGGCGAGGAGGGCCCACGCTCCGCCCACGATCGCCGGCCACGGGTCGCCGGTCGCCATCGAGCCCACCGAGCCGATCACCGCTGGGGATTCGGCGAGCGCCGCGCCCACGATCGTGGCGCGTACGAACGACGCGGCGAGCCTCTGTGGATCGCTCGCGTCGAGCGCGCGGGCGCTCGACCATCGGCTCGCGCCCATGGCGCCCGCCCCGAAGACGGCCACGGCGGCCGGGAACCATCGGTACGAGCCGCTCCCACCGGGCACGAGGATCCCCACCACCACCAGCACCAGCGCCCCGGAGACGATGCTCCAGAACAGGAACCGGAGCCGGGCGAGCATCGGTCCTCAGGCGATCCTGAGCGCGGCCAGCACCCCGCTGCGCATCGGCATGAGCGTGCTCACGTAACGGTCGTCTCCTGCGATCAGCCGGTTGTGCTCACGGACCGCTTGCGGGTTCCGGCCTTCGTCCAGCACGGTCGTGCCGCCCGCGCTGAGGGTGTTGTCCGCCACGTAGAGGCCGCCGGGCCGGATGCGATCCCTCGCAGCCTGCCACGCGTCGGGGTACTCGTGCTTGTCGATGTCCACGAAGACGATGTCGAATCGGCCCGAGACCTGCGCGAACGATGCCAGCGCATCCCCCGCGTGCCACCGGATCGGGTCCCACAGCCCCGCGCGCGTCAGGCGCTCCCGCGCCTTGTCCTCGTTCGCGGGGTCGCCGTCCGTGCAGTGCACCTCGCCCTCGGGTCCCACGGCCCGCGCGAACCAGTACGCCGAGTAGCCGAACCCCGACCCCAGCTCGAACACCCGCCGGGCGCCCACCGAACGAGCCAGCAGCTCCAGGGTCACGCCCACCGGCCGGCCAACGATCGGGAACCCGCGTTCGCGGCCCTCGGCCTCCATCTCGAGCAGGACCGGCTCGTCGTAGCGGGCGAGCCTGGCCCGAAGGTAGTCCTCGATCCTCGGGTCGACGATGTCCACGGACGCACCATATGGGACGTGACCCGAGCGTGTCTCGCGTCCGCCGGGGCAGATCCCGGTCTACGCTGAGCGCATGGAGGAGCGCCGCGCCACGGACTCGGGCATCGAGCTCCGGCCGGTCTATGGTCCGGACGACCGGGCGGGTTCGGATCCCGAGCGCAGCCTCGGCCGGCCGGGCGAGCCGCCGTTCACGCGCGGCGTGTACCCCACGATGTACCGGGGACGTCCGTGGACGATGCGCCAGTACGCGGGGATGGGCACGGCCGAGGAGACCAACCGCCGCTTCCGGTACCTGCTGGAGCATGGACAGACGGGCCTGTCTGTTGCCTTCGACCTCCCCACGCAGATGGGGCTGGATTCGGACCACCCGCGCTCCGAGGGCGAGGTCGGCAAGACCGGCGTCGCGATCGACTCGGTGGAGGACATGGCGCGGCTGTTCGATGGGATCCCGCTCGATCGCGTCTCGACCTCGATGACGATCAACGCGACGGCGCCGGTCATCCTGCTCCTGTACGAGCTGGTCGCCGAGGACCAGGGCGTGGATCCCGCCGGCCTGTCGGGGACCGTCCAGAACGACCTGCTCAAGGAGTACGCCGCCCGGGGCACGTACATCTACCCGCCCGGGCCGTCGATGCGGCTGATCACGGACCTGTTCGCCTACTGCGGGGAGCGGATCCCCCGGTGGAACACGATCTCGATCAGCGGGTACCACATGCGGGAGGCCGGAGCGACCGCGGTCCAGGAGGCCGCGTTCACGCTGGCGAACGGGATCGCCTACGTGCAGGCCGCGCTCGACGCCGGGCTCGCCGTGGACGCGTTCGCACCCCGGCTGTCGTTCTTCTTCGCCTGTCACCTGCACTTCTTCGAGGAGGTCGCGAAGTTCCGAGCCGCCCGGCGGATGTGGGCGAGGATCATGGCCGAGCGGTTCGGGGCGGGGGACCCGAGGAGCCTCATGCTGCGGTTCCACACGCAGACGGGGGGCGCCACGCTCACCGCGCAGCAGCCCCAGAACAACATCGTGCGGACGGCGCTCGAGGCGCTGGCCGCGGTGCTCGGCGGGACGCAGTCGCTGCACACCAACTCCTTCGACGAGGCCCTCGCGCTGCCCACCGAGCGAGCGGCGAAGATCGCCCTCCGCACGCAACAGGTCATCGCGTTCGAGACCGGCATCACCGGGACCGTCGATCCGCTCGGCGGGTCGTACTTCGTGGAGGCCCTGACGGATCGGATCGAAGAGGAGGCGACGGCGTACGTGGAGCGGATCGACCGGTTGGGCGGCGCGGTTGCCGCGATCGAGGCCGGCTTCTACCAGGACGAGATCCACGAGGCGGCCTTCCGGATCCAGAAGGGCGTCGAGTCCGGTGAGCGCATCGTCGTCGGCGTGAACCGGTTCGAGGCTCCCGAGGAGCGTCCCGTTGAGATCCAGCGGATCTCCGAGGAGCAGGTGGCGCGACAGGTGGAGCGGGTGCGAGCCCTGCGCGCGGCGCGCGACGGGGACGAGGTGGAGCGTCGGCTCGCGGAGATCGACCGCGTGGCCCGCGGCTCCGACAACCTGCTCTCGGCGATGCGGGAGGCGCTCCGCGCCCGCGCGACGGTCGGCGAGGTCTCGGACGCGTTGCGACGGGTCTTCGGCGAGTACCGTCCACGGTAGGCCTCACTCCCGTTCTGCACCAGGCACGAAACCATGCATATACCCGCTGAAGCTCGTCAGCATTGCACCGACTCGCCTACCGTGCGCTCCGACGGCGGGAACGGCCCGCCTGGACGAGAAGGAGGAACCGATGCGCAAGCTGCTCACCGCGGCACTCGCCGCGGTTGCCGCCCTGGCGGTCGCCGGCCCCGCTTCCGCGAGCCCGGCCACGGGCGACGGCACGGTGACGGTCGTACATGCCGTGCCCGGTCTCACGGTCGACGTGTACCTGAACGACGGGCTGGCCCTGCCGGGGTTCGCGCCCGGCACGATGACCGACCCGATCGAGCTGCCGGCCGGCGACTACGTCGTCGACCTGCGGGTCGCGGGTGCCGCGTCCAGCTCGGCCCCGACCCTGTCGGCGACGATCCCGCTCGTCGCGGGCTCCAACGTCTCGTGGGTGGCGCATCTGGATGCCGCCGGCGACCCGACCCTGTCGGCGTTCCGGAACAGGACCCGGCCCGTGGCCAAAGGTGCGTCCCGTGTGACGGTCCGCCACACGGCGGCCGCCGGAGAGGTGGACGTGTTCGCGAACGGCGCCCGACTGCTGGAGGGCTTCGCCAACGGCCAGCAGGCCACCCTCGTGGTTCCCAGGGGGATCTACGCGGCCTGGGTCGCCGCTCCCGGGGATTACACCCCGGTCATCGGGCCGTCGGTGCTCCAGCTCCGGAAGGGGATGGCCTACGCGGTCTATGCGTGGGGCGACGCGACCAGCGGCTTCGGCTTCATGGTCCAGTCGTGGGAGATCGGCGTCCGGCGGTAGCCCCCACGGACCACCGGTCGACCCGGCGGCGCCGGGCCCTTCGGGCCCGGCGCCGCCCCCCGTCTCGGATACGCTTCGCCGCATGGACATCTCGGTGATCGGCGGTACGGGGGAGGAGGGCTTCGGCCTCACCCTTCGCCTCGCGCGGGCGGGCCAGCACGTGATCATCGGCTCGCGCTCGGAGGAGAAGGGTGCCGCGTCGGCGGCCAAGGCCCGCGAGATCGCGGGTGTCGATGCGGCGGTCGACGGCACGACGAACGAGCAGGCCTCCGAGCGGGGGGAGGTGATCTTCGTGACGGTGCCGTACGGGGGACAGGCGGACATCTACCGGGCGATCAGGCTCCACGTCGAGGCGGGCAAGATCGTCGTGGACTGCACGAGCCCGCTGGCGACCGCGGTCGGTGGTCGGGCCTGGCACGTCCTGCGGCCCTGGCACGGCTCGGCGGCCGAACAGGCCAAGGCGATCCTGGATCCGGGCGTGCGGATGGTCGCCGCGTTCCACACCGTGAGCGGGGAGCAGCTCCAGGACCTCGAGCGGCCGATGGAAAGCGACGTCTTCGTGTGCGGCACCGACCGGGAGGCCAAGGCGGTCGTCGGGGAGCTGATCGACGCGATCCCGAACCTCCGATGGGTCGACGCCGGCGACCTCACCCAGGCGCGGATCGTCGAGACCCTCACCGCCCTGCTCATCTCGGTGAACCGTGCCTACAAGATCCACGACGCTGGCTTCCGGGTTACCGGGCGAGACGCCTGGGGTCGGCCCGGCGCGTAGCGACGGCTCGAGCCGGCGTCAGTCGATCACGGCCAGGGTCTGACCGGCCTGCACGACCTGTCCCGCTCGGATCGGCAGCTCGGTGATCACGCCCTCGCGCGGAGCGGGGATCGCGTTCTCCATCTTCATCGCCTCGAGGACGCAGACGACGTCACCCGCCCGGATCTCCTGGCCCTGCTCCACCAGGACCCGCAGGATGATCCCCTGCATGGGCGCGGAGATCACGCTGTGGACGGCCTCCCCGTGATGGGCCGTGTGGGGCGAAGGGGGCCTCGGCGCGGTGTCGCGGCGGTGGTCGAAGATCCGGACCGGCACGCGGCGCCCGTCGACCTCCAGGAGGAGCTCGGCCGGCACCGGCGCCTTCGCCTCCGCCGGGGCCTGTGACGTGTCGACGGGTGGCTGCTCGAGCTGGACGTCGCGCAGGGCCTTCTCGAGCCACGTCGTGCTGTGGGTGGCCTTGCCGAACGCCCGCGAGCCCAGGATCCAGCGGTGGAGTGGGATCGTGGTCGGGACTCCCTCAACCGCGAACTCGGCGAGCGAGCGGTCCATCCGCCGTATCGCGCGATCCCTCGTCTCAGCCGAGACGATCACCTTGGCGAACATCGAGTCGTAGTCGGGGGGCACCTCGCGGCCGGCCTCGACGGCTGAGTCGACGCGGACGAACGGCCCCGACGGCTCCCGGTAGGCGACGATCCGCCCGGGCCCCGGGAGGAAGTTCCGGCTCGGATCCTCCGCGTTGATGCGGCATTGGATCGCGTGGCCGTGCGCCCGCACGTCGGAGAGGTCGAGGCGCTCCCCGAGGGCCACGCGGATCTGGAGCGCGACCAGGTCCAGGCCGGTCACCATCTCGGTGACCGTGTGCTCAACCTGCAGGCGGGTGTTCATCTCGAGGAAGTAGAACGACCCGTCCTCGTCGACGATGCACTCCACCGTCCCCGCGTTGACGTAGCCGGCTTCCTTCGCCAGCGCCAGGGCGGCTTCCCCGATCCGCTGGCGCAGGTCGGCGTCCACCACCGGCGATGGGGTCTCCTCGATCAGCTTCTGGTGGCGACGCTGGACCGAGCAGTCGCGTTCACCCAGGAAGAACACGTCGCCGTGAACGTCGGCCAGCACCTGAGCTTCGACGTGGTGTGCGCGGTCCAGGTACCTCTCGAGGAACACCTCCGGTCTGCCGAAGTACGCCTGCGCCTCGCGGGCCGCGCGGGCCAGCGCGGCCTCCAGCTCCTCGGGCTTGCGGACCACGATCATCCCGCGGCCGCCGCCGCCGAACGCCGCCTTCACGAGCACCGGGAACCCGATCCGCTTGGCCTCCCGCGGCGCCTCCTCCAGCGACACCGGCTCAGGGGTGCCGGGGACGATCGGCACGCCGACCCTGTCGGCGGCCCGCCGGGCGGCCGCCTTGTCGCCCATCATGTCGATCGCGTGGGGGGCCGGTCCGATGAAGGTCAGCCCGGCCTCGTGCACCGCCTGGGCGAAGTGGGCCCGCTCGGAGAGGAACCCGTATCCGGGATGGACCATGGTGGCCTTGGACTTCCGGGCGGCATCGAGGATCGCGCCGATCGAGAGGTAGGAGTCCGCGGGCAGCGCCGGCCCGATCCGGTGGGCCTGGTCGGCCATCTCCACGTGGAGGGCCTCGCGATCCGCATCGCTGTAGACCGCGACCGACGTGAAGCCGAGCTCGCGGACGGTCCGGATGATGCGCACGGCGATCTCGCCGCGGTTCGCGATCAGGATCTTGGGTTTCGCCACGTCGCGTGCTCCGGCAGCCGATAATCCGGTACGTCCCTAAGGGAGTCAAACCTCGCGATGCTCGATGATCAGGCACTGTCCCGCGCGCTCGAACGCGCGGGGGTGCAGGCCCCCGTTCGGTTCGACGAGGTTACCCCGTCGACGCAGGAGACGGCGCGGCGGATGGCCGAGGGAGGCGCGCCGGAGTGGACGCTCGTCGCTGCCGGCCACCAGACCCACGGTCGGGGACGGCTCGGGCGTGTCTGGCACGACGAGCCCGGGCGTGCGCTGATGTTCTCCCTCGTGCTCCGCCCCGATCTCGCGCCGGACCTCGGCGGCCTGCTCACGCTGCTGGCCGGGGTGGCGCTGGTCCGGGCGTGCGCCGAAGTCGGGGCCGGCCTCGTCACCTGCCGATGGCCGAACGACCTGTTGGTCGAGGGGCGCAAGGCGGGCGGGATCCTGGCCGAGTCGCGGTTGTCCCGCGATCGGTTCGAACACGTGGTGCTCGGCGTGGGGGTGAACCTGTGGTCGCCGCCAGCCGACCTGCCGCAGGCCGGCGCCCTGCCGGCCGACGACGAGGCGCTACTGGCCGGGTTCCTGCGGGCCTTCGTGGCGAGCTACCGACCGACCGATGAGATGTTCCCCCGGGCGGTGATGGCCGCCTACCGGGGGGTCTGCGCCACGATCGGGACCCGGGTGCGGGCGCGGACCTCGACGGGAGCGGTCGTGGAGGGCGAGGCGGTGGACGTCGATGGGACCGGCGCGCTCGTCGTCGCGGCGGGATCCGGGACGACGACCGTCCGGTTCGGGGAGGTCGAGCGCCTGGAGTAAGCTTCGCTCGATGGTGTTCCCCAGGCGTCTGCTGATCGAGGGCGAGGAGCTGGTCCTCGATCTGCGCCCGCACTGGATCGCCCTCGTGGCGCCCGCCGTCGTGACCCTCGCGGTGGTGGCCGGTTGGATCCTCGCGCTCGTCTACGCGCCCGACGATGGGGTGGGGAGGAGCGCCCTGATCTGGGGCAGCCTCGCGGTTGGAGCGCTGATCCTGCTGTGGTACCCGGTGCGAGCGTTCGTTGCCTGGGCCACCGCGAACTTCGCCGTGACGAGCGATCGCGTGATCCACCGGGAGGGGTTCATCGCGAAGCGGACGATGGAGATCCCGCTCGAGGCGATCAACGACGTCCGGTTCCAGCAGTCGATCCTGGAGCGGATCGCGGGTGCCGGGGATCTGATCATCCAGTCCGCGAGCGAGTACGGGCGCAACGTGTTCGCCAACATCCGGAACCCCGAGCACGTCCAGCGGACGATCTACCAGCAGGGCGAGCGGAACAAGACGCGGATGTATCAGGGCGGCGCCGGCCCCGGTGCGCCGTCGATCACCACCGAGCTCACCAGGCTGGCCGAGCTCAGGGACCGAGGCGTGCTCACCGAGGACGAGTTCCAGACGCAGAAGCGCAAGATCCTCGGCGGGTAGCCCGCGCCCTACCGACCTCGCCGCACGAGCGGCAGATCCTGCTCGCCGATCATGAGTACGAGGTCGCCGGCCCGGAGCGCGACGTCGGACGAGGGGTTGGCGGTGATCTGCCCGCCCGCGTGGCGGATCGCCAGGACCGGGGCCGGCCCCAACGCGTCCGCGAGTGGACGGCCCACCAGCGGGGAGTCGGCGTCCACCCTGACCTCCTCCAGCCGCAGGGAGCGGCTGCCCGCCTCCTCCACCTCCACGACGTCGGCGGCCCGGGGCCGGAGCGCGACGAGCGCCATGTGCCGGCCGCTGCTGACGAAGGGGGACACGACCCGATCGGCGCCGGCCTTCAGGAGCCGTCGGTCCGACCCCGGTTCGGAGGCCCGGGCGACGATGAACAGGCTCGGGGTCAGCGAGCGCGCGACGAGCGTGATGTAGACGTTGGTCGCGTCGGAGTCCACCGCGCAGACCAACCCACGAGCTCGATGCACGCCGGCCGCCGTGAGCACCGACTCCTCGGAGGGATCGTCGATCAGGTAGGCGACCCCGTCCTCCCGCATCCGCTCCTCCAGATCCTCCTTCGGGTCGATCACCACGAACGGGACCCCCTCGGACTCGAGCTCCCGGGCGGCGGAGCGGCCGACCCGACCGTACGCGCAGACGATGTAGTGATCCGACAGTCCGTCGATCCGACGCCGCATCCGATCCCTCCTGCTCTTCTCGCCCCAGTGCGCCTCCAGGATCCATTGGGCGGTCAGCGCGATCGCGACGAGGGCGGTCCCGACGCCGACGGCGATGACCGTCAGGGTGAAGACGCGGCCACCGTCGTCCAGCGTTCGCACCTCGCGGAAGCCGACCGTGGTGAAGGTCGTCACGGTCATGTAGAGCGCGTCGAGGAACCCCCAGCCCTCGAGGAGCATGTAGCCGACGACCCCATAGGCGAGCGCCGCCACCAGCGTGAGCGCCACCCAGCGCAGTCGACGCCAGAGGTCGTGCTCATGGGTGGTCGCCATCGTGGGCGGAGCGTAGCAAGGGTCGGGTCGCCCGTCGGAGGTCGTGGGTGGGACAATCGCGGCGTGCAGCCCAGGGTGGCGGTCATCGGCGTCGGGCACGCGGGGTTCGCTCCCATCACCGCGGGCCTCTCCTACAAGGAGCTGATGTTCGAGGCGGCCCAGCGCGCGTACGACGACGCCGGCGTGGATCCCCGTTCCGATGTGGACTCGTTCGTCTGCTGCTCCGAGGACTTCACGGAGGGGACCTCGATCTTCGACGAGTACGTGCCCGATCAGCTCGGCGCGGTGCAGCGGCCGGTGCACACGGTGGCCGCCGACGGTCTGTTCGGCCTGGCGACCGGGCTGATGCTGATCCGCTCCGGGATCGCGTCCGTGGTCGCCGTCGAGGCGCACAGCAAGGTGTCGGACGTCCGCTCGCTCGGGTCGATCGAGGCCTTCGCGCTCGATCCGATCTCCGTCCGACCGCTGGGCATTCCGACGTACGTCCTCGCCGGGCTCGAGATGAACGCCTTCCTGGAACGGACCGGGCTCTCCGAGGAGCACTGCGCGATGGTCGCGGCGAAGAACCGCACCAACGCGCTCGACAATCCGCGCGCCGCGTACCCCGCCCGACTCACCACCGAGGACGTGGACGACTCGACCCCCGTGTCCTGGCCCCTGCGGGAGCTCGAGGTGGCCCGGCCGGCCGACGGGTGCGTGGTGATGGTGCTCGCCGCCGAGGATCGCGTCCGCGAGCTCTCCGAGGCTCCGGTGTGGATCCTCGGCGCGGGATGGTCCTCCGGGAGCCCGTCGTTGGAGAGCCGCGCGTGGGGGGAGGCCGATGCGGTGACGCGAGCAGCGGCCGACGCGTACCGGCGGGCGGAGGTCGCCGATCCGGGGGAGGAGATCGACCTCGTCGAGGTGGACGACGCGTACGCGTTCAAGGAGCTCCAGCACCTGGAGGCGCTGGGGTTGGGAGAGGCGACCGATCTCGCCGGGATGCTCGAGGACGGCGAGCTCGACCCGGACGGTGACCTGCCGGTCAACCCGTCCGGGGGGTCGCTCGGCCAGGGCGATCTGTTCGAGGCCGTGGGGCTCGCCCGGGCGCTCGAGTGCGTGGAGCAGCTCCGGGGCGAGGCGGGGGAACGGCAGGTGGACGAGGCGTACCTGGCCGTGGCCCAGTCCTGGCGCGGCGTCACCTCGAACTCGGCCGCCGTCGTGGTCCTCGCGAATGATCAGGGGGTGGGCGGATGACGACCCTGGACCACGTCTGGTTCTGGGTCTCCGACCTGGATCGAGCGGTCGCCTTCTACCGCGACGCCGTGGGCCTGTCGCTGCTGCGCCGCGACGGTCAGGAATGGGCCGAGCTCGCGGCCGGCGACACCCGGCTCGGACTGCACGGAGCCGGGGAGCGGCGCGATCTCCCCGAGGGCGGCACGGTCGTGCTCCGCGTGGACGACCTGGATCTGGCGCGGGCGGCGCTGGAGGGGCGAGGGGTCCGGTTCCACGCCCACGTCGGGGAGGTCGAGGGGCGGGCGCGCTTCGCCTCCTTCGTCGACCCGGACGGCAACCGGCTGCAGCTGATCGAGTACCTGGAGAGCTGAGGTGGCCAGCCGCGTCGCCGTCGTGGGCGCCGGGATGACCCGGTTCATGCGCCGTGCGCTCGAGACCGGAAAGGAGCTCGCGTGGGAGGCCTCGCGAGCGGCGCTGGACTCCTGCGAGCTGTCGCTCGCGGACGTGGACGCCGTGTGCCTCACCAGCGCCCCCGACGCCTTCGACGGCGTGCACCGTAAGGGCGAGTACCTGTCCGAGGGCGCCGGCGCGTTCGGCAAGCCGTTCATCCGCACGTACGTCGGAGGTGGCAGCGGGGTCTTCACCGCGATCCAGGCCTGGTACACGGTCGCGAGCGGGATGGCCGACGTGGTGCTGGCGGTAGCCGAGGAGAAGATGTCTTCGGCGCAGCCGCACCCCCAGGGCGCCTTCCTGACGATCTTCGACAACATCCTGGAGCGGCCGCTCGGTCCCAACCTGTTGTGGATCTTCGCGCTGGAGATGAACCGGTACATGACCGTGCACGGGTTGGACAAGCGCGATATCGCGACGGTGGCGGTGAAGAACAAGCGCAACGCCGCGGACCACCCTGCGGCGTTGCTCGGGCAGGCGGACATCACCGTGGAAGACGTGCTCGCGTCCGAGACGCTCGCCTGGCCCGTGCAGCGGCTGGACGTCTCGCCGATCAGTGACGGGGCGGTGGCAGTGGTCGTGGCCTCCGAGGAGGCCGCCCGGAGGATCACCGATGAGCCGGTGTGGATCCAGGGAGTGGGGTGGAACCTCGATTCCGCCTACTGGACCAACCGCGATCTTGTCTTCCCCGAGTACGTCGCGAACGCCGCACGGATGGCCTACGACATGGCCGGGGTGAGCGAGCCGCGCAAGCAGATCCACCTGGCCGAGCCCTACGACCCGTTCGACTACAAGGAGCTGCATCACCTCGAGGGGCTCCTGCTGTTCGACCGGGGGAAGGCGCCGGAGGCTGCGCGCGACGGGGTCCTGGAGCGCGACGGTGACCTTCCGAGCTGTCCCTCCGGCGGCCTGCTGGGGGTGGGGAACCCGATCGCCGCCGCCGGGCTGATGAAGATCGCCGAGCTCTTCTGGCAGCTGCGCGGCGAGGCGGGCACGCGGCAGGTGCCCGGCACGCCAGAGCGCGGCGTCGCGCAGGCCTGGGGCGACCTGATGCAGGTCGGGACGGTCGTGGTGATGGGGACCGAGGGGGCGGCCCGTGGCCCCTCCTCCTCTGCCGAGACCGGCGCCGGGACGCTCCCCGTCGTCGAGACACCCCCGTACACGGCGGGTGGGCATCCGCTCTCGGAGGCCGGGTTCCGGAGCGTCACCGGCGCGGTCGAGCACGCCGTCGACGCCCGGTACGCATGGGATGCGGGGGTGGCGATCGGGCGGTTCCTCGGCGGGCTCCAGGAGGGGCGGCTCCTCGGGCGCGAGTGCCGGCGGTGCGAACGCGTGCTGGTCCCGCCGCGGATGTTCTGCGAGCGGTGCTTCCGCCCGACCGACGCGTGGGTGCCCGTCCCCGACACCGGCGTCGTCGAGACCTTCTCGATCTGCCACGTCCGGTGGGACATGGAGCGGCTCGAGCGGTCCCAGATCCCCGTGGTGATCCGGATCGACGGCTCGGACGGCGGCCTGTTGCATCTCCTCGGCGAGGTGGAGCCGGACGACGTCCGGATCGGGATGGCGGTCGAGGCCGTGTGGAGGCCCGTCGAGGAACGCTCGGGCTCGATCCTGGACATCGCCCACTTCCGCCCCCGATCGGAGGAGGGCTAGGTGCTGGAGAAGATCGCGGGTCTCGACGAGGTCCGGCGGTGGGAGGGGGAGATCCCGGTCGGCCATCGCTACACGCCGGGCATCGCCGGGGAGGCGTTCTTCACGGCGTTGCGGGACCACGGGGTGCTGCTCGGCTCACGGTGCCAGGCCTGCTCGTACACGTACGTTCCGGCCCGGGCGTTCTGCGAGCGGTGCTTCGCCGAGCTCGCGGCCGACGTCGAGGTCGGACCCGGGGGCATCCTGGTCTCGTTCACGATCGCGTTCGTGGACGTCGAGGGCGGTCCCCTCGACGAGCCCGTCACGTTCGGCCTGGTCCGGCTCGACGGCGCCGATGCGGTGGTCCTGCACCGGGTGTTGGACCCGGGCGAGGAGCCGCTGGAGATCGGCGAGCGGGTGGAGGCCGTCCTCCGTCCCGACGGCGAGCGCACCGGCTCGATCGGGGACCTGCAGGGCTTCCGGCTCGCGGAGGCCTGATCCGGATCCGGTATCACCGGCTGCCTCTATCCTGGGGCCGTGGCCGAGACGGTCTGCGGGCGGTGCGGTGAGCCCCTCCCGGAGGGGGCGCGCTTCTGCCCGAGCTGCGGGTACCTGATCGCGACGCCACCCACCGAGGAGCGGAAGGTCGTCACGGTCGTCTTCGTCGACCTCGTGGGGTCGACGAACCTCTCGGCGCGGATCGATCCGGAGGCCTATCGGGAGGTGGTCGCGGGCTACTACCGGACCGTGGCCGACGAGCTGGAGTCCCTGCGCGGTCGCGCCTACAACTTCGCCGGCGACGCCGTGGTCGGGGTGTTCGGCCTGCCGCACGCCCACGACGACGACGCCCTCCGGGCGGTGCGTGCCGGGCTCGCGCTCGTCGAGCGGGTCGAGCGGCTGCGCGAGGAGCTCGGGCTGCCGGTCCCGCTCCGGGTCCGGGTGGGGATCAACACCGGGCCTGTCGCGATCGGCTCGGAGGGTTCCGAGCGGGGTCTCCTGTTCGGGGCGAACGTCAACCTGGCCGCCCGGCTCCAGCAGGCCGCCGCGCCAGGCACCGTGCTCGTGGCCGAGACGAGCTGGATGCTCACCAACGCTCAGGTCGAGTACGGGGAGCCGCACGAGGTCCGGGCCAAGGGGTTCGAGGAGGTCGCTCGGGCGTGGCCGGCGCTCGCGCTCGCGCCGGGTACGGCTCGACGCACGATCCCCTTCGTCGACCGCAAGCGCGAGCTCCGCCTGCTGCACGATGCGTTCGAGGGCATGCGGGAGGTCGGTCGCGCGCACCTGGTGACGCTCCTCGGCGAGCCGGGCATCGGCAAGAGCCGGGTCGCCGAGGAGTTCCTGGCTGCCTTGCCGGAGGACGCGCACGTGATGGCCGGGCGGGCGAGCGTGTTCGAGGAGGACGTGACCTTCGCTCCGCTCGCCCAGATGCTGCTCCACGAGCTCGGCGAGCGCCCCGGAGCCCCGTCGGAGGACCTGGTGGCCAGCCTGGAGGAGCTGGCCGGCCGGTGCTGCCCGGCGGACGCCTCCGCGCAGGTTGCCGCCCGCCTCGGCCTCGCGCTCGGGCTGGGAGAAGCGCCGCCGACGGACGAGAAAGGGCGCTACCGGCTGGCGGAGATCCGCGCGGGGCTCCTCACGCTCCTGGAGGGCATGGCGCGACTCGGCCCGGTGGTGCTGGTCTTCGAAGACCTGCACCTGGCGCAGCCACCGATGCTCGAGCTGATCGAGCACTCGGTCCATGAGGCCAAGCGGCTCCCGGTCCTGTTCCTCTGCGTCGCCCGATACGAGCTGCTCGACGAACGACCGGGTTGGGGTGGGGGCCGGGGAGACTCGCTGAACCTGTACCTGGATTCGATGCCGTTCGAGGACGCCATGCAGCTCGCGCGCGAGGCGGGGGAGGGGCTCGACGATGCGGCCGCCGAGCGGGTGGCCCGCCACGCCGGCGGCAACCCTTTCTTCATCGTGGAGACCACCGGGATGCTTCGCCACGTGGGGGGCCACGGGCTCCTGGATACGGGCCCGCTCCCCAACGCCCTGCTCCCGCCCACCGTCCAGGCGGTGATCGCCGCCAGGATCGATCACCTCCCGCAGGCGGCGAAGGATCTCGTGCGCAAGGCCTCGGTCTTCGCACGGTCCACCTTCGAGGTCTCCGAGCTCGAGCTGATCGCCGAGGTCGACCCGGCGGTGCTCGAGCTCCTCGAGGACGAGGAGCTGCTCCTGCGCGATCCCGAGCGTCCCGCCCAGTGGCGGTTCCGCCATGGCCTGGTCCAGGACGTCGCCTACGAGAGCCTGCCCAAGCGCGAGCGTCGACGCCTGCATCTGCTGCTGGCCGACGCGCTGTCCGACGATCCGGGGACGGCGGCCCGGTACCCGCGCTCGATCGCCTATCACCTGGAGCAGGCGGCTCGGGCGTCGCTGGATCTGGATGCCGCCGACCGTGGCCTGGCCGAGCGCGCCGTGCGAGCCCTGACCCGCGCGGGCGACCTGGCGATGTCCGGCTCGGATGCGCGGGCGGCGGCCGACCTGTACGCGCGGGCGATGGCGCTGGCCGGCCCGGAACGATCCTGGGGACGGCGCGAGGCCGCGATCCTGGCCCACCTCGGGGAGGCCCGGTACTGGCTCGGCGAGTTCGATCCTGCGATCCGTCCCTTGCGCAGGGCGTTGGAGCTCGCGCCGGACGATGACGCCGTCCGGGCGCAGGCCTCGCGGTTCCTCGGCGACATCGAGCTCTCTGTCCGCGCCGACCGCGATCGGGCGACCGAGCTCTTCGACCAGGCCCTGTCCGCCGCGCGCGAACTCGCCGATCCGCGGACGCTCGCACGCACCCTGCTCGTGGCCGGCTGGGGTCCGTACTGGGGCGGTGATCTCGAGGCCGCCGGCGCGATGTTCCAGGAGGCGCTCGAGGTGGCGCGCTCGAGCCCGGAGGGCGATCCCTGGGCGGAGGCGCGGGCGCTCGCGACGCTGGCCTCGATGGTCGCCGAGGTGGGGGACGAGCAGGAGGGCCTGTCGCTGGCGTCGGAGAGCCTGGCGATCGCCGAGGCGCAGGGCGACCGGTTCTCGGTCGCAGTCGCGCGGGAGAACGTGGCCGCCCAGCTCCGCCGGATGGGCCGGCTGGACGAGGCCCTGTCGCACGCCGACGGGGCGGTCGAGGCGTTCCGGGAGCTCGGGGCCCGGTGGGAGCTGGCGAGCGCGTTGACCGGACGCGGGATCGTCCATCGCCTGAGCGCCCGGACCGGCGATGCGATCGCGGACCTCCGCGAGGCCTTCCGCCTGTGCCGCGACCTGAACGAGCGCAGCATCGTGACCTGGACGGCGAGCACGCTGGCCAAGGCGCTCTCCGACGCCGGGGAGCCGTCGAAGGCACGGCAGGTGCTCGCCGAGGCCGCGCCGCTGGCCACCGAGGACGGGCCGGCGCCCGCCGAATGGCTGTTCGCCGCCGAGGTCGAGATCCTGCTGGTGGAGGGCGATCGCGAGGGCGCGCTGGCGAAGGCGCGGGCGCTCCTGGACCACGAGCGGGAGGACGGGTGGCCCAAGGCCGTCGCCGAGCGCGTCGCGTGGATCGGACGGGTGTTCGGCCCGGAGGCGACGGACGGGCACGAGGAGGTGGAGCGCGCCCGGAAGCTCCTGGAGGGCCTGCACTCCCAGCAGGCGCTCCTGGACGCCGAGCTCGCCGTCCGACGAGCCGAGGCGCGCTGAGCCCTCGCTCCAAGGATAGGAGCAGGTCGTGGACTTCGAGCTGACCGAGGAGCAACGGGAGCTCCGAGCGGTGGTCCGGTCGTTCGCCGAGGAAGTCGTGGCGCCGGCCGCCGCGGACCACGACGAGCGAGAGGAGTTCCCGCTCGAGATCGTCCGACGGATGGGCGAGCTGGGGCTGTTCGGGATCCCGTTCCCCGAGGCGTACGGGGGGATCGGCGGCGACCTGCTCACGTTCTGCCTGTGCCTGGAGGAGCTCGCCCGCTGGGACTCCTCGGTGGCGGTCACCCTGGAGGCGGCCGTGGGTCTGGCGGCCGGCCCGATCTTCCGGCACGGGACGGAGGAGCAGAAGCAGCGGTGGCTCGTCTCGATGGCCCGCGGCGAGACCATCGGGGCGTTCGCGCTCACCGAGCCGGGCGGGGGCTCGGACGCCCGGGCGATCCGCACGACCGCCCGCCTGGATGGCGACGAGTGGGTGATCGCCGGCACCAAGTCCTTCATCACCAACCCGGGCACCCCGCTCTCGGCGGTGGCGATCGTCGCGGCGCGGGACCCCGATGCGGAGCACGGGGAGATCACGACGATCCTCGTCCCGACCGGAACCCGCGGGTTCACCGTGGGGTCCGGCTACCGAAAGGTCGGATGGCGGGCGAGCGACACGCGCGAGCTGGTCTTCGAGGACTGCCGGGTGCCGGCCGCGAACCTCCTCGGCGAACGGGGGCGAGGATACGCGCAGCTGCTGGAGAGCCTGGACGACGGGAGGATCGCGATCGCCGCCGTCGCGGTGGGTCTGGCCCGCGGATGCCTCGAGGAGAGCGTCCGCTACGCGGCCGAGCGCGAGGCGTTCGGGAGACCGATCGGCGCGTTCGAGGCGCTCCAGTTCAAGATCGCGGACATGCACGTGGCGGTCGAGCTCGCCCGGCTCGGCTACCTGCGGGCCGCGTCGCTGCGCGACCGGGGAGAGCCGTACAAGACCGAGGCAGCAATCGCCAAGCTGTTCGCCAGCGAGATCGCCGTCACCTGCGCGCGCGAGGCCGTCCAGGTGCACGGCGGCTACGGCTTCATCGAGGAGTACCCGGTCGCCCGCTTCTACCGGGACGCGAAGATCCTGGAGATCGGCGAGGGGACCAGCGAGATCCTTCGGCTGCTGATCGCCCGCGGGCTGGGCCTGCCGGGCACCGATCTGTGACGCGAGGTGCTTGCACCGCAGGCTCGGAGGGTGCAGTCTCATCCAGGCGGTTGACGCCCCTCCTGCCGTTCGGTAGGAAGAGGGGCCTCCCCATGGCCGAGAATCGAACACGAGCCCGCTTCCTCCGGCGACTGCGCCTCGGCGCGGTCATCTTCATCGTGGTCGGCCTGCTCTCACCGGTGGCCGGCGCCGAGCCGTCCACCAAGGAGAAGCTGGAGGCCGCGGAGGCCGAGTTCGAGCGGGTGCTCGACCAGATCGAGGGCCAGCAGGATGTGCTGGAGCGGATCATGCTCGAGACCGCGGAGGTCGCAGAGGAGTTCCAGCGGGCCGAGAGCCGCTACGAGCAGATCACCGAGGAGCTGCGCAACACGACGCTGCAGCTCCGTGCGGCGCAGGACGAGTTCCGTGGGCTCCGCGCCCAGCTCGAGGCGCGGGCGCGCGAGGCCTACATCACCGGTCCGGGCAACGAGCTGGAGTTCCTGCTCGGCGCGACGTCGCTCGCCGACCTCACGGTCCGTGTGGAGTACATGAACGCGCTCTCCGAGACCGACGCCGACCTCGCGACGCAGGTCCAGAACCTGAAGAACGAGCTGTCGGCGGAGAAGGCGGACCAGGCGGACCTGCAGGCGGCCGCCGCCGAGGCGCTCTCGAAGGTCGAGGCGCAGAAGGCGGCGCTGGACGTGAAGTTCGCCGAGCAACAGCAGGTCCTGGATGACCTGGAGGCCAAGAAGGCGCGGGCCGAGGAGCTCGTGAAGGACCTGAAGAAGCAGTACAAGAAGGAGCTGGCCGCGCTCACCGGCGTTCGCTTCTACGCGAACGGCGTGTTCAAGGTCTGCCCGGTGGACCCCCCCCGCGCCGTGTTCGACGGCTTCGGAGCGCCCCGGTACGGGGGCGGCTACCACCCGCACGCGGGCAACGACATCATCGCGCCGACGGGTACGCCGATCCGGGCGACGTTCGATGGGACGGCGCGGACGTCGACGAACGGACTCGGCGGGTACGCCGTTTACGTGTACGGCGAGTACGGGTACACGTACAACGCGCACCTGATGCAGCCCGGCGTGACGGGCTCGGTGAATGCGGGGGACATCGTCGGTTACGTCGGGACCAGCGGGAACGCCGGCACCCCGCACAACCACTTCGAGTGGCACCCGTACACGATCCCGAACGAATGGCCGGCGAGCCCGTACGGCCACCGCGTGATCGGCTCGGCCGTGAACCCCTGGCCGCTGCTCTCCCAGGTCTGCTGAGCCCCGGCTCCGCTACCCCGGCGCATCACCGCGTCCGGGAGCCGCCCATGGTCGCTGAGCGGTATCGCCGCGGGCGGTGCGCTGCTGTCGCACGTGCTGGCGTAGGCGCTGGCGTTCTCCGATGGCATCGCGCGGGGCTCACCCGGCCGCCGTCCGGACCGGACGCGTCGGCCGTCGACCCGTTGCGCCTACTGCGACGCTGAGCCGACGGGCAAGGTCGGCCGGTGTCCGGCCTGCGGGTTCCGGCGGTAGGCTTGGCGGCCATGAGGGCCGAGGACGTCCGGGCCGTCGGCGTGGTGGGGTGCGGGCTGATGGGCTCGGGCATCGTCGAGGTCTGCGCTCGGGCCGGCGCCTCGGTGCTCTTCGTCGAGCCGACCGAGGAGCTCGTGGCGCACGGCCTACACCGGATCGAGACCTCGACGCTCCGGGCGGTCGAACGCGACAAGCTCGCGCCGGCGCAGCGCGACACCGAGCTCTCGCGGATCACCGGGACGACCGATCTCGCGGACGTCTCCGGCGTGGACCTCGTGATCGAGGCCGCGACGGAGGACAGGGACACGAAGGTCGAGCTGTTCCGACGGTTGGACGAGATCACCCGCCCGGAGGTGATCCTGGCCTCGAACACCTCGTCGATCCCGATCGGGGAGCTCGGCGCGGCGACCAAGCGCCCGGACAGGGTCATGGGGATGCACTTCTTCAACCCCGTGCCCGCGATGGGACTGATCGAGCTGGTGAAGGCCCTGGCGACCTCGGACGAGACGATCGAGTTCGGCCGGGCGTGGGGGGTCCGGCTGGGCAAGACCACCGTCGAGTCGCGCGACCGTGCCGGGTTCATCGTGAACATGCTCCTGATCCCGTACCTGAACGGGGCGGTGCGGATGCTCGAGGAGGGGTTCGCCACGCGTGAGGACATCGACACGGCGATCCACCTCGGGCTCAACCACCCGATGGGACCGCTCGCGCTGATCGACCTGATCGGGGTCGACACGACGATGGCGATCGGCAACGTCCTCTACGAGGAGTTCAAGGAGCCGCTGTACGCGCCGCCGCCCCTGCTCCGGCGGATGGTGGTGGCCGGCCACCTGGGCCGCAAGTCCGGCAAGGGCTTCTACGAGTACGAGTAGGCCGGCTCAGCCCTGGCAGCCCGCCTCGAAGTAGGTGTCCACCCGCTCGGCCGCCGCCTGGAACTCCGGGTCGTCGATCTGCTCGGATGCGCCCGCGAGCGCCGCGAGCTGCTCGGCGGTCGGCGGCTGTCCGCTCGTCGGGTCGTACCCAGCCTCCTCGAGCGCCCGCACGATCGCAGCGTAACCCTCCACCACGGTCTGCATGTCGGAACGGATCTCCTCGGGCGCGGCGGCTGCGAACGCCTCCAGCTGCTCGACCGATGCGCTGAGGTCCTCGCCACCGGCGGCCTGTGGGACGGCCGCGACCGCGGCGGCGGCCATCGCCTGCGCGAGCTCGGCGCACCGCGCGGCGTCGATCGTGCCGATCTCACCGCCATCGGTTCCGCCCGTCTCCCCGCCGGCGGCTCCGGTCTCCGCGGCCGGTGCACCGCCGTCGGCGCTCGTCTCTCCCGTGGCGCCACCGTCGTCCCCACCGCAGGCGGCCAAGAGGATCGCCCCCAACACCAGCACGACCACCGTCTTCCGCAGCATGCGATCCCTCCTGCTCGGCTCCGCCCCTCCCCGGTCCCGCGGGAGTCTACGCCTCGGGGCCGCGTTCGGCCCGCAGGCCGGTCAGGTACCCGGCCATCTTCGCCAGGTCGACGAACGCCATGAGCGCGGGGACGCCGAGCATCGCCGCCGCCCGCTCCGCGGGGTCCTCGAGTCGGCGCCAGGCCCGAAGCAACGGCCGGGCCCCGTACGCGAGGCCGCCGACCACGGTGGCCAGCCTGGCCAGCCTGGAGCGCGAACCCCACGCGGAGAGCGCGGCCCCGTACACGGCGAAGCGGAGCGCGTGACGCTCGGGGAACATCCCCGCGATCGCGTCCCCGCGCGCGTACCGGAAGTACTGGGTCCACGTCTCGCGGAGCGTCGACCGCAGGCGCCACCGCACGACCGCCTCCGGCGCCAGCCGTAGGTCGAGGCCGAGCGCCCGCCACCGGTGGTTCACGTACATGTCCTCGCCGATGTCGAGCCATTCGGGATAGCCGCCCGCCGCCTCGATCGCCGCCCGCCGGAAGGCAACGGAGCGCGCCGACGGCAGGAACCGGGCCGGGTGGATCATCTCTCCGGGGTCGGGGAGGTTCACGGCCGCCATGCACGCCGGGAGGAACCCTTCGACGATCGGGCGGAAGGAGCCCATCGAGACGTCGGCGCCGTCCTCCACCGGGACGAGCAGGTGCTCGAGCCACCCGGGTTCGAGCACGCAGTCCGCATCCGTGACCGCGATGACGTCGTGCGTGGCCGTGGCGATCGCGAGGTTCCTGCCGCGGGCGATGTTCGCCCCCGGCTCCTCGATCAGCGTGAGCCCCTCGGCGGCTCGGAGGGCCTCGGCCGTCCCGTCGGTCGAGCCGCCGTCGACCACCACCACCTCATCCGGCGTTCGGGTCTGCGCCGCGAGGCTCTCCAGGAACGGGCCGATCGCCGCGGCCGCGTCCTTCACCGTGGTGACCAGCGAGACCCTCACTTCGCCCCCGTGACGCGTCCGAACACCTCGAGCGTGAGGCGCGCCGTTTCGTCCCACGAGAAGCGCTCGCTGCGGGCCCGTCCGCGGACGGACAGGTCACTCGCGACGTCGGGTTCGGAGAGGATCGTGGTGATCGCCCGGGCGAGATCGTCCACCGAGCCCGGGTCGACGCCGATCGCCGCGTCCCCAGCCACCTCGGGGACGGCGGAGGTGGCCGAGACGACGGCGGGGACGCCCCGCGCCATCGCCTCCAGGACCGGCAGCCCGAAGCCCTCGTACAGCGACGGGTACACGAACGCATCCGCCCCGCGGTAGGTCGCGTCGAGGTCGTCTGGCCCCAGCGATCCGGTCAGGATGACCTGCCCCGGACCCTCGAGCGCGAGCTCGCGCCGGAGCGCCTCGGTGTGCCAACCCATCGGGCCCGCGAGCACGAGGGCGTGGGGATGCCCGGCCCCGGCGACCCGTCGGTAGGCGCGGACCAGGCGGACGAGGTTCTTCCGCGGCTCGAGCGTCCCGACGAAGAGGACGTACGGCGAGGGGATCTCCAGGCGGGACAGGACCGGTTCGGGGTCGAGGCTCCCGGCAGGCAGCGCGGCGGCCAGCGGGGTCACGTGCAGCCGCTGCGGGTCGACCGGCGTCCGGCCCAGCAGATCCTCGGCCGTGTTCCGCGAGGGGGTGAGGATCGCGTGGGCCCGACGGACGGCCGCCCGGAGGCCGAGCCGATACAGGAGTCGCCAGGCGGGGGGGAACATCCTCGGGAACCGCAGGAACGCGAGATCGTGCACCGTGACGACGAGCCGCTGGCCCTCGGCGACCGGCGGGATCGCGGCGGGGTTCGTCGCGTGGACCAGGTCCGCGTCCCGGAGCGAGGCGGGCAGCGCCGGCCGGCCCAGGAGGTTCCACCTCGGGTACAGGGTCCGGATCGGCCACGGGAGCTCCTCGACCCAGCGGTCCCGCATCCATCGCTCGGGAGCCTCGGACGCCGGGAACCGTGCGTGGAAGAGGGCGATCTTCAGCGCAGGCTCGCGGGCGGCCATCGCCGGGACGAGATGCCGCAGGTAGGTGGCGATGCCCCCGGGGGCCCGGAAGAACGGTTGGTCGGCGTGGATCGCCACGCGCATCAGCGCGATGCCTCCACGCACGAGCATCCCCCGGGCCCCACGGTGGCCGCATGCTCGGTCTCCGGCTCGAGATCCAACCGATCGCCCGCGCCGAGATCCAGATCCCCGTCGCGCGTGTGGAACGTGATCGAGCCCGCCAGGCAGAACAGGACCTTGTGGTAGCCGTGCGCGTGCCAGCCGTAGGTGTCTCCGGGGCCGTTGCCCCACGGGCGGGGCTCCGAGCATCCCTCGGACCGGAAAGCCGCCAGGGCGCCCTCGCGCCCGTCGACCGCGCGGGCGGTCCTGCTGGCGCCCATGGGGCCTACCTCGAGTCGTCGCGGCCGTTCGAGGGCGGCACCCCGCGCCGGGCGAACGGGGCGGAGGAGGTCAGGCCGCGCGGGTCGTCCGTGTAGTGACGGGCCTGGAGCGCCCCCCAGCCGGCGGCCTGGATCCGTCCGGCCAGCACCCAGGGGTCCGGGTGAGGGCTCTCGGCCGCGAAGTACCGCTCGAGCGCGCGGATCGCCGCTCGCTCCTCGTCCGGGGACAGGCCCTCGGGCAGCTCGAAGCGGCGCTCCTCGCTCACAGGGGGATGTTCCCGTGCTTGCGGGCCGGGATCGCCTCGCGCTTGGTCGCGAGCATCCGGAGCGCCTTGATCAGCCGCGGCCGCGTGTCGGCCGGTTCGATCACGTCGTCGATGAACCCTCGCTCGGCGGCGACGTAGGGCGTGGCGAACTTCTGCTGGTACTCGGCGATCAGCCGGGCGCGCATCGCCTCGGGCTCCTCGGCCTTCTCGATCTGCTTGCGGAACACCACGTTGACGGCGGCATCCGGGCCCATCACCGCGATCTCGGCCGTCGGCCAGGCGAAGGAGACGTCCGCGCGCAGGTGCTTCGAGTTCATGACGAGGTAGGCGCCGCCGTAAGCCTTGCGAGTGATCACGGTGGTGCGCGGGACCGTCGCTTCGGCGAACGCGTACAGCAGCTTCGCCCCGTGGCGGATGATCCCCCCGTACTCCTGCGCCGTCCCCGGCAGGAACCCGGGTACGTCCACGAACGTCACGATCGGGATGTTGAAGCCGTCGCAGAACCGCACGAACCGCGCGCCCTTCTCGGCCGCGTCGATGTCGAGCGTCCCGGCCAGGACCTTCGGCTGGTTGGCCACGACGCCCACGCTCCGGCCGTCCAGGCGCGCGAACCCCGTGACGATGTTCATCGCCCAGTAGGGGAACACCTCGAAGAAGTCCCCGTCGTCCACCACGCGCCGGATCACCTCGTGCACGTCGTAGGCCTCCTTGGCGGAGTCAGGCACGAGATGCGTGAGCCCTTCGTCGCGTCGCTCGGAGTCGTCGACCGGGGCGTAGGACGGCGGGTCTTCCAGGTTGTTCGACGGGACGTAGGAGAGGAGATGTCGGACCATCGCCAGGCACTCCTCCTCGTCCTGGCTCACGATCGAGGCCACGCCCGACCTGCTCGCATGGGTCATCGCCCCGCCGAGCTCCTCGAACGTGACCTCCTCGCCGGTCACCGCCTTGATCACGTCCGGCCCGGTGATGAACATGTGCGAGGTCTCCCGGACCATGAACGTGAAGTCGGTGATCGCGGGCGAGTAGACGGCGCCGCCGGCGCACGGCCCCATGATCACGCTGATCTGCGGGATCACGCCCGAGGCGCGCACGTTGCGCTCGAACACGTGCCCGTAGCCGGCGAGCGAGGCGGCGCCCTCCTGGATCCTGGCTCCTCCCGAGTCGTTGATCTGGATGAAGGCGGCGCCGGTGGACATCGCGAGGTCGAGGACCTTGCAGATCTTCTGGGCGTGGATCTCGCCGAGCGACCCGCCGAAGACGGTGAAGTCCTGCGAGGCCACGAACGCCCGCCGTCCGTCGATGCTCCCGTACCCGGTCACCACACCGTCCCCGGGCGGGTGCGAGCGATCCAGCCCGAGGTCGTGGGAGCGGTGGACCACGAGCGGGTCGATCTCCTGGAACGACCCGCGGTCCATGAGGAGCTCGACCCGCTCGCGGGCCGTGAGCTTGCCCTTCTCGTGCTGCTTGCGGACGGCGTCCTTGCGGGTCCCGTCCGACAGCGCCTGCTTGCGCGCCCGGAGCTCCTCGATCCGCTCCTCGACCGTGACGAGCGGCTGTTGGGGAAGGTCCTCGGTCGTCGCCATGACCCGCCGAGTCTACGGCCGGAGCCCCCGGCGGGTCATCCGGGGGCTCCCGGGCCTTGGCTCGTGACCACAGCCGTGGCTTCCTCAGTCAACGCCTCAGTCAAGGAGGGACCTGAGCTCAGGAGGCGAGGACGACTCGTGCTCGCAGGCGATCTTGGCATCGAGCTTCGAGCCGCCTAGCCTTCGAAGGGATCGCCGAGATGCAAGGCACTGCCGAGACCGTCTGCTGGCGGCGGCACCACTTCACGTTCGTAGGCGATCTTGCCGTCGACGTCGAGAACGATCGTCCGGATCATGAACTCATCGGGCCCTAGGAACGCCGTCGCTTCGGGGCCCGACCAGAAGTGGTACAGCGCTGCCCCCACGCGCCCCTTGCCGATGACGTCGCTGACCCGCTCCCACTGGAGATCGTAGGGAGACACAGTCTCGTACCAATCACTGAGCTTCTCGTGCCCCTGGAAGGATCTGCCGTCAGCGAGCTCGAGGTAGCCCACCTCGCTCCAGAACCCCAACGCCGCCTCGTAGTCCCCGCTCGAGAACGTCTCGGACCATCCGTCGAAGGCTTGGACGACGGCCGGGTCGGGCTCGCTGAAGCTCGCCGGAACCCCATCGCCCGATGATGCGATCAGCGCCACGCCCAGCGCCACCACTGCGACCGCCAGCAGCACGATCGCACCGATCAGCCACCGGTTGAGGCGCGAGACGCGATCGTCATCGACCCTGACCCTGGGCACCTCGACCTGCGGGATCCGGATGCCCATCTTCTCCCTGCTGTCCATCGTTCTCACTCCTTCCGTGAGGACGGTGCGCTCCTCGGCCGCCGGTCCATGGCCCGGTGCCGGTGGCGCACCCGGTGTTCGGTGATGTGCCTGTCGCCTCGGCCGGCGGCGGAGGCCGACGATGGCGAGCCCGGTGAGCCCGAGCGCGCCCAGGGCCGCCCAGATGGCGACGGTCGGCAGGACGATCCCCACCACGCCGTCGCCGGTCGAGGGGCTCGGGCTCGGCCCCGATGCCGGGCGGGTCGCGCCGCCGCCTCGCAGCGCGAGGATCGCGAACCCCACGCCCGCGATGGCGATCACGATGCCCACCACCCCGGCCGCGATGCGCTGGTTCCGCGCTCGGCGCTCCCGCCGCCGGAGCAGCCGCTCCATCGCGGGTTCGCTCATCTCGAACCGCAGTCCGGCCCGCTCGAGCATCTTCCCCGTCTGGTTCATCGCTGTTCTCCGAGCTCGTTTCGCATCACGGCCCGCGCTTCGGACGCCAGGGATCGGACGGTCGTTGCCTCGATACCGAGCAGCCGGGCCGCTTCGCCGGATCGGTAGCCGAGGAGATCGGTGAGCACCACCGCCGCGCGCTGGCGCCGTCCGAGCCTGCCGAGGGCCCGGAGGACGGCGTCCCGCTCGTCGGCCTCCTCGTACGGATCGGTCGATCGCATCGGTGGGACCGACAGCCGGGCCGTCCGCAGCAGGCGCCGCCGTCGGCTCCGGAAACCGTTCATCGCGCAGCGGTACAGGTAGCCCGACGGTCGTTCCATCTGCCGGACGCGATCCCATCGCTCCCACACGCGGAGGAACGCATCCTGCGTGAGCTCCTCGGCCTCGCCGCGGTCGCGGGTCATCAGGCAGAGCGCGCGGAACAGGCGCATACGTTCGGCCTCGAAGAAGTCCTCGAAGGCCACCGCCGCGGAGACGGCCCGAGGGAACGATCCTTCGGTGATCGGCCGAGCCGTCCTGGTGGTCATCGTGCCTGAAGATGCCTTTCCGTTCACGCCCCATGAACCCCCGGGCGTGGCGAACTGTCCACCGCCACTCTCCCGGATCCTGCGCCGGGAGGCGTGGGCGTGGAAGGTCCGGGTGGCCTGCCGGACGGGCCCCGGTCGACCGCCTGACGTGAGGGACGCCGTGCCTGGACCGGTCGCGAAGGTCTACCCGCCCAGGCGGACGAAGATCGGGTAGTCCTTCACGAGCAGGTCCCTGAAGATCAGGCTTCCGCCTTCCTGCGCCGCGACGAGCTCCTGTTGGAAGCCCTCGAGCACGTCGACGCCCATCGCGTCCGTCGCCGGGAAGCCCGGGAAGGTGAGCGTGGCGGGCACGCCGGGGTCCTCGTCGACCGCCGCTCCGTCGGTCCAGAGCGCGAGCATCCGGCCGCCGTCCGGCAGCCTGAAGCCGTAGGTCGCGACGTCCTCCGCCTCGCTCTCGATCCGGACGGCCAGGCGCTCCGGCCGGGCGCCATCCATCACCGCGCTGAGCCGTGGGGCGGCTTCCACGAAGGACGGGATCGTGTCGTACATCCGTCCGCCGATGCCGGCCCAGAACCCCATCCCCCGGTGAAGGACGATGGCGCGCAAGAAGTACTTGGTCGCCTCGAGCTCCGTGTAGGTCAGGGGCTCGCTCTTGAGCCGGTTCTTCTCCGTCCTCCAAATCATGCCTTCGGACAGGAACCGCCGGGTGAAGCCGTGAGCCCTGGCCACCTTCTTGATCCTTCGGGCCAGGCTCGGGTAGGTCTCGTAGAGCGCCCGGGACTCCTCGTAGGCGGGAGAGGTTCCGAACATGGGGGCCGTGGCGATCGCCCCGAGCGATCGCACAACGTCCGAGCGCAGGAGCCCGAACAGGTAGCTGCGATCGAACGGGGCCAGGATGTCCGAGGTCGGGTTCGCGACCACCCGGGCTCGTGGATACTCCTCGTGGATGACCGGGATCACCCGCCGGAGCAGGTTCAGGTAGTCGCGCAGTTCCACGAAGGCGATCGCCTCGTTCAGGACCTCGTAGTACCGGACGCGATCCTTGAAGTGCCGCACGATCATCCGGACGTGGTCCAGGTACCGGCGGACCTCCGGCTCCCTCCCGTAGTCCGGAGGGCGATCGGCATGCAGGTCCTCGTCCCAGTAGACGATCAGGAGCACGATCGTGACGCCGCTCTCGGCGAGGGCGGTGATGATCCGGTCCTGGCACGGATCGATGCGGGCGCGCTTGGAGAACTGTCCCGGCCTTGAGAGCCGTTCCCATTCGCCGGGATCGAGCATCAGCCGGACCCACGTGAAGCCCAGGTCGGCGACGTGGGTGTACTGCCAGTCCTTCCGTGCGGACGGACACGGGAGCGGGTGATGCTCGAGCTGGAGCATGTCACCGATCCGGTTGCCCGTGAGCTCGGTGAGATCTCTGACCCGGATCTTGGTCGTCCGTCGATCGTTGCCCTGCTGGAGAGCCGCTGTCTCCGGCGGTGGCGAGCCGGATGGCGGAAGGGCCGTCGAAGTCGACGGTGCTCCGGCAGGTCGGTCGTCCCCGGGGGTGCCCTGGCATCCTGCCACGAGGAGGGCAGACACAGCCACGAAGGTGATCGAGCGCAGCATCCGAACCCCCAGGGTCACGGGGAACCTCGCCTGACGAGCGACCGACCGCCGAACGTTGCTGCGGAGCCCCGGAGCGGCGAACCGCCCCGGGGCTCCAGGCATTCAGCGCCGGTAGTCGCCGAAGTTCCAACTGTGGCTGATCCGTCCTTCGGGAGTGAGCTCCAGGATCGTCATCCCGCTGAACCCTTCCGGGCCTACATTCGCGTAGGCGGCGAAGTTGCCCCACTGGGCCACCTCACCCACCCGATGGCCGTGCCAGCCGAGGCCGATGTAGTACTGGACCTGCCTCGCGATGTTCGCACGACCCACGGTTACCTGGTCCGCCTCCGTGCGTTCTTCGAAGACAGCGTCCTCCGTGAAGAAGGAGGCGAAGCGCTCCCCGCTCACGCCGAGCGCGGCATCCAGGTCATCGATCAGCTCCAGGATCGCTGGATCCGCGACCTCGATCTGCATCGATGGCATCGGTGGCGGCGCCGCCTGCTGTTCGCCGCCCGAGCGGTCGACGATCGCCCACGTGCCGACGGCGACGAGCGCTACCGCGAGCACCACCACAGCCCCGATCAGCCACAGGTTCGTGCGATGGAGCTTGCCGTCGTCGAACCGGATCTCCGGCATATCGGTCCGCGAGACCCCGGCGCCTGTCTTCTGCCTGCTGTCCATCTCGTTCCCTCCCTTCCCTCGGGGCGTGCGTGTCTCGGTCGCAGGTCCATGGCCCGGCCTCGAGCGTTCACGCCTCGTCGAACCGCCCATGGAAGCTTCCACGGGTCGCCTGCGCAGGCGGACGATCGCGAGGCCGGTGAGCCCCAGGACCGCGAGCGCGATCCAGATCGCGACGGTCGGCAGAACGATCCCCACCACCCCCTCGCCACCGGGCGAGGGGCTCGGCAGCTCCCCCGACGCCGGACGACCCACCCGACCGCCGCGGAGCGCGAGGACGCCGAAGCCGATCCCGGCGAGGGCAACGACGAGCCCGACCGCGCCCGCCGCGATGCGCTGGTTCCGCAGGCGCCGGTCCCGCCGGCGGAGCAGCCGGTCCATCGCCGGTTCGGGCATCAGCACCCGGCGCTCGACCCGCCCGAGGACCGTCCCGTACTCAGACATGCTCCCGCTCCATCGCTCGACGTAAGGCGGCCCTGGCCTGCATCGCCAGGTTCCGCACGGTGGCCGGCCTCACGCCGAGCAGCTCGGCCGCCTCGGCGGAGCCGTAGTCCAGGAGCTCCGTCAGGACGATCGCCGCGCGTTGCCGCGGAGCGAGGCTGCGGAGGGCGCGGACGACCTCGTCGTGCAGGTCGACCGCCTCGAACGGGTCCTCGAACCCGGGCAGGGGCAGCAGCCGCCGGGCCGCCCGTGCCATCCGCCGCCGGCGGCTGCGGTAGCCGTTCATCGCCGTCCGGTAGAGGTATCCGGAGGGGTTCTCGAGCGCGCAGACGCGGTCCCACCGTTCCCACAGCGCCAGGAACGCGTCCTGGACGATCTCCTCGGCTTCCTCGACGCTCCCGGTGAGGAGGTAGACGGCGCCGAACAGCCGGTGCCGCTCGGCCTCGAAGAAGTCCTCGAAGGCCACAGAGCCGATCGCAGCGCTGGTGGCCTGGACCATCGGCCGTCCCTCCCGAACGACCACCGATCCCGAGACTTCGGTTCCGACCACGCCCCATGAACGCCTGGACGCGTGGGCCCGTCTAGGTCACCCGAACGTCACAGGCCGGGGAACGAGGCGATAGGGCCGTTCGGCGGTATCCAGGTGGGGTCGCCTGGCCTGGGAGAGGCAGGTCAGCAGTCGCCGACGCCCCGCCAGGGGCCCCAGCCGTTCGCGTTCACCATCCGGATGGTCACGATCGTGTTCGTGCGACCGTTGCCGGGTCGGTCGTCGAGCTTCCACCGGCGCTTCGTCCACGTCGTATAGCGGTCGGGCCAGGCGTCGGCAGCGTGCTGGAACAGCCCGACGTAGGCCCCGTCGGCGGAGGTCGCTTTCGGGTTCAGGTGGCTCTCGGCTTTCGCGATACAGATCGCCCTGCGGGCACCGCCTGGCACGGGCCACTCGTCGGCTGCGCAGCGGATCAGCCGCCTCACCCAGCGGCGGACGCCCTCGTCCTCGGCGCGGTCGAGACCGCACGGTCCGGGCCGATGGTCCGCCGCTGCCGGCCCGGCGGGCGCGGCGACGGATAGCACGAGGCCGATCGACAGGAGGACGCGGACGGGGCCACGCACGGGAACCGACCCTAGCAGGCGGTCCGAGTTCCCCCGTTGCACCTACGGGCACCCGGTGTGGGCGGTCGGGCGTCTCGGCCTTGTCGGTGGCTGCTCCTACCATCCCCCCGGTGGACGCGACCCTCGAGCTCTCTCCCGTGCAGCGGCGGACCATGGACGGGCTCATCGGTACCGGTGAGCGGCCCGTGTTCCCGCCCGACGTCGTCGCGCGGCTGCGCGACCGGATCGAGGAGGCCGCGCGGAGGCTCGAGCTCGCCGAGCCGCTCTGGCTCGGCAAGTCCAGCCTGAACGACCTGGCGCGCTGCCCGGGTCTGTTCGACGCCGTGCGGGCGGGGGAGCGCGGACCGTTCGCGTTCTCGGCGCGGACCGCGGCGGGCAGGCTGGCCCACAAGGCGGTCGAGCTCGAGGTCGCCGGCCGCGAGGACCGGGACCCGCACGGACTGGTCCAGGAGGCGGCGGAACGCCTGGTCGAGGACGACGCGTTCCGAGGGTTCTGGGACGGGCTGGACGGCCTCCGCCGCGACGAGACGCTGATGCAGGCGGCCAAGACGCTGGAGCTGTTCCGCTCCACCCTGCCGCCGCTCCGGAGGATGCGGCGGGAGCTCGCGCCGTCCACCGAGTGGCACGTCCGGGCCGAGCTCCTGGGCGGCGCGGTGGTGCTCTCGGGGGCCCTGGACCTGGTGCTCGGCACCGGGTCGCCTCTCGAGCCCGGCCGGGCGACCCGTCTGGCGATCGACCTGAAAACGGGCCGGGCCTGGCCCGAGCACGCGGAGGACATGCGTTTCTACGCCCTGGTGTTGGCCCTGCGGTTCGGCGTGCCCCCCTACCGGGTAGCCACGCTGTACCTGGACTCGGGCGAGTGGGTGGCCGAGGACGTGGACCGACGGGTCCTCGAGCGGGCGGTCGACCGCGTGATCGAGGCGATCCGCTCGGCCGCGGCATCCGATGCGGGCCGGGCCCCCGCGCTCCGGCCGGGCCCGTACTGCACCTGGTGCCCGCGCTCGCCGACCTGCCCCCAGAGCGCCGCCGCGGGCCCATCCCCGGCCTGAGAACCTCTCCCTCGGTCACGAGGTGCTAGGGTCGGCCCCTCGTGGATGACACCCGCCCCGATCGAGCCACCCTCGCGGCGTTCGGCCTGCTGGTCCTGATCGGCGGCGCGAACTTCGTCCTGGTCCGGTTCAGCAACCGGGAGCTCGAGCCCTTCTGGGGAGCGGCTCTGCGGTGGGGTGTCGCGAGCCTGCTGTCCTTCGGCATCGTCGCGATCCGACGGACGCGCCTGCCGCGCGGCCGCGCCCTCGTCGGCGTCACGATCTACGGGCTCCTGTACTTCGGGGCCTTCTACGCCCTGGCCTACTGGGGGCTGCAGCGCGCCCCGGCGGGGGTCGCCGCGGTGCTGTTCGCCCCGGTCCCGCTCCTGACGCTCCTGCTCGCCGCGAGCCATCGGCTCGAGGTGGTCCGGTTGCGTGGGCTCGCCGGGGCCGCGATCGCCGCCGTCGGGATCGGCGCGATGGTGCTCGTGGACGCGTCCGCGCTCGCCATCCCGGTCGCGTCCTTCATCGCGCTCCTCGGCGCAGCCGTGTGCGCCGCCGAGGGGGCGGTGGTGGTCAAGCTCTTCCCGCGCTCCGATCCCTTCGTCGCGAACGCGATCGGCATGGCGGCGGGCACCGCCATGCTCGTCGTCGCCTCGCTCGCCTCTGGCGAGCGGTGGACGCTACCCGCCCGGGCGTCGACGTGGGCGGCCATCGCCACGCTGATCGTCTTCGGAGGCGTGGTGCTGTTCTTCCTCGTCCTGGTCATCCTGCAGCGGTGGACCGCGTCGGCGGTCTCGTACTGCTTCGTCCTGTTCCCCGTGGTGGCGATCCTCCTCTCGGCGTGGCTCGAGGGCACGCCGATCACGACCGGGGTCCTCGTCGGCGCCGCGCTCGTGGCCGTCGCCGTCTACGTCGGCGCTCTGGCTCCCGAGCGCCAGGCCCGCGGACTCGGGCTCGAGCGCGTTCGGCTCGACGACTGACGCCGGGTTGTCGTCCCCGGCGACGCGGGCTAGCGTCCGCCCGGATCCCAACTTCCCGGAGGTGCGAGGTGACGGACAACGTGTACGAGATCGGTCAGATCCCCCCGGTCGGTGAGGTCCCCAAGCAGATGCACGCGCAGCTCGTCCGGCCGGAACGCTACGGCGAGCCGGAGGACGCGATCGTGGACGAGGTGATCGACGTCCCGGAGATCGGCCCCCACGAGGCGCTCGTGATGGTCATGGCCGCCGGCGTGAACTTCAACAACGTCTGGGCGGCGCGTGGGGTCCCGATCGACGTCACGAAGACCCAGGCCAGGTGGGGGGAGCCGACCGACTTCCACATCGTGGGTTCGGATGCTTCCGGCATCGTGTACGCGGTGGGCTCCGAGGTCACGAACGTGGGGGTGGGCGACCGGGTCGTCGTCCACGCGGGCCAGTGGGACCCAGACGACCCGTGGGTGGGGGGTGGTGGCGACCCCGGCCTGGCGGCGAGCTTCCGCGTGTGGGGGTACGACTCGTGCTGGGGTTCGTTCTCCCAGTTCTGCAAGGTGCAGGCGCACCAGTGCCTCCCGAAAGCCGAGCGACTTACGTGGGAGGAGGCCGCGGCCCCCACCCTCACCGGCGCGACGGCGTACCGGATGCTCCACGGGTGGCCGCCGAACACCGTCACGGAGGACGACGTGGTCCTGGTGTGGGGCGCCTCCGGCGGGTTGGGGTCCCTCGCGGTGCAGCTCGTCACGCTCGCCGGCGCCAGGGCGGTGGCGGTGGTCTCCAGCGAGGAGAAGGGCGAGTACGCGACCTCGCTGGGCGCGGTTGGCTACATCGACCGGAAGGACTTCACGCATTGGGGCGTGCCGCCCGCCTGGGACTCGCCGGAGTGGAAGACGTGGTTCGAGGGTGCGAAGGCGTTCGGCAAGGCCATCTGGGACGTCCTGGGCGAGCGCCGGAACCCGAACATCGTGTTCGACCATCCCGGGCAGGACACGATCCCCACCTCGATCTTCGTCTGCGAGCGGGGCGGGATGGTCGTGATCTGCGCCGGCACCAGCGGCTACGACACGATGGTGGACGTGCGCTACCTCTGGTACATGCAGAAGCGCTACCAGGGCTCGCATCTGTTCAACGACGACCAGGCGCGGGCGTTCAACGACCTGGTGCGCGAGGGCAAGGTTCGGACGACCCTCGGACACACCTACGACTACGCGGAGACGGGGCGGGTCCATCAGCTGATGGCCGAGGGGAAGCTCCCCGAGGGCAACGTCGCGGTACTGGTCAACGCCCCCGAACGCGGCCTGACGGACCTCCCCTAAGGAAGCTGAACCAGCTCGACGAGGACCCCGTCCATCGCGGAGGGATGGACGAAGGCGATCGTCGTGCCCCGTGAGCCGGGGCGAGGCTCCTCGTCGATCAGGCGCACGCCCAGGTCGGCCAGCGTCGCGAGGGCGGACGCGACGTCCTCCACGCGATAGCCGATGTGGTGCAAGCCTGGGCCTCGGCGTTCGAGGAACCGGCCGACGGAGGTGTCGGGACCGAGCGCCCCCAGGAGCTGGAGGTACGAATCGCCCAGCGGGAACAGCACCTCCTCGACGCCCTGCGACGCCACGACCTCGCGGTGCACGGGCTCGATGCCGAGGGTGCGCCGGTACCGATCGACCGCCTCGTCCAGGTTGGCCACCGCGACACCGATGTGGTCCACCCGCGTGAACATCACCGCGTCTTGCCGCGACGGCCCTCGGCGAGCGGTGGCTGGAGCCGGTCGATCAGTTCGTACGCTCGCTCGACGTGGTAGGCGGGCAGCGACAGGGCCCGCGTCACGGCGGCGATGGCCTGCGCCCGGAGGTCCTCCTCGCGCTTGGCACCCTCCCGGGGGTGGAACGCGTAGAACTCGACCAGCTCCAGGAACTGCTGGAGGGAGGGGGTCAGGCCACCCCGTTCGTAGGCGTAGATCGTCTGCCGCGCGGCGGGGAACCCCGACGCCGCGGCCGCATCCTGCACGGCGCGGTATCCCGCCGATCGGCGCAGGCCGCGCAGCAGGGCGCCCACCGTCCGGCGGTCCTCGTGCGCGACGGGGGGGAGCTTCTTCCTGGCCACGTGCCCGCACGATAGCCGCTGGACCGAGGCGCGGCACGGCCACGGATCCCCGCAGACGCATAGGCCGAAGGCCCGATGCGGGAGCCCGGCCGTTAACGTACATTCCATGGTGTCGGCCGAACGGCCCACGAGGGGGGCCCCGTGAAGGATTCCAACCGCTCGACCGCCGCGGTGCTGTTCGGCTCGGACGTGTTCACCAAGGGTCGGGCCGACGTCTTCCGGATCCGGGAGCGTACCCGGCGGCGACGCCTCCGGCGCACGATCCTGCTCCTCGGGGCCTTCGACGCCTATCTCTGGTACCGGTACCTGACGCACAACCCCTTCCAGCTGCCTTCCTTGGGCCCGGAATGGGTGATCTGGCTGCCGATCATGCTGCTGATCGTGGCCGTCATCCTGATGATGATGCTTCCGCTGTTCAGCGGGCGCTCGCCCCACATCGTCGTCCGGCCGGAGCAGATCGAGGTCGGCCTGGACCGGGTCCGTGGATTGGACACGCAGGTCGACGAGGTCTCCCGAACCCTCGACGTGTTCCTCGGGTACGCAACCTTCCGCGACGAGCTCGGCGGGAACCCCCGGCGCGGGATCCTGTTCGAGGGTCCGCCGGGCACGGGCAAGACCTACCTCGGTAAGGCGATGGCCAAGCAGGCGGGGGTGCCGTTCCTGTTCACGTCCGCGCCGGCCTTCCAGTCGATGTGGATGGGGATGACGGGCGCTCGGATCCGCTCCTTCTTCAAGAGGCTGAAGAAGCTCGCGCGCAAGGAGGGCGGGGCGATCGGGTTCATCGAGGAGATCGACGCGATCGGCTCGGATCGCGGCGGGATGAACGCCAGCCCGGACGGGACCGGCCTGGGACGCGTGACGTCGGCGTTCGTCGGTCCGGGCGGGTCGGGGATGGTGAACGAGCTCCTGATCCAGCTCCAGTCATTCGACCAGCCCCCGTGGAGGACCCGGATCCGCTCTGCGATCGTGGAGATGATCAACGGGTACCTGCCGAGCGAGCGTCGCCTGTCCACGGGCAAGCCCACCTACAACAACATCCTGGTGATCGCGGCAACGAACCGAGCGGAGCACCTGGACCCCGCGCTCCTGCGCCCGGGTCGGTTCGATCGGCGGCTGTACTTCGACCTGCCGACGAAGAACGAGCGTCGCGAGCTGATCGACTTCTTCCTGGAACGTCGGGTCCACCACGAACAACTCGACGACGACGAGGTCCGCGAGCGGCTCGCGCACGACACGTTCGGCTATACGCCGGTGATGCTCGAGCACCTGTTCGACGAGTCGCTCCTGGTGGCGCTGCGGAACTCGCGTCGGGAGATGAACCTGAACGACGTGCACGAGGCCAAGCTCACGGAGGAGCTCGGGTTCCGCCAGCCCGTCGTCTACACCGAGACCGATCGCGTCGCGGTCGCCACCCACGAGGCGGGACACGCGACCGTGGCGTACTTCGCCGGCAAGGGACGGCGGCTCGAGGTGCTCTCGATCATCAAGCGACGGCAGGCCCTGGGCCTGCTGGCGCACGGCGACGAGGAGGAGCGGTTCACGCGCACGCGGACCGAGCTCGAGGCGGGGATCGCGATCGCGCTGGGTGGCCTGGCGGCCGAGCAGATCTTCTTCGGGGAGACGGGGACCGGCCCCGCCTCCGACCTCCAGGTCGCCACGTCGCTCGCCGCCCAGATGGTCGGGTCGTTCGGCATGGCGGGATCGTTGATCAGCTACGACGCGATCGCCGAGGGCCCGATCGGCAGCAAGAACCTCGTGGGCAAGGTCCTCGGCGACCGGAACGGGCGTGAGCGGGTGGAGGAGATCCTCACCGCCCAACGAGAGCTCGTCCTGGCCCTCCTGGAGGAGCACCGCGACGTGGTGGTCGCCCTGCGCGACGCCCTCATCGCGCGCGACGAGCTGGTGGGCGAGGAGATCGTCCAGGTCATCGAGGTCGCGGTCGGCTCCCGCGGCTGAGGACGTCCCCGCCTGGTACCGTTCGACGCCATGACCACCCCGAACGGCGTGCTGCGCGCTCTGTTCGAGCATCACCTGTGGGCGACGGAGGCCCTGATCGACCACCTCGCGAGCCTGCCCGCGGGCCGCTTGAACGAAGCGATCCCGGGCACCTACGGATCGATGGTCGACACGGTCACCCATCTGATCGACGCGGACACCCGCTACCTGCGACGGCTGGAGGACCCCTCGCCTCCGCCTGCCGAGGACCGGGTCGGGGTACCGCTTGCCTCGCTGCGAGCCGAGATGGCCGAGCACCGCACGCGATGGGACGAGGCCCTGGACCGGCTCGAGCGCGGCGAGCTCGCGGCGAAGGTCCTGGGGAGCCGCAACGGTTACCCCGACACGCACGACGCCGAGGGCCTGCTCCTGCTCCAGGCGATCCACCACGGCAACGACCATCGGACGCAGATCTGCTCGACGCTCGGTGCCCTTGGCGAGGAGGTCCCCGAGCTCGACGGATGGGAGTACTGGGCCACGGCGCGGCGTCGGAGCCCTTCCAAGGGTTCCCCGGCGTAGACTGATGCATCGTCCGTACCGAGGGGGCAGCTGATGACGTCTTCGGTCATCGTGGCCGGTGCCCGGACGCCGATCGGCAGGTTCCGGGGCGGGCTCGCCGACCTCGCCGCGGCCGACCTCGGCGGGGTCGCGATCCGCGAGGCTCTCTCGCGGGCGGACGTGGCTCCCGATCGGGTCGAGTACGTGGTGATGGGCCAGGTCTTGCGGGGCGGAACGGGCCAGATCACCGCCCGCCAGGCGGCGGTCGCGGCCGGGATCCCCAAGGAGGTCCCGGCGCTCAACGTCGACAAGGTGTGCCTGTCCGGGATGACCGCGATCGCGCTCGCGGATCAGATGATCCGAGCGCGTGAGCTCGAGGTGGTGGTGGCGGGCGGCATGGAGTCGATGACCAACGCCCCGTACGTGCTCCCTAAGGCCCGCCGGGGCGCCCGGCTCGGGCACGCGGAGCTGGTGGACTCGATGGTCTACGACGGTTTGTGGTCGACCTTCACCCGGCAGGTGATGGGGGAGTCCTCCGACGAGGTGAACGACGAGCTCGGCATCTCGCGCCAGGACCAGGACGCGTGGGCCGCTCGGAGCCACCGGCGCGCGGACGCCGCGTGGGCCTCGGGAGCGATGGCGGAAGAGGTCGTGCCGGTCGAGGTCCATGGACGCAAGGGCGAGCCGGTCGTGGTCTCGCGCGACGAGGGGATCCGGCCCGAGACCACGGCGGAGATCCTCGCGAGGCTCGCGCCCGCGTTCCGGGAGGGCGGGACGATCACGGCCGGCAACGCGTCCCAGATCTCCGACGGGGCCGCGGCGGTGGTGGTGACGAGCCGAGCGGCGGCCGACCGCCTGGGCCTTCGTCCGATCGCCGAGATCGTGGCCCATGGGATGAGCGCCGAGCGGTACCCGTACCTCCACACGGTGCCCGCGCTCGCCCTCCAGCACGCGCTGAAGAAGGCCGACCTCGACGTCCACGATCTGGGGCTGCTCGAAGTGAACGAGGCTTTCGCGGCCGTCTCGTTGAACGTGACCAGGGTCCTGGGCTTCGACGAGGAGCTCGTCAACGCGAACGGCGGCGCCGTCGCGCTCGGCCATCCCATCGGTTGCAGCGGGGCGCGGATCGTCCTCAGCCTCGCGCACCAGATGCGCCGTCGCGGGGTGGAGCTCGGCGGGGCGACGATCTGCGGCGGTGGCGGGCAGGGCGACGCCCTCCTCCTCCGGGCCCTCGGCTAGTCGATGGCGGAGCTGGAGCGGTTCGAGCTGCCGGGGGACCTCGAGGAGTTCCGCGATCTCGTCCGTCGCATCGCCGAGGAGAAGATCGCCCCCCGCGCCGACGAGATCGACCGGTCGGACGAGTGGCCCGAGGACCTGTGGCGCGTCCTGGTCGACGCCGAGCTGCCGGGCGTGGGCTTCGCGGAGGAGTACGGCGGGTCGGGCGGGGGCTCGCTGGCGCTCGGGGTGCTGGTCGAGGAGCTGTCCCGGGTGGCCGCGGGCCTCGCGCTCGCCTTCGCGGTGAACAAGCTCGGCGCCGTGCCGCTCCTGCTTTCCGGGAGCGAGGAGCAACGGCGGACGATGATCGGCGGCATGGCCCGCGGCGAGGTCCTGATGTCCTACGCTCTGACCGAGCCGGGGGCGGGTTCCGACGCGGCCGCGCTGTCGACGCGGTACGAACGCGACGGCGACGCGTTCGTCCTGAACGGGACCAAACGGTTCATCACCGGAGCGGGGGTGAGCCACGGCTACGTCGTCTTCGCTACGCGCGACCGGTCCGAGGGGTCGAAGGGGATCAGCGCGTTCCTCGTGATGCGCGACGACCCCGGCGTGGCGTTCGGGCGCAAGGAGGAGAAGATGGGGATCCGCGGCTCGCCGACGCGCGAGGTCCTCCTTGCCGACGCCCGGATCCCGGCCGACCGCCTGATCGGTCGGGAGGGCGAGGGCTTCACGATCGCCCTGCGGACCCTCGACCACTCGCGACCGCTGATCGGCGCGCAGGCGCTGGGGATCGCCCGGGGAGCGCTCGACGCCGCCACGGCGTACGCGGCCGAGCGGGAGCAGTTCGGCAGGCCGGTGGCGGGGTTCCAGGGCGTGGCGTTCATGCTGGCCGACATGGCGATGCAGATCGAGGCCTCGCGCCTGCTCGTGTACAGGGCGCTGGCCCTGTGCGACGCTGGGGACCCGCGGATGACCTACTTCTCGAGCGTGGCCAAGTGCTTCGCCTCCGACGCCGCGATGCGGATCACGACCGACGCCGTGCAGGTGCTCGGGGGTTACGGCTACGTGCGCGAGTACCCGGTGGAACGCCTGATGCGGGACGCGAAGATCACGCAGATCTACGAAGGCACGAACCAGATCCAGCGGGTCGTGATTGCCCGCGAGCTGCTGAAGGAGGTCGCGGTCTGAGCGGGCGTGGGCCCGGCGCCGCCGAAGCGGCGCCGGGCCCACCAGGGGGGCTCTCGAGCCTCCCTAGCTCGTCAGGAGTTCCCGCAACGCCTCGACGTCGGGGAGCTCGCCCGGGTCGACGGTGGGGCTGTTCCCGTTCGGGGACGGCTCGGCGGGGCTCGCCTGGTCCGAGGCGTCCTTGCCCGGCACGAGCGCGAGAGGGCGCTCGGGCCTCGAGGCCGTGGCGTCGGGCAGGTAGACGCGGAAGGACGCACGGCCGCCCGAGCGCTCTTCGACCCAGGCCTCACCCCCCTGCACCTCGGCCAGCTTGGCCAGCACGGACAGGCCGATCTCGTCCCTCGGCCGGTCGGCCCCGGCCCCGTCCCTAAGGGGCGCGAGCATCGCGCCGCGGAACCGGGCCTGGACCTCGAGACCCGTGTCCTCCACGGTCAGCAGCGCGCCGCGCTCCTGCCGGATCACCCGAACCCAGACGGTGTTGCCCGGCGAGGTGCGCTTGCCCGCGTTCGCGAGCAGTGCGTCGACGATCTGCTCGGCGAGCTGCGGGTCCACCGAGATCCCCACGTGGTCGGCCTCGAGGTGCACCTCGCGCTCGATCAGGTCCTGGGACTCCTCGACCACCCGGCGTACCAGCGACTCGAGGTCGGTGCGGCGGCGCCGGGGCTCGAACGTGCCGTCCGCGATCCGCTCCAGGTCGAGCATCTGACCGACCAGGCGATCCAGCTTCCGAGCGTGGGTCGCGAGCCGACGGATCATGTCCTGGCTGTCCGACGGCTCGGTGTCGGCGTGCCTGAGGGCAAGCGTCAGGCCGAGGATCGAGGTGAGCTGGCGCCGGACCTCGGCGGCGACCGCCTCCCTCAGGGTGGCCCGCTCGTCGTTCACGACCACGGTCAGGTGGGGGCGCTCGTCGAGCCGCCCGGGGCGCGCCTCCGGCTCCTGGATCTGTCGCTCGAGCTCCCGGGCCCGAGCCTCTTCGGCCTCCAACCGCTCGCGGAGCTCGCGGGTCTCCCGATCCCCGTCGGCGCGACCTCCCCGGGTCCGCTCGAGGAGCTCGAGGAGCTCGGCGTTCTGCGTGGCGACCAGCTCGAGCCGCTCCTCCGCCGTCCGGACCCGGCGTTCCGCCTCTTCGGCCCGATCCCGGGCCTCGGTGAGCTCGGTCTCGATCCCCCCGGCCCGCTCTCCCGCGCCGGCGAGCTCCCCCTCGAGGCGCGCGGTCCGTTCCTCGGCGCGCCGACGACGCTCGTCGGCCTCGGCCCAGGGCCCCCGTCGGTGCGGTCGTGCCTGCGATCCGAACATCCCGAACATCCGTGCCTTCCGCGTCCTCTCCGGCCTATCGACGCCCGTGCCGCCCCGGCGTAGTCCCCCCGATGGGGGAAATGGCCCGGGATGCCTAGGGCGGACATGACCCGCCCCGGCCAGGCACGAGGCGTCGGATGCGTCCGGTACGCTTCGGCACGTGCTTGCGCTGCGCGCCGATCCTTGGACCCCGGACCACGGGATGGGGTTCGAGGTCCGGTTCGATGAGACCCCGGCCAGCGCGGACCCATCGGTCGAGACCGCGGACTGGTCCCGGCCGATCTCACCCGGACCCGCTCCCCCCGGGATCGCTTGGTTCGTGGACGGCGTCCGGCGGGTCGAGCTGCGCGTGGTCGGCGAGGAGGACGGGCGTCGGGCGCCGGGGCTGTTCGGATCGTGGGCGGTGGGGGGCGTGCGTTGCGGCGGCCAGGCCGCGTTCGCCGAGCACGAGGTCGGACGCTCGATCGTGATGGGCGGTGGGCTCCGGACCCAGACGATCGAGGTCGAGGCAGGGCAACAGGTGCTTTGCTACGAGGCGGCGTCCGAACCCGGGTCGGATCCGGACGCGCCGCTGTTCGGCCTCCAGAAGCGCATGCAGCACGCGGAGGCGGAGCTCGCCGCCCGGATCGCGGGACGGGGAGAGGGCATCGTGCTCGTCGACGGGCGCCTCGGCTTCCTGGACTCGACGGCCGCCCCAGTCGTCGGCGTGGTGAAGCGGTTCGTGCGCGCCTACCTCGACCCCGAGCACGATGCGCTCCTGGCCCGCCTGGGACCGGGCGAGCGGACCCCGCTGTTCGGACTGGTCTACGAGGGGCAGCCGCTGACGCGCTACGCCTGGTACGCGCGACCGGCCTCCCGCCGACCGGCCTGGCACGATCACGCCGGCCTGGTCCGGTGCGAGGTCCGGGCCGGCATCGGCCGGGACGAGGCGCGGGAGCTTGCCGATCGCGTGAGCGCCATGCTCCCGTCCTTCGCCGGTCGTCCGAGCGACCCCCGCTACCCGCAGAACCTGGTCCCGGTCGGCGGGTTGGAGGGACGGCTCCGGCACCGGCTCGGCCATCGGGGCCTGATCAGGCGGTCACTCACGGCATGGCTGACGCGGTCGGCCGCGGGAGGATAGGGAGCGGTGGACGAGCGCTCGGAACCGGTCGGCATGGTGCTGGGGACCGAGGATGCCACCCCGCTGACGTTCTGGGTCGGTGTGGCCGAGACGGCGTACCTGCAGCTCGACGACGCCGTGGTGGTGGACACGGAGGTCCCCGGGCGGGGCCGCGTGCGGATCGCCGGCATCGTCCAGGACGTCCGCGCGCGGCACGAGGGGGCCACGTTCGACACCGATGTGTTCCTGGTCGATCGGGGGGTCCTCCCGGTCGACACCGCGGTCGCGGCGCAGGTCGTGGCCACCCGGTTCGAGCCGGAGGTGTTCGTCCCGCCGATGCCCGGGCTGCCCGCCTTCCGCGCTCGCGGCCGGGACCGGGACGAGGCCCTGTACTTCGACCAGATGCAGCGGCGTCTGCCGGCCGGACTCACCCGGGACGGGGAAGCCGTGTTCCTGGACCTGGACTTCCTCGACGGCACGCGTGGCGCCCACGTGAACATCAGCGGCGTGTCGGGGGTCGCGACGAAGACCACCTACGCCCTCTTCCTGCTCTATGCGCTGTTCCACTCCGAGGTGCTGGGGAGCTACGGCTCCAACACCAAGGCGATCGTGTTCAACGTGAAGGGCGAGGACCTGATGTGGCTCGACACGCCCAACGCCAAGCTCACGGACGAGGACCGCGAGGACCACCGGCGGCTCGGCCTGCCCTCCGGGGCCTTCGAGAGCGTGGGCCTGTGGGCGCCGATCCGGGCCGACGCCGCCGGGCGCGAGATCCCGCAGGTGGAGGGGCGCTCGGAGGGGGTGGTCGCCTACTCCTGGACGGTGCGCGAGTTCGTGCGCGAGAAGCTCCTCCGATTCATGTTCGCGGAGGCCGAGGACGAGCGGTCGCAGATCGCGGACCTGGTCGCGCGTGTCGAGTCCGCGCTCGACCGCGAGTGCGACGAGGACCCGGAGAACGACGCGACGGTGGTGTTCGGCGGGTATCCCGTCCACGACTTCGACGGGCTGTGCGAGGTGATCCGCCAGAACGTCGAGGACGACGTCTCGCCGTGGCGCGGCCGGCTGTCGGACGCGACGGTCGCGGCATTCGTCCGCCGGCTCGACGCGGCCCGCTTCCGGATGGGGCACCTGATCGTCGGGCGAGAGGCTGAGCACCCCGAGCGTCACCGGATCGACTTCGAGGCGAACCAGGTAACCGTGGTGGACATCCACGCCCTGCACGATCGGGCCAAGCGGTTCGTGACCGGCGTGGTGATCAAGCGCCTGTTCGAGCACAAGGAGCGGATGGGGCGCCGCGAGCCCCTCGCCTTCCTCGTCCTCGACGAGCTGAACCGATACGCGCCGCGCGAGGGGTGGAGCCCGATCAAGGAGGTGCTGCTCGACGTCGCCGAGCGAGGCCGGTCCCTGGGGATGATCCTGGTGGGAGCCGAGCAGACCGCCTCCGAGGTGGAGCGGCGCGTGATCGCGAACAGCGCGTTCCGGGTGGTCGGGCGGCTCGACACGGCGGAGGCCGCGCGCAGCGAGTACGGGTTCCTGCCGGCCGTGACCCGCGCCCGCGCGTCGATCCTCAAGCCCGGCTCGATGATCCTCCAGCAGCCGCACATCCCGGTGCCGCTCCAGATCCGGTTCCCGTTCCCGTCCTGGGCCACGCGCGCGGACGAGGCCACGTCGGGCGGGGATCCGTTCACCGCGTTCGAAGGGGACTGAGGGGTGCGGTTCCTGCACACGGCCGACTGGCACGTGGGACGGGCGATCCGCGGCCGATCGCGGACCGACGAGTTCGCCGCGGCGCTCGACCAGGTCGTGACGATCGCGATCGACGAGGGCGTCGACGCCGTGCTGCTCGCCGGCGACGTGTACGAGCATCGCTCGCCGCAGCCCGACGCCGATGCGTTGGTCTTCGACGCGTTCCTCCGTCTGCACGAGGAGGGGATCAGGGTCCTCGTGATCCCCGGCAACCACGACTCCGCGATCCGGATGGAGGCGTTCGGGAGGCTGCTGCGGCCGCTCGGCGTCGAGGTCGTGCCGAAGGTGGCCCGGCCCGAGGCCGGCGGCGTGCTGGTGGTCCCGAGCCGCGACGGCGCCCAGGAGGCCGAGGTCGCGGCGATCCCGTTCGTGCCCGAGCGCCGGTTCGGCGACGCGGCGGCGCTGTTCGATGCGAGCGAGACCTGGTACCAGAGCTACGCCCAGGGGATGGGCGAGCTCCTCGGGGCGATGACGTCCGGGTTCACGCGAGGACGGATCCCCATCGTGATGGGGCACCTGTTCACGGACGGCGCCCTCGTCGCGCCGGGCGGTGGGGAACGGGAGCTCACGATCGGGATCGCGTATGCGGTGCCACCCTCTCGTCTGCCGGCACGAGCGGCCTACGTGGCGCTCGGCCACGTGCACCTGCCGCAGGCGGTGAAGGGCTCGCCGGCCCCGGCGCGGTACGCAGGCTCGCTCCTCCAGCTTGATTTCGGGGAGGCGGGGCAGCGCAAGGCGGTGACGATCGTCGAGGCGCACCCGGGCCGGCCGGCGAAGGTGACCGAGGTGGCCCTCTCGGCGGGGCGCCCGCTGCGCGATCTCCGCGGGACCCTGGACGACGTCGTGGCACAGGGTGTCGAGACCGGCGACGCGTGGCTGCGGGTGTTCGTCGAGACCGAGGGGCCGGTGCCCGGCATCGCCGACCGGATCCGCGAGGAGCTGCCGAACGCGCTCGACGTTCACCTGGTCTACGAGCGCGCCGAGGGGGGCGGAGCTGGGGGCGAGCCGATCTCGTCCCTGCACCCGCGCGAGCAGTTCATCGCCTACCACCGGACCAGCCACGGCGTCCCGCCGTCCGAGGAGCTGCTCGCCGCCTTCGACGAGGTGCTCGCGCTGGAGACGGTGGGCTCGGACGAGGTGTCACCCGGGTGAGGCCGCTGCGGCTCGAGGTCAAGGGCTTCACCGCGTTCCGCGACGGGCAGGAGATCGACTTCGAGGGCCTCGACCTGTTCGCGATCTCGGGTCCGACCGGCTCGGGCAAGACGTCGATCCTGGACGCGATCACTTACGCGCTGTTCGGGTACATCGAGCGGGTCGGGAAGCAGACCAGCCAGTTCATCAGCCAGGGACAGCCGCGGCTGGCTGTCTCCTTCGAGTTCGCGGTGGGAGGGGAGCGGTGGCGGGTCGGCCGTGCGACGCCCGCGAAGGGCTCCTCGAGCGTGCTGGTGGAGCGGTGGGACGGCGACTGGCGTCAGGCCGGCGAGGGGGCCGATCGCGTTCGCGAGGCCAACTCGATGATCCAAGGCGCGATCGGTCTGGACTACGAGGCGTTCACCCGGACGGTGCTGCTGCCGCAGGGCCGGTTCGCGGAATTCCTGGTGGGCGACGCCAAGGAGCGCCGGGCGATCCTGACCGATCTGCTTGGCCTGGAGCTGTTCGAGCGGCTCGGACGTCGGGCCGGAGACCTCAGGCGCGGGGCCGATGCCGAGGCCAAGGCCATGAGCGCGCTCCTGGAGACCGAGTACGCGGGGGTGAGTCCCGAGGGCGTCGGGGAGGCCGAGACCCTCGCGGCGACGGCCGCCGAGCGCGAGGCGGCGCTATCGAAGGCGGAGGTGCAGGTGCGGGAGGCGGCCGACCGCTGGACCGAAGCCGAACGTTCGATCGGCGAGCTGCGGACCTGCGAGCGGGATCTCCGGGAGGCGGCCGCGATCGCGGGGGGCGTCGCGGCGGCCGCCGGTGAGCTCGCCGGGCGCGCGGCGGAGGTGGGCACCCAGCTGAAGGAGCGGACGAAGGCGATCGCGGCCGCCGAGAAACGCGTGACGAAGGCCGAGGCCGCGCGTGCGCGGGCCGAGACGTCGTGGGGCAGGGCGGTCGAGCTCGCCGGGCTCCGCGCGAAGGCGGAGGCGTTCCTCGACGTGCGGGACGCGCTCGCCGAGGCGGAGGCCGAGGTCCACGAGGCGAACGAGGCGGTCCCGGCGCTCGAGAAGGCTGAGGCGGCAGCCCGCGAGGCGGTGGACGGCTGGGTCGTCCGGGCCGAGGCGGCGGTGGAGACGCTCGGCGCCGCCGAGGCGGCGCTCGAGGACGCGCGGCACGCCGACCTGGTCGTCGCGGTCCGCACCGGCGTGCGCCCGGGGGATCCGTGTCCCGTCTGCGGAAGGAAGATCGCCAAGCTCCCGGAAGGGGCCACGGCCGTCCCGCTGGACCGGGCACGGGCGGTGCTCGAGCGGGCGCGCGCCGGGGCCGAGGAGGCCCGGGTCGGCCTGGCCGAGGCCGAGCGCCTCGGGACTTCCGCGGTGGCCGCGCTCGCCGCCGGCCGCGACGAGGTCGCCCGATGCGACAAGGCCGCGGCTAAGGCTCGGCGGGACGCGACACGGATCGAGACCGCGCTCGCCGGGGCGCTGGGTGGGGCGGTCCCCGACGATCCGGTGGGCACGATCGACGAGCGTTGGCGGGAGCTCGAGGCCCTGGAGGAGACCGAACGCGAGGCGCACGAGGCGCTCGCCGGCGCTCGCGACGCGCTCGTCGGGGCCGAGCGCGAGCGCGACGCCCTGATCGTCCGGCTGACCGAGGAGCGGACGCGCCTGCTGTCGATCGCGGCCAGCGGGCTCCTCGCCCGTGCCCGGTCGCTGGTCGCGGAGGTAGGGGAGGCGCCCTCGCCACCCGCGGGGAAGGAGGACGCAGCAGCTCTCGCCTCGGCGGCGGGAACCCTGGCCTCGAGGCTCGACGAGGTGGCGGACGAGCTGGCCGTGGCCGCGGCCGAGCGCGCCGAGGGTGAGGAAGCCTTCCTCCGCGAAGCGGCCGCCCACCTCCAGGGGCTCGTCTCGGTCCGAGCCGCGACGATGGCCGAGGTCGTCCGGGACGTCACGGCGGCCCGGACCGAGGCCGCCCGCGAGGCCGCGACCATGGAGGACCGGGTCGTCCGCGCCCGCGAGCAGCTCGCGAACGCCCAGGCGGTCGCGGCGGAGGCCATCGAGCAGCGGGCGCGGGCCCGGGTGCTCGACGCGCTCGCCAAGGAGCTGCGCCAGGACCGCCTGATCGCGTTCCTCCAGCTCGAGGCGCTCCAGCTGCTCGCCGCGGCCGGCTCCGACCGTCTGGCCTCGCTCTCGCAGGGTCGATACCGGCTGGAGTTCGAGGAGGACGAGTTCTCGGTGGTCGACACCTGGAACGGCGAGGAGCGGCGCAGCGCGCGGACGCTCTCTGGAGGCGAGACGTTCCTCGCATCGCTCGCGCTGGCTCTCGCGCTGTCCGAGCAGGTGCGCTCGCTCGCGGTCACGGAGAAGGCGCGCCTGGACTCGCTGTTCCTGGACGAGGGGTTCGGCACGCTGGACCCCGAGTCGCTCGAGGTCGTGGTGGAGGCGATCGAGCAGCTCGGGGGCGACGGCCGTATGGTCGGGGTTATCACCCACGTCCAGGAGCTCGCGATCCGGCTCCCGACGCGGATCGAGGTCGAGAAGTCCCCGCGCGGCAGCCGCCTCCGGTTGCTCCGGTAGGCGCTAGGCGCGCCCGGCGGCGGCTTCGTCCTCCCGGGTCCTGCCGGCGAGGAGGATCAGGTCCTCGTGGAGCTCGAACCAGGCCGTGTGGTAGCTGTCGAGCTGCGGTGACGCGATGTACCGGTGGTCCCCTTTGGCCACCAGGGTGGCGGCTCGATCCAGACGGTCCCGATAGGCGGCGAGGCGGGAGAGCCCCTCGATCAGGACGCCGAGCCACCGGTGAGCGTCCTCGGCGAACGCGCGGAGGTCGGCAAGCACCGCGTCGTCGTACGCCGGATCCGAGTGATCGTTGAGGACCGTCTCGCCGTCGCGCTCGCGCATCTGCCACGCGGTCACGATCTGCTTCATGCGGAGATCCAGTCCCGAGAACGCCTCGAGAGCTGCGACGGCTTCGTCCGGGCCCCAACGCTCGCGATCCGACGAGATCAACTCCGCGCCGATCGCCTTCCCATCCGGGGTCAGCTGGAACATGGTCCCCGCCACAGACGCCAGGCCGTCCGCGACCAGCTGGTCGAGCCCCGCCGCCATCTGCTCCTCGGAGACCCCGAAGGCTTCGGCGAGCGCCGCCGGCGTCGCGAACCCCTTGATCAGCAGCGACCGGACGAGCGACTCGGTCGTGATCGCAACCCGGGCCGGTCCTTCTCCCCTGTCTGTCACCGCACCTCCCCTCCCTGCCGCCGCGCCCACATCGATGCCCAGCTCCGAGGCCCACCCGAGCAGGATGGCGGCCTCCGGAGCGATCGCGGTCTCCGTCTCTGCGGCGCCGATGAGGACCTTCCCACTGCTCCCATCGATGCTGATCGTGTCGCCGACGGCTAGGCGGTGGTTACCGATCACGACGTGATCGCCATCCACCCGCACGGCCGTCGCGCCGACGACCGCGGGGATGCCCCATCCCCTGGCGACGACGGCGGCGTGGCTCGCCGGACCACCGACGGAGGTGAGGATCCCCTTCGCCTTCGCCATGCCGTGGACGTCTTCGGGGCTCGTTTCGCGACGCACGAGGATCACGTCCCTCCCCTCGGCCGCCCGATCGACGGCGTCGTCGCAGGTCACGGCGATCTCCCCGGAGGCGATCCCCGGGGAGGCGGCCACCCCGGTCGCCGCCACCGGGAGGTCGGCCGTAGGCCCCACGGCGATGCGCGGCGGATCGACGAGGTAGCGGGCGACCTGCGCCACCGCCTCGCCCCGGGAGAGCGGGAACCCGGGATCCTCGGCCATGTCGATCGCGATCCGCAAGGCTGCCTGCGGGCTCCGCTTGCCGGCGCGCACCTGGAGCAGCCACAGCCGCCCCTGCTCGATCGTGAACTCGATGTCGCACATGTCGGCGTAGTGGAGCTCCAGCTCGCGGGCGTACCGTCGGAGCTCCTCGCCGACCGTGGGAAGGCGCCCGTCGAGTACCGAGATCGGCTCGGTGGGGTGCGTGCCGGCCACCACGTCCTCGCCCTGCGCGTCGAACAGGATGTCTCCGTACAGGACGGCTTCCCCCGTCGCAGGGTTGCGCGTGAACACCACCCCGGTGGCCGAGTCGGCGCCCCGGTTGCCGAACACCATCGCCTGGACGTTGACGCCCGTCCCCAAGGTGTCGGGGATGCCCTCGTGCGCCCTGTAGGCGCGGGCGCGCTCCCCGATCCAGGAGCGGAACACCGCCTCGATCGCCCCGCGCAGCTGGTGCCAGGGGTCCTCGGGCACCCGGTCGAGCCCGACGATGTCGCGGTACGCGGTCTCGAAGCGCTTCCGGCACGCCTCGGCGAACCGCGGGTGCCCCGTCACGCGAGCGAGGCCCCGAGCGGTGTCGTCGTTGAGGCCGAGGTTCAGGATCGTATCCATCATCCCGGGCATCGAGACGGGGGCGCCCGATCGCACGCTCAGTAGCAGCGGATCGTCCGGATCGCCGAAGAGCCTGTCGACGGATGTCTCGAGCCTTGCGAGGTGCTCGCGGATCTCCTCGTCGAGGTCGGAGGGCCAACCCTCGTCGAAGTAGGCGCGGCACGTGGCGGTCGAGATCGTGAAGCCGGGCGGGACCGGCATCTCCAGCCGCCCGGTCATGATCGCCAGGTTCGCCCCCTTGCCCCCGAGCAGCGCCTCCAGTTCCTCGAGGCTCAGGTCATGGGGGTGATCGAATGCGAAGACGTGCGTCATGGCTATGGGGCCTCGAGGAGCGAGTCGCGTAGCCGTGCGGTGATCTCGTTCGGGATGCCCAACGCGTCACGGACGTAGCCCCCGATCGAGCCGGACACCGCGATCATCTCGTCACGGGCCGCATCGATGTAGTTCGGATGGAGGAGGAAGAACCGGCGGGCCGCCGCGAGCTCCCCCGCATCCAGGCGCCGGCCGCCCGTGTCCCGTGCGTTCCTGGCCAGGGCGGCGAGCTGCTCCTCGATCCGATCGCGGTACCTATCGTTGGTTAGCAGGTAATCCTCCCGGACCGTCTCCCAGGGCACACCGAGCACCGACAGGACGACCGCGGCCACGATCCCGCTGCGGTCCTTGCCACCGATGCAATGGAAGACCAGCGGAAGCATGGCGGGATCGGCCAGCATCCCGAGCAGCACGCCGAGCTCGTGCGTGTTCTCGCGGATGAAGCTGCGGTTGGCGTCGACGAGATCCGGGAGCGCCGTGAGGTGGCCCTCCCTGAGAGCCTCGTGAGCCGCCGCGTCCATCTCGCCGGCGGTGATCGGCAGGGAGAGGTAGCTCGCCCCAGACGGCAGGCGGTCGCGCCCGAAAATCCCGACCTCGAACTCGAGGCGGAGGTCGATCACGGCGCGGATCCCGAGGTCCTCCAGCGTCGCCACGTCGGGGTCGGTCAACTCGGCGAAGTGGCCCGATCGGAAGACCCGGCCACGGCGAACGACCCGGCCATCCTCCGTGCGGTACCCGCCCAGATCCCGGAAGTTGGGGGCGCCCGACAGCACGATGCTCCCGGAGCGGGCGGTGGATCCGGGGAACATGGCTCACTCCACACATCGCGGCGCACTGGACGCGTGCGCCTTCGGGCCCGTCTGCCGACAGGGAGGCGGCAGCGGGACCCCCCGCCGCCGCCTCCTCGTTCCGTCGACGTGTTGCGTTCCGCGCGGGACCCTTACCAATCGGGACCCGCCTCGACCGCGATCTGCTCGATGATCTCGAGCGCACGGTTGGCGTCGACGAGGATCGTCTCGCCGACCGAGCCGTCGTCGTTGAACAGCGTCACGCTCGGGGTCACGGCGTTGACCCCGCCCGAGGTGAACGTGCCGGGGCCGGTCACGCCCTCGTAGTCGATGTCCTCACCTGCCCTGATCAGCTCGAGGCAGTCGGGGTAGGTGTAGCAGACGGTCCCGGGCGGGTCGGTGACCCGGAACATCGCCGGCGCCCAGTCGCTCGCGTTGTACGAGCCGCCCTCCTCGACCGCCAGCGCGGTGATGATCAGGATGTCGTAGGTCGAGAAGTGGTATTGGTCGGTCGCCGGTCCGTACTGGTTGTACTCGGGGTTGTCGTCCCACAGCGGCTGGTAGAACTCCCAGGCCGGGGTGTCCGTGTGGGGCGAGAACGCCGCGTAGCCGATGCCCTTCTGGCCGGAGATCGGCTCTGCCGTCAGCGTGCCGATGAACTCCGGCTGGATCCACCCGGTCTCGCCGATCCAGTTGAGCGACAGGCCGGCCTCCGACGCCTGCCTGATCAGGGTGGCCGACTCGACCGACCCAGCCTGCACGATGACCGCATCCGGTTGGAGGTCCGCGATCCTCTCGGCCTCGGTCCGGTAGGAGGCCTGCTCGGCCTGGGCGTTGAGACGATCCAGCACCTCGATCCCGACCGCATCGGCGGCCGCCTCCGCGGCGTCCGCCGCGAGCTGGAAGCCCTCCACCTGGGTGGCGAAGACGACGATCGACTGGACCCCGATCTCCTCGGCGTACAGCACGCCGAACGTCCCCAACCCCTCGTCGAGACCCTGGGCCCGGAAGATCGGCTCCTCGGGGGTCCCGCCGACGTTCTTGGGGATCGTCCCGCCGTGGACGCTCGGCATCAGCGGCCGGTCCTGCTCGGAGACGATCTCGAGGATGAAGTCCCGGTAGGTGCGGTACTCGTGAGCCGGGCTCACCAGGATGTCGACGCCGATCTGCTCGACGAGCTTCCGGGCCGCCTGCCCCTCACCAACCGTCCCGATGTCCTCGTGGTACGTCTCCCAGGGACGCCCGAGCGGCGGGTCCTCGTTGATCACCTCGAGGACCGGGAACTTGACGTCCGCCGTGAGGGACGGCCCGTAGGGCGCGAACGGGCCGGTGTAGTAGGCGAGCTCGCCCACCTTGACCGGCCCCTCCTCCGCCGGGGGCGCCGTTCCTCCGGTGGCGCCGGGCCCCTCGTCCTCGGTCCCGCACGCCGCCGCCACCAGGGTCAACGCCAGCAGGACCGCCGGCACCTTCCCCACCCATCGGATGTGTGTTCGCATCTGCCTTCCCCCTCCTCCCTACTACGCCGCGCCAGCATCATCCGCGTCTAGATCCCATAGCCCTCCCTGAGCGAGTCGGTGGTCACCGCCGAGGCGTCGAGGATCCCGGAGGCCTCTCCGAGGGTGAGCACCATGACCCGGTCGGCGACCTCGAGCGCCTTGGTCGCGTTCTGCTCCGCGAGGACGATGGCCACCCCCTTCTCCTCGCGGATGTCCCTGATCCTCTCGAAGAGGTGGTCCACATACATGGGGGACAGGCCCGCCGTGGGCTCGTCCAGCAGCAGCAGCTTCGGGTCCTGCATCAGCGCCCGCCCTGTCGCCAGCATCCGCGACTCGCCGCCGCTCAGCGTCCCCGCGAGCTGGTGGCGCAGCTGCCCGATGTCGGGGAACAGCGCGAAGACTTCCTCGATCCGCTCGTCCCGCGAGCGGCGCCCGATCATCGCGCCCACGTGGAGGTTCTCGAGCACGGTCAGGTCGGGGAATATGCCCTGCTCCTGCGGTACGTACCCGAGGCCGCGGGCCGCCGTCTCCCAGGGAGGAAGTTGCGAGACGTCCTCCCCTTCGAACCACAGCCGCCCCCCGGTCAGCGGGATCAACCGGGCGAGCGTGGCCAGCAGGGTCGTCTTCCCGGCGCCGTTGGCCCCCAGGACCGCGAAGACCTCGTGCTCGATGCTGAGGTCGAGTCCCTTGATGACCGCGACCCCGTCGTAGCCGCTGGTGATGCGCCTAGCCTCCAACATGGCCACTACCCAGGTACTTGTCCACCACCGTCTCGTGCTCCCGGATCCACGCCGGCCCGCCCTGAAGGATCACCTGACCCTCGGCCATGAAGTGCACGTAGTCGCTCATGTCCCAGATCACGTTCAGGTCGTGCTCCACGATCACCACCGAGATGTTCTCCGTGGTCACTTTCTCCCTGACCAGCGCCATCACGCGGTTCCGGACCTCCTTCGGCAGGCCGGCGGCGGGCTCATCCAGGAGGAGGACCTTCGGCCGCAGGAGCAGGGATCGGAGGATGTCCAGGAGCTTCTTCTCTCCCGCCGAGTTGGCGAACCCGTACGGGTCCTCGAACGGGAATCGCTCCAGGTACCGGTGGATCTCCTGCGCGTGCTCCTCGTAGAGCCCGTCCTCACGGTGGATCTGGTACGGGCGCTCGTCGGTCCGCTCCGCCACCGACAGCAGCAGCGAGTCCCACACCGTGAGCCCCTCGAAGTCCTGGATCACCTGGTTCGTCTTGACCACCCCGAGCCGCGCGATCGCGTGGGGGGACCGGCTCGACAGGACCGTGCCCTCATCGCGGGGCACGTCCGGGTCGAACAATGTGATCGTCCCTCGGTCGAGCTTGACCGAGCGCATGATCATCCGAAGCAGCGTCGTCTTGCCCGCGCCGTTGGGGCCGATCAAGCCCTCGATCGGATGCTGGCCGAGCGTCAGGTCGTCGACGTCCACCACTACCCGTCCACCGAAGCTTTTCACCGCCGACTCGATGCGGATCGTCGGCCGGCTCCCCGCGGTCTCCCCGCCGGGGGAGGTCATCGGCGCCACGGTGGCCTGACGGTCACCCACCGTGCTGCCTCCGGATGAGCTTGTCCCGCCGCATCCGCCCGAGGACGCCGAGCGGTCGGAACAGGAGCACGGCCATCAGGGTCGCCCCGAACAGGACCTCCCGGAGCACGGGTAGGGCCTGCGCGCTGTATCGCTCGGGAAGCGGGAGGTAGAGCTGGACCACGATGTCGAAGAGGCCCACAGTGAGGGCCACGCCGATCACCGCCCCCCAGACCCGGGCCCGGCCTCCCAGCACCAGGCCGACCATGGCCGCCAGGGTGATCTCGATCCCGATCTTCAGGGGCGAGAGGAAGTGCACCATCACGCCATACAGGGCGCCGAGCAGCCCCATGCCCGCCGAGCCCACGACGAACAGCCACAGCTTGGTGGCGAAGGTCGGCTTGCCCAGGCTGTCGGCCAGCGGCTCGTTGGCCCCCACGGCGATCAGCAACCGCCCGTACGGCGATCGGTGGACCCGGGCGACGTAGTAGAGGATCGCTCCGACGAGCACGACGATGATGCCCAACCACACCAACTCGTTGGTCTTCACGGTCCCGACGTCGAAGGGGAACTCGAGCCCGCCCATGCCGTACGCGCCGCCGGTCAGCCCCTTCTCGGTCGTCGCGAGGATCAAGACGATCGTGGCGAAGCCCAGCGTTCCGCCGAGGACGCCGTCGGTGTCCAGGTCGGCGATCAACCATCCGATCAGCAGGCCGGCCAGCCCGGCGACGACGGTGCCGAAGACCAGCGAGATGAGGAACGGCCAGGGCTCGGCGAACGGCCAGTCCACCCGGACCCAGAGCACGCCGAACGCGTACATCCCGAGCCCCCAGAAGCCCACGACGCCGAAGTTCCCGATCCCGGCCAGGCCCATCTGGAGGTGGAGGAGAAGCGCGAGGCCGATCATCATCACCACGAAGAACAGCCCGAAGATCAGGAACGCCGAGAGCCAGTCGAGGATCACGCCCTACACCTTCCCCGCTTCCGCGTACCGGTTCCCGCGCACCTTCAGGACGACCATGAAGGCGACGATCAGGGCCAACCTCGAGTACAGCGCCTGTCCGAACTGGAGGGTGAGGGCCGCCAGCGCGACGCCGGTCGCGACCCCGGCGATGATGACGCCCCGGATGTTCCTCCTCCCGCCGACCAGCACCACCAGCAGGATGAAGAGGAACTCCTCCCATCCCAGCCAGGGCCGGACGGACGATCCGACCCCGTAGAACGCGCCCGCCAACCCCCCGGCGACCCCGGCGAGGAACCAGATCATCGAGGTTACCGCCAGCGGCCGGATCCCGCTCACCTTCGCGAGGTTCTCGTCGCTGGCCAGCGCACGGATCTGCAGCCCGTACGTGGATCGCTGGACGAACCAGTAGATCAGGAGGGCGAGGATCGCGACGCTCGCCACGGCGAGGAGCCGAAAGGAGGCCACGCCGACGCCGAGCACGCGGATGGTGTCGGGGGGCGGTACGTCGTAGAAGCGGACCGCGTACCCGAAGACGAACTGGAGCCCGTACCGCAGGAGGATCGAGAGCCCGAACGACATGATGATCATCTCGAGGGCTCCGACGTTCCGCTGCCTGGCCGGGCGGAAGATGGCGAAGTACGTGGCGAGGCTGATCAGGCCGGCGAGCAAGCCCGCGGGGAGCAGGCTGAGATAGAAGTTCAACCCGAAGGTCGTGTTCACCCACATCCCCAGGTAGGCGCCGAGCGTGACCGTCTCCGAGTACGCCACGTTGATCAGACCGGTCAACCGGTAGAGCAGCGCGAAGCCCATCGCCGCCAGGACGAGCGGAGCGTGCTCGGTCAGCCCGATGACGAGGGCGTCGGTGAACAGGTCCATCAGGGTCCCGCCTCGCTCGGGTCGTCGACCGCGGGTCGTCTCCGGGATCGCACGCGGTCACGTGCACCGGGCCCCCGGAAACGTGACCCCCCCCTCGCGTCCCGATCATCCACCATCGGACCAGACCCCTCACCCGGCGCTGCGGCGCTCGTGGGACGGCGGATCCGGCCGTCGGGTCCAGCCACGTCACTCGTCCGGAGGAACGGGTGTCTTCGATTCTCGATTGTCGATGATTCCCGAGGATACGGTGGCCCATCGGATCGAGTCAAGTGGTCCGCCGTCGGGTACATGCCGTTACGCCATCGAGCTGGAGATGGCGCCGACGGTCCGCTCCACCGACGGGATCGCCACGTCGTCGCGGCCAATCTCCGGGCGAGGCCTCGAGCGGCGCCTTCCCGGTGGCTCAGTTCCTCCATGCGGAACCTCCATCCGCCCACAGGTCGGTCAGGAGGGAGTCCTCGCCGGGGGGCGGCGATGCCTGGGCCTGCTCGGTCGCGACGTCGATCTCGGCGCGGGCTGCGGCCTCGATGCCGTCCAGCTCGGGGGGCTCGAAGCCCAGCTCCTCGAGCCGCCGCCGGTAGGCGGGGAGCGGATCCCGCGCCAGCCACGCCTTGACCTCCCCCTCCGGCCGATAGGTACCCGGATCGGCACGGGAATGGCCGCCGTGTCGGTAGGTCTTGGCTTCGATCAGCGACGGCCCGGCGCCCGACCGGGCCCGGTCGAGCGCCTCCCGCGCGACCAGGTACACGGCCTCCGCGTCGTTGCCGTCCACGATGGCTCCCTCGAGGCCGTAGGCGGCGGCTCGATCGGCGGCCGGGTTCTCAACCGCCGTCACAGCGGCGATCGGCGTGTACTCCATGTAAAGGTTGTTCTCGCACACGTATACGACCGGCAGGTGCCAGACGGTTGCGAGGTTGAGCGACTCGTGGAAGGCACCGATGTTGGTGGTCCCCTCGCCGAAGAAGCAAACGACGACCTGGCCGGTCCCTCGCGCGAGCGCGGCCCAGGCCGCCCCCGCCGCGACCGGGAGGTGTGCGCCGACGATCGCGTAGGAGCCCATCGCGTGGTGCTCCACGTCGGTGAGGTGCATCGAGCCACCCTTACCGCCGCAGCACCCGACCGCCCGCCCCAACAGCTCGCCCATCAGCGACACCATCGAGGCACCGCGCAGGAGGGCATGGTTGTGCCCCCGGTAGGTGCAGAACGTCATGTCATCGTGTCGCATGGCGTTCGCGAACCCGGCCGCGACCGCTTCCTGGCCGGTACCGAGGTGCGTCGTGCCCTTCACGAGGCCGCGGAGGAACAGGTCGTAGGCGCGCTTCTCGAAGACCCGGCCCCGCCACATGTCGGAGTACATGGCCAGCCGGGTGGAGGCGTCGATGACCGGAGCGGCGCCGGGCTCCGCGCCACCCTCGTCCACCTCTCCGTGACGCACGCGGTCATCCCCTTGGGCCCGCAGACCGGCGGAATGGTCGCTCCCTTGAGTCGCTTCTTGACGGGAGCCCACACGACTCCATATCATCGATTATCGACGATGGGGCGCGCAACCGGGCGCCAGGAGCCACGCTCCGGGAGGAAGGTACCTGTCGGCCGGCTGGAGGATGGGTCGGCCGCCCCGGCCGCCGGCGGGAGAGGCCGACCGGTGAGAGGAGGGAGGGACCCCGTGACCGAGGACACCGTCATCAAGCAGTTCCTTGGGGACGACGAGTTCCCGGTGCAGTGGGAGTCGGAGGCGGAGGAGAGCCTGTTCTGGGTCTATGACGACCTCCACTGCCCCCAGCCGCTGTCCCCGATGTACTTCGACATCGGCGGATGGTGGCTCACCTGCGACCATATGTTCCGCAGGTTCGGCACGCCATTCGCGTCGGACTGGATCGCCAAGAACGTCAACGGGTACCTGTACACGGCGGCGGTCCCCGCTGATCCGAGCTTCCGGGTGGAGGCCATGGAATATGGCAACCTCTACACCCCGCGCGTCCCGAAAGACGACCCGGACTACGCGTCCAAGATCGGCGATTATCTGAACGCGGTGCTGCCCACCTACGGGCTGAACTTCGCCGACTGGTGGAACAACCGCCTGGTCCCCGAGATGCGGCGGAACCTCGACTACCTCGAGTCGAAGATCGACCGGTGGGAAGAGATCCCGCTCATGGAGTGGGCGACCATCCTGGAGGACGCGATCGACGTCCACGATCGCCATTGGAAGATCCACTGGATGCTCAACTTCGCGCAGCTGTCATCGACGCTGAACCTTCGGGCGCTGATGCAGGAGGTCCGGGGCGAGGTCGATGAGGTGCTCCTGGGGCGCCTGCAGAACTCGGCAGCGGACAGGAACTGGGACTCCCTGGAGACCCTTTGGAAGCTGAAGGAGGAGGCCAAGCAGGACCAGGTTCTGTCCGCGGCGTTCGCCAAGGACACGGGGAACGAGATCCTCGAGCAACTGCGGAGCACGCCCGAGGGCAAGAGGTTCCTCGAGGAGAAGGTCGGCGCCTGGCAACGGGAGTTCGGCTGGCACGCGGTGTGGAGCCACGAGTTCATCTTCGAGAGCCGATTCGAGAACCCGGTCCCGGTGCTCGACGTGCTGAAGGGCTACATCGAGTCGGACTACGACTACCCGTCGGCGGTGAAGGAGCTCGCCGACGACATCGCCGCCGCGTCGACCGAGCTGCTCGACGGGCTCGAGGGCGAAGCGCTGGAGAAGATGAAGGCGGCCAACGAGATCAACCTGAAGATGGCGCCCCTGACGCCGGACCACCACTTCTACATCGACCAGGGCACGAACGCGCATGTCCGGCTGGTGCTGATGTGCATCGGTCGGAAGCTGGTCCAGGAGGGCGGGCTGGATCAGCCCGACGACGTCATCTTCCTCAAGTACAACGAGCTGCGGTTCCTGATGGGCGACCTGGCGAACTTCGATGCCAGGTCCATCGTCAAGGCCCGCCGTGAGGAGCGCGCTGAGGCCGAGAAGATCAAGCCGAGGGACTGGATCGGAACCGCGACCGAGTCCCAGCTCCAGTTCCCGTACCTGAGCCTGTGGGGCTTCCCGGACCGGCTCTACATGGAGCACGAGGAGGTGAAGACCATCTCCGGCATCGCCGCGTCGCCCGGAGTCGTCGAGGGGACCGCGAGGGTCGTGCTCTCGGTCGATCAGTTCGATCAGGTGCGGCCGGGCGACATCCTCGTGTGCCAGATGACGAATCCGGCGTGGACGCCGCTCTTCAGCGTGATCGGCGCCATCGTGACCGACGCCGGCGGCACGGTCGCCCACCCCGCGGTCATGGCTCGCGAGTTCGGGATCCCCGCAGTGGTGGGGTGCTCTGTGGGCACCGGCCAGATCGAGACCGGAGATCGCGTCCGCGTCAACGGCTCCACGGGTGTCGTCGAGATCCTCTGATGGCATGGGATCAGGAGGCGGAGCCACGCTCCGTCGTCGCGCGGGTCCCGCTCAGCGAGCAGGTGAAGGACAAGCTGGTCGAGCGGATCGTGGCAGGTGAGCTGGCTCCCGGGTCTCGCATCGTCGAGACCCGGATCGCTCGGGAGTTCGGTATCAGCCAGGCCCCGGTGCGGGAAGCGCTCCGTTCGCTCGCGAGCCTCGGACTGGTGGAGATGCGACCACACCGGGGTTCGCGCGTGCGCCAGCCGAGCCGCGAGGAGCTGGTCGAGGCCGTGTACGTCCGGGGAGTCCTCGAGGCGTACGCGGCGGAGGTCGCCGCGGAGAAGATCACGGCGGAGGAGATCGAGAAGCTCGAACAGCTGCTCGATGGGATGCGCGAGCGCGCCCGCAAGGGGGACGCGTTCACCCAGGCGCATCTGAACGCCGAGTTCCACTCCACGATCGTGCACGCGGCGGGGAACGGAACCCTCATGCGTTCGTGGAAGCTCCTCGAGCCGTTCACGCAGACCTACCTGACCTCCACGGCGTCCGGGGTCGATCTCCTCTGGCTGGCGGGTCGCCACGAGGAGATCATCGATGCCCTACGGGCTCGGGATCCCGAAGCGGCGTCACGGGCCGCGAGGAAGCATCTGGAACAAGCAGCCAAGATCCAAGCAGCCAAGATCGAGGGTCGTCTGACATCGATCGTCGGCTCGGACGGAGACGCCGGGTGAGGCTGGGACGGAGGGTCTCGCGCATGCCGTGGGATCCTCCGCGCGCCGTAGCGGAACCGATGTGAGATTGAAAGGAAGCTGATGCTCCAGCTCTCTCAGGAGATGTCGGCCGGCCCTGCTCGGATCCGGGTCGACGTGCACGGCAGCGAGCCATCGGACGATGCCCTGGCAGACACCACGTTCCTGGACTACCGTCTCGCGTCCGTCCAGATCGGCTCGGAGGTCACGAAGGCTTCGGCCGACATCGTCTGGGATCGCGACCCCCGGACCAAGGCCATCACCTACGCGGACGGGGTGATGCGGCTCGAGGGCGAGTGGTACCAGGGTGAGCTCCAGAAGGTGATCGTGGCGATGCTCGCGCAGGCCATGGAAACGGAGGACCTGCATCCGTTCCACGCGTCCGCGGTCCGGATGGGCGACGAGACGGTGATGTTCCTGGGGGGCGAGTCGAACCACGGCAAGAGCATGTGCCAGATCGAGGCCTGCCGGCGCGGAGCATCGCTGGTCTCCACCGAGACCACGGTGACGGATGAGCGTGGCTGGGCCGTGATGGGGTCGAAGTCCGTGTTCCTGAAGAAGCGAGCCAAGGGGACCGAACGGGCCGACAAGGCCAGCCCCGAGCGAGGTGTGGAGATCTTCTTCGGGGGCATGCCGACCTTCGAGGTATATGAGGAGGTCAGCGACGTCAACCTGGTGATCGTGCCGGCGATCGACGGCAACTTCGAGACGAGCGTCGCCGAGATGATCCCGTTCGAGCGGCAGTTCCAGACCTTCCACAGCTTGCAGAACTACTTCCTGCTGAACGAGCTCTTGGCTCCGGGGCTGCCGATGCCCCTGATCGACGGGCCCGAGCTCCGATCGGTGCGGGCCGCGTTCGTCCAGCGGTTCGCCACACGCCCCTACTACTTCATCCGGGCGGCCAGGCCCCAGGACCTGATCGACGAGGTCGAGAAGGTGCTCTAGCCCGTGAGGCCCTTCGCGTACGCGCGGCCTCGGACCGTCGCCGAGGCGGTGGCGCTGCTGGAAGAGCATGGCGCGGACGCGCGGCTGCTCGCGGGGGGGACGGACCTGTTGATCGCGCTTCGGAACCGCTGGATCGAGCCCGGGGTGGTCGTCGATCTGAAGCGCATCGAAGAGCTGCAGCCGGCGATCGACGAGCAGGGGGACACGATGTCGATCACGGCCTCGGTGGTGATGACCGACCTGGTCGAGGATGCTCGGGTGCGGAAGTACTTCCCGTCGCTCTCGGAGGCCGCGGCGGTGGTCGGTTCGGTCCAGATCCGGAACCGGGCGACGCTGGTGGGGAACATCTGCAACTGCTCGCCCGCGGCGGACACGGCCCCGCCGCTCCTGGTCCACGACGCCACCGTGGTCGTGACGGGCCCGAGCGGGACCCGTCGCGTGCCGATCGATGATTTCATCGTTGGTCCCAAGGCGACCGCGCTGGCCCCGACCGAGCTCGTCATGGCGATCGAGCTCCCGATGCCGGCCGGTCCGTACGGTGCCGCCTTCGTCCGCCTCGGCCGGCGGCGGGGGACCGATCTGGCATCGATCACGCTGTGCTGCGGTGTGGACCCTGCCGGCGTCACCCGGCTGGCGTACGGGAGCGTCGGGCCCCGTCCCTTCCTGGTCGTCGACGATAGCCCGGTTCTCGTCGACCGGGGGGCGCCCGAGCAGCAACGGGACGCCGCGCTCGAGCGCATGTTCGCCGACGCCGACCCCTCGCCAGCGTACTTCTACCGGGCCGGGCCCGAGTACCGCCTGGCCATGCTGCGGGTGTTCGGCCGTCGGGCGCTCGCGACCGCGATCGAGCGGCTCGAGGGAGAGGGGGCCCGATGATCGAGATGCACGAGCGGGTCCCCATCACGGTGACCGTCAACGGGACGGCACGCCAGATCGATGTGGCGGCACACCACACGCTCCTCGACGTCCTGCGTGAGGACCTCGAGCTGACGGGGACCAAGGAGTGCTGCGCGGTGGGCGAGTGCGGCGCTTGCACGGTCATCGTGGACGGCCGCGCGATGAACGCCTGCCTGATGCTCGCCTCCGAGGTGGACGGGGGTGAGGTCACCACGGTCGAGGGCCTCGCACCGGGCGGAGAGCTGAGCCCGCTCCAGGCGGCGTTCCTGGCCCACGGGGCGGCCCAGTGCGGCTTCTGCATCCCGGGACAGCTCACCGCGGCTCGGGCGCTGCTGGACCGGAACCCCGATCCTTCGCTCGAGGACGTACTCGAGGGTCTCGCCGGGAACCTCTGCCGATGCGGAGGCTACGAGCAGATCGCGGCGGCGGTGCTCGGCGCGGCCCGGAAGGGGGAGCCGTGAGTCACGAGGGCGTCGGCGCTCCGCTCCCGCGGGTCGGTGGTTACGAGCGGGTCACCGGCCTCCAGCGGTACCTGGCGGACATCAAGGTCGCCGATGTGCTCCACGCCAGGCTCGTCACGCTGGACGTTGCGAGGGCGCGCGTCCTCTCGATCGACACCAACGCCGCGGAGAGGGTCCCGGGCGTCCGGCTGGTGATGACGGCCGACGACCTTCCCCAGCCGGTCCCCAGGTTCGGGCCGCAGTTCCGGGACCGTCCCGTGCTCGCCGTGGGTGAGACGAAGTACCACGGCGAGCCGGTGGCGGCCGTTGCCGCGGAGACGCGGGACGCCGCCGAGGAGGCGGCGGGACTCGTGGTGGTCGAGCACGAGCCCCTGGAGGGCGGGGTCTTCAGCGTTGCCGCGGCGCTCGACCCGGCCTCTGCGCTGGTTCAGGATCCGGAGCTGCGAACCGGCGATCCGCTCGCCCGCACGAACATCCTGGCCGAGCACCGGTACGCCTGGGGCGAGATCGACGACGCGGCCGCGGACCTCGTGATCGACAACCTGTACACGTTCCCCATGGTCACCCACTTCGCCATCGAACCCCACGCGTTCATGGCGGCGCCGGATGGCGATGGCATCGTGGTGTGGAGCGCCGTCCAGCACCCCTACCTTCTCCAGAAGATGATGGCGAAGATCTTCGGTCTGCCGTTGTCGAAGGTGCGGGTGATCGCGCCCGACCCGGGCGGGGGGTTCGGTGGCAAGCAGAACCCGAAGCTCGAGCCGCTGGTCGGGTTCATGGCGCTGCGGACGGGTCGTCCCGTGCGCCTCGTTCTGACCCTGGAGGAGACGTTCCAGGCGGTGCGTCGCAACGCGGCGGAGGTCCGGGTGCGCTCCGGGTTCCGCGAAGACGGGACGATGGTGTTCCAGCGCTTCGACATCGACTTCCTGATCGGCGCCTACGTCGACATCGCGGACAGGGTGGTCGGGAAGTCCACCTACGTCGCCGCGGGCCCCTACCGGGTGCCCGCGGTGGAGATCGTTGCCCGCTCGCTCCTGTCCCACACCACTCCCGGTACGGCGTTCCGCGGGTTCGGCGTGCCCCAGGTGAGCTGGGCGCGCGAGTCCAACGTGGACGAGGCGGCGCTGGCCCTCGGCATCGACCGTCTCGACATCCGGCTGCTCAACCTGGCGCGGTCTGGCGAGGCCTTCATCCCGGGCGAGCGGGCTGACGGCGACTGGGCCCAGGTGGTCGAGGTCGCCGCCAAGCGCATCGGGTGGGGGACCCCGATCCCCGCCGGGCGGGGTCGGGGGATCGCGGTGGGCATCAAGTCCGGCCCCACGACCGGCCTGTCCTACTCGACGGTGCGGCTCCTGGTCGACGGGAGCGTGGTTCTCTACGCCGGGACGTCCGACATGGGACAGGGAGCCCGCACGGTCTTCGCGCAGATCGCGTCCCAGGAGCTCGGTGCTCCCTTCGACCGGATCGCGGTGGTGATGGGGGACACCGCGACGGTCCCGTACGACCAGCAGACCTCGGCGAGCCGCTCGACCACCCTGATGGGGACGGCCGTGCTTCGGGCCTGCCGGGACATCCAGGATCAGCTGCGGATGATGGCCTCCAGGGTCTACGGGGTCGCCGAGACGGAGGTGGTGGTGGACAACGGTGTCGTCCGGCTGCCGAGCCGTGAGCTCCCGATCGCCGAGGTCCTCCGCGAGGGCCTCGGTCCCCTCGGCGGGGAGCTCCTCGGCAGGGGGGAGATGCGCAGGGATCAGGACCCCGACCATCCGCTCGGCGGGACGGCCGCGTTCTTCGAGTTCAACTGCACGGCCACGGAGGTGGAGGTCGACCGGGAAACGGGCTTCATCATGGTCCACCGGTACGTCACCGTGGGTGACGTCGGCCGGGCGCTGAACCCGATGCAGGTGGCCGCCCAGGACGAAGGTGGGGCGGTCATGGGCCTCGGTCACACGCTGATGGAGCAGATCATCCTCGATGAAACGGGCCGGATCCGGAACCTGGGGGCCGTCGACTATCAGATCGTTACCAGCCTGGACCTCCCGGTGGAGATGATCAGCGAGAACGTGGAGAACGCCGACGGGCCTGGGCCGTACGGCGTGAAGGGGATCGCCGAGGGCAGCGTGCTGGTTGCCGCTCCGGCCGTCGCCGCCGCCGTTCGGGACGCCACGGGCGTCGCGATCCGCGACCTCCCGCTCACCCCCGAACGGGTCTGGCTGGCCTTGAAGGAGGCGAGATGAGTCCACGAGAGGTCGGTCCCGCGGGAGACATCCCCGCCGAGAAGATCGTGGAGGCTGCCGGCTACGTGAAGCAGGGGAGGTGCTTCTCGCTGGCTCTGGTCAGGTTCCCCGGCATGCCGTTGTTCCCAGGTCATCCGCCGTTCCAGGTCACCAACTACCGGACGCCCGGCGGGATCCGCGCCGAGGGTGCCCAGCCGTGGGGCCCTCCGAACGATGCGGGGCTCGGGTACATGGCGGAGGTGGTGAGCGCGACCTCCCATTCGGGGACGCACTTCGACGCTCTCGCGCACATGACCGTGGGGCCGGACGACCACTGGTACGGCGGGGGCAGCGTCGCCGAGCACCTGACGGACAAGGGGCCCAAGATGGGTGACGCCACCAAGATGCCCCCCTTCTTTACCAGGGGTGTCCTTCTGGACGCACCCGGGTACCGCGGCCTGGAGGCCCTGCCGGCCGGCGCGTCGATCGACGTCTCCGAGGTGCAGGCGATCGCCGACTGGGAGGGGGTGGAGGTCCGCCGGTGGGACGTCGTGCTGATCCGGACCGGATACCTCAGGTTCTGGCCGGACGAAGAGGCGATGGCGAAGCACCGAACAGCGGGCCCCGATCTGTCGGCGGCCGACTGGCTCCTTGAGCGCGGTGTGGTCGGAACCGGCACCGACACGGAGACCTACGAGGTGCAGCCCGCGCCCGATCGTGGCACGCCGGCGAACCCGCAGCCGGTGCACACCCGCCTGCTCATCGAGAACGGGATCTACCTGATGGAGAGCGCCTACCTCGAGGAGATCGCCCGGGCCAAGGTGTACGAGTTCCTGTTCGTGGCGCTACCACTGAAGATCCGCGGTGCGACCGGATCGATGGTCGACCCATTGGCAGTCATCTGAATCGAGGGAGGCCCGATGAAAGCCCTCGTCGCGAAGGAACCGAACTTGATGTACGTGGAGGAGGTCCCCGAACCCGAGCCGGGCCCGTTCCAGGTCAAGTGCCGGGTCCGCGCCGTGACGATCTGCGGCACCGATGCGCACCTGCTCAGGGGCGACTATCCGGGATTCTGGCCGCCGAGCTTCCCGTTCATCCCTGGCCACGAATGGGCGGGCGACGTCGTCGCGCTGGGGGAGGGGGCTGAGCTGCTGGGATGGAAGGTCGGGGACCCCGTCGCCGGCACGTCCCATGACGCCTGCGGGTTCTGCCAGAAATGCGTCGAGGGCCGGTACAACCTCTGTGAGAACTACGGGAAGGCGGGACTGCACCGACAGTATGGCCACACGTCCCAGGGGGCGTTCGCCGAGTACGTGGTGCATGGCGTGAAGTCGGTGTTCAGACTCCCACAGAGCCTCTCCTACGACGAAGGCGCGGTGCTCGATCCGGCTTCGATCGCGCTGCACACCGCGAACCGAGGCGGGAATCGACCCGGCGACGCGGTGGTGGTCTTCGGTCCCGGCCCCGTCGGTCTGCTGGCCGCCGAGGCCGCCCGTGTTCGCGGCGCGGGCGCCGTGATCGTCGTCGGCAGGGGATCCAGGCTCGAGAAGGCCAAGGAGATGGGCAGCGACGTCGTGGACTACACGGCGGGCGATCCGGTGCGGGAGATCCGCGATGCGACGGGGGGCCTGGGAGCCGACGTGGTCCTCGAATGCGCCGGTGTGCCCGAGACGTTCCGATGGAGCCTGGCGGTCCTCCGCAACGGTGGTCGGGTGGCCTCGGTGGGTATCCCGACCCTTCCGGTGGAGCTGTCGCTCCGCGAGCTGGTGCTGTACGAGTACGAGCTCTTGGGGGCGAGGGCCTCGGCGGGAGAGATGCTCCACGTGATCCCGCTGGTCGTGGACGGTCGGATCCGGGTGCGGGAGCTCATCACCCATCACTTCCCGCTGTCGAGCTTCTCCGAGGCCTTGGAGACCTTCAACGAGCGCCGCGACGGGGCGCTCAAGGTCATCGTCCAGCCGTGAGGGCGATGACCCTCACCCAGGGCTGACCCCCGTGACCACGATGGAGGAGGTCGGCGCCAGGGCGGGGTTCCCCTGGCGGGTCACAACCGCCTCGCTGCTCACGATCTCCGTCGCGATGCTGCCGGGCTTCCTGCCAGGAGCGCTCGCCGTCCAACTCGCCGACTCGCTCGGGATCGCCGTGGCCGGTATCGGCCTGGTCGTCGGCGCTTTCTTCGGCGTGTCCGCGCTCTCCTCACCGCTCATGGGACGCGGCGCCGAACGGCTCGGGTGGACCAACGCCATGCGGGTCGCGGCGCTGGGGGCGGGGATCGCGCTGGGGCTGACCCCGCTCGTGGCGAGGTCCCTGATCACGCTGGGAGCCGTGACCGTGCTCGGCGGTACGGCGCTCGCGCTCGCCCATCCCGCGGTCAACCTCGCGCTGGCTCGCTGCACGGTGGTCTCCCGTCAGGGACTGGTCTTCGGCTTCAAACATGCCGCGATCCCTGCCTCCAGCGTCCTCGCCGGGGTGGCGGTCCCGCTGGTGGCGATACCGCTGGGCTGGGAGTGGGTGTACGGGCTGGCGGCGGTGATCGCGGCCGGGGGGGCAGCGCTGGTACCTTCCTCGCCCCGTCGGTTCGAGGTCCACCCCGTTCACGCGGCCGGCGAAGATCGGACGGCGCGTCGCCGTTCGCCCCTCTCCCTGCTGGTGATCGTCGCCGTCGGCGCCGGCCTGGGCATCTTCGGCACCGACGCGCTGGCCGTGTTCCTCGTCCCCTACGCGGTGGACGTCGGATTCGGGGTGGCATCGGCCGGCCTGCTCCTAGCGGTGGGGAGCGGCTGTGGCATCCTCATGCGCTTGGTGGTGGGCTGGCAGGTCGATCGTCGCGCCTCGGTGAGCCTGACGACCGTCGCGCTGTTCCTCGCGCTGGGTGCGGCGGGGTTCGTGATGCTGGCCGTCGACGCTCCGATCACCGTCGTCGCGGGGTCGATGCTCGCGTTCGCTTTGGGCTGGGGTTGGTCCGGCCTGTTCACCTTCGCAGTGGTGCAGCGGAACCCGAGCGAGCCGGCGACGGCGACCGGGATCACGATGACCGGCATCTACGTCGGCGCCGCGGCCGGGCCCGCCGCCTTCGGCATCATCGCCGATCGGATCTCGTTCACGACCGGGTGGATCGCGATGGCGGCGGCGCTCGCCCTCGGCGCGCTGCTGATGACGGTCGCCGTGTCGAAGGACCGGGGCTGACCCCGCTCGTGATCGACCACCGCCGCCGGGCTCAGTGGGTCATCTCGTCGTAGAGCGAGGCGGCGTTCAGGGTCTGGATGTGGTCCATCATGTATCCCTGGCCGATATCGACCGCGTAGCGATCCCGGAAGTGCACCCGCTCGATCGTCTCCTCCCGGCTCCAGCCCTTCGCTACCGCCGAGGAGACCGCGGCGACCCAGTCGAGCAGGTTGGACCGCTGCACGTCCACGTAGCGCTTCGGCTGGATCGGCCCGTGTCCCGGGACGATCGTCTCGAAGTCGAGCGCTCGGATGCGTTCGAGCGCGTCGAGCCACTGATCCACATCCGATGTCATCAGCCACGTCTGGCACTCGGAGAAGATGGTGTCCCCGGTGAACACCACCCCCTCGGCCGGGACGTGGACCGCGATCTGCCCGGGCGTGTGACCGGGCGTGTGGAGCAGCTCGAGGGTGTGATCGCCGACCTCCAGGGTGAGATCCCCGGTGAAGCGGAGGGCGGCCTTGTTCGGGTCCGCGTAGTACGTGTCCCGGTCGGGGAAGATCGCCTCGCCGTCTGGATCGTCGGTGGGGATGGCCTCCCACGCGTAAGCGTAGGGATCGAGGTCGGGGGTCACCACCATGAAGTTGTCGTAGACGCCCTGGTGGTGCACGACGGTGCCCGCTCCCTTGAAGTAATAGTTGCCGAAGATGTGATCCACGTGGTGCTCGGTGTTGATCACGTATCGGATCGGGCCGTGGCCCTCGGCTTCCTCACGCATCTCGACGGCCTTGGTGGGCAGCTGCGGCGTATCGACCACCACGACTCCGTCGGAGGTGGCCAGGAAGCTCGGGTTGCAGCCACGCAGCTTCGTGTTGGTGAAGACGTTCTCCGTCACCCGTTCCATGTCCATCTGCACGGCTCCCCTCTCCGGATCACTGCGTCGCCGTCAGGCCCCCATCGATCGTGAGGATCTGGCCGGTGACGAACGACGAGGCGGGCGAGCAGAAGAACAGCACCGCGCCCACCAGGTCGTCGGTCGTCCCCACCCGACCGAGCGGGATCCGGTTCACGATACCCGCCTTGAAGTCGGGGTCGTCCAGGAGCATAGCCACCTGAGGGGTATCGACGAACGTCGGAGCGATCGCGTTCACCCTGATGCCGTACTTCGCCCACTCGGTGGCTTCCTGCCTCGTCAGGGAGTTGATGGCGCCCTTGGCCGCCACGTAGGCGGAGTAGCCCGCGTCGATGCCGAGCTGACCGCGGACGGAGGAGATGTTCAGGACCCTCCCCCCGCGTCCGCCTTCGATCATCGCCCTCACGGCCGCCTGCGTCGGGAGCCAGGCGCTCTTCAGGTTCAGGTCGAAGATCCACTCCCACGCATCGTCGGGGTACTCGTGCGCGGGGTGGAGGACCTTCCCGGCACCGCCTCCGACGCAGTTGACGATGATGTCCACGCGGCCCAGCCGGTCCAGCGTCTCGGCGACGGCTCGGTCTGCTTGCTCCCGCTGCGTGACGTCGGCGGTGACGACGAGCCCGGAACCCCCCTCGGCCTCGATCCGGTCCACGACCACCTGCGCCGGCTCGGGCGAGCGCCCGACGACCGCGACGGTGGCTCCGGCACGGGCGAGAGCCGGGCAGAGCGTGGAGCCGATCCCGCCGCTCCCACCGGGCACGATCGCGACCAGGCCATCGAGGCGGAAGATGTCCGCTCGGTTCGCGGTCGGGTCGTCGTCCCCGGAGGGCGCCGCAGGTGCGGGGGTGTCTCTCACCGCTCCCGAAGGTGCTCCTCGATCGCCGAGGCGACCTGGGTCGACGACAGCCGGTACTTCTCCAGCAGGAGATCGTCCGGACCGGACTCGAGGAACGTGTCGAGGAACCCGTGACGCCGCATGGGGGTCGGAGCATGCTCTGCCAGCGTCTCGGCGACGGCGCCGCCGAGCCCACCGACGATCGTGTGCTCTTCCACCGTGATGACGAAGCCCGTCCTCTCGGCGGCCGCGACCACGCTCGCCACGTCGATCGGCTTGATGGTCGGAACGTGCAGGACGTGAGCGCTGATCCCTCTGTCGGCGAGCATCTCCGCCGCCTGATAGACGCGCACCGTCTGGGTGCCGCTGGAGATGAGCGTCACATCCGAGCCCTCGCGAACCACCACCGCCCGGCCAAGCCCGAACACGTAGTCGTCGTCGAACAGACGCGGGCTGGGCTGTCGCGTCAGGCGCATGTACGTGGGCCCGGAGCCGTCCACGATCACCTTGATCGCCTGGGCGGCCTCGGTGTCGTCGGCGGGAGCGACGACGGTCATGTTGGGCATCGCCCGCATGATGGAGACGTCGTCGACGATCAGGTGGGTCTTGCCGGTCATCCCGGCCAGCAAGCCCGCGTACCCTCCCATGATCTTCACGGGGAGGTTGGGCTGCGCGATGATCACGCGCGTCGTGTCCAGGCTCCGGGCGACGGCGAAGCACGCGAAGGTGCTCACGAAGGGGATCAGCCCGAGCGTCGACATCCCCGCGGCCACCCCGAGCATGTTCTGCTCGGCGATCCCCATCTGGTAGAAGCGTCCGGGGTAGGCCTCCTCGAAGATGTCCGCCCGCGTCGAGCTGCCGACGTCCCCGTCGAGCATCACGATGCGGGGATCGGTGTTCGCGAGCTCCGAGACGGTCTCGCCGAAGGTGACCCTGAGGGCCTCACCCATCGTGAGCGTCGTCATGCGTCACCCCCGGTGTCCTCGCCGAGCTCTCGGAGAGCGATCTCCAGTTCCTCGTCCGTGGGCACCTTCGAATGCCAGTCGAACGCATCCTCCATGTAGGAGACACCCTTGCCCTTCACCGTGTGGGCCACGACAGCGACGGGCCCGTCCGCGTCGTGGACCGACTCCACGACTTCGAGGAACGCCGCGATGTCGTGGCCGTCGACCTCCGAGACCTGCCAGCCGAAGGCGCGCCACCGGTCGACGAGTTGGGTCCCGGTGTAGGGGGAGATCCGCTGCTTGGCCGTAGCGCCGCGCCACCCGAACTGCTGGAGCTTGTTGTGGTCGATGATCGCGATCAGGTTGTCGAGACCGTAGCGGGAGGAAACGTGGGCAGCCTCCCAGACGATGCCCTCGTTGCACTCGCCGTCTCCCAGCATCACGTAGGTCTTGAAGTGGGCGCCCGTCGCACGCGCCCCGAACGCGATCCCCGTGGCACCCGAGAACCCAAGCCCCAGCGACCCCGAGGACATGTCGATGCCGGGCAACGACGTCATGTCGGGGTGCCCCTGGAGGCGTGAGTCGATCGCATCGAATGTGTTCAGCTCCTCCACCGGGAAGTACCCGCGCAGGGCCATGACCGCGTAGAGGCCGATCGCGCTGTGCCCCTTCGAGAGGACGAAGCGGTCACGATCGGGCCAGTCGGGCTCCTCGGGGCGGATGTTGAGCACCCGCCAGTAGAGCGCCGTGAGCATGTCGACAGCCGAGTAGGGACCGCCCAGGTGTCCGCCCTTGGCGTGGTAGATGGCCTTGACGATGGCGACCCTGGCCTGGCGGGCGAGCTCCTGCAGCTCGGCGACATCGGGTCGCTGCAACAGATCCGTCGAACGGGTCACGTCGGTCCTCCTGGGTGGGGTGCGGGCGGCCGCTTCACTCCTCCTCGTACGAGCCGGGCACGACCGGCGGGGCGAAGGCCGTCACCATCTCGAGGTCGCCTGGTCCCTTCGACAGCGTCTGGTGGTGGAGGCCCACCGGGATGAAGACCGCCGTACCCTGCTCGAGCGGCACGGTCCCCTCCGGAGTGACCAGCTCGCCGTACCCCGCGATGATGTAGATCGTCTCCTCCTGGGTGGGGTGGACGTGCCCCTCCGGGGCCGATCCGGCCGGGAACACGGAGAACCCGACGGTGAGGTGCTGAGCACCGGTGATCTCCGGCCCGCTGTAGTGGTACCAGTCGCGGCCGGGCAGCTCGTACCGCACTGCGTGCTCCCGGGTGACGGCTCTCAGCATGGTGACCCCTCTCCGATCCATCGATCGTACCGGGGGTCAGCGGGGCACCAAAGCATCGATAATCGATGACAGGGTAGTATGCGGGCATGCAACCGGTCAAGGGCGACGGGCTGAGGCCACCGGGTCACATAGGGACCTTCGGCACCACCGGTGGTGCTCGCACCCACCACGGTTGGCCGGATGGACCCCGATGCCGACGCCAGGCCGGCGCGCGAGACCTTCGTGCGGGACGGCAACCCCTAGGAGGAGCGAGTGGCGATGGCTGATCATCGGATCGCGGTGATCCCCGGCGACGGGGTGGGACCGGAGGTGGCGGGCGAGGCGACGGCGGTGGCTGCGGCCGGGGCAGCGAAGTACGGGTACGGGGTTCGGTTCGACACCTTCGACTGGGGATGTGACCGCTACCTGGAGGTCGGGCGGATGATGCCCGACGACGCGCTCGAGACGCTTGCGGGATACGACGCCATCTTCCTCGGATGCATCGGCGATGCGTCGAAGGTACCCGATCACATCTCGCTCCAGATGCTGCTGCGGATCCGGAAGGGGTTCGACCAGTACGTGAACCTGCGGCCGATCCGGCTCTATCCGGGCGTCCCGACGCCCGTCTCGACGGTGACGGCCGACACGCTCGACATCCTCGTCGTGCGCGAGAACACCGAGGGCGAGTACGCGGGGGTCGGGGGGCTCTTCAAGGAGGGCACGCCCGATGCCGTGGCGCTCCAAACGGCGGTCTTCACCTACAAGGGGTGCGAGCGGGTGGTTCGGTACGCCTTCGAGCAGGCCCGGTCGCGTTCGAAGCTCGGATCCGGCGATCGGATCGGCAGGGTCACCAACTGCACGAAGTCGAACGCCCTCAACCACTCGATGGTGTTCTGGGACTCGGTCTTCGACCAGGTGGCCGCGGGCTACCCCGACGTCGAGACCGACATGGCGCTGGTCGACGCGCTCACGATGTGGTTCGTGAAGAACCCCGACCACTTCGACGTGGTGGTCGCGAGCAATCTGTTCGGGGACATCATCACCGATCTCGGCGCCATGCTCCAGGGTGGGATGGGGTTCGCCGCCGGCGGCAACATCAACCCCGACGGCACGTACCCGTCGATGTTCGAGCCGATCCATGGGTCGGCGCCCAAGTACACGGGCCAGGGCGTCGCCAACCCGATCGCCTCGATCGACGCGATGCGGATGCTGCTCTCCCACCTCGGAGAGGAGGAGGCCGCGTCCGGGATCCAGCAAGCGATCGCGTCCGTCCTCGGGGACGGGGATGTGCGGACCAAGGACATCGGGGGGGTGAGCACGACCGCCGAGGTCGGTGCGGCCGTCCGGGATCGCCTGCTCGCCTGAGATCGGGACCCATCTCCGCGACCAGGACGCGACGGCCCACACGGGCCGGTCGCGCGCGCCCCGGACGGGCATCAGGTTCCCATCGGCTCAACCCGGCTCGAGGTCTCGACGAACCCCTCGCCGTCCCACTCCAGCGTGGCGTACCGGAACGCGCTCGGACAGCAGTGAGGGTCGCCCGGCTCGTAGATGGCCTCGCGGAGCCGGAGGGCGCCACCGCGGATCAGGAGCTCGGCGTCGCACGTGCTCCGTTTGAACACCACCCGCGCGCCCACCCCCGCGCCGGTGACCACCCGCCACCTTCCGCAGGCCCCGGTCCCCCCGGTCTCTTCGAACGCGAGCACCTCCTCGTGGCCGTCGCCGGTGAGGTCGCCTGCCTGCAGCCGGATCCCGAGGACGCCGCGCTCGGGCGGGTCGACGAACGCCAACACCACGCTCCACGCGGGCGGCTCCGGGTACCGCTCCCACACCGCGAACCCATGCTCGCGCGCGAACGGGTCGGCCCCGCTCGCGTAGGTCACCGCGATCTGGTCGGGCAGACCGCCGGCGGCCGCCAGCTCGAGACGGCCGGTGAGCTCCGCCCCGGGGGGGACGAGCGCCGCGTCCGGGATCCCCGCGGGCGACAGATCCTCCGCGATCGGCTCCGCCCACGCGGGTGGGATCGGCCGCGGGCCTGCGGTGGGAGATGGCGTGGGCGACGGCGAGAACGAAGGGGGCGGCGATGGTGAGCGGGAGGCGATCGGAGGTGCTGTCTGGGGTCCGGCCCGATCCTCGCTCTCGCATGCGGTCCCCGCCACGAGCAGGAGCGCGATCAGGGCGAGGCGTCGCACGCGGCCATCGTATCGGCCGTGCGCCCCTTGGCCGCGACACCGGCTAGCATCCGGGTCGTGGGGGAACCATCGCTCGAGCCGAAGCCCGTGGCGGAGTCGCAGACCACGCTCGTCCAGCTGATGGAGATCACGCACGCGAACATCGGGGGGATCGTCCACGGCGGTGAGGTGATGAAGCTCGTGGACACCGCCGCCGGGATCGCGGCGATCAAGCACGCCGGCGGGATGTGCGTGACCGCCTCGATCGACGAGATGTCGTTCCTGTACCCGGTCCACGTCGGGGACCTGGTGACCGTGCGTGCGTCGGTGAACGACGTGGGCACCACGTCCCTCGAGGTCGGCGTGCGCGTCGAGGTCGAGGTCGTTATGACCGGTGAGCGACGACACACCTCCAGCGCCTATCTCGTGTACGTCGCGCTCGACGAGGTCGGCAAGCCGCGTCCGGTTCCACCGCTGATCGCCGAGACGCCCGTGGCGCAGCGGCGTCAGCGGGAGGCGAAGATCCGGCGTCGGACGCGGCTCGCCCACCGGGAAGCGATCGCGAACCACCGGGCCAGGGGGGAGGCGCCGACCCCGACCACCTGACCCGTCTGGCACCATGGACGACGGGGGTCACGACCAGGGAGGCCGGAACCAGCCTCGATGCCGAGGACCGACCCAGGAAGGGTACGCGCGATGACCACGGAGCTCGCCGGCGCGAGGGGCCGGCTCGACACCGCCGCCGGGCAGGTGGGGATCCACCGTCTCGGATGGCTCGCCGAGGAGGGGATCGGGGACCCGGCGCGGCTGCCACACACCGTCAAGATCCTGCTCGAGAACCTCTTGCGACGGGCCGGCACCCGCGACGTCGCCGACGCCGACGTCCTGGCGCTGGCCGCCTGGCCCGCCCCCGCGCCCGAGGCCGACGTCGCGTTCATGCCCTCGCGCGTCCTGATGCAGGACTTCACGGGGGTGCCCGCGATCGTGGATCTGGCCGCGATGCGGAGCGCGATCGCCCGGGCCGGCGGCGATCCCTCCCGCGTGAACCCGCTGGTCGACGTGGACCTGGTCATCGACCACTCGGTCCAGGTGGACCTGTTCCGCTCGCCGCGCGCCTACGAGGCGAACATCGAGTGGGAGTACCGGCGCAACGGCGAGCGGTACGCGCTCCTGCGGTGGGCGCAGCAGGCCTTCGACGGTGTCCGGGTGGTGCCTCCCGGCGCCGGGATCTGCCACCAGGTCAACCTGGAGCACCTCGGTCGGGTGGTGGGCGAGCGCGACGGCGTCGCGTTCCCGGACACGCTGGTCGGGACGGATTCGCACACCACGATGATCAACGGCCTCGGTGTCCTGGGATGGGGCGTCGGCGGGATCGAGGCCGAAGCCGCGATGCTCGGCCAGCCGATGTTCCTGCCGTGGCCGAACGTGGTCGGGGTCCGGGTGAGCGGGGGGCTGCCGCCCGGGACCACCGCGACCGACCTCGTGCTCACGCTGACCCAGATGCTCCGGACCCACGGCGTCGTCGGGCGGTTCGTGGAGTTCTTCGGCGATGGGTTGTCCACCCTCGAGCTCGCCGACCGGGCCACGCTGTCGAACATGTGCCCCGAGTACGGGGCGACCGCCGCGTTCTTCCCGATCGACGACGAAACGCTGCGCTACCTGCGGCTCACGGGGCGCGAGGATCGTATCGAGCTGGTCGAGCGGTACGCCAAGGAGCAGGGCCTGTTCCGCCGCGACGGGGACCCAGAGCCGACCTTCGACGAGGTCCTGGACCTCGATCTGTCGACCGTCGAGCCCTCGCTCGCCGGGCCGAAGCGGCCGCAGGATCGGGTCCCGCTGTCGGGAGTGTGGAGCTCGTTCGTGGAGGCCTTCCGCGATCGCCTGGAAGCGGAGCCGTCGCCGGAGGAGGTCTCCGACTTCGTCGACGAGGGAGGCGGGCAAACCGGTTCGATCGAGCCCACCGTGAACGTCCGACGGGTGGTCGACGCGGAGACCGAGACCGAGCCCGTCCCGCTCGATCACGGCGTCGTCCGCCACGGATCGGTCGTCATCGCCGCCATCACGAGCTGCACGAACACCTCGAACCCGTCCGTGATGGTGGCGGCGGGGCTCCTGGCGAAGAAGGCGGTCGAGGCGGGGCTGGAGACCAAGCCCTGGGTGAAGACCTCGCTCGCGCCGGGCTCGCGCGTCGTCACCGACTACCTCGACGCCGCCGGGCTCCAGCCGTACCTGGACAAGCTGGGGTTCTCCCTGGTCGGGTTCGGGTGCACGACGTGCATCGGGAATTCCGGGCCGCTCCCCGACGAGGTCGCCCGCGCCGTGGCCGAGCACGACCTAGCGGTCGTGGCGGTGCTCTCGGGCAACCGGAACTTCGAGGGCCGGATCCATCCTCAGGTGCGAGCGAGCTACCTTGCCTCCCCGCCGTTGTGCGTGGCCTACGCGATCGCGGGGCATGCGGATGTGGATCTCACCGCGGACCCGCTCGGCCACTCGCCGGACGGGGCCCCCATCTACCTCCGCGATCTCTGGCCCAGCGCGGGGGAGGTCCGGGAGGCGATCGCTGCGGCGATCTCGGCCGAGCAGTTCACCCGCGAGTACGCGCGGATCTTCGACGGCGACGAGCACTGGAACGCCCTCCCCTCCCCGACCGGCCCGATGTACGCGTGGGATCCCGCGTCGACGTACGTTCAGGAGCCGCCGTTCTTCGCGTCGCTCGGCCCCGAGCCGGAGGTGCCGGGCGACGTGGTCGGGGCTCGTTGCCTGGTCAAGGTGGGGGACTCGATCACCACCGACCACATCTCGCCGGCGGGATCGATCAAGCCGGACTCGCCCGCGGGCATGTACCTGATCGAGCGCGGGGTCGCGCAGCGGGACTTCAACAGCTACGGGGCGCGCCGAGGCAACCACGAGGTGATGATGCGAGGCACGTTCGCCAACGTCCGGCTGCGCAACGAGCTGGCCCCGGGCACGGAGGGCCCGTGGACGGTGCACGCTCCCAGCGGCGAGACGGTCGCGATCTACGAGGCTGCGCTCCGGTACCGGGATCAGGGCGTACCGCTGATCGTGCTGGCCGGCACGGAGTACGGGAGCGGATCCTCGCGGGACTGGGCGGCCAAGGGTCCGGCGCTGCTCGGTGTTCGAGCGGTGATCGCCGAGAGCTTCGAGCGGATCCATCGGAGCAACCTGGTGGGGATGGGGGTCTTGCCGCTGCAGCTCCGAGACGGGGACTCCGCGGCCTCGCTGGGGCTCGACGGGACCGAGACGTACGCGGTCGAGGGGCTGGGGGGTGGGATCCGACCGCGCCAGACGGCCCGCGTCGTGGCCCAACGGGCGGACGGTTCGGTGGTCGCGCTCGAGGTGCTCGTGCGGGTGGACATGGCGGCCGAGGTGGACTACCACCGCCACGGCGGGATCCTCCAGATGGTGCTCCGCCAGATGCTGGCCCGACGGTGAGATCGTCGGGTCTGTCGGTCGGGCTCCCGCGCATGCACAAGGAGGCCGGCGAGCGCCGGGACTTCCTCCCCCGCCTGGTGGGGTTCCTGGATCGGGTCGGCGCGGACGGCATCGTGCTCGAGGACGGGTACGGCGAGGGGGTCGGGGTCCAGGCGGACGAGTACCTGGAGGCGTCCCCTCGGGCGCGGTTCGGCCCCTACGAGGAGTGCTTCGAACAGGACCTGGTGGTCGCCCTCCGGTGTCCCTCGGAGGAGGCGATCCGATGGATGCGACCGGGCTCCCTCCTGGTCACCATGGTCCATTACCCCACCCGACCGGAGCGGGTCCGCCTCCTCCGAGAGACCGGCGTCCGAGCGGTGAGCCTGGACTCGGTGGCCGATGACGAAGGCTCTCGGCTCGTCGAGAACCGCCGCGCCGTCGGCTGGAACGGGGTGCGAGCGGCGTTCCAGGAGCTCCGGGGTCTCCATCGCGGGTTCGACCATCCTGGGCGACGGCCCCTGCGGGTCACGTGTTTGGGAGCTGGCGGCGTCGGGGGATACGCGGTGCACGCGGCTACCCGGTATGGAGACCCGAACTTGCGTGCCGAGATGGTCGAGAGGGACGTTCCCGGTGTGGAGGTCACGGTGATCGACTTCGACCTCACCTGGCACGAGGAGTACATGCTCGATCGGCTAGAGGTGACCGACCTGCTGATCGATGCCACGCAACGGGCTGACCCGAGTGTCCCGGTGGTGCCGAACGAGTGGGTGGCCGCGATGCCGGCGGAGGCGGTGCTGCTGGACCTGTCCGTGGATCCGTACGACCTGTCGGCCCAGCCGCCGAAGGTGAAGGGGATCGAGGGGATCCCCGAGGGCGACCTCGATGGATTCGTCTTCTACCCGGACGACCCGGTCTACGAACGGATGGACCCACGGATCCGAACCACCCACCGGCGCGTGGCGTTGTCCTGCTACTCGTGGCCGGGGCTCCAGCCACGGGCATGCATGGAGCACTACGGGCAGCAGATCGAGCCGGTCCTGCGCGTGATCCTCGAGCAGCCGTTCGAGGCGTGGGACGCGGAGACCGGTCAGTACTACGAGCGCGCGGTCGCTCGGGCGGAGGTATCGAGGTGGCAGCGCCCGCGCCCCTGACCTTCGGGCTGCCGCGGATGCACAGGGAGGAAGGCGAGCGCCGGGACTTCCTGCCGCCGGTCGTCGGGGAGCTTGCCGACCGCGGGGCCCGGGTGCTGGTCGAACGGGGGATCGGCTCGGGTATGGGTCTCCGCGACCGCGACTACCTCGATCTGTCGCCCCTGGTGTCGGCCGTGGCCAACGAGGAGGCCTTCGGCGCCGACGTGGTCCTGATGCTCCGCTGCCCTGACGAGTCCCGGTTCGAGGAGATGCGACGGGGTGCGCTCCTGTTCGCGATGCTGCACTTCCCGACCCGCCCCAAGCGGGTCGCTCGGCTCCACGAGTTGGGGCTGGGGGCCATCAGTATGGACTCGATCGTCGACGACACGGGCCAGAGGCTGGTGGTCGACAGCCGGGACGTGGCTTGGAACGGGCTCGAGGCCGCCTTCGACGCGCTCGAACGCACCTGGCCCGAGCTCGCCGAGCCCTCGCGACCGCCCGTCCGGGCCACGATCATGGGGGCGGGGACGATCGGCAGGCACGCGGTCGAGGCCGCGACGAAGTACGGGAACCTCGATCGAAACGAGCGGCTCGCCGGCCTTCCGGGCGTCGAGGTCGTCGTCCTGGGCCGCAACCTCACCGGCGACGAGGGCTACATGCGACGCCGGCTCCGCGCGACCGACGTGCTGGTCGACGCGAGCCAACGCGACGATGCGTCTCGGCCGCTCGTGCCGAACGCCTGGCTCGGCGAGCTGTCGCCGCACTCGGTGATCTGCGACCTGGTGGTCGACCCCTACCTCCTGGACGAGGACCCACCCACCGTCCGTGGCATCGAGGGGATCCCGCAGGGCGATCTGGACCGGTGGACCTTCGAGCCGGAGGACCCGGCCTGGGACCGGCTCCCGCCCGGCGTCCCGAGCGCCGAACGGCGCAGGGTGGTCTCCTGCTACTCGTGGCCGGGGGTGCATCCGGTGTCGTGCATGGAGCTGTACGGGTCGCAGCTCGCGCCGCTACTGGAGGCCTTGATCCGCGCCGGCGGGATGGCGGGGCTCCGACCGGACGGGCCGTTCCACGAGCGGGCGCTGTACCGGGCGAGCCTGCACGCCTGGCTCGGGGGCGGCTGAGCGTCAGGCGACCGGGCTGCCGGGGATCCCCCGCCAGTCGTACGGGCTCGAGTAGCTCACGAGCATCTCCATGTAGTTCGCTCGCGCGAAGGCGACCGGGTCGGCCACGTTCGCCTGGCTCACGCTCCCCTTGGCCTGCTCGACGGAGCCGTACTCGTGCTCGTGGAGCCAGCCCTCGACGCCGTCGAGGAGCGAACGGAGGTGTTCCGGCCCGTTGCGGAACAGGCAGCTGGCCATCATCGTGACGTCCGCGCCGGCCAGGATCAGCTTCACGGCATCCTCGGCGGTGTGGACGCCCGTGGTGGCCGCGAGCGAGCCGCTCACCCGCCCATGGAGGATCGCGATCCAGCGGAGCGGCAGGCGGAGCTCCTCGCTCGTCGACAGGTGGAGGGTCGGATCGACCTGGAGGGTCTCGAGGTCGATGTCCGGCTGGAAGAAGCGGTTGAACAGCACCAGGCCGTCGGCTCCGGCCTCCACGAGCCGGCGGGCCATGTTGGCCAGGGAGGAGAAGTACGGCCCGACCTTCACCGCCAGTGGGATCGTGAGGGTCTCCCGGACCGTGGCCACCAGCTCCAGGTAGCGACGCTCGACCCGCTCCCCGGTCTCGTCGGCGTCCGCAGCCACGAAGTACACGTTCAGCTCGAGCGCGTCGGCCCCGGCGTCCTGGATCAGCTTCGCGTACCGGACCCAACCGCCCCGGCTCACGCCGTTCAACGAGCCGATCACGGGGATCTGGAGCTCGCGCCTTGTCCGCTCGAGGTGCCGGAGGTACTCGTCCGGACCGGTGTTGTAGTCCCCGAGCTCGGGGAAGTGGGTCAGGGACTCGGCGAAGCTCTCGGTGTGGCCCTCGAGGACCCGGTGGAGCTCGACCTCCTCGTGCTCGATCTGCTCCTCGAACAGCGACTGCATCACCACCGCGGCCGCGCCCGCGTCCTGGAGCCGCTTGAGGTTGTCGATCCGCGACGAGATCGTGGAGGCGGAGGGCACGAGCGGGTTCGCGAGCTCGAGCCCGAGGTAGCTAGTCCGAAGGTCCACGCTCATGCCCCGTCCTCCTGGTCCTCGCCCTGCTGGCCGTTCATCCGGCCCGGGACGTGTCGTTCCACGCCAGCGAGCTGTTCGTACAGCCGCCAACGTTCGTGCGCGTCGGCCTGCCCCAGCCGCTGGAGCTCCGCGAACTCCTCGGGCCGCGAGCGCGCGAGCATCGCGAAGCGAGCCTCCTTGGCCTGGAACTCCTTGAGCGGCAGCGTGGGCGCCTTGCTGTCGAGCTGGAGCGGATGCTCGTCCGTCTCCGCCCGGCGAGGGTCGTAGCGCCACAGCGGCCAGAACCCCGACCTGACGGCCTCGGCCTGGTGGGTCATCGAGGTCGACATGTCGATCCCGTGCTCGATGCACGCGCTGTAGGCGACGATCAGCGACGGACCTGGCCAGGACTCGGCCTCGGCCAGCGCCTTCACGGTCTGGGCGTTGTCGGCCCCGAGCGCGATCTGCGCCACGTACACGTTGCCGTACTGGGAGGCGAACAGCCCCAGGTCCTTCCGCCCGGTCGGCTTGCCGGCCGCGGCGAACTTGGCGACGGCCCCCCGCGGGGTGGCCTTGGATGCCTGGCCCCCGGTGTTCGAGTAGACCTGGGTGTCCAGGACGATCACGTTCACGTCCCGTCCGGACGCCAGCACGTGGTCCAACCCGCCGAACCCGATGTCGTAGGCCCATCCGTCGCCGCCGACGATCCACACGCTCCTGCGGACGAGCGCACCGGTCACGGCTAGCAGGTTACGCGCCGGTTCGTCCTCCCGGTCTCGGAGGATCGCCTCGAGGTCGACCACGCGCTCCCGTTGGGCGGCGAGCTCGGCCTCGTCCTCCTGGGTCGCGTCAAGGATCCTCCTGGCCAGCTCCTCGCCCACGGAGGGCGCGAGCTCCTCGAGCAGCTGCCGCGCGTACGCCGCCTGGTGGTCGAGGGCCAGGCGCATACCCAGGCCGAACTCGGCGTTGTCCTCGAACAATGAGTTCGACCACGCGGGGCCTCGTCCGGCCGCATCCGCGCTCCACGGGGTCGTGGGCAGGTTCCCGCCGTAGATCGAGGAGCACCCGGTGGCGTTGGCCACCAGGATCCGGTCGCCGTACATCTGGGAGAGCAGCTTCAGGTAGGGGGTCTCCCCGCAGCCCGCGCAAGCCCCGGAGAACTCGAACAACGGCTCCAGCATCTGCGAGCCCTTGATCGAGGCGACCTTGACCTCGCGGCGATCGGCCGGCGGGATGCCGAGGAAGAAGTCGAAGTTGGCGCGCTCCGCCTCGAGGTGCTCGAGCTTCGGCTCCATGTTGATCGACTTGTGCTTCACGACCTCCTTCGACTTGGCCGGGCACACGTCCACGCAGACGCCGCACCCCGTGCAGTCGTCGGGGGCCACCTGGATCGTCATCCACATCCCGGGGTTGTCGCGGTCGCGCCATTCCTTGTGCTGGAAGGTCTCCGGCGCGTGATCGGCCGCGATCGGCTCGTAGACCTTCATCCGGATCGCGGCGTGCGGACAGACCAGCGCGCACTTGGCGCAGTCGATGCAGATCTCCGGGTCCCAGATCGGGATCTCGTGGGCGATCGAGCGCTTCTCGTACCGTGCCGTCCCGGTGGGGAAGGTCCCGTCGACGGGGAGGGCCGAGACCGGCAGCAGGTCCCCATGCCCGGCGATCATCATCGCCGTCACCTTCTTGACGAACTCCGGAGCGTCGTCGGGGACCGGAGGCAGGCGGTGCAGGTCGCTCTCCGCCCCCTCGGGGATCCTCACCTCGTGAAGCCCGTCCAGCGCCCGATCCACGGCCGCGTAGTTCATGTCCAGGATGGCCTGGCCGCGCTTGCCGTAGCTCTTCTCGATCGCGTGCTTGATCCGGTCGATCGCCTCCGTGCGATCGATGATCCCGGCCAGCGCGAAGAAGCACGTCTGCAGGATCGTGTTGATCCGGGCTCCGAGCCCAACCCCGTCGGCGATCGTCTGGGCGTCGATCACGTAGAACCGCAGGCCCTTGTCGACGATCGCACGCTGCGTCTCGCGGGGCAGGTGGTCCCAGACCTCGTCGGGCCCGTAGGGGCTGTTGAGGAGGAACGTGGCGCCGGGCACGGCTGCGGCGAGCACGTCCATCCGCTCCAGGAAGTTGAACTGGTGGCAGGCGACGAAGTTGGCCGAGCGGATCTGGTAGGAGGAGCGGATCGGGTCCGGTCCGAACCGGAGGTGCGAGACCGTCATCGACCCCGCCTTCTTCGAGTCATAGACGAAGTAGCCCTGTGCGTACCGGTCGGCGTCCTCGCCGATGATCTTCACCGAACTCTTGTTGGCGCTCACCGTCCCGTCGGCTCCGAGGCCGTAGAAGAGCGCACGGACGACGGCGCCCTTCTCGACCGAGAAGGAGCGATCCACGTCCAGCGAGGTGTGGGTGACGTCATCGACGATCCCCACCGTGAAGTGGTTCTTCGGCTCGTCCTTCGCAAGCTCGTCGAACACGGCCTTGGCCATCGGCGGGTCGAACTCCTTCGAGGACAGGCCGTAGCGCCCACCGATCACGGTCGGCATCGCGGCGATGTCCCCGGCCGCGACCCGCTCCGCGAGAGCGGTCACCACGTCCTGGTACAGGGGCTCGCCCACCGCGCCGGGCTCTTTGGTCCGGTCGAGCACCCCCACCGCGCGGACGGTGCGGGGGAGCGAGGCAACGAGGTCGGAGGCGGAGAAGGGGCGGAAGAGCCGGACGTTCAGCATCCCGACCTTCTCCTCCCCATCGACGAGCGCCTCGACGGTCTCCAGCGTGGCGCCTACGGCCGACCCCATCAGGACGACCACGCGCTCGGCGTCGGGGGCTCCGTGGTAGTCGAACAGCCGGTACCGCCGGCCGGTGAGCTCGGCGAACCGGTCCATCGTCCACTGGACGGCCTGTGGCACCATCGCGTGGAAGGGGTTCGCCGCCTCACGGGCCTGGAAGAAGACGTCTGGGTTCTGCGCCGAGCCCCGTAGGACCGGGCGGTCGGGGGACAGCGCCCGTTCGCGGTGGGCACGGACCAGATGGTCGTCGACGAGCCGCCGCAGGACCGTGTCGTCCAGGGCCTCGATCACGTTGACCTCGTGGGAGGTCCGGAACCCGTCGAAGAAGTGGAGGAACGGCACGCGGGTCTCGAGCGTGGCCGCGTGCGTGATCGCGGCCAGGTCCTGCGCGCTCTGCACGTCGGAGGAGCTGAGCATCGCCCATCCCGTCGCGCGGGCGGCCATCACGTCGCTGTGGTCCCCGAAGATCGACAGGGCGTGGGTCGCGATGGTGCGCGCCGCGACGTGGATCACGGCCGGGGTGAGCTCGCCCGCGATCTTGAACATGTTCGGGATCATCAGCAGCAGGCCCTGGGAGGCGGTGAAGGTCGTGCACAGCGCCCCGGCCTGGAGCGCCCCGTGCAGGGCGCCGGCCGCCCCGCCCTCGCTCTGCATCTCGATGACCTCGGGGACCGCTCCCCACAGGTTCGTCCGCCCGGCGGCCGACCAGGCGTCGGCGTGCTCGCCCATCGGCGACGAGGGCGTGATCGGGTAGATCGCGATCACCTCGGACAGGCGATGCGCGACTCGCGCGGCCGCCTCGTTACCGTCGACCGTGATCAGCTCTGCGGTTCGTGCCATGCGCGTTCACCCCGACCGATGAGCGATGGAGGCGGGGTCTCCGCCCCGCCCCCATCGT
>CAZXFA010000006.1:0-25833 GCA_964640085.1 uncultured Actinomycetes bacterium | reverse complement strand
CGTTCACCCCGACCGATGAGCGATGGAGGCGGGGTCTCCGCCCCGCCCCCATCGTTGTGCGTCCTGCCCGGACCTGTGCGGGTCTTCCGGCCCGCCCTGGTCGTGCCGGGCGGCCCGGCCGCCCGGTCAGGCGGTCTGCCCTGTCGGCACCGGCGCCCGGCGGCGCTGGAAGATGGTGCCCGGCTGCCAGGGCGTCCCGAGTGCCGGCAGCACCACACGGTCCAGGCCCACCCAGCCGGCGTTCCTCCACGCCAGGATGAGGAGGACCTCCAGCAGGAAGAACACGGGGTTCACGCCGGCGACCCCCGCCAGACCGAAGGACATGCTGAGCGTCCCGGCCAGGAACGCCGCGATCCCGGTGAACAGCCCGACGATCAGCAGGATCCCGATGGCGAGCTCGCCCACGGCGATGAGCTTCGCCATGAAGGGGTACCCGTCCTCGGCGATCCACCGGAGGAACGAGGCGTACCAGCCGTAGTTCACTGCCGGGTGATCGCCCTGCGTCAGTTCGGTCGAGGCGAACCCGGCGAAGCCCTGGAGCGCGACCCCGGTGGACATCCAGGCGGGGTCGGTGACCTTGTCCCACCCGGCCTTCGCCCACTCGTACCCGAGGTAGATCCGCGGGATCAGCCAGAGCCATGCTGCAGCCGTCGACGCGAAGAGGAAGCTCGCGAATCTGGGCTCTTCGAATCGGATGCGGTCCCGATCCATCGCACCCTCCTTTCGATCACCCGTAAGCGTCCCGCCCGGGTGCAGCTGCAACATGGGCCGCGTGGCCCTGTTCCTGATAGGGCGTCAGGCCCCGGAGGGTGGGACCTTCGACCCGCGGCCCGGACGGGCTTGGGACGCCTCAGCCCTGGCCGGGGGTGGTGGTGTGGCGAGCCAGGTAGGCGGCGGCCTCGGCCCGGCGGGCCACCTCGAGCTTGGACAGGATGCTGGAGACGTAGTTCTTGACGGTCTTCTCAGCGAGGTTGAGCTCCTCGCCGATCTCCCGGTTGGTCTTCCCGTCGGCCACCAGCGAGAGGATCCGCTCCTCCTGCGGCGACAGGCGAGCCAGCTTCTCGTCCTTGAGCAGGTGCTTGCCCCTGCGCAGCCGGTCCAGGACGGCGTTCGTGACGGCCGGGTCCAGGAGGCTCTCGCCCTTGCCCACGGTCCGGATCGCGCGCACCAGCTCACCGCTCTTGACCTGCTTGAGCACGTACCCCGAGGCGCCGGCCATGATCGAGGCGAACAGCGCCTCGTCGTCGGCGAAGGACGTCAGCATCACGACCTGCGTCTTGGGATGCTTGGCCCGGATCTCGCGGGTGGCCTCGATCCCGCTGCCGTCGGCCAGCCGGACGTCCATCACGACAACGTCGGGACGGGTCCGGTCGGCCTCGTCCACCGCCTCGCGGATCGTGCCGGCCTCCGCGGTGACCACGATGTCCTCGGTGGCCTGCAGCAGCGCCTTGACGCCGCTGCGAACGACCTCGTGGTCGTCCACCAGCAGGACACGCAGGGGCGGCTTCTTCGAGCCCTTCTCCATCGCCTCGAATCCTACCGTCACCCGGCGGTGGAGACGCGGTCCTGGATCGCCTCCCCCACCCGATCCATGAAGTCCTTGACCGTCGCTTCGGCCACGCGATGCAGGAGCGTCCGATCGAGCGCGCGGCCGATGATGCCCATCGGCGGGCGGTACCGGGCGCTGATCGAGAGCTGGGTCCGCCGAGCGCCGAGCGCGGCGACCTCGATGTCCGCATCCAGGTGGGGGAAGAGGCGCTCAGGGCCCGTCGCCCTCCATGTCATCGGGAGCAGGGTCTTTCCGGGGCTCTGGTAGGGCTGACCGAGGCTGACCTCCACCTCCTTGCGGATCTCCCGTTCCTCCAGCGTGAACCCGACGTCGGTCAGCAGTCGCTGGCCCCGGTCCTCGGCATCGCGGAACAGGCCGGGCATCCACCCCTCCGGGTCGGCGAGCAACGCCGCCTCCGCCTGGTCGAACGGGAGGGCCAGGTCCAGGTAGTAGCGCAGGAACATGCGGCCCAGGATGGGGACGCCGGCCGAGACCACGCAGGGCCGAAGGGCCCTGCCGCCCGGGGACCTTCCGCACGCGCCGCGAGCGCTTGGCCCCGGCCACACTGTCCACGTGATCGGCGACGCGCGGCGGTCCGGCTGCGCCCTGGTGGTCGAGGCCGACCCGCGGGAGCGGAGGCGCTTCGGCTCGTGGCTCGAGCGCGAGGGGTACGAGGTGCTCGAGTGCCCGGGGCCGACCGAGCCCGACTACACGTGCGTGTGGGCTCGGGGCGGCACCTGCGCCCTGGCGGCGCAGGCGGACGTGGTCGTGCTGGACATGAGCCTGAACAGCGAGGCCGTGATGATGGGCACCGCCGCCGAAGAGCTACTGGGCCTGTACCTGATGGCGGGCACGAGCGTGGTCGCGCTCGGTTCACACCCGGGCGGCGAGGTCCCGGGGCAGCTCCGCCGGCTGCCCCGTCACCCCTCGCGCCATGAGCTCCTGGAGGCGGTGGGCGAGCTCCTGGTGCCTCCCTGGGGCTCCCGGGCGGGCGCCTGAGACGGCCCTAGAGGGGGAGCTCGACCCGCACGGTCGTGCCCTCGGCGGGAGCCGAGGTGATCGAGGTGGTACCGCCGAGGGCCTGGGCCCGCTGCTCGAGGTTGGTCAGCCCATCGCCCCGGAGTGCGGTGGCCGGATCGAACCCGCGACCGTCGTCGTCCACCTCCAGGACGGCCGCGCCGTCGCGGCGGCGGAGCGAGACGCGGCAGGTGGCCGCCTCGGCGTGACGTCCCACGTTGGAGAGAGCTTCGCGGGTCAGCTGGACCACGTCGCCCGCTATCGAGGAGAGCTGGGCGGCGATCTCCTCGTCGATCTCGATGATCGTGACCACGCCCGTCTTGCTCTGGAACTCCTCGACGAGGGCGCGGAGAGCCTTGTCGAGCTGGCGATCCGCCAGGATCCCCGGCCGGAGCCCGAAGATGTAGTTGCGCAGGTCCCGGATCACGCGGTCGAGCTCGGCCACCGCTCCCTCGATCCGGCTCGCGAGCTCCTCCTCGCCGGTCATGATGGCGGTGCCCTGGAGCCCCATCCCGACGGCGAACAGGGCCTGGATCACGCCGTCGTGCAGCTCCTTGGCGATCCGTTCCCGATCCTCCATCACGGCCAGCCGCTCGACCTCGCGTTGGACCTTGGCGTACTCGAGCGCGAGCGCGGCCTGGTCGGCGAAGGTCTCGAGCAGGCGCACGCTCCCCGACTCGAACTGTGGCCCGGCGGGGCGGTTCGCCGCGGCCAGCGTCCCGAAGGCCTGCCCGTGCGACGTCAGCGGCACGAGCATCGTGGGGCCGTGAGGCGCGGCCTCGGCGAGCGGACGGAAGGCGCGCGGATCCATCCTCGCGTCCCGCACGACGACCGGCTCCCCCGTGCGAACCACCTCGCCGGAGATCGAATCCTCCATCGGCAGCGCCATGCCGAGGATCTTCGCGGCATCCTCTCCGTCGGCGAAGGCCACCCGCAACGTCCCGGGCGACTCGGGGACCACGACCCAGGACAGATCGGCGCCGACGAGCTCGCGGGCCAGCGAGGCGATGAGCTGGAGCGCCTCGTCCGGGTTCGCACGGGACAGGATCGCGTTGCCCACCTCGCGGACGCCCTCCAGCCATCGCTGCCGGGTCCTGGACTCGCGGTACAGGCGCGCGTTCCGGATCGCGATCGCCGCCTGCGTGGCGAGCACCTCCAGGGCATCCTCGTCCTCCTGGTCGAAGGCCTCGGCCCCCTGCTTGTCCGTGAGGTAGATGTTCCCGAAGACCTCGCCGCGCAGGACGATCGGGGCGCCGAGGAAGGAGGTCATGGGCGGGTGGTTCGGCGGGAAGCCGAACGATGCCGGATGCCCCTGGATCCGAGGGATCCGGAGCGTATGGGCCTTCCTGATCAGGAGTCCGAGGATCCCGTGTCCGGTCGGCGGATCCCCGATCGCGGCCCGCCGATCGTCGGAGATGCCCGTGGTGACGAACTCGGCGATCCTTCCGTCCGTGCCGAGCACGCCGAGCGCCCCGTACCGAGCGCCGGTGATCTCCGCCGCGAGCTCGACGATGCGCTGAAGCACGGCCTCGAGGCCGAGCTCGGAGGCGAGGGCCAGCCCCGAACGGATCAGCCGCTCCCGTCGATCCACGTCGCCTCAAAGCGTAACGCGGCCGGATGGCCCCGACCGCAGGGGACGAGCGACCCTCCACGGGTAGGACGGGTACCGGAGGAGGGGGGCCGGTCGGCCATGTGGGTGCGACCTGGAGATGCCTACGGTGGGCGCGGTGAGAGCACCCTGAGGGAGAGCCCCGGATGAAGCGGACCGTGGCCGAAGTGATGACCAGGCGGGTCGTGGCCGTGAACGCGTTCGCGCCGTTCAAGGAGATCGTGCGGAAGATGCAGGAGTACCGCGTGAGCGCGGTGCCGGTCGTCGACGAGGACGACCGGATCATGGGCATCGTCTCCGAGGGCGACCTGATCCTGAAGGAGGACCCCGAGCTCGAGGGCTCGGCCCACCTGTTCGAGGGGATCCACCGCCGCCAGGACCGGTCCAAGGCCGCGGGTCTTCTCGCCACGCAGCTCATGACCGTCCCCGTGGTGACGGTCCGGCCCGACGCGAGCCTCGGCGAGGCCGCGCGCCTGATGCACCGGAAGGCCGTGAAGCGACTGCCGGTCGTGGACGAGGAGGGCCGGGTGCGGGGGATCGTGTCCCGCACGGATCTGCTGAAGGTGTTCCTGCGAGACGACGCCGAGATCACCCGCGAGGTCCGCGAGGACGTGATCCGGCGGACCCTGTGGATCGAACCGGATAGCATCCGCGTGATGGTGCGCGACGGGGTCGTGACGCTCCAGGGTCAGCTCGAACGCCGGAGCCTGCTCCCGCTGCTCGACCGTCTCGTCCTGGCGGTCGAGGGGGTCGTGGCGGTGAGGGACGAGCTCACGTACCTGTCGGATGACTCGGCGCGCCCATCGGAGCTGCCGCTCCCCTGGACCTCCCTCGCGCCGAGGCCCGGTCCTTGACCTCGGACACATCCCTCTTCCGCCACGTGATCGTCGGGGTCGACGGATCCGCGCGCGCCGAGGAGGCCGCCCGCCAGGGCGCCCAGCTGGCCGCGGCGACCGGCGCGGAGCTCGACGTGATCTACGTGGTGGACACCGGCCGACCGCACGACCAGGACGTGGAGCGCGAGGCGGAGGCGGCCCTCGGCCGCGCCACCGACCGGGCCGGAGCGACCGGCGCGGGGGTGGACGCCCGCATCGTGGCGGGCGATCCGCCCGAGGCTCTCGTGGAGGAGGCCGTCGGGGCCGACCTGATCTGCGTGGGGCCCGACGCCGGGCTCCTCGGCGGCGCGATCCGGATCGGCCACGTGGCCGCGCACGTGCTCCGTGATGCTCCGTGCTCGGTCCTGCTCGCCCGTGCCGACGGCGATGACTTCCCGGGGCGGATCCTGTGCGGAGTGGACGGGTCCCAGACCTCGCTCCAGACGGCCGCGTTGGCCGCCGGGCTCGCCTCGGCGACCGGGGCCGAGCTCCGCCTCCTGCACGTGATCCCCGTGTTCCGCGGCGGCGATCGGGAGTGGACGCTCGGGCAAGGGGAGACCAGCCCGCCCGAGCTGGAGCCGTCCGTCCGGACGGCCGCGGCCCAGGGGGTGACCCCGGTGCGGGAGATGGCGATGGGCCGACCCGAGCACGCGCTGGTCGCCCTGGCCGATCGGGACGAGGCCGACCTGCTCGTCGTGGGCCACCGAGGCGTGACGGGGGTTCGCCGGATCCTGCTGGGCAGCGTCAGCGAGCACGCCGCGATCCATGCGCGGTGCTCCGTGCTCGTCGTGCGGGCGGCGGGCTCCGACGAGGGCTAGTCTGCCATCGCCCGCGCCGCGAGCGGTCGCGGCGGCGGGGCCTCCTGCACCCGCACCCGCGCGTCGACGATCAGGGCGGCGTCGGGCAGGACGATCACGGGGTTGCAGTCCATCTCGGCGATCTCGGGATGGGCATCGACGAGGAGCGAGACCCGCAGGATGACCTGCTCGAGCGCCGGGACGTCGGCCCTGGGCGCGCCGCGGAACCCATCCAGCAGCGGGAACGTTCGGAGGGAACGTACCATCTCGCTCGCGTCCAGGTCGGTGATCGGCGTCACGCGGACCGAGACGTCGCGGACCAACTCCACCGTGGTCCCGCCGGCGCTGCACGCCACCACCGGCCCGAACAAGGGGTCGTGGGCCACGCCGACGAGCATCTCGACGCCTTCCTGGAGCAGCTCCTGGACCACGAACCCCTCGAGCTGGAGGCCAGCGGCGACGATCGCCTCGGTCATCTGCCCCGCCGCCTCCCGGGTCGCCGTCTCACCCCGCAGGTCCAGGCGGACGGCGCCCACGTCGGTCTTGTGGACGATGTCCGGCCCGAACGCCTTCAGCGCGACCGGCTGCCCGATCCGAGCGGCGGCCTCGCCGGCTTCGTCCGGGGTACGCGCGCGCTCCGAACGGACCATCGGGAGCCCGTAGCAGGCGAACAGCCGCTCCACCTCTTCCGCGTCGAGCCAGGTCTCGTCCCCACGGCCGAGCGCGTCGGCCAGGATCGCGGTCGCTTCGTCCGCGCGCAGGTCGTGGTAGCGGGGGACCGTCCCCTGGGGGCGTTCCCGCCACCGGCCGTACGCGCACGCGTGCGCCATCGCGATCGCCGCCTGCTCGGGGAAGGGGAACGACGGGACCTTGCGACCGGGCTCCTGGAGATCCTCGGGCAGGCCGCGGGAGGACATCCAGGTGGTCGCGACCGGGATACGGTCGCCGACCTGCCGGAGGGCGTGGACGATCGCGCGGCCGATCTCCTGGGCCTGCGTCGCCTGCGGCGGGATGTAGATCACGATCATCGCGTCGATCTCGGGGTCGGCCGCCACGGTCTGGATCGCACGCTCGTAGTCCTCGGCCGTGGCCGACGCGATCATGTCGACGGGGTTGTGGACCGAGGCCTCGGACGGCAGGAACCCCTGCAGCGTCTGCATCGTTCGCTCGGAGAGGGGCGGGACGGTCAGCCCGTTGGCCTCACACGTGTCCGCGCACAGGATCCCGAGGCCTCCCGCGTTGGTCACGATCGCGATCCGGTCGCCCCTCGGCGGGGGCTGGTTCGCCAGGATCGTGGCCACGTCGAACATCTCCTCGAGCGTGTCGGTCCGGATCACGCCCGCCTGGCGGAACAGCGCGTCGACCGTGATGTCCGAGGAGGCGAGCAGCGCTCCCGTGTGGGAGGCGGCCGCCCGCGCGCCCGCGGCGCTCCGCCCGGACTTCACGGCGACGATCGGTTTCGTCCTGCCGACCTCGCGCGCCAATCGCGCGAACCGCCGGGGGTTCCCGAACGACTCGAGGTAGAGCAGGATCACGTCGGTGCCTCCGTCCTGGTCCCAGAAGGCCACCAGGTCGTTGCCGGAGATGTCGGCCTTGTTCCCGACCGACACGAAAGACGACAGGCCGAGATCCAGATCGGTCGCGTACTGCATCACCGCGATCCCGATCGCCCCGGACTGAGAGAGGAAACCGACCCGTCCGGCCGGCGGATAGACCGTGGCGAACGTCCCGTTCAGCCGGATGTCCTGGGCCGTGTTCACGATGCCCATGCAGTTGGGACCGATCATCCGCATCCCGAAGTCGCGGCAGATGTCGATCAGTTCCTCCTGACGTTGCGGGCCCTCGCCGCCGACCTCGCTGAACCCTGCGGAGATCACCACCAGGCCGCGGACGCCCTTCTCGCCGCACTCACGGGCCACGTCGGCCACGTACGGCGCCGGCACGACGACGAACGCGACGTCGACCGGACCGGGCACCTCGGTCAACTTCGCATAGGCGGGGACACCGTGGACGACCTCGGCCTTGGGGTTGACCGGGTACACGGGCCCGTGGAACTCGGCGGTCAGCAGGTTGTGGAACAGGCGGCCACCGATCGTCCCCGAGTCGCGCGACGCGCCGATCACGGCCACCGAGCGCGGAGCGAGGAACGTGCGCATCGCGTTCACCGCCGCCTGTGTCTCCCGCTGCTCGAAGTGCTCGACCGCCTCCTCGGTGAGCTGGATCGGGAACTCGACCTCGATCGAGCCCGGGGTGGCGCGGATCGACACGGGGAACCCGCTCTGGCGGAAGACGTTGACCATCGCGTGGTTCTCGGGCAGCACCTCGGCGACGAGCGTGGTGATCCCCTGCGCCGAGGCCGCCTGGGCCATCTGGCCCAACAGGATCGAGCCGATGCCCCGCCCCTGGAACTCGTCGGTGACCGACAGGCTGACCTCGGCGCGGCCCCCCTCGGTGCGGATGTACTGCGCGCCGCCGATCATCCGTCCCTCGTCGCCCCCGTGCAGGACCAGCAGCGTGAGGTGGTCGTGGTAGTCGACGTCGACGATCTTCTGCGCGAGCCCGCGCACGTCGATCGCCTGGGACCAGAAGCGGAGCCGGCGGGTCTCCGGCGACAGGCCGATCAGGTAGTCCTCGACGCGGGTGGCGTCCGCCGGACGCGCCGGGCGGATCCGGACCGTGGAGCCGTCCCGCAGGACCACGTCGGAGGCCAGATGCCCGGGGTAGGCGACCTCGGCCATGGAGCCATCCTAGCCGTGCCGCCTGCTCGGGCGGGCGCCCGTGAGGTCAGGTCGCGGGTTCCGGCTCCCGTGTGGGGGGCGCGGCGGACGGGTCGCTCCCGGACCACAGGGCCCGCGCCCGCGCCGACGGCGCGGATCGCTCCGGCCGGTAGCCGGCGGTCAGCCCCCGGACGAAGAGCAGGAACACCACGACGAGCCCGGTGGCGACGTAGGTCCACCACATCGCGGGCCGGGTGGTGTCGGTCCCGGCGAAGATCCCGTGGAGGAGGGCCAGGGTGAACGCCGGCACCGACAGGAGGTGGCTGCGTCGCCACCACGTCGTCGCGACGCGGGAGCGTACCCAGGACAGGACCAGTACGAACACCGTCGCGTACATCGACGTGATCCCGAGCGCGACGGCGAACGGCCGGTACGCGCTCGCCATCGGGATCGCGATATCGCGGAGGGAGAAGGGCATGAACGGGTCGACGAGGAGCCCGCCCAGGTGCAGGCCGAGCAGGACCAGCCCGCTGGTCGACACGAACCGGTGCAGGGTCCCGGCCGAGGCCTTCGACACCAGCCGGCCCATCGCGCCGGTCGAGGAGACCAGGCCCCAGGCCACGGAGAGGAACAGCATCACGTAGGCGCCGATGCCCGCCGCCCGGAGCATCGTCCAGGTCGTCACGCGACCGCCTCCCCCGGGAAGCTGGACCGGACCGTCGCGTCCCTCAGGACGAGGAGGGCTGCGCCCCGGCCGAGCGACCTGCGGCCCTCGAGCAGCGCGGCCTTCGCGGCGACCTCGGCCTGGGCGCAGGTCTCGGCCCAGACGGTCGCCTGGACCACGGGCGCCGTGCTGGGACGACCGGTCGTCGGATCGATCAGGTGGTGGAGTCCCGGCCCCCACGAACGTCTCGTGGTGCAGGAGGTGGCCAGGGCGCCCGAGGAGAGGTGGAGACGGCCGATCTCGGCGTTCGGTCGCTCGGGGTCCTCGACCGCCACTTCGAGCGTGGGGGCCGATCCCGCGAAGCGGAGATCGCCGCCGGCGTTCACCGCGGCCCACGGCAACCCGTCCTCGACGACCGTCAGGGCGGCCAGGTCGACCGTCCATCCCTTCGCCACGCCTCCCAGGTCGAGGCCGACGCCGGCGGGGAGCCGCAGCCGTTGGTCGATGAGCTCGATCTCCCGCCACCGGCCGCCGGGAGCGGCTGGGCGGAGGACGGTGCGCGCGCCGGCCAGGAGCTCGTCCAGGTCCCGGTCGTAACCGGCCGCGACGACGGCGCCCAGCACGGTCGGATCGAACCGACCCTCGGTCTCGGCGGCCGCTCGCAGCGCGAAGTCGACGAGCGCCGCGAACCCGTCCGACACGCGGGTCCAGCCACCGGCCGAACGGTTCACGGCGGAGAGCTCGCTCCGATCGGTGAATCGCGAGAACCGCCGCTCCTCGCGGGCGAAGATCCTCTCGATGGTCGCGGCCGCCTCGTGGAACCCGGGATGGTCCGCGGGGCCGAGGAGCTCGATCCACGTTCCCATCGCGCGGAATGGGTGCCGATCCATCACGAGCCTCCCGTGCTCGTGGCCGCCGGTGCCGGATGGGCTTGCGCCGCCGGGGCGGAGGCGGAGCTCGTCTGGCTCGGCACGGTGAGCGTGACGTACCGGACCGGGACCTCGGCGGGTTGGTGGGTGATCACCACCCGCCGGGTGATGGTCCGGACCACGATCACCCGTGGCTCCTCCACGGTCGAGGCCGCCACGGCGGGCTTGGGGGAGGCACCGAGCGCGGCCCACGGCGCGAAGAACGCCACCCCGCCCGCGATCCAGGCCCACGCCCGGAGCTCGAGGCGCGAGGCCCGCCGCCTGGAGGGGCGGTCAGTCATCGTCCCATCCATCGTCCTCGTGGTCGTCGTCCCCGCGATCCTCGTCGTGGTCGTCCCCGTCGTCGTGGTCCTCGTCCTCTTCCTCGTCCTCGTCCTCGTGGCCCCCGTCGTCGAGCACGTCACCCGCCGCCGGCGTCGTCTGCGCCACCCGGACCACCTCGACGGTCTCCGCGGGTTCGGCTTTCGCGTCCCGGTGGACCGTCACCGTCTCGTGCTCCGTCCGCACGATCGGATCGGACGTTCCGCTCGCTCCGGCCGTGTCCGGACCCGCCAGCCCGACCGACAGGCCGGCCACGCCCACCAGGAGCGCGAGGACGAGCCCTGCCGCCATCACCATCGCCGAACGCTTCTTCACGGATCCCCTCCGATGCTCGGATGCGACGACCGTACGCAGCGGCCGGTGAGGCAGGCCGAAGGGGCGGGCTAAGGCCGGGCAAAGGATCGCCTGGGGCCGCTCGTCCCGCCGGGAGCGGTCCCGGGGACCCTCCGACCCTTGGACGCCGCCATCCATGCTGGCCGAGAGGGAAGGAGGTCGGCATGTTCCAGCGGATCCTCCTCGCGGTGGACGGGTCTGAGCACAGCGCCAAGGCGATCCCGGTGGCCGGGGACCTCGCGCGTCGGTACGGGGGCGAGGTCATCGTCCTGCACGTCCGCGAGCACGAGCTCGGGTGGAGCGGGGACATCGACGTCGAGTCCTCGGACGAGGCGATCGACCTGGTCGACGGCGTCGTGCGGACGCTGAAGGACGAGGACGCGAGCGCCCGAGGAGAGCTCGTGCGCGTCCCGCTCGGGCAGACCCCCCGCGCGATCCTGGACGCCGCCGGCGACGAAGGCGCGGACCTGATCGTCATGGGCACCCGCGGGCTGTCCGATTGGGGCCGCCTGCTGATGGGCAGCGTGGCTCACAAGGTCGTGCATCTCGCCGACGTGCCGGTGCTCGTCGTTCGGTGAGCCGGATCGCCTACGAGTCGGGCCGGCGCATCCGCCGGTCGGCCTCCGTCATGAGCTCCGCGATCCCGGACGGTCGTCCCGGGTCGTAGGTCGCGGCGCCGACCGACAGCCACAGCTCCCGGGTTCGTCCGCTCCGAGCGTTGCTGACCGCCACCGCCTCGACCAGGCGTGAGAGGACCAGCGGCTCCGAACCCGCGGCGCCACCCGCGAGCAGCACGCAGAAGGCGGCCTCGTTGATCCGCGCGAGCACGTCCGAACCGCGGACCACCCCCCGCAACACGTCCGCCATCCGGACGACGAACGCCTCGCGCTCTTCCCCGCTGGGACCACCGTCGGCGCGTGGATCCAGGCGGATCAGCACCAGATGGACGGGCGTCCCGGTCCGGTCGGCGAGGCGCAGATGGTGCTCGGCCAACCGCTCCAGGCCACGGGCGTTCGGCAACCCGGTCGCCTGGTCTAGGACACGAGCGCGCTCGAGCTCGATCTCCAGCCGCGCGACCTGGATCGCGTACCCGATCGCGCGCCGCAGCAGATCGGGATGGGCGTCCGGCGGGAGCGCTTCGCGGGCGCCCGCCACTAGGGAGCGCGTCCCTACCCGCTCGTCCGAAGTGAGCGCCAGGACCGGCACGGTCGGCGCCCGCTCCCGCAACGTCCGGACCGCTCCGGCGCCCTCCGGCAGGTCCAACGAGACGAGCGCCACGTCGACGTCACCGTCCACGATCGCGGTGAGCGCGCCGAGCAGGTCCTCGGCGAGCTCGACGCGACAGCCCGGGACCTCGCCCGGGTCGAGGCCGACCGCGAGCACCCGGACCGGTCCCATGGGCCAAGCCTAGCCGGAGGTCGCGGCGCGGATCGCGTCGAGCGCGTTCGGGTTCTCGAGGCTCGAGAGGTCCCCCGGCTCCCCTCCGGTGACGGCGGCGCGGATCGCCCGCCGCAGGATCTTCGCCGAGCGCGTGCGCGGGAGCTCGGGGACGAACACCACCCGCGAGGGCCGGAACGCCTTCCCGAGGTGCTCGGCGACCAGGCCACGGAGCTCCGCGGCCAGCGCCTCATCGGCCTCGACGCCGGGGCGAACGAGGACGAAGCACCAGATCGCCTCGCCCTTGACCTCGTCGGGGATCCCCACCGCTGCCGATTCGGTCACCGCGGGGTGGAGGGTCAGGACGCTCTCGACCTCCGCGGGTCCCAGTCGCTTTCCGGCCACGTTCATCGTGTCGTCGCTCCGGCCGTGGAGGAACCAGAAGCCGTCCCCGTCCACGCTCGCCCAGTCGCCGTGGCACCAGACGCCGGGGAACCGGCGCCAGTAGGTGTCGAGGTACCGCTCCGGGTCCCCCCAGATCCCGCGGGTCATCGTCGGCCACGGCTGCCGACAGACGAGCTCGCCGACCTCTCCGCGGTCGGCTTCGGTCCCGTCGGCGCGATACACCGCGACATCCATCCCGAGCGCGGGGCCGCGGAGGGTGCACGGCTTCAAGGGGCTGTTCGGGTGGGGCGAGAGGAAGCACGCGCCGACCTCGGTGCCGCCGGACAGGTTGATGATCGGCAGCCGCCCTCCCCCCACCTCCTCGGAGAACCAGCGGTAGGGCTCGGGGTTCCACGGCTCGCCCGTGGAGGCGAGGATCCGCAGCGTCGAGAGGTCGTGACGGCGGACGGGTTCGACGCCCGCCGGGATCAGCGCCCGGATCAGGGTGGGGGAGACGCCGAGATGCGTGATCCGGTGGCGCTCGACGAGGTCCCACACGCGGTCGGGGCCGGGATGGTTCGGGGCCCCGTCGTACAGGAACACCGTCGCGCCGAGCGCCGTCGCACCGACCACCTCCCACGGCCCCATGATCCATCCGAGGTCGGCGAACCAGAACAGCCGTTCGCCCGCATGCAGGTCCACCTGGTACGCGACCTCCTCGGCGATCTTCACCAGGAAGCCGCCGTGCACGTGGACCGCTCCCTTCGGCCGCCCGGTGGTCCCGCTCGTGTACGCGATGAACAGTGGGTGCTCCGGGTCGAGCGCGCGCGTCCCGAACGCGTCCGATCGGTCCGCCGCGAGGTCCTCCCACCGCACGTCGCGCCCCGGCGTCCACGGCAGGCCCCCGCGTCCCAGACGCGACCACACGACGAGGTGCTCGACGCTCGGCGAGGACGCGGCGGCCTCGTCGGCGGTCTCCTTCATCGGCACGACCTTCCCCCGGCGGGGGAACCCGTCGGCCGTGATCAGCGCCCTCGCGCCCGCGTCGCGGAGACGGGTGGCGACCGCGTCGGCGCCGAACCCGGAGAAGATCGGGAGCCAGATCGCCCCCAGCTTCGCGCACGCCATCACTGCGGCCACCGCCTCGGGGGACATCGGCAGGAAGATGCCCACCGCATCCCGCTCGCCGACACCGAGCGACGCGAGCCCGTGCGCGAGCCGATCGGACATCCGCCGGAGCCCCTCGTACGTCACCTCGCGGACGGCGCCCTCCTCGCCCTCCCACACCACGGCCACCGCATCCGGCGTTGCCTCCGCCCACCGGTCGACGCACGCGTGCGCGAGGTTCACCCGGCCCCCGCCGAACCACGTGGCCCACTCGATCCCCTCGGAGGTGTCCAGCACCTGCTCGTACGGTCGTAGGAACGGGAGGTCGAGGTCGCGGACCACGGCGTCCCAGAACCAGGCGACGTCCGCGATGGACCGGGCGATCAGCTCCTCCTCGGTGGCGATGCCGTGGGCGCGCATGAACCGGGTGACGTTCGCGCGCTCGAGGTAGTCCTCCGAGGGTCTCCACACGATCGTCACGGGCGCCTCCGGACCGGGCCGGGAGCCTGCCGGGTAGGCTCTTCCGTCGGAAAGCGTATGGCCGACGACGCCGCCGTGCAGCCCCCCCGCCGCCCCAGCCCCGGCATGCGTCGGGTGTTCCTGGCCGCCACCGCCGCGCTCTCGGCCCTGATCACGGTGGTCTCGGCGTTCGGGATGGGCGCGTACTTCTGGACCCGGAGCCAGATCGAGACCTTCCAGATCCCCGACCCCCCGCCGGCGACCGTGGGTGCGACCGGGACCCCCGTGCCCGATGTGGCCGGCCGGTGCGCCGAGCGCGACTGCAACTACCTGCTGCTCGGCAGCGACTCGCGCGAGGGGCTCACGCCCGAGGAGCAGGAGGCGTTCGGCACCGATGAGGACATCGGCGGGGAGAACCGCACCGACACGATCATGCTCGTCCACACCGAACCCGATCAGAAGGAAGCCGTCTTCCTCTCGTTCCCCCGCGACCTGTGGGTCGAGATCCCCGGCGTCGGGATGGGCAAGATCAACTCGGCTTTCGAGGGCGGGGTCCAGGGTGGGGGTCCGCTCAAGGTGGCCCGCACCGTCAAGCAGCTCACCGGGATGCAGATCCACCACGTCCTGTACGTGGACCTGGCGGGGTTCAAGGGCCTGGTCGACTCTCTCGGTGGGGTCGAGATGTGCGTCCCCTATCCGATGCAGGATCCACTGACCGGCCTCGACATCTCCGCCGGGTGCCAGACCTTCGACGGCTTCACGGCGCTCGCCTACGTGCGGACGCGGCACCAGCCGTGCGACACGGTCCCGGACTTCGCCCGGATCAGCCGTCAGCAGCAGTTCCTTCGGGCGGTGATCTCGAAGCTGTTGCAGCCGGGCGAGCTGTTGCGCCTGCCCTCGCTCGTGCCCGAGCTGCTCGACAACCTGGTCGTGGACGAGGGGCTGCGGAACCCCGCGGAGCTCGTGTACCTGGCCGGGCAGCTCAACGGGGTGAACACCGGGGCCGCCGACTTCCGTTCGGTGCCGACGATCCCGGCCGGGATCACGGTGAACGGGCAGTACCTCTCCATCGTGAAGACGGTCGAGCCGGACGCGACCACGCTGTTCACCCGGATCCGCGAGGGCAAGCAGCTCGGCGAGCTGGGCACCGAGCTCTCCCAGACGGCGCCCTCGCCGGCGAACATCGTCGTGGCCGTCTACGATCGCGGCACCGGCTCGGTCGCCGCGAACGTGTTCAACGTGCTCACCGAGGGCGGGTTCAACACGGCCCCCGGCGTCGCCGACGCGTCCGCGATCGGCGCGCCGGTCAAGGGGGCCGTGATCGTGTACCGCGAGGGCGAGGAGGCGAAGGCCGAGGTGGTGGGCACCTACCTCCGGAACCTCGAGCAGGTGGCCGCGCCCCCCGGCACGCTGCCTGCCGATCAGGATGTCGCGGTGATCGTCACGTCCCGGTACGAGATCCCGCAGCCCGCAGCCGAGCCGCCGGTGGAGTGCCCGTGAGGGCGCTCATCCTGTCGGGCGGCGAGGGATCGAGGCTCCGGCCGATCACGCACACCAACGCCAAGCAGCTGATCCCCGTGGCGAACACGCCGATCCTGTTCCACGTCCTATCCGCGATCCGCGACGCGGGGATCACCGAGGTCGGCATCGTCGTGGGACAGACGGCCGCCGAGGTGAAGGCCGCGGTCCACGACGGCTCGGCGTGGGGGCTCGACGTCACGTACATCGGGCAGGAGGCCCCGCTCGGGCTCGCGCACGCGGTGCTGGCGGCCGCCGACTTCGTCCGCGGCGAGCCCTTCGTGATGTACCTGGGCGACAACGTCCTGCTCGAGGGCATCGCGCGGTTCGTCCGGGGGTTCGAACGGCACGGACCCGACGCGCAGATCTTCCTCGCCCGGGTGCCGGAGCCCGAGCGGTTCGGGGTCGCGGTGCTGGAGGGCGACCGCGTGGTCCGGCTGGTGGAGAAGCCGCGTGAGCACCTCTCGGACCTGGCGCTCGTCGGCGTGTACCTGTTCGACGACGCGATCCTGGACGCGGCGGCGTCGATCTCGCCATCGTGGCGGAACGAGCTCGAGATCACCGACGCGATCCAGTGGCTGATCGATCACGGCAAGACCGTGAGAGCTGAGCTCGTGAGCGGATGGTGGAAGGACACCGGCCGTCCCGAGGATCTGCTGGAGGCCAACCGGATGATGCTCTCGGTGCTCGAGCCGCGGACCGACGGGGAGGTCGATGCCGAGTCGAAGGTGGTGGGGCTGGTGGTGATCGAGCCGGGGGCCAAGGTGGTGCGCTCCCGGATCGTTGGTCCGACGATCGTCGGAACCGGCACCCTGGTCGAGGACTCGACGGTGGGGCCGAACGTCTCGCTCTCGTCGGGGTGCGCGGTGACCGGCAGCCGGATCGAGGACTCGATCGTGATGGAGGGCGGTCGCGTGGTCGGCGTGCAGGGGATCGGGGGATCGCTGTTGGGGCGCAACGTCGAGGTTCGACACTCGGGGCGCGCGGGCCTGCATCGGCTGGTGGTGGGCGACCAGAGCCGGGTGGAGGTCGACTAGGCTTAGCGGGTGCGGATCGCGATCGATGCCCGCCCCGCGCTGGATCCGCGGCGGACCGGCGTCGGACACTACACGCGACAGATGATCCGGCACCTGCCGGCGGCCGAACCCTTGCCCGAGTACGTCGCGTGGTACCTGCACGCGAAGGGTCTGTTCACCCGGCGGCGCTTCTTCGACGGCGTCGCGGCGAACCTGTCCGAGCACCCCAGCCGGTTCCCGGCCCGGGTGTTCCAGCCGGTCTCCTGGCGGCTGGGGATCCCGAGGCTGGAGTGGCTGCTCGACTTCGACGCCCTGCTCGCGACCAACTTCCTCCCGCCCGCGACGAAGAGCCCCGGCGTGGTGCTGGTGGTCCACGACCTGGCCTACGAGCGGTTCCCCGCGTCGGCCCCGCAGATCGATCGGCGATGGCGTCGCCGGTTCGACCGGTGGCTGAGGCGAAGCGCGGCGGTGATCGTGCCCTCGAACAGCGCGAACGCGGACCTGCTCGAGCACCACGACCTCGACCCGGCGCACGTGCACGTGATCCCGCACGGGGCCGAGCCGTTCCCCGAGGTGCCGACCACCGAGGTCGCGCGCGTGCGGGCGACGTTCGGGATCGGGGGTCGGTACGTGCTGTTCGTCGGGGGGATCGAGCCGCGCAAGAACCTCGATGGGCTGGTCGAGGCGTTCCGGAACGTCGACACCGACGCGTGGCTGGTGATCGCGGGCGGCCCGACGAACTGGATCCCCGAGACCGAGCGGCACCTCCGCTCGGCGGTTGCGGCGCTCCCCGGGGAGGTGGGCGGCCGCGTCGTGCTGACGGGCTACGTGTCCGAGGCGGACAAGCTCGCGCTGCTCGCCGGGGCGGAGGCGCTCGCGTACCCGTCGCGGTACGAGGGGTTCGGGCTGCCCGTGCTCGAGGCCTTCGCGGCCGGCGTGCCGGTGCTTACCTCGGCCGCGTCCTCGCTACCGGAGGTGGCCGGCTCGGCCGCGCTGCTCGTCGACCCGGAGGATCGCACGGCGATCGCGCGTGAGCTCGAGCGGCTGCTCGCCGATCCGGGGCTCCGTGACGGGCTCCGCCGGGCGGGGCTCGAGCGGGTCCGTCGCTTCACCTGGGAGGAGGCGGCCGCGCGGGCGGCGGGGCTCCTGACGTCCGCCGCTGGGGGGCGCGGGTAGACTCGCGGCACCCATGGCCGAGCGTCGCGAGCGCATCCTGGTGACCGGCGGGGCCGGGTTCATCGGGTCGCACCTGGTCGACCTCCTGCTCGAGCGTCCGAACGCCGAGGTCGTCGTCCTGGACAAGCTGACGTACGCCGGCACCCGGCGGAACCTCGAGCACCACGAGCCGAACCCCAGGTTCCGATTCGTCCGCGGCGACGTCGCCGAGCCCGAGGCGGTGGTCCCGCTGGTCGCGGACGTGGATCGGGTGGTCCACGCGGCCGCGGAGTCGTTCGTCGACCGCAGCATCGAGGATTCGCGGGCGTTCGTGCGCTCGAACGTCCTGGGCACGCAGGTCGTCCTCGAGGCCTGCCGCGAGCTCGGGCGGCCGATGCTGTTCGTCTCGACCGACGAGGTCTACGGCTCGAGCGAGGGCGAGCCGTTCGTCGAGGAGGCCCCGATGCGCCCGCGCAACCCGTACGCGGCCAGCAAGGCGGGGGCGGACCTGCTGTGCCGCGCGTACGTCTCGACCTACGAGGCGCCGGTGACGACGGTGCGGGGCACCAACACCTTCGGCCCGCGGCAGCATCCGGAGAAGGCGATCCCGACCTTCGCGACCGCGGCGCTCGAGGGGCGGCCGCTCCCCGTCTACGGCGACGGCTCGAACCGCCGCGAGTGGCTGTACGTGCGCGACTTCGTCCGCGCGATCGAGGCCGTGATGGAGCACGGCGAGCCCGGCCTCGTCTACAACATCGGCGGCGGGACGGAGCTCACGAACCTCGACCTCGCCCGCCGGATCTGCGCGTTCCTGGAGGTGGACGAGTCGCTGATCGCGTTCGTCCAGGACCGGCCGGCGCACGATCTGGCCTACGGGGTCCGGTGGGAGCGCCTGGGGTCCCTGGGGTGGCGACCCGCGGTGCCCTTCTCCGACGGGCTGGCCACGACGCTCGCCTGGTACCGCGACCACCGGGACTGGGTGGACGAGTCCCGGGCGAGCGCGGCGTAGGGGCCGACGTGCGGATCGCGGTCACGGGAGCGGCCGGTGGGCTCGGTCGTGTGTTCCTAGCGACGTGTCCGCCCCATCACGACCTGCACGCGTTCGCGCACGAGGACCTGGACGTCGGCGACCACCACGCCCTGATGGGGACGCTCGTCCCGCTCGCCCCCGAGCTCATCGTCAACTGCGCGGCCTTCACCGCGGTCGATGCCTGCGAGGCCGAACCGGAGCGCGCCATCCGCGTGAACGCGCTCGGACCACAGTCGCTTGCGCTCGCCGCGCGGGCGTGCGGGGCGATCCTGCTCCACCTCTCGACCGACTACGTGTTCGACGGCCGGAAGGAGGCCCCGTACGACGAGCTCGACCGGCCGAACCCGCTCGGCGTGTACGCGCGGAGCAAGCTCGCGGGGGAGGGGTTCGTCCGCGGGCTGCTGCCCGAGCACTTCGTGGTGCGGACCGGATTCGTCTTCGGGAGCGGTTCGGATCACCTGACGGGAGCGCTCCGTCGTCTGGCGGCGGGGGAGGAGGCGGGCGGGATCGCCGATCGGATCGGCACTCCGACCTCCGTGACGCACCTTGCCGAACGATTGCTGCCGCTCGCGCTCACCGGACGGTTCGGGACGTACCACCTGGCGGGTCCCGAGCCGACCACCTGGTTCGACGTACTGAGCCGCGCCAAGGCGTTCGGCGGCCTGCGCGGGTCGGTCAACGCCCAACGCGCCGAGACGCTCGAGCTCCCGGCGCCGCGACCCCGCAACAGCGCGCTGACCAGCCTGTTCGTCGCAGAGCTCGGCGTACCGCCCATGCCGCCGCTCGACGAGGCCCTCCGGGACCTCCTCGCACGCCTCTGACGGCGACGTCGAACCGCCCCTTCGGTTCCGGGGCCTGTGGCCCTGGCGGCTGGACCTCATCTGCGATGCGGTGGTCCCAGCGAGCAACCCGACCTGGGAGGTGAGGGGGATGTCGGCGACCAGCCCTGCGGCGCCCGGTCGAGGGGGAGCCGCGGTCGGACCCGGCGGCACGTCCTGGTCCGTCGTCGTTCGCCGGTTCTTCGAGTGGGTGCTGGGGATCGCGGGAGCGATCGCGATCTTCCTCGGCGTGTTCGTCCGGTTCGCCGGTGGCGACCAGTCGATCGGTTTCTTCGGGCTCTGGTCGACGCGCGTCGAGGACGTGTCGGACGCGTGGATGTTCGCGCTGCTCGGCGGCGGGAGCCTGCTGCTCGGGCTCGCGTTCGCGCTGGCGGCGATGGGGCGATCCCGCGGAGGCGTCGAGCGGACCGTCGCCGCGTGGCTCTTCGCGAGCCTCGCGGTCCTGGGGTTCGCGGCGGGCGTCGTCTTCGGCGTCTTCTGGGCGCTCGAGCTCTGATCGCGGGGCTCCGGCGCGGAGCGAAACCGGGCACGGGCGACAGGTAGACTGCGCGCACCTCCATGACGCGCCCAGTCCCTGCTCGTCCGTCGCTTCGGTACGCCGCGGTCGTGATCTGTGGGCTCGTGGCGGCGGCGTGCGTATCGAGCGACGCGGCGGAGGACGGCCGGGATCCATCGCCGAGCCCAACGCCGAGCCCCACGGTCATCACGACCGGCGCGCCCGAGGCGTTCGACGCCACGGCTCTCCAGACCCGGCTCCCGATCAAGCACGTCGTGTTCCTGATCAAGGAGAACCGGACCTTCGATCACATGTTCGGCACGTTCCCCGGGGCGAACGGCGTCACGGTGGGGATGGACCGCGGGCAGCCGAGACCGCTGATCCGCGGGACCGACGGCAGGACGCCGGGCGACATCCCGCACTGTTACCCCTGCGCGATCGCCGCGTGGAACGAGGGGAAGATGGATGGGTTCCTCCAAGGTGAGCACGGCGACTGGGCCTACACGCAGCTCCACCAGGACCAGCTCCCGAACTACTGGTCGTGGGCCGAGGACCACGTGCTGTTCGACAACTTCTTCGCGAGCGCGCACGGCCCCTCGTTCCCCAACCACCTGTACTCGATCGCCGCGACGGCGGAGGGGGCGCTCGACAACCCGCGGCGGATCCCCGGGGTCACCCGCGGCTCGAACACGTTCGGCTGCGACGCGCCGGAGGAACAGCTGGTCGAGGTCCGAGACTCCGAGGGGCGACTCAAGAAGGTGCGTCCCTGCTTCGACTTCCTGACCGAGGGCGACCTGCTCACGCGGGCGAAGATCCCGTGGGCGTACTACGCGGCGCAGGAGGACCAGAAGGGCTACATCTGGTCGGCGTACTCGGCGATCCGCCGGTACCGGGAGAACCCCGAGCGGTGGCAGCGTCACATGTTCCCGGTGGACGACGTGGTCAAGGACATCCGAGCGGGCGTGCTTCCGCCGGTCACGTGGATCACGCCGCGGTTCGAGCTATCCGAGCACCCCGAGTACAACTTCTGCCACGGGGAGAACTGGACCACCAAGGTGGTCAACGCGATCATGCGCTCGGACATGTGGGAGACCACGGCGGTCTTCATCACCTGGGACGACTACGGCGGCTTCTACGACCACGTCCCGCCGCCGCAGGTCGACGGGTTCGGCTTCGGGATCCGCGTCCCGCTGCTGGTGATCAGCCCCTACGCGGAGGAGGGGGTCGTCTCGAGCGAGCTCGGCGAGTTCTCGAGCGTCCTCCGGTTCATCGAGGACAACTGGGGCCTGCGGAAGCTCACCCACCGCGACCGGCAGGCCACGCCGATGCTCAGCTCGTTCGACTTCGACCAGGACCCCCGCGAGCCCGAGCCGTTGCCGCTGCGCGACGACTGCGAGGGCCCGATCTGGGCCGCGGCGAACTAGTAGCGGTTCACCGAACGGACCGGTCGGCCCGGCTCCCAGGTCTCGATCACGAGGTGATCGCCGGCGACGCGGAGCGAGGACGCCCTCGTGAGCTCGATGCGGAACAGGTCGGCGCCGGGCGGCATCTCGGACATCTCGGCCGGGCGGTCGGTCACGAGCACCGCGACCCCGTTCAGCTTGACGTCGCCATCGGAGACGTCCTTGTCGATCGTCGCGTTGTGCATCGCGAGCCGCGGGTCGCGCCCGAGGTCCTTCCCCTTCGTCGAGCCCGGCATCGACCCGATCCACAGGTCCCCGCCGTGGAAGAACGGCTCGACCGGGCTGATCCTGGGCGAGCCGTCCGCGGCCACCGTGGCGATCAGCGCGAGCCCGTGATCCTCGATCCGTTCCCGAACGAGGCGCGCGAGCTCCGGCGCCTGGCGTTCGAAGTCGATCCACGACACGCCCATCGGCCCTCCCCTCCGTCGCGCTCCATGTATACGACGGCGCGCGTCCGTGTCGCGCCACGGTGTAGCGTCGGAGACCGGGGTGCCTGCGATGGTCGAACGGATACACGACCCGGTTCGGCGCGAGCGCTGGTGGGCGCGCGCGAACGCACCGCTGCGCGCGGCCTCCGTCCCGTCGTGGGCGATCGTCGTCCTGATGGCCTTCGCGTCCGTCCTCGGGCTGGCCGTCGAGGATCTGTACGCCGACGACGCGTGGGCCCGGGAAGCCTTCCGCGGCGGCGACCTCGTCTCGCTGGTGGTCGTCGTGCCGCTCCTGCTCCTGGCGCTCGCGCTGGTGCTCCGCGGCTCCCGCCGCGGCGAGGTGCTGTGGGCCGGGGCGCTCGCGTACGCGCTGTACGACTACGCGTACTACGTGTTCGGGGCGGAGTTCAACGACGTGTTCCTGCTCCACATCGCGCTGTTCACGCTGTCGGCGTTCGCGCTGGCCTGCCTGCTGCCGAACCTCGACGCCGCGGCGATCCGCGACGCGCTCCGGGCGGACACGGCGGCCCGGTGGGTCGGCGGCTTCCTGGTCGTCGTCGGGCTCGCGCAGGGCGCGCTGTGGGTCTTCGTCGTGGTCCGGTTCGCGGTGACCGGCGAGCTGCTGGAGGACATCCCGGCGTCGGGCCAGCACCTGGTGTTCGCGGTCGACCTCTCGCTGCTCGTGCCGGCCCTCGTCGTCGCGGGGGTCCTGCTGTTCCGGCGCACGGCGATCGGGTACGTGCTGGGCGCCCTGATGTGCGTGATGGGGGCGACCTACCAGCTGAACCTGCTGATGGCCGGGGTCTACCAGGATGCGGCGGACGTCGAGGGCGTGAGCGCGTTCCCGCCGGAGGGGATCGGCCTCACCGTCGCCTTCCTGATCGCGACCGCGGTCGTGCTCCGCGGGCGTGGCTCAGTGGGGTCGAGCTGAGATGGAACAGCGGGTGAGCCTGATCACGCTGGGCGTCCTCGACGTCGCGGCGTCCAAGGCGTTCTACGAGCGCCTCGGCTGGCGGGTCGGGCTGGATGCGGAGGAGACCGCGTTCTTCCAGGTCGGCGGGTCGATCCTCGCCCTGTGGGGACGGGACAAGCTCGCCGAGGACAGCGCCGTCGTCGATCCGGGCGGCTGGGGCGGGGTCACGCTGGCCCACAACGTCGGCTCACCCGAGGAGGTGGACCGCGTGATCGAGGAGGCCAGGGCGGCCGGCGCCCGCATCGGCCGCGAGCCGGCGCCGACGTCCTGGGGTGGGTACTCGGGCGTCTTCATCGACCCGGACGGCCACCCCTGGGAGGTTGCCCACAACCCGGGCTTCCCGCTCGCCGAGGACGGCACGATCTCGCTGCCGGAGGGCTGACGCAAGCCCCAGGAACCTGTTACAGGGAACTTCGGTGCGCCAGGATGTCCCGCAACCTTGCGTTCGGTGCCCTTGACCGTCTGGCAGCAGGCCGGCGTCGAGCGCTGAATTCGGGCTCCAGCCGTCAGCTCGGGCGGATCTCGTCCGCCAACATGTACTCCTCGGTCTGACAGGCATCGGGGATCGGCAGGGTTGTCAGGCGCTCGGCTGCCTCCAGCGAGGTGAACCCGCCGCCGCCGAGGAAGTCCTGCCCGAGGGCGACGACGCGGTTCCCGTCCCGATCCAGCAGCTCGCCGTCGCGGAACGCGTAGCCCTCGCGCCAGATCACGAGGTAGCGCTCGCCCTCGGCCTCAGCGAACAGGCACATGCCCTCGCGGACGAGGGTGCCGCCCACGATCGCGGCCGGCCAGTCCTGGGAGTCGGCGGTGGGGAAGAAAACGCTCCCCTCCGACGTCGGTCCGCGGCATGCTGCCAGGAGGAGGAAGAGCACCGCGACGGTGACCTCCGTTCGCCGCACGCCCCGAAGCATAGGGGTGACGCCGGGTAGGCTCGCGCGGTGCAGGCTCTCGCCCTCGCGTTCGGCTCGGGCATCGGGTGGGGGACCGGGGACTTCATCGCGGGGCTGTCGGCACGGCGGCTGCCGCTGCTCGTGGTGTCGTGCGTCTCGCAGGCGGCCGGGCTCCTGTTCATCGGCGCGGTCGCGGCGATCCGTTGGGAGGGGCCGCAGGAGGCGGTGGCGCTCGCCTACGGCCTCGCGGGCGGTCTCGCCGGTGCGGTGGGCCTGTCGGCGCTCTACCGGGGTCTCGCGATCGGACGGATGGGGATCGTGGCGCCGACCGCCGCCCTCTCTGGCACCGTCCCCGTGGCCTGGGGGCTGATCCGTGGCGACCGTCCGAGCTCGGTCCAGGTCCTCGGGATCGCGCTCGCTGTGGTGGGGATCGTCCTGGCCGCGCGGCCGACCGAGGACGGGTCCGAGCGGCGAGCGGCGGCGGGGATCGGGCTCGCGCTCCTCGCCGCGCTCACGCTCGGGATCCTGGTCGTCTTCCTGGACGAGGCGGGTCGAACCGATCCGTTCTGGGGGGTGCTGATGGTCAGGGTCGGCGCGCTGTCCCTACTCGGGGTCACGGCGATCGCGACGCGGCCCTCGTTCGCGATGACCGCGTCGCAGGGCGGCGGTCTCGCCGCGGCCGGCGTGCTGGACAACGGGTCGAACCTCGCGTTCGCGCTGTCCGCCGAGGCGGGCGGCCTGCTCGCGCTGACCTCGGTGCTCGGCTCGCTGTACCCGGTGGCCACGGTCGTGCTCGCCCGCTTCGTCCTGCAGGAGCGCCTGGCCGGCCACCAGGCGATCGGCGTGACGGCGGCGCTGGGCGGCGTCGCCCTGATCGCGGCGGGCTAGCCGCGCTTGCGGGCCTTCCAGGCCTCCTCGACCGGCCAGCGGAGGCTCCACTCGACGGTGGCGAGCGGGTCGGAGGGGGTCTCGGCGTCCTCGGGCGCGCGGATCTCGACCAGGTCCTCGACCTCGAACCCGCACCGCCGCAGCAGCCGGATCATCTCGCCGTGCGGGAGCGCGAACTCCACCGAGTCATCCTCGGCCGGCCACTCGAACCGGTGCATCCCGAAGTGGTCGCGCTGGAGCGTTTCGGAGGCGGGCAGGTCCTCCTCCGGGAAGGTGAGCATCGCGAGGTAGGAATGGCCGAGGAACACCAGGCGTCCGTCCGGCCGCAGGATCCGCGCGGCCTCCGGGATCCAGGTGTAGGGATCGCACCAGATCGCGGCCCCGTACTCGGAGACCGCGAGGTCGAAGCACGCGTCGGCGAACGGCGGGCGCTCGGCGTCCCCGTGGACGAGCGGGAACCGGAGGTCGAACTCATCCTGGAACGCCTTCGCGGTGGCGAGCTGGCGCCCCGAGTTGTCGAGCCCGACCGGGCGGGCCCCGCGTCGGTCGAGCCAGGCCGAGATGTAGCCCGTGCCGCACCCGAGCTCGACGACGTCCAGCCCGTCCACGTCGGGCAGGAGGCCGAGCTCGGACTCGGGCACGCCCCAGATGCCCCAGTGGACGTGCTCGGAGGCCCAGCTCGCGCGCCCGCGCTCGACCCAGTTGTCGGCGTCGGCGTCCCACGACGCGCGGTTCCGGAGGACGTGCTCCTCGGTCATGGCGGCACACCATACTTGCCGGGGACCCGAGCGGAGAGGAGACGAGCGTGATCGCACGGGTGTGGTTCGGACGGACGAGGGCCGAGGACGACGACGCGTACCTCGCGTACCTGGAGGAGATCGGGGTCGCCGCGCTGAAGGAGACGCCGGGGAACCGGGGCGTGATGGTGCTCCGCCGCCGGGATGGCGAGGAGGCCGAGTTCGGCGTGATCTCGTTCTGGGACTCGCTCGACGACGTGAA
>CAZXFA010000005.1:18017-121486 GCA_964640085.1 uncultured Actinomycetes bacterium | reverse complement strand
GTCACGGGCCGACGAGCTGCTTCCGCCTGCATCCTTCGACCGGACCGAGATCCTGCTCGACCTCGGGCGGGTCCACGAGCATCAGGGCCGGTTCGAGGAGGCGCTCACGGTGCTCGGCACGGCGGAGCGCCTGGCGCGGGGGGCGGACGACGTGGGGACGCTCGCTCGCGCGGTCGTCCGGCGTCAGCTCGTGCGCTGGTACTTGGCGCCAGCGCCGCTGGCCCAGCTCCAGCCCGAGGTCGAGGCGTTCCTGCCCGAGGTCGAGGCCGCGGGCGACGAGGTCGCGATCGCCGAGGTCTGCTTGGCCCTCGGCGTGTCGGCGGCGGGACTCGGGAGGGAGTCGCGGGCCGCCGAACTGCTCGAGCGGGCGCGGAGGCTCGGGTCGCGGTCCGGTGCCTCGTTGCTCACGGCGGAGGCGGCGGAGTGGCTCGCCCTCGTCATGAACTACTCGTCGATGCCCGCCGCGAAGGCGATCGCGCGATGGCGGGAGATGACTGCCTCGGCCCGGTTCTCGCGCGGCGCCTTGGCCGGGGGGTCGCACCACGAGGCCGTCGCGCTCGCGATGACCGGGGACCTGGAGGGCGCGAGGGCCCTGTACGAGGAGGCGCGCGAGGCGCTGGTGGAATCCGGGCAGGAGGACGGCCTGTATGCGTACACGATGCTGAGCGGGAAGGTCGAGATGCTCGCCGGGAACCACGAGACTGCCCGCGAACTCCTCGAGGAGGGCGAGCGCGGGTTGGAGCGCCTGGGAGAGCGCGGCGCCCGCTCGACCGTGCTGTGGTTGCTCGCCGATGCCCTGCAGGCTCTCGGGCGGACCGAGGAGGCGATCGCGGCCACCGAGCGCGCGGAAAGCATCTCGGTCGTCGACGACTTCGATGCGGAATCGGGCTGGCGGATGGCGCGGGCCCGGGCGCTCGCCGACCTGGGGGACTTCGGGAAGACCGAGCGCCTCGCCCGCGAGGCGCTGGCGATCCTGGCCGACACCGACGCGCTCGAGATGCAATCGTTGTCCTGGTCGAGCCTCGGCTACGTGCTCGCGAGCGCCGGGCGGACCGAGGAGGCGCTCGAGACCTACGCACGGGCGCTCGAGATGTACGAGCGCAAGGGCAACGTGGTCTCGGCCTCGCGCGTCCGTCGGACGATGGCGATCCTGCGCGGGGAGGACCCGGGTGCGGCCGAGCTCCCGCCGGGGACGTGGGGGACCTCCTGGCCGCTCCGGGCCTGACGGTCGCCCCGCGTCGCCTACCCGCGTTCGCGGCGCGTGGTCTCGCGCTTCTCCAGGCCGACCGCCGCCCGCAGCTCGCGGATGTCGCGGCGCAGGTCCTCGTCGTCCGCGCGCTCGGCCAGGTGACCCATCATGTCGGCCAGCCCGTCGGCGAGCGCGTTCAGCTTGTGGTGGAGGGCGCGGTCGCTCCGGGTCTGGCTGTTCTGGAGCAGGGCGACCAACAGGAACGTGATGATCGTGGTCGTGGTGTTGATCTGGAGCTGGTAGCTGTCGTTCAGGAACGCCGATGGTCCGCTCGCCACCATGTGGATCGCGCCTTCGATCAGCCAGGCGATCACGAGCAGGACGCAGAACGCGAAGAACGGCGCACGGCTGACGATCTGGCTCGCGCGGCCGGCGAAGCGGTCGAAGAACCCGATCCGGTCGGTCACCGCGCTGGGGTAGAGTGAACCGCGCACCTCGGACATCTCACGGCCTCCTATCGATCCGGTCTGCACGAACGATAGGCCGCGGCGCAGGGGAGGTAGAGCTACGCGCGGAGCTTCTCGAGGCGACGGGCGGCCTCAGCAAGCGTTTCCAGCCGCTTGCAGAAGGAGAAGCGCACGAGCGAACGACCGAGCTGGGGGCGGGAGAAGAAGGACGAGCCGGGGACCACCGCCACCCCGTACCCGCGGGTCAGCCGCTCGGCCGTCTCGGTGTCGTCGCCGAGCCCCAGGTGCGAGATCCCGGCCATCACGTAGTAGGCCCCTGCGGGGGGTCGAGCCTCGAACCCGAGCCGGTCCAGCATCTCCATCAGCAGCTCGCGCCGCTCCGCGTACTCGCGGGCGGTCCGACGGTAGTACTCCTCGGGGAGGTTCAGCGCGACGACCCCGGCGTGCTGGAGCGGCGTCGGCGCCCCGACCGACAGGAAGTCGTGGACCTTGCGGATCCCGCCGACGAGCTCGGGCGGTGCGATCGCCCACCCCACGCGCCAACCGGTCACCGCGTAGGTCTTCGAGAGCGCGCTGATCGTGATGGTGCGGTCCTCCATCCCCGGGACCGTCGCGATCGGCACGTGGACGGCGCCGTCGTACGTGATGTGCTCGTAGATCTCGTCGGTGAACGCGATCGCGTCCCACCGCTGGCACAGCTCGGCGATCGCCCGTAGCTCCTCGCGAGAGAAGACCTTCCCCGTCGGGTTGTTCGGCGTGTTCAGGACGATCCCGCGCGTGCGCGGACCGAAGGCCGCCGCGAGCTCGGCCTCGTCGAAGGTCCAGTCCGGCGGCCGGAGCGAGACGTACCGGGGGAGCGCGCCGGACAGGATCGCGTCCGGCCCGTAGTTCTCGTAAAAGGGTTGAAAGATCACGACCTCGTCGCCGGGATCGATCGCGCCGAGCAGCGAGGCCATCATCGCTTCGGTCGAACCGCACGTGACGCACAGGTGCCGGTCGGCGTCCACCACCATCCCGTACCGACGGCGGTAGCTCTGGGCGATCGCCTCGCGGAGCTCGGGTTCGCCCCAGGTGATCGGGTACTGGTTGCGGTCTGCGCCGATCGCCTCGGCGGCCGCGCGCTTGATCTCCTCTGGAGCCGGGAAGTCCGGGAACCCCTGCGCGAGGTTGACCGCGTCGTGCTCCATGGCGAGTCGGGTCATCTCCCGGATCACGGATTCGGTGAAGGACGCCACCCTTGCGGAGGTACGGAGCTTCGACGTCATGGCGAGGGATGATACGGGGGCTCCGCTATCGCGGAGCGCCCTCAGCCAATCCCCGGGACTGTATCGGGCCGCCCCTCATGAAGCGCCTCACGAAGCTCCCTGACCCTCGAGTTGCGCTCTTCCCATTCCGCGGTTCCCTCGCGGATCTCGGTTGCAGATTCTCGTCCCTGTGCAAAGTCGTGAAGCAGCCACGAAACCCGGTTGAACACATTGTGCATCCCTACGCTGACGGCATCAGCCAGCTCACGTGCATTCGGGGACGGGTGCCCGACGGCCAGATGCGAGATTGGCTCGCGGATGTTCACCCACTGATCCCCTAGCCGGTCCATGGTTTCCTGGACACGGTCCAAGTCCCGGCTGCTCGACATGGTGAGCCGCTGGGGGTGTACATCCGTCATGAACTCTCGGACCTTTGCGAGTACATCTGCTCCTGTCTCGCGCCACCGCTCCATCTCGGCGGACCGACGCTCTTCGCGCCGGTTGGCGGCATCACGCTCGCGCTGACGCTCGGCTGCTGAGCGGTCGCCTCGCGTCCAAGTTCTCCGATGAGTCCGGTAATGAGCGCGGTTCCCAGGGCGGCCCCGATCGTGAACCACCCCACAACAGCGGCGTCCGACATGCTGGAATCGTACGCCTCGGGTCTGACAGCCGAGCTGGCACCCGCAGTTAACAGTCGCAACCCGGCCCTGTCCTCGAAGGTAGGCTGGACCCTGACCAAACCGGCGCGGACCCTGACCAAACCGGCGCGGCACCGCGGAAGCCAAGGGTCACTGCTGAGGGCGCCAGCGGAACACCCGTCCCGGGGGGCCCTGAATGGCGCTGGCCCCCGGAACCGGTACCGGTCAGGCCCTCGAGCGCGTAACGATCCCGCGAAGCGCGAACAACGCCCCGGCCACGTAGATCAGGGTCGCCAGGTAGATGAGTCCAAGGTGTCCGAGCGTGTCGAAGCTGTTCGGGTAGTGCGCGGGCAGCGCCACCGCGAGACCGATCACCGGCGCCGCCACGGCCCCGACCCAGGCCCAGAGGTCACCTCGCCGCACGTACCGAAGCAGGAAGATCACCCCCACGCCCGTCGCGGCGATGAAGCCCGACACCGCGAGGTGCAGATGCCCGACGTACTCGAGCAGGGAAGGACTGAACGCGCGGATCTCCTCCTTGCCGACGCTCACCTCGTTCGACCCGATCCCCAGCTCGAGGAACGCGTCCGTGAAGTTCCGGACGAAGAAGATCACCGCGTACCCGACGAACCCGACCGCGGCGGCCCCCATGAGCCAGCTCCCGATGCGAAGCGCCTGGTCGGAGGCTCTATCGCGTGTTCCACCGACCGCTTCCGTCGCCACGTCCCCACCTCCTCCTCCCGCGGCGATCCGGGGACGCGGGCTCCCCGGTCGTCGACCTCCTGCGTGACCAATCCGACACTAGCAAAGACGCTCACGGTGTCCTCCGTATTGGCACTTCCGGCGCGATGCGATAGGGCGTGGAAGCTCCCGCCTGGCAGGACGTGGAGCCCGCAGACGGGAAGTCCGGGAACCCCTGCGCGAGGTTGACCGCGTCGTGCTCCATGGCCAAGCGCGTCATCTCGCGGATCACCGACTCGGTGAACGAGGAGGTGCGGGCGGCGGGGCGGAGCTCGGACATGGCGCAGATGCTAGCGGCCGAGCGGGATCCGGCCGATCAGCGTTCCCCGGTACGCTCGATGGGTCCGCCCGGACGCGAGCGGGGGACCGGTTCGTTTCGGCGGGGCGGGCGAAGGGGAGCATCGAGGGGAGGGACCGTGGACATCGGGATCGGCATCGGGAACACGTTGCTCGGCATGACGCCCGGCTCGCTGCTCGACTGGGCCAAGCGGGCGGAGGCGCGCGGATACTCGTCGCTGGCCACGATCGGGCGCGTCGCGTGGCCGAGCTACGAGGAGCTGGTCGCCATGACCGCCGCCGCCGCCGTCACCGAACGGATCGACCTCCTCACCGACATCGCGCTCGTGCCCACCTACGATCCGGTCCGGCTGGCGAAGCTCACTGCGAGCCTGGACGCGCTGTCGGGCGGGCGGTTCACCCTCGGGATCGGGGTCGGCTCGCGCCCGGACGACTACGCGGTCATGGAGCTCGACTTCGCCGAGCGGGGGCGGCGCCTGGACCAGCATCTCGAGATCCTCCACGAGAGCTGGGCCGGCCGCCCCGCGCTCGGGGTCGAGGGCGGGTTCGGTCCGCCCACCGCGCGAGGACGGATCCCGATCCTGTTCGGGGGCGACCCGGTCCGGGCGGGGCGCCGGGCCGCGCGCTGGGACGGGGGGTTCACGATCGGCGGAGCGCCGGCGGAGGCCGCGTCGGGGATGGTCGCCGCCTTCCGGGAGGCCTACGCCGCGGCGGGAGGTGACGGGACGCCGCGGGTGGTGTGCCTGTCGTACTTCGGCCTCGGTGACGAGGACGAGTCGTTCCGCCAGCTCCGCGCGTACTACGCGTTCGCCGGCGAGCGCGCCGAGATGATCGCGAGCGGGGCGGCGCGCTCGGCGGACGAGATCGGCCGACGGGTCGAGGCGTATCGGGCGATGGGGGTGGACGAGCTCGTGTTCAGCCCCTCGGTCCCCGACGCGGACGAGGTCGACCGGCTCGCCGAAATCGTGTTCGGGGGCTAGTCGTCGGGCTGGCCGGACTCGACGATGCGGTCCGGCGTGTGGTGGGCGGCCGGGATCTGGCCGAGCCGCCCCGCCTGGTAGTCCTCGAAGGCCTGCAGCAGCTCGGCCCTCGTGTTCATCACGAACGGCCCGTACCAGGCCACGGGCTCGCGGATCGGCCGGCCGCCGAGCAGGAGCACCTCGAGCGCCGGCGAGCGCGATCCCTGGACCTTCGCGGCCTCGATCCGGACCGCATCACCCGCGCCGAACACCGCGAGCCGGCCGGTGTCCATCGGGAACTTCTCCACGCCGGCCGAGCCCGCGCCCGCGAGCACGTAGGCGAGGGCGTTGAAGTCCTCGCGCCAAGGGATCTCGAGCCGAGCGCCGGGCGCCACGCTCGCGTGGAGGTAGGTCATCGGCGTGTAGGTCACGCCCGGGCCCGCGTGCCCGGCCAGCTCGCCCGCGATCACGCGGACCAGGGCGCCCGCGTCCGGGGTGGACAGCAGGGCGACCTCGGTCGCGCGCAGGTCCTGGTACCTGGGCGGGGCCCACTTCTGCGCCTTCGGGAGGTTCACCCACAGCTGCGTCCCGTGGAACAGCCCGCCGCTTATCACGAGGTGCTCGGGTGGCTTCTCGATGTGCAGGATCCCGGCGCCGGCGGTCATCCATTGCGTGTCGCCATTCGTGATCACGCCGCCCCCGCCGTTCGAGTCCTGGTGCTCGAAGATCCCGTCGATCATGTACGTGACGGTCTCGAACCCGCGGTGGGGATGCCACGGGGTGCCCTTCGGCTCGCCCGGCGCGTACTCGACCTCGCCCATCTGATCCAGGTGGACGAACGGGTCCAGATCGGCGAGGTCCACCCCGGCGAACGCCCGGCGGACCGGGAACCCCTCGCCCTCCAGGCCGCTCGGGGCGACGGTCACGCTGCGGATGCGCCTGTGCCGCGCCGTCTGGGGGACGGGAGGCACGCGCTCGAGCTTCGTCAGGTCCTCGACGGTGATCGCCGGCATCGTCGAAGGGTAACGCCCGGGCGGCCCGAACCATTCCGCCCCACCTGTGGGAGCATGGTCAGGTGCGCAGATCCTCGATCCTGCTGTTCGCGCTGGTCGCGATCCTCGCGTTCGCGGCGTGCTCGAACGGGTCCGACACCGTCGCCGGGGCGGACGGCGACGCTGAGGGCTGGACCCGGCTCTCGCCTCGAGAGCTGAGCGACCTGATGGCGGGGGAGGACGTGTTCCTGGTGAACGTCCACGTCCCCTACGAAGGCGAGATCCCGGGGACCGATGTGCACATCCCCTACACGGAGCTCGTGGACCGCATGGACGAGCTGCCCGCGGAGCAGACCCTGGTCCTGTACTGCCGGAGCGGCAACATGTCGACGCAGGCCGCCCAGGATCTCGTGGCCGCCGGCCGGACCGGCTTCTACGAGCTCGACAGCGGGTTCGTCGCCTGGAACGAGGCCGGCCTCCCGTTCGAGGCCTAATACCGGGCGCCGAACGGCTCGGGCACCGTGTCGAGCTCGGCGCGATCCTCCGGCGTGAGCTCGAACGGAACGGCCGCGACGTTCTCCTGGAGGTGGCGCAGGCGCCGGGTCCCCGGGATGGGGATCACGTGCTCGCCCTGTCCGAGCACCCACGCGATCGCCACCTGCGCCGGCGTCGCGCCGTGGCGCCCGGCCACGCTACGGATGATCTCGACGATCGGACGGTTGGCCTGGATCGCCTCGGTCGTGAACCTGGGTTTCGTGGCTCGATGATCTGACGGTGGGAACGCGGTCCTGGTGAGCGTCCCCGTCAGGTACCCGCGGCCGAGCGGGGCGAACGGAACGAACGCCGCGCCGTGCACGCGGCACCAGGGCACGACGCCCTCGAGCGGCTCGCGGGTCCACAACGACAGCTCGGACTGGACCGCGGCGACCGGATGGATCGCGCTCGCGAGCTCGAGCTCTTCGACGCCGACCTCCGAGAGCCCGATCCGGCGAACCTTGCCCGCGTGCACGAGCGAGGCCATCGCACCCCACTGCTCCTCGAACGGGACCGCTGGGTCGACTCGGTGCAGGTAGTACAGGTCGATCGCCTCGACCCGGAGCCGCCGCAGCGACCCGTCGACCTCGCGCATGATCCGTTCGGGGCGCCCGTCGCGGACGAACCGGTGGCCGTTCGGCTCGACGCGATTGCCGACCTTGGTGGCGATGAAGGCCTCCCGACCCTCGAGCGCGCGGCCCACCAGCTCCTCGTTCGTGAACGGTCCGTACACGTCGGCGGTGTCGAACAGCGTCACCCCGAGCTCGAGCGCCCGGTGGATCACCCGGACCGGCTCGTCGGGCGAGACGTCGGCGTAGGCCCCGCTCATCGGCATGCATCCGAGCCCGATCGCGCCCACCTCGGGCCCGCCGGCGCCGAGCCTGCGCTGCTCCATGGAGACCATCTTAGGGGGCGCCCTGCGGCCCGGCGGCGGCCGGGTCGCGGCCTGGGCGCTCCCGCCGGGCGGTCGGGGCGCGCGATAGCGCTGCGATCGGCCGGTCCCCTCGACGGACCTGGGACCGGTCGCCGTCAGCCCTGGGTGCCGACGAGGCCGACCTCTAGCCCGTACGTCTCGCTCGGATCCAGCCAGGCGACCGGATCGCCCTCCTGCCTGATCAGCCGCCCCTTCAGCGGAGCCCGGAGCGTCGGAGCCCCGAGCACGATGCGCTCGACCTCACCGACCCCGCCGTCGAGGAGCGCGACGCGACCCCCCGCGAGGTCGAACGTCGCACGCGGCCGCCCGGAGCGTGGGTCGACGATCGGCGCCGGCGCCTCGGTCCCGAGGAGGCGACCGTAGGGCTCGAGCGCCTCCGCGAGCGACGGCACACCGACGTGGACCTCGGCGAGGGTCCTCGCGCCGCACCGGTGCGGTTCGCCCAGCGCGGGTGGCCAATCCCTGGCGATCTCGGCCGGCGACGTCCGACGCACGAGGACCGGCATCGGCACGGGCCCCGCCTGGATCCCGACGTCGTCCCAGATCCCGTCGACGCCCTCGTAGCTCCCGAGATCGGACGCGAGCCCGACCGTCTCCAGGTGCGCCCGCAGCCGCACCGGATCCTCGAACCGCAGGAAGAACAGCGTCGCGCTCCACCCGGCGCCGCCGGGGCGGGCGGCGATCTCCACGTAGCTCCGATGCAGATGGAGGCGGGAGTGTCGCTCCGGCGCCGAGGGACTGGGCGTCGCGCGGAGCCCCAGACGGCGATCGAGGTGTTCGATCGCCGACGGCAGCTCCGGCACCTGCACGGACACGTGGTCGAGCCACAGGGGAACCGGTCCGTTCACCCGGCGAGCTCCTCCGCCTCCTGCCGGTTCTCGCGGGCCTCGTTCGCGGCAGCGATCGCGACGAGGAGCGCCGCGCTCGGGTCCGCCCACCACCACCCGATCGCGGCGTTCAGCGCGAGGCCTGTGAGGGTGAGGACCGACAGCACGCCATCCAGGAACGTCATCGCGGCCTCCGAGCGCAGCGGCGCCGAGCCCAACCGGCCCGCGACGCGCCGCTTCGCGAACGCGAGCGCGAACATCACGACCGCCGTGACCGCGAGGTAGGCGATCCCGAACGGCGACGCGTCGGCGCGCCGCTCGGTGACCAGATCGCGGACCGCGGCCGCCGCCAGCACGACCGCGAGCCCCAGGAACGCCAGCGCCACCAGCCGCAGGGCGCGGCGCGTGCGCTCCGGTCGGTCGACATCGTGCCCGGGCCGCAGGTGCCAGACCACGACGGCCGAGGCGAACATCTCGATCACCGAGTCGGTGCCGAACCCGATCAGGGCGAGCGACCCGGCCGCGATGCCGAGCCCGATCGTGAGGAACGCCTCGCCCAGGTTCCAGGCGATCGTCGCGTATTCGAGCCGCAGCGCGGTGCGCTGGAGCCGCGCCCGGGTGGGAACCGCGGAGGCCATCGGGCACCATCATCCCGCGCCGAGGGAGCTCCGCGACCGGGTTGGCTCGCTCGTGCCTCAGTAACGGGGAGCGACCGAGGCGGGGAGCGTGTCGAGCTCTGCGAGGTCCTCCCGGCCGAGCGGGACCTCCGCGGCCGCCACGTTCTCCTCGATGTACCGCAGTCGTTTGGTCCCCGGGATCGGGATCAGGTGCTCGCCCTGCGCGAGGGTCCAGGCGATCGCGACCTGCGCCGACGTGGCGCCGAGGCGCGCGGCGACCGCCTGAACCCGTTGGACGATCGCACGGTTCGCCGCGATCGCCTCCGGCGTGAAACGCGGGTTCGTCGCCCGGAAGTCCATCGGGTCGAACGCCGCCTCGGCCACCGCTCCCGTGAGGTAGCCGCGGCCGAGCGGCGAGTAGGGCACGAACGCGGCCCCGTGCTCCCGACACCATGGCACGACGTCCGCGAGCGGTTCGCGGGTCCACAGCGACAGCTCGGACTGGACGGCGGCCACCCGGTGGATCGCGCTCGCGCGCTCGAGGTCCTCCACGCCGACCTCGGAGAGCCCGATCGCTCGAACCTTCCCCGCCTGCACGAGCGAGGCCATCGCCCCCCACTGCTCCTCGAACGGCACCGCCGGGTCGACTCGGTGCAGGTAGTACAGGTCGATCGCCTCGACCCGGAGCCGCCGCAGCGACCCCTCGACCTCGTGCAGGATGCGTTCGGGACGCGCGTCGCGGACCAGCGGGTAGCCGCCGTTCGGGCCGACGCGGAGCCCGACCTTGGTGGCGATCACCGCCTCCGCGCGGCGGCCGGACAGCGCGCGGCCCAAGAGCTCCTCGTTCGTGAACGGCCCGTAGACGTCGGCGGTGTCGAACAGCGTCACCCCGAGCTCGAGCGCCCGGTGGATCACCTCGCCCGGATCGTCGGGTGAATCGCCGACGTACGCCCAGCTCATCGGCATGCATCCGAGGCCGACCGCCCCGACCTCGGGGCCGCCGGATCCGAGGGGTCGACGCTCCATCGACCTCACGTGTGAGGGGTCTCGAACGCCGGACGGAGCGGGAGCCCCGAGCGACCGCGGTCGGGCTTGGCCGCCAGCACCTGGTGGATCTGCGTCCGCCCCGCCTCGAAGTTCAGCGCCGAGGCCGCCATGTACAGCCGCCAGACCCTCTCGCGGCCCGGACCGACCTCGGACACCCCGTCCTCCCACCGCTCCTCGAGGTTCCGAACCCAGGCCCGGAGCGTGAGCGCGTAGTGCTCGCGCAGGCCCTCGACGTGCCGCACCTCGAGGCCGCGCTCCTGGATCGCGGAGACCACGGTGCCGACCTCGTGCAGCTCGCCGTCGGGGAACACGTACCGATCGATGAAGCTGTTCCGCCGGAACCGGGTCCGGCCGCGGTTGGGCGGTCGGGAGATCCCGTGGTTCAGGAGGCGTCCCCCCGGCCGCAGCAACCGTCGGAGCCGAGCGAAGTAGACGTGTAGCTGCGACAGGCCGACGTGCTCGAACATCCCGATCGAGCTGACCGCGTCGAACGGCCCGTCGTCGACGTCGCGGTAGTCCTGGTACCGGATCCGGACGCGGTCGCCCAGGCCCACGTCGGCGACCGCCTTCTCGGCCCACTCCGCCTGGCGGCGCGAGAGGGTGATCCCCACCGCGTGGACGCCGTGATGCTCGGCGGCGTGGATCGTCATCCCACCCCAGCCGCAGCCGACATCGAGCAGCCGCATCCCCGGCTCGAGCCCCAGCTTGCGGCACACCAGCTCGTACTTGGCGGCCTGTGCCTCCTCCAGCGTGGCGTCCGGACGCTCCCACACGGCGCACGAGTACGTCATCGAGGGCCCGAGCACGATGCGGTAGAAGGCGTTCGAGACGTCGTAGTGGTGGGCGATCGCCGCCGCGTCGCGCGCCTTCGAGTGGCGCCGTCCGCGCAGCCGCGCCTCCTCGCGCGGGATCGGAGGCGGCCGCAGCCCGCCGGCGCCGGCCAGCCGGACCGCCTCGGTCCATCGCCGCGGGTCGAGGCGTCGCACGTCGGGGACCCGGTCCCGGAGCGAGCCGAGCGCCGCGAAGATGTCCCCCTGGACGTCCAGCTCGCCGGCGACGTAGGCGCGGCCGAGCCCGAGCTCGCCCGGGGCGGTGAGCATCCGCCGGAACACCGCGGGCGAGCGGACCAGGAGCGTGGCCGGAGGGTCCTCCGGTCCGAGCCGGCTCCCGTCGTATGCCCGGACCCCGATCGGCAGGTCGGGTCCGAGCACCGCTTCGATCGCTCGCGCGACCGTCATGGTTCGACCAGCCTACGCCGCCCCGTCCGTCGCCGCCTCGAGCAGGTGCTCGGCGTCCCGCTCCCAGGTCCACTCCCGGGCCACGAACGCGCTCAACCGCCCCCCGATCTCGTCCCGCTCAGCCGGCGGGAGGGCGAGGAGGCGGTCGATCCCCGCCGCGAGCGCTCGCACGGCATCCGGGCCCGGCTCGAAGGAGAGCAGCCCGGGCCGGCCGATCTCTGCCTCGAGCTCCGCGCCGACCTCGGCCAACCCCGAATGGCGAGCGACCAGCGGGAGCGCCCCGGCGGCCGCCCCTTCGGCCGCCACCATGCCGAAGGCCTCCTCGAGGACCGAGGGGACGACGAGCACGTCCATCGCTGCCAGGACCTCGGGCGCGTACCGATGGTCGAGCCGCCCGGTGAATCGGACCCGCCGGCCCGCCTCCCGCGCGAAGGCCTCCAGCCGCTCGCGGTGCGTCCCGAACCCCACGATCAGCAGGTCGAAGTCCGATCGCGCCCGCGACGCGGCCGCGAGCAGCACGTCGACGCCCTTCTGCGGGATCAGTTTGCCGAGGTACCCGACCAGCGGGCGCGCACCGTCGGCGAGCCGTCGGAGGCGCCCCGCCGCTCCCGGATCCGGGACGCCCTGGTCGTAGGTCGCCGCCAGGCGATCGAGCTCGTCGAGGTGGCCGGCCTCGAGCGCGCGGGTGACGAGCGCGTCGTGGGAGGAGGGGCGCCCGCGGGCCGTGTCGGGATCGGTCTCCAGCCGCTCGGCGGCCTCGAGCAGCGCCTCGCGTCGGGGGCGGGGCCGGAACGCGTCGACCGCGACCCCCGGATGGATCACGCGCGTGCGACCGGCGGCTTCGGGGACCAGCTCCACGCATCGGCCGATCGCCTCCGCCGAGGGACCGATCACCGCCCTCGCCGCGCCGAGTCCCTCCGCGGCCAGGTCCCGGTACCGAGGCTGGATGCGCACCGCGTACTCGAGGTCGCTGCCATGGATCCGGCCGACGTACGACCCGGCTCCGAGCGCCCGCCGCGCGATCACGGGACCCGGCACGGCGTGGCCCGCCAGGACGGCGTCGGGTCGGCGCCACGCCGCGGTGGCGCGCGCGGCCGCGACGTTCCGCTCCAGGTATCGCTGGAGCTCGTCGTCGGTGAGGTCGACGAAAGCCTTGACATCGAACCCCTCGTACTCGTCGACCACGAACACCGGCAGGAGGGTTCCGATCTCGGGCCGGAGCAGGACGCAGCTCCCGGCGTTCGGCGTGGCCGCCGGGTTCGGTCGGAGCTCGGAGACCCCATCGGGGCCCACGGTGCCAGACGCGTCGATCCAGCCGTAGCGCCCCGGGTGTCCCTCCTGGCACAGGAGCAGCACCTCGTGGCCGGCGGCCCGGAGCACCTCCGAGAGCCGGGCGGCCCCGATGTTCGAGCCCGAGCCCTCGAGCAGCCAGCCGTGCCAGATCAGGATCCGCATCGCCTACCCCTACCATCCCGCGCTCCCTCAGGGCCGCATCCTCGGTCCGGTCGAGCGGCCAGGCCCTGCTCCGGCGGGGGACCGGTCGACCCCTGGAACGCGCTCACAGGGCTCGGGCGAGACGCTCAGCCCGTCACCGGGGGCGAGCCCCATCGTCCGGCCCTATCTCGGACCCTGGTCCAGGCGGGCTCGTTCCCGGTTCAGGCGGGGCTGGTTCCCGCCCGCGTCCCAGCCCCACGCAGCGAGACCTCCGCGATCCGGCGCCACCGGAAGCGGTCCATCGTGGGGGCCAGGTCGGGCGTGGAGCCGTAGACGAGGAGCGCCAGCATGGTGCCGTAGATCGGCAGGTGGCCGATCAGCTCCTCCGCGCCGAGGAAGAACAAGGTGGCGTTGAACGGGATCCCGGCCGCGATCACCGTCACCTGGGGGAGGGTCCCGGAGATCAGGAGCAGACCGAACAGCAGCTCGATCGCCCCCGCGAGCCGGACGAACGCCAGATCGCCGACCTCCAGGCCGAGCGTCTGCAGCAGGTTGAACGCCGGGTACCGATCCAGGAACGCGAGGGCGAGATCGGGGTTGACGAGCTTCTCGGACAGGGCGAGCACGACCAGCGATCCCCCGACCAGGACCCGGAGCCAGAACACGGCGACCTCGACCCGGGCGCGCGGTTCGCGGGTCTCCCCCCAGGCGTCCGGCCCCGGCGGGAGGAGGGCCAGGAACAGGGCGATCCCGAGCAGGTCCATCCGTTCGAGCACCGGGACCAGGCCGTACCGGGGGATCGCGAGCGGTCCAGCAGCGACCACCAGCGCCGCCGCCCACCGGACCCGGAAGCCCGAGATGAGCCACACCCCGAGGACGGCCTCCAGGACCCGCAGGCCGATCCCGAACGCGTTGTCCGGCAGCTCGAGCGCGGGCGCGAGGTAGGTCCGTTGCGCCGCCTGGGCCAGGAGCGAGACGCCCGCGTGGATCGCGAGCAGGCGGGGGACCCACGGGGCCAGCCGCCCGAGCGGCCGGAGGAACGGGAGCTCAGGGCGGGGGAGACGTCGGCCGACCCACCGCCAGGCGATCGCGGCCCCGAACGCCGCGGCGACCAGCAGCATCGTGGCCGGCTCGAAGAGGAACGACCAATCCGCGGGCGGGCGCTCGGACGTGAACCAGCGCTCGTGAGCGACGATCGTTGGGAGGGCCCCCACCGGTCCCGATGCTACCCACGGAACCGCCGGATGATGCCTCCCGCCCGAGGTCTTCCCTCGGGGCGGCCCGGGGGGTATCCTGTGGTGAATTTGAACCGTCGTTCAATCCACACCGGAGCGACACGATGCAGGAGACCGACCCCCACCCACGGGCGCACGGGACCGACCCCCGCCCGCAGGCCACGCACCTCCGCTACGACGAGCGCGAGTGGCGTCCCCGTCCCACGCTCGGCGGGGCCGACTACACCTCGTTCGAGGTCTACGACGAGGAGCGGGAGCGCATCTGGTGGGGGGACTGGGTCTGCGTCGGCCGGGCCGAGGAGGTCCCTGAGCCGGGCGACTACGTGGTGAAGGACCTCGCGGGCGAGTCGATCTTCATCGTCCGGAACGCCGAGGCCGAGCTCCGCGGCTTCTACAACGTCTGCGCGCACCGCGGGACCAAGTTCCTCGACGACGAGGCCAAGGGCAACGTGCGCAAGGCCTTCCGGTGTCCCTACCACGCGTGGACCTTCGACCTGAACGGGCGCCTGATCGGGACGCCGAACGTGCAGGAGGATGAGTTCTTCGATCGGTCAGCGCACCCGCTTCACGCGTTCGAGGTGGACACGTACGCCGGGTTCGTGTTCGCGAACCTCGCCCGCCGGCCCCGGCCGCTGACGGAGGCCCTGACCGACGGGGCCGAGACGATCACGGCGTTCGAGCGGTTCAGGATGGAGGATCTGCGGGTCGGCGTCCGGATCGTCTACGAGGTCGAGGCCAACTGGAAGATCGTCGTGGAGAACTACAACGAGTGCCTCCACTGCCCGAGCATCCACCCCGAGCTGGTCCAGGTGGTGCCGCTGTTCCGGTTCGGCGAGGTGTGGGACGAGGAGCTCCGGGACGACGGCAACCGGATGGTGGAGGGCGCCACGAGCTTCACGGTGACCGGGAAGAGCGAGCTCCCCAAGCTCCCGGACCTGCTCCCCGAGGACTACTCGATGTACTACGGGAGCTACGAATTCCCGAACCTGATGCTCAACCTGCACCCAGACTGCGGGATGTACTACCTCGCGTTCCCGAAGGGGCCGTCGCACACGACCGTGGTTTCCGAGTACCTGTTCCGGCCCGAGACGATCGCGGACCCCGGGCTGTTCAGGCCCGAGCCCGTCGTCGAGTTCTGGGACCTCATCTCCAAGCAGGACTGGGCGGTGTGCGAGCGCGCCCAGACCGGCGTGGGCTCTCGGGCATTCACCACCGGCGTCTATCCGCGGCAGGACCGGTTCCTCTACAACTTCAACGAGGAGTGGCGCCAGGCGATGGGACGCCAGCTCCTCGGCTGAGATCAGAACCCCTCCGCGTACTCCTCGTCGGTGACCGGATCCCCCCACTCCGGCGCGCCGCCGCCGTTCACGGAGACGTGCACCATCGTCGAGTCCGCCCCCCCGCCGTGGAAGTGCCACTCCTCCGGGCCGACGTGGACGACGTCGCCCGGCTCGAGCACGTGTCCCGCCTCGTCGCGCGAGCGCACCCGGCCCCGCCCGACCAGCCCGAACAGGAACTGCCCCCCGGGGTGCCGGTGCCAGTGCGTCCGGGAGCCCGGCGAGAAGTGGACGACCCCCACGTTCGTCCCGTCCTCTGTCGCGAGCGTGGTCCGGAGGTGGACCGTGCCCGTGAACCTGGCAGCGTCGCCCTCGCCGTACGTGCCCTCGGTGTTCCTGGCCACCCGCATCCGCGCACCTCCCGTCCGACGGTCGAGGCAGCCTACCCGGCCTGCGCGAGATCCAGCGCGGCGCGGAGCCGTTGCACCGGTCCGCGGATCGCGAGCTCCTCGGCGATCGCCGCCAGCCCCTCGTCGTCGCGCTCCCCGGCCCACCGGTCGAGCGGCGCGTCCGCGTTCACCGGCACCAGGCGCCGCATCGCGGCGATGTAGTCGGCGGCCTCCCGCAGCCGGGCGCGGAGCGCGGGCTTGCCCTTCAGCGGACCGGGCCGTGGGTCGTCGGCTGCCGCGTCGGCCTGCATCTCATCGAGCGATCCGTAGGCGCGCACGAGCGCCGCCGCGGTCTTCTCGCCGACGCCCCGCACGCCCGGAAGGTCGTCGCTCGGGTCGCCCCGCAGGATCGCGAACTCCGCGTAGCGGGAGGCGGGCACGCCGTACCGGTCGAGCACGGCGGCCTCGTCGAGCTCGTCGAGCCGCGAGACGCCGCGCACCGTGTACAGGAGCTTCACCGCCGGATCGCGGACGAGCTGGATCAGGTCACGGTCGCCGCTCACGATCTCGAGACGGTCGGCCGGGGCCGCCTCTGCACACAGGGCGCCGATCGCGTCCTCGGCCTCCCACCCGCGGGTCTGCGCCTGGACCATGTCGGTCAGGTCGAGCACCTGGCGAAGCATCGGGAACTGTTCGGGGAGCCCCTCCGGGTCGGGCTGACGCTTGGCCTTGTACCCCGGGTAGATGTCCGTCCGGGCGACCGGTCGCCACTCGTGATCGTAGGCGTGGATCACCTCCCCCGGACCTCGGGAGACGATCAGGCGGGCCACCATGTCCAGGTACCCGTGCACCGCGCCGACCGGCCGGCCCGCCGGGCTCGCGATCGTGTCGCCCATCGCGAAGAAGGCGCGGTACATCAGGCTCGAGACGTCGAGGATCAGCCGGTGCGTCACGGGGCGGAGCCTACGTCAGGATCAGCCCGGCACGATCCGGGTGCCCGTGTCGCCGTCGAGCGCGCGCTCGACGTTGTCCGGATCGGTGATCACCGCGGTGCCGCCGGTGGCGTGGACGAACGAGAGGGCCGCCCGGATCTTCGGCGCCATGCTCCCCTCGGCGAAGTGGGTCCCCTCGGCCAGGTATCCCTCGGCCTCGGAGACCGTGAGGCGGTCGACCCACTCCTGCTCCGGCGTGCCGAACCGCAGGGCCACCTTCTCCACCGCGGTGCTGATCAGGAGCAGCTCGGCTCGCAGGCGGGAGGCGAGGAGCGAGGAGGCCAGGTCCTTGTCGATCACCGCCGCGATCCCCGAGAGGTTCCCCTCGCCGTCGGCGACCACCGGGATGCCGCCGCCCCCGACGGCGATCACCACGAATCCCCGCTCGAGCAGCGAGCGGATCGCGTCCTCCTCGACGATCCTGAGCGGCTTGGGGGAGGGGACGACCCGACGCCACCCGCGACCCGCGTCCTCGACCACGCTCCACCCGTCGCGATCGCGCCGGCCCAGCGCCTGCCCCTCGTCCATGTAGGAGCCGATCGGCTTGGTCGGGTGCTCGAAGGCGGGATCGTCGGCGGCGACCTCGACCTGCGTGATCACCGTCACTGCCCGCTTGTCCATCTCCAGCCGGGCGAAGTCGTTGTGCAGGTTCTGCTGGAGCGCGTAGCCGATCGCTCCCTGCGTGTCTGCCCCGCAGGCGTCGAGCGGGACCTCGTGCAGCTCGTGCGCCGCGAGCTCGGACCGACGCAGGATGAACCCCACCTGCGGCCCGTTCCCGTGAGTGATCACGACGTCCCACCCGTTCCGGATCATCGCCGCGATGTGCCAGCAGGTCTCCCCGGCGGCGATGTACTGATCGCGCACCGTCTGATGCATCCGGTCCTTGATCAGCGAGTTGCCGCCGATCGCGACCACCGCCGTCTTGTCGCCCATCGCACGCTCCTCCTCGGCCCCTCGGGGCGTCGCGGACCCAACGGGCCCCCCGACACGGGAACGGTACGTCACGACGATCGGACGGGCATCCGGATGCCGGGCGAGCATCGCATCCCGCGGGCGGGTCCCTCCGCGGGCTCGGGGCGACCGTCGCTGTCCGCCGCCCCGGCTCCTGCATCGGCACCTGGACCCGGATCGGGCGGGAAGCGGGTGACCACCACCGCTCGCGGTGGTGGTCCCACCCTTCCCCATCTCCCGCTCAGGCCAGAGGATGGTCAGGTCGGACATGCGTACCCGGAGGACGTCGTTGCTCACACGGGCCCTCCTCGGGCTCGTCGTGCTGCTCGCGCTGGTCGGTGTGATCCTGCTGGTCCTGGAGTGGGGGGCGCCCGAGCCATCGGGCTCGTTCGGGCCGAGGGGTCTCGCGTTGGCGATCGGTGTGCCCACCGTGGTGCTCGGCACCCTCGTCGCTTCTCGACAGCCCGGGAACCCGATCGGGTGGCTGCTGTGCGGCGTGGGGCTGACGCTCAGCCTGACCGAGCTCACGATCCTGTACGCGATCTACGCCCTGTTCGTACGAGGCGGCTCCCTCCCCGGGGGCGTGGTGGCCGCGTGGCTCGGCGGCTGGACCTGGATGCCGATGATGATGCTGCTGGGCCTCGTGTTCCTGCTCTTCCCGCATGGAAGGCTGCTTTCGAGGAGATGGAGGGTCGTTGCAGACGCGTTGGTCGCCTCCTGGCTCCTGGTCGTGCCGGCCGTCGCGTTCCTCCCCGGCCCGGTGGACACGTTTCGGGAGGTGACCAACCCGTTCGGCGCTTCCTGGGCTGAACCGCTGGGACTGCTCGCGCTCCCGATCGCCCTGCTCGCGCTGGCGCTCGCTGCCGGATCCCTCGCGCCCCGCTACCGACGGGCGGGAGCGGAGGAGCGGGCGCAGGTCAGATGGGTCGCGGCCGCGGGGCTGTTGTTGGGGGTGGCCTTCGTGACCAATGTCCTGATGACGGTCCCGCTCGGAGAGGCTCCCCCGGTCGATCCGACGGTCGTGGATCTGTCGGAGGCGGTCCTCATCCTGGCGGTGACGAGCGTTCCTGTGGCGGTGGGCATCGCGATCCTCAGGTACCGGCTGTACGACATCGACGTCGTGATCAACAAGACCGTCGTGTTCGGGGTCCTGGCGGTGTTCATCACGGCCGTCTACGTGGCCGTCGTGGTGGGCGTGGGGGCGTTGGTCGGAAGCTCCGGGAACGCGCTGCTGTCCGCGATCGCCGCCGCCCTGGTGGCGCTCGCGTTCCAACCGGTCCGTCGGTGGGCACAGCGACTCGCGAACCGACTCGTCTACGGGCAGCGGGCGACGCCGTATGAGGTGCTATCCGAGTTCTCCGGGCGTGTCGCGGGCTCGTACGACACCGAGGACGTGCTGCCGAGGATGGCGACGGTCCTCGGCGAGGGGACCGGCGCCCGGCGGGCCCAAGTGTGGCTCCGGCTGGGCACGGACCTCCGACCCGCCGCGGTCTGGCCCGAGGGTGCCGCGCGATCCGCACCCCGAGCGGCCGCGAGCGCGGAGCTCCCCGACCTCCCCGACGTGAGCCATGCGGTCCCGGTCCTCGATCGCGGGGAGCTCCTCGGCGCCCTCTCGGTGACGAAGGGCGCGTCCGACCCGATCACCCCCACGGAGCAGAAGCTCGCACGGGACCTGTCGCTCCAGGCGGGCCTGGTGCTGAGGAACGTCCGGCTCGTGGAGGAGCTCCGGGCATCGCGTGAGCGGCTCGTCGCCGCCCAGGATGATGAGCGCCGGAAGATCGAGCGCGACCTCCACGACGGAGCACAGCAGCAGTTGGTCGCGCTCGCGGTGAAGGCGAGGCTGGCCGAAGCGATGGTCGGGGAGGACGACGAGAGGGAACGGGCCCTCCTCCAGGAGTTGGCGCGGGAAACGCAGGAGACGCTGGAGTCGCTCCGGGATCTCGCCCGCGGGATCTACCCGCCGCTGCTGGCTGAGCAAGGGTTGGTGGCGGCGCTCGAGGCCCAGTCCGGGAAGGCGGCCGTGCCGGTCGTGGTCCGAGCGAACGGCCCGGGGCGCTACTCGCGGGAGATCGAGGCGACCGTGTACTTCTGCGTGCTGGAGGCCTTGCAGAACGCCGCGAAGTACGCGGACGCTTCTGAGGTCGAGGTTGTGCTCGAGACCCTCGACGGTGTGCTCCGCTTCGAGGTCACCGACGACGGGCGCGGGTTCGATCCGGATCTGACGCCGCGCGGGACCGGGCTCCAGAACATGATCGACCGCCTCGAGGCGGTCGGGGGCGGTCTCGAGATCCGCGCCGAGCCGGCGGCCGGGACCTCGATCGCCGGACGGATCCCGGTTCGTTAGACGGGCGGATCGTTCAGAACGTCTTCACGATCATCAGGAAGATCACGGATGCGACCAACAGGAGCTCGTACCAGCGCGCCTCGGCCGTGACCGGATCGTGGAACGCGGCGGCCAGCTCGGGCGTGACCCGTCTGGAACCGATCGCGTCGACGAGCGCGATCTCGAACGCTCGCCCGCGGGGGATGAACACGGGCGGGACGAGCGGGATCAGCGAGGGGAACGCGATCAGCGAGACCGTGGCCCAGCGGGTCCCGTCGGTCCAGAGCGGCAGGCCCTGGGCCCACATCGTCAGGCTCCCGAGGAAGAACACCGCGATCGACCCGCGGGCCACCCATGAGTCGGTCGAACGGCCCGCCACCTCGACGAGCACCCGCACCCGTTGGATGTCCTCGGTCCGGCGGGCGCGTCCGAGGACCACGTTCCGGCCCACCAGGTCCGCGACGCACCGGACCCGGAAGCGACGTGCAGGACTTGGAGCAGCTCGGCGAGGGTCATGTCGCCCGGATCCTCCCGAGCGTCTGGCGGTCGCTCGTTCAGGGGTACGAGCCGGACCGGCGCTCGACCGGCTCCTCCGGGGCCGCGAGCTCGGCCCGGACGCCGAGGAGGCGGACCGGGCGGTCGAGCTCGAACCGCCCGAGGGCCTCGAGCGCCCCGCGTTCGATCGCCTCGGGGTCCAGCGTCGGCTCGACGAGCTTCACGCCGTGCGTCGACGTGGTGAACGGAGCGAACCGGACCTTCACCACGACCCGGACCGCGAGCCGGCCCCCGTCCCGGAGCTCGGCGGCCAGCTCCGTGGCCAGCTCGGCCGTCCGCCGACGGATCTCCTCCGGATCGATCAGGTCCTGCTGGAAGGTGCGTTCGCGACCGTGGCCCCTGGCCACGTAGGGCTCGGCGCTCACCTCGCGGTCCCCCTCGCCCTTCGCGACCGCCCGGAGCCAGGGGCCGGTCCTCGGCCCGAACCGGCGGACCAGGATCACCTCGTCGGCCGTCGCGAGATCGCGGACCGTCACGATCCCCAGCTCCCGCAGCTTGGCCGCCGTCTTGCGACCGATGCCGAACAGCTCGTCGGTCGGACGGGAACCCATGACCTCATCCCAGTTCGACGCCGTGAGCCGGAACACGCCCCTGGGTTTGGCGAACCCGCTCGCGAGCTTGGCGCGCAGACGATTGTCGCCGATCCCGATCGAGCACCACAGTCGGGTCCGTTCGAGCACCGCGCGCTGGATCCGTCCGGCGGCTCCCTCGGGGTCCTCCGTCTCGACGCCCAGGAACGCCTCGTCCCATCCCATCACCTGCACCACGGCCGGGAAGGTCCGCAGGGCGTCCATCACCTCCCGGGAGGCGGCGAGGTAGGTCTCCGCGTCTACGGGGAGGAACACGGCCTCCGGACACCGCTTGAAGGCGGTCCGGAGCGGCATCCCGCTCCGGATGCCGAACGCCCGCGCCTCGTAGCTCGCCGTTGAGACCACACCGCGTTTGGTGGGGTCGCCGTCCCCACCGACCACGACCGGGCTTCCCTCGAGCTCGGGTCGCCGGAGCAGCTCGACCGCCGCGATGAACTGGTCGAGGTCCATGTGGAGGATCCAGCGGATGGCCACGGCCTCCATCTTGGCCGAGCCGACGCCGGTCGGCTCAGACCTCGAGCTCGGAGCCCTCGGCGGCGATCAGCACCCGGTCCGGTTCCACGTCCCACCGTTCGATGACGCGTTCGCGCATCGGCTCGAGCTCGTCGTCGGTGTGCATCGGGTCGTGGTGGAACAGCATCAGCCGGTCCACCTTGGTCCCTCCCGCGAACCTCGCGACGTGCTCGGTGGTCGAGTGCCCCCAGCCGACCCTGCCCACGTACTCCTCCGGCGTGTACTGGCAATCGTGGATCAGCAGGTCCGCACCGAACGCCAACGCCGCGCCCGAGACCCATTCCGGCGGCGCGGTCTCCAGGTCGGTCCCGAGCGCGGGCTCGTGATCGGTCAGATACGTGAGCACCTTCCCGTCGGCTTCGATCCGGTAGCCGACGGTCGGTCCTGGATGCAGGATCGGAAGCGACCAGATCCGCGCTCCGCCGATCCGCCATTCCTCGTCGGGAGCGTCGTGGAAGGTGGTCCTGGCCGGTACCTCCGCCAGGTGCACCGGGAACAGTGGCGGGGAGAAGTACATGGCGATCCGCTCGTCGAGCGATGCCACCGGCGACGCGGGCCCCCAGAAGTGCAGGTCGCCTTCCGGGCGCCAGATCGGATCGAACGCGCTGAGCCCTTCGATGTGGTCGACGTGCAGGTGGGTGATCAGCACGTCGACCTGGGGCGGAAGGTCCTCGGCGAGGGCACCGCCCAGGGGCCGCGCCCCCGTGCCCGCGTCCAGGATGATCATCGTCCCGTCATCCAGGAGGACCTCGACGCACGACGTGTTCCCCCCGTACCGGACCGTGTCGGGTCCCGGCGCGGCGATGGTGCCGCGGCACCCCCAGATGCGGACGCGCACCTAGGCCTCCGCCGACTCCCAGAAGATGGCGATGGCGCCCACGCACTCGTCGGTGTGCGCGAGGAGCGGGAAGGCCGTCACCTCGATGAAGTGCTCGACGCCATCTGCCCCGTCGATCCTCAGCGCGCCGTGCGCGGGCTCCTGCCGCTGGAACGCGACGCCGATCGGCATGTCCTCGAGGCTGACCGGCTTGCCGTTCGCGTCCCGGGGACGGTACCGCGTGGACCAGTCGTCGGCGGCCATATCGCGCCCCTCGACGAATCGCGTCCCGAGGAGTCGCTCGGCCGCCTCGTTGAAGTAGATGACCGTTCCCCGCTCGTCGATCAGGAACACGGCCGTGGCCAGACGCGAGGCGAAGTCGCGCGCGAGGATCAGGATCAGGTTCCGTTGCGGCGGCTGGTCCATCTTGCGAAGCCTAGCTCGCGATCGATCGCCCGGCATCGCCCCTGCTACGGGACCAGCGCGATGACCGATCCCGGCGCGCCGGCTCCGGGCGAACCGAGCGCGGCCGGCAGGGCTCAGGCGTCGAGGAGCTCGAGCACCTCGGCGAGGTCACGGATCGAGCGCTCGGTGATCGGGCCCACGACCAGGATCGCCTCATCGGCGCCGGCCTCGGCGAGCCCCCGCAGCTGCTCGGCGATCCGTCCCGGCGGGCCCTCGACGGGAGGTGCCTCCTCCACGAGCGGGCGCTCGGCCGCTCCGCGATCCAGGACGACATGGACGCACCCGCTCCGCTCGATCCCGGTGGGGTCCCGGCCCAGATCGCCCGCGATCGCCGAGACGCGGGCGCTCGCACCGGCGAACCCCTCCGGGGTGTTGCCGTACTCGTCGAACCAGGTGTTCCACGCGTCGACGTGCGGCAGGGCGGCGCGGAGCACCCGCTCTCCGTTGCTCCCAACCATCAGCCGCGGGCGACGTGCCGGTCGGGGCAGCAGGACGGCATCCTGGACCCGGGCGTGGCGCCCTCGGAGGGTGACGCGCTCGCCGTCGAGCAGTCGGCGAACGATCGCGAACGACTCCTCGAAGCGCGAGGCCCGTTCCTGGAAAGGGATCCCGAACGCGCGGAACTCCGCTTCGTTCCATCCGGCGCCCACGCCGAGCACGAAGCGTCCGCCCGAGATCTCGTCAACGGTCGAGGCCATCCGCGCGAGCACACCGGGTGGGTGGAACCCAAGGCACGCGACGAGCGGCCCCAGGTGCACGCGGGAGGTGGTGGCCGCGAGGGCCGCGAGCACCGTCCAGGCGTCCCACGGACCGCGCTCAGGTCCTCCATCACCCCGGTACAGGAGGTGGTCGCCAACCCAGATCGAGTCGAACCCGACCTCCTCGGCCGCCCGCGCCATCGCCGCGAGCTCCGGCCAGGAGGCCACGCGCTCCACCTCGGGGAGCTGGACACCGATGCGGAGGGGTCTGCCCATCGAAGGTCCCGCGGGCCTCGCGGGCGGCTCGCGGAGGCCCGCGACCGCCTCAGCTCGCCGGTCGTTCCTCCTTGTCCTCCGCGTTCGCGGCCTCGGGCTGTGGCGGCGGTGCCAAGGCGAGGTCCGCCGGGTCGGTCGCCTGGATCGGCGTCCCCGGCTCGATGAGGCCCGCCTTCCGGTCGTTCCTCCGTTGCGCGCGGGCGAGCCGCCGCTCGTCCCGGGCGGCGGCCTTCTTGGCCTTCACGTTCCGGCGCTGTTTCTTCCCGTAGCTCTCCGGCATGCTCACAGCGTACGGGATGGGCGCCCGGCGCGAGCGGGGCCGTCGAGGTCGCGGTAGGGTCGAAGGGTGACGACGAGGAGGTGGCGACCGTGGGCGAGGAACGGTTCCTCGACAAGGTGAAGGACGCGACCGGCAAGGCCCGGGACGCCGCGGCCAAGGCGGTCGAGAAGGCCGAGCCGGTCGTGGACCGGGCGATGGAGCTTGCCGAGAAGGGGGTCGAGAAGGCCAAGCCGGCCGCGGCCAAGGCGGTCGAGAAAGCCAAGCCAGCTGTAGACAAGGCGGTCGAGAAGGCGCGGCCCGCCGTCGGGAGGGCGATGACCAAGGCCAAGCAGGCCCTGGCCACGGGTAAGGGGGCGCCGGAGTCAGACGCGGGGTCCGAGGGCGCGCCGGGCGAGGGCGGCTCTCGTTCCTGAACGGCTTCCCGAGCGGCGACGAGGGTCCCGGCCCCGATCCGACGCCCGGCCCGTGAACGGCCGTCGGACCGGGGCCACGCTGGAGGCTGGGACCGTTCGAGGAGGAGGATCCGGATGTCGGTCACGACCGAGTACCTGGAGAAGCGCGGCATCCCGTTCGAGGTCATCCCGCACGAGAAGGCCTTCACCTCGATCGACGAGGCTTCGGCGCTGGGGATCGAAGCCGACGAGGTGGTCAAGACGCTCCTCGTGGACGCAGAGGGGGGGCGGTTCTTGGCCGTGGTGCCAGGGGATCGACGGCTCGACATGAAGCTGGTCGAGGCCGTGCTGGGCGACAAACATGCGCACCTGGCCAAGGAGCAGGAACTGGAGAACTTCTATCCGGAGTTCGAGCTCGGATCGCTCCCGCCGCTCGGGGGCCTGCTCCGCGCCCACGCGTACGTCGATCCCGACGTGATGCGCCACGAGACGGTCGTGTTCGCCGGCGGCACGCAGAACGAGTCGATCAAGGCAGGCACCCAGGATCTGTTCCGCGAGGAGCCGATCACGGTCACGCGCCTCACCCGCACGCCGGCCGACGAGTAGGAGCGGCGGGGCACCGGGCTCATCGGGCGCGAGCGCGGCTCGCGTGCGCGGCCCCGAACCGGTTCCGGGCCACCACCCGTGGGCGGTGCCGTTCGCGCGCCGTGGAACGCTTCCCTGCATACTCCCGCCATGCGGGCGGCGGTGCTCTACGCGTTCGGCGAGCCCCTCCGGATCGAGGAGCTCGAGGTCGATCCACCGAAGGCCGGCGAGGTGCTCGTACGGATGGCGGCCTCCGGCGTCTGCCGCAGCGACTGGCACACCGCGCGCGGCGTCCACCCGCATGCGCTCCCGATCGTCCTGGGGCACGAGGGGGCAGGGGTGGTGGAGGCGGTCGGGGAGGGCGTGACGGGGCTGGAGCCCGGGAACCACGTGGTCTGCTCATGGCTGCCCTACTGCGGTGCATGCCGTCGCTGCCTCGCGGGTCGGCCGGTGCTGTGCGAGCACCAGCGCGTGTTCGACGAGGGCTACCTGGCCGATGGGACCACGCGGTTCCACAAGGGCGACGTCTCGATCCGGCACAACGTGCCCTCGTCCTTCGCCGAGCGCTCGGTCGTCCCGGCCCGGACCGCCATCAAGGTGGATCGCTCCCTCCCGCTCGAGCAGGTCGCGCTGCTCGGGTGCGCCGTCGCTACCGGCGTCGGTGCGGTGCTCAACACCGCCCGGGTGCGTCCGGGTGAGTCGGTCGTCGTGATCGGGTGCGGGGGCGTGGGCCTCAGCGTGATCCAGGGCGCCCGGATCGCCGGGGCCGCTCCGATCGTCGCGGTGGACGTGGTCTCATCCAAGCTCGAGCTGGCCGCGCGGGTCGGCGCGACCGACACGATCCTGTCCGACGCGAACGTCGAGGGCGCGATCGGTGAGGCGATCGATGGTGGCGCGGATCACGCGTTCGAGGCTCTGGGGCGGCCTGAGACGATCGCGCTCGCGTTCCGCGTGCTCTCGCCTGGCGGGACCGCTGTGCTGGTGGGGATGGCGCCGTCGGAGGCGCGCGTGCCGCTCGACGCCCTCACCCTGACCGTCCAGGAGCGCACCGTGACCGGCTCCTGGTACGGATCGATCGTGCCCCCTCGGGACCTGCCGATGCTGGCGGATCTGCTGGGGCGCGGGGAGCTCCAGTTGGAGCCGATGATCGCCAGGACCTGTTCCCTGGACCAGATCGGCGAGGCGCTGGCGGCGTTCGAGCGCGGCGAGGACGCGAGGTGGGTGATCGTCCATGGGTGACCTGGTGGCCGTCCGGACGGAGGGGAGCGTCGCGATCGTGACGCTCGACCGGCCGGAGAAGCTGAACGCCCTGTCCAGCGCGCTCGAGTCCGACCTGGGAGCCGCGCTCGGCACCGCAGAGGTCGCGGACGCTCGCGCCATCGTGATCGCCGGGGCCGGCCGGTCCTTCAGCGTGGGCGCCGACGTGACGGAGATGCGCGGGCAGACGCCAGCGGACATCCTTGCGTACTACCGGGCGACGGGCGACGTGTACGAACGAGTGTCAGACCTCCCGATGCCCACGGTGGCGGCGATCCACGGCCACTGCCTGGGCGGGGGCCTCGAGCTCGCCCTGGCCTGCGACCTTCGCGTGGCCGACGCCACGGCGGTGTTCGGCCTACCCGAGGTGGCGCTCGGGATCGTGCCCTCCTCGGGTGGGCTCCTGCGTCTGGTGCAGGCCGTGGGTCCGGCCCGGACCAAGGAGCTGGTGCTGCTCCGCGAGCGCTTCGGCTCCGAGGAGGCGGAGCGGGCCGGGCTGGTCACCGCCGTCGTCCCCGAGGGCACGGCGCTCGCCGGTGCGCTCGAGATCGCCCGACGGCTCGCCGACCTCCCGGCCACCGCGGTGGAGGTCGCCAAGCGTGCGATCGACGCCTCGGCCGTCTCGAGCCGCGAGGCGGCGCTGCTGATCGAGCGGCTCGCCTACGCCGCCCTGGCGCAGACATCTGAGCACGAGCAGGCGACGGCCGCGTTCCTCGAGCGCCGCCGTCGCCCCTCTGAGGGTTGATAGGGACCGGATCGGGCTACCCGTGCGCCGGGCGCGGGGGCCCGTGGCGTGGGCGCATCCGCGTGGCGAGCACCACGACCACGATCAGGGCGAGCCCCACCACCAGCAATCCGAGCGCCGTCGCGATCGAGCCCGGGAAGAAGTAGCCGATCGCCCTGACGAGGTAGATGAAGAGCCCTACGACCCCGATCCCCAGGACGACCGGCTGCCGGGCGAACGCGCTCAGGGCGACTACCCCGGCGGCCACGAGCACGCCCATCGACAGCGCCGGGCCAACCGAACCATCCACCATCGGCGTGGGTCCCCACAGCGCGAGGATGCTGCCGATCGTCAGCGCGGCCGATGCGGGTGGAAGCAGCCGCAAGGTCCCGAGGGCCGCCCACACCGCGCCGAGGACGGTGAGCCCAAGGCCGATCCGGAACGGTTCATCGAAGAACGCCACTCCGACGAGCACTCCCGATCCGCCGACCAGCGGGACCTGCAGCAACGCCCACCGTCGGTACGCGTACGACGCTCCACCGATGGCGATCAAGGTCGCTCCCACCGCGAGGAGCGCCGACCGGTCGGAGAGGTCCGCCACATCGACCGCGAGGATCGCCGTGAAGCCAGTCAGTCCCGCGGTCCCGACCACCCACAGCAGGGCGGCCAGGCGTTGGACCGCCGGCTCCTGGCTCCGGTTGATCGCCGCGCCGGCCCCCAGGAACGCCAGGCCCCCCACGCCGGTCATCGCGAGGCGCTGCCAGGTCTCCAGGTCCCCCCACGTGCGACCGACGAACACGGCGAAGGCGGCCGCCGTGAGCGCCGCCCCCAGGTACCCGATCACCTCCGTCAGGATCGGCACGCGTCGAACGGGGAGTGGCGCGGCCGCCTCCGGGAGCACGATCGGGGATCGCTCGAGTTCCCAGATCGACCCCGCGACCTCCTCGGAGATCAGTCCCTTGCGGACCCATCGGCGGAGCTGGCGTTCCAGCTCCGGTACCTGCTCTGGAGCGCGCGCATGCATCCGCCTCGCCCCCTTCGGAACAACGGTGAACCACCAGCCGGACCCGGCGTAGGGTCTAACGGCCGGGCCCTCGATGGGACCGGGGGGCGGATCAGCCGGACGATCCCGGGTCCGCCATCGCGGCCCGGAGCATCCACAGCTGCTCCTCGAGGCCGGTGAGGATCTCGACCAGCAGGTTCTCGCTGGCGGGGTCGGTGGTTCCCACGGCTTCGATGCGCTCGCGGAGCCGCTCCACGACCTGTTCGATGCGCTCGCTCAGCAGCCGAAGCGCCTTGCCATCGAGGATCGGCCCCGAGGGGAGCTCGCGCAGCCCGCTGCGGGCGGAGATCGCACCGGCGCCACCGTCGGGCCACGTCCCGATCGCCACGGCTCGCTCGGCCACCCGGTCCGACCAGGATCGGTACTCGGCCACCAGGTCGTCGAGATGGGGGTGCAACGCCAGGAACGTGGTGCCGGTCAGGTTCCAGTGCACCTGCTTGCCCTGGAGCGACAGGTCGAGGAGCTCGATCAGCACGCCCTGGAGCTCGGTGCCGACGTCGTCGCTGGTGCGTTCGAGGGTCTCCATGTGATCCCACCTCCTGCCTTGGGTCAACTCCCTTGGGTCAACTCGATGACGCGATCGGCCGCCGACGGAGGATGTCAGGCCGCACGCCGGACCACCACGGGCTCCTCCGGCAGGGCGGCCCATGGGAGACCATCCACCGTGATACCGTCGGCCGGCACCAGCACCCGACCTGGACCCTGGAGCTCGACCACGGATCCCTCGAGCCTGGCCACCGACCGACCGCAACCGCAGGCGTTGGCCCCCGGTCCCAGGGTCCGGGACCTCACCGCACGCGAGGCACTGCAGCCTGGTCGTCATGGGGCCTCCTCCCGGCTCGTCGGTCCGGCGGTCGTGGGCGCCGCCACGGGCGGCGACGCCCGACCGCCCTTCGTTGGGGTCCTACCCGTGGACCGAGGGAGGCAAACGCGGTCAGGCGCGCGGTGGAGGCGGGCTCCCGAACCCCCAGGCGTCGGCGCCGCCGTCGACGACGATCGTCGTGCCGGTGATGTACGCGCCGGCCGGTGAGGCGAGGAACGCGATCGTCCCGGCGACCTCCTCCGGCCGGCCGAGGCGACCGACCGGGACGGTCCGCTCCGCCTCCTGGACGATCGCGGCGCCGTAGGCGCGGAGCCCTTCGGTGTCGATCGCGCCGCACGCCACGCACACGGCCCGGATCCCGAAGCGGCTCCATTCGATCGCGAGCGCGCCCGCGAGGTTCTCCAGCGCCGCCCGGGCCGTGGAGGAATGCACCATGAGCCGCATCCCGCGTCGCGGGCTGAACCCCAGGAACACCACGAGCCCGCCCCGGTTGGGGATCATCGACCGCTCGGCGACCTCTCGGGTCAGGTCCCACACCGCATCCACGTTCAGGCGGTGAACGGCCCGCCATCCCTTGAGGGAGATCTGTTCGGCCGGGGCGACGAACTGCCCGCCCGCGTTGTTCACCAAGATGTCGATCCGGCCGAAGTGCTCGAGGACACCGTCGATCAGCCCGGTGCGCTGGTCCGGCTCACGGACGTCGATCCCCGGCATGGCCAGGACCTCGGCGCCCCCCGACGCGAGGTCGTCGCGCACGCGCTCGATCGGTCCGGCGCGTCGACCGCAGATCGCGATCCGCGCACCGGTCGCCGCGAGCTCTCGAGCGGTGGCCGCGCCGATCCCGGTACCACCTCCCGTGATGAGGGCGACGGAACCCTCGTTCGCATCGGCCCTGAGGAGGGAGCGATGGTCCATGCGATCGCATCATGCCAGACCCAGGAAGGGGAGAGGCCGACCCGGACGCGGACGGCAGAGGGACCACCGGCTCCGGGCAGGGGGCGGGTCGGCCTCTCGGCTACGCGGTCCGGCGAACCCGAGGGGTGGCGTACCGCCGGACGTTGAACAGGAACGGCGTGCGCGGCGTGTGCTCCCAGCAGCGGTCCCCCGTGTTGTAGACGGAGAGCACGGTCTGGCACCCCTTGGCTCGGCAGACGCGCCCACGATCGGCGGTCGCGGGCACCTTCCTGGTCACCGTCGGATGCCTGCCGCGTAGCGATCGGAGTGCCTCGACGTCTGTGAGCTCGGTCATGGCCCAGCCATACCCCGCGAACGGAGCCGCCAAACCGTCGGGGGTCAGTCCGTCGAGGCTTCCCGCAGGCGCTCGAGCGTCCGAGCGAGGAGCCGGGAGACGTGCATCTGGCTGATCCCCAGCTCCTGTGCGATCTCGCTCTGGGTCCTCTCCCCGAAGAACCGGAGGTAGAGGATCCGTCGCTCGCGTTCGGGCAGCTCGCCGATCAATGGGGCGACGGTGCGCCATCCCTCGAGCCGCTCGAACCGGTCGTCGTGCTCACCGAGCGCGTCTGCCGGCGCGACCCCTTGATCGCCCATCGGCGCGTCGATCGGGTCGGTGCTGTATGCCTGAGCCGCCTCAAGGGCCTCCAGGGTCTCCTCCTCGGTGGCATCGGCGCGCTCGGCGATCTCGGCGACCGTGGGAGAGCGTCCCAGGTCTTGCCACAGCTCCGGGAGGAGGCCGCTCACGCGGACGGCGAGCTCCTGGAGGGGCCGCGGGACGCGGACGGCCCACCCTCGGTCGCGCAGGTGCCGCTTCAGCTCGCCGACGATCGTCACCGTGGCGAAGGTGGCGAACCGCACGTCGCGCTCGACGTCGAAACGATCGATCGCCTTGAGGAGCGCGAGGCTCGCGACCTGCTCGAGGTCCTCGAGCGCCTCGCCGCGACCGCTGAACCTCCGCGCCAGGTAGAGGGCGAGCGGCCGATGTCGGAGCACGAGCTCCTCGCGCACATCCGGGTTCGGAAGGCGCGTGAACAGCGCGGCTTCGTCCCTCTTGGCGTCCTCCTTCACGAGCCGGCAGCCACTCCTCGCTTGCGGATCCGGATCGAGGGTCGCCCGTCCGCGAGCTCCCAGGCGACCTCGTCCACCAGACCGTGCAGCACCTGCGCGGCCAGGGTGCGCTCGATCCCGTCCGGTGGCCACGCGACGATCTCGGCGTCGCTCGAGCAGACGGCCTCAACGACGCTCGCATCGCCGCCGATCGAGACGGCGATCCTCGTCCCACGGGTCCGCACCAGCTGCGCGCACGCCTCGTCAACCGCGATCCGGAGATCGTCGATCGCGTCGAGCGTGAGATGGTGGCGGGCCGCGACGCTGCCGATCACGGCGCGGATCACACGCAGATGCTCGGCGCGGGCCGGGACGGTGACGAGTACGGCGTCGGAGGCGGCGCCCGGGTGCATGTCGGCGTTCGGTGGCACGGGGCGACCTATACTAGCCGGACCGCGACGGCCATCCCAGGGGAGGACGCGATCGAACTCCAGCTCGAGAAGCGCTCGGAGGGGGCGTGGACGGTCCTCGACGTCGGTGGAGAGGTCGACCTGTCGACCGCTCCCGCTCTGCGACAGGAGGTCGATTCCCTCATCGAGGATGGGGTCCGGGACCTGATCGTCGATCTCGAGCGGGTGAGCTTCATGGACTCGAGCGGACTGGGCGTGCTCGTCGCCGGGCACAAGCGCATGAGCGAGGTCGGCGGCAGGGTTGCCCTGGTCAGTCGCGAAGGGCCCACGATGAAGATCCTGACCATCACCGGGCTCGATCGGGTCTTCTCCATCCACCCGTCCGTGGCCGACGCCGTCGCGTCGTGAGCGCGGACCCGTTCGAGCTCGCTCTCCCTCCCAGACCCGAGCACCTGGGGACCGCCCGTTCGTTCGCCGCGGCCCTTGCTCGAGGGTTCGGTGTGTCGGGCGAGACCATCGAGGACCTGAAGCTCGCCGTGTCGGAGGCGTGCACGGACGCCCTCCTCGGCGGGCAGCCGATCCGACTCCTCGCGCTCGTCCGCGATCGGATGTTGCGGTTCGAGGTCGATCTGTCTCGGTCCCCCTCCACCGCTGAGGGCTTGGGCGATCCGGAGGCCCCCGCGCGGATCGATCTGGTTCGCACCCTGTTCCCCGATGCGGCGATCGACGTCGAGCCGACGAGACGCTCGATCGCGTTCTCCGTGTCGCTTCCGTAGTCTCGGCGGCGATCGAGCGAGGTGGGCGTCGCAGCTAGGGACGGCCGTCCCCGTCGCGGAGCCTGCGCCCATCGGATAGACGAACCACAGGCCCCCGATCAGCGCCACCGTCACGGCTCCGGCGGTGGCGGCGCCGGCTCTTCCGAACAGCACATCGGTCACGAGGAACACGGCTCCACCCAGCGAGAGCGCGAGACACGAGAGTCCGGCGATCCCCATCCGGTTCCCCCGGCGAAGGAGATGCTCCGTGTCGTACCGACGCCACCGCAGGCGGTGGAACGCGGTGGGCGTCAGCATGAACACCGTCGCCGCCGTGGTGGTGCAGAACGTCCCGTAGTACACGTCGCGCTGGATCGCCGTAAGGTCGCCGAACCGACCCGTGGACGGCAAGGTGAGGAAGGCGAACAGCACCTGGACCCCGGGGAGCGCGACGCGGAACTCGATCAGGAGCTCGATCAGCTCGCGATCTGGCCGCTCCTGGTGGCTCTCGTCCTTGCCTTCCACCCTCACCGATCCTCCGGTCCGACCTGCGCCCGAGCGTATCGGATCGACCGTTCTCCAGGGGGTTTGACGGGAACGGCGGCGGGGAACGCTTGCAGCGGTCGATGACCAGAGATTCGGGTACCCCGTTCCGAGCGGCGGCCCGACGGGAGGGAGGTTCCATGAGCTACCGAGAGGATCACCACGCGCATGAAGCGCCGGCCCGCGAGCCGGAGTCGAACGGCTTCGTCGGATATGCCGCGATCAAGTACACGGCGATCGTCGTGATCGTCTTTGCGATCCTGGCGTTCCTGGCCTGGTACGTGATCCCACGCATCGCATGACGGCTCGCGAGACACGTCGAAGGATGCGAAACGAGGGAGAAGGAGAGGGAGAAGGACGATGATGGCATGGATGGTCGCAGCGAGCGGGGCCGCCACCCTGTTGTGGATCATCGCGGCGGTCCTCGTGATCGCCGGGATCGTGACGCTGATCCGAGGCGGCGTGGTCGCCGGCGTGGTGCTGATCGTTGCCGGGCTGCTGATCGGCCCGGGTGGCGTGAGCATCTTCGACGTCTGACCCGGATCCCCGGGCTCCCCAGCCGGCCCTCCCGTCCCATCTCCGTCCGGGATTACGCTTCCCGGGTGGGACGACGAGGACGCGGATGAGCCGGATGGACCCCGGGGCAACGGTCCTCGAGCGACGGCTTCCGGTGCGTCCGGAAGCCGTCGCCGAGGCGCGTCGGACGCTGGACGAGCTCGTGGACCGACTCGATCCCGGCGGTCTCGACGACCTGCGACTGCTCGTGAGCGAGCTCGTGACGAACGCGATCCGTCACGGGCCGGGCGAGGATCGTGGCGAGGTCCTCATCCGCCTGATCCTGCGGGACGACACGATCCGGCTGGAGGTCTCCGATCCCGGCGGAGGGTTCTCGCCGCCGGAGAGCCGTGGTGCCGGGATCGGCGGATGGGGTCTGATGCTGGTCGACCGTATCGCCGATCGTTGGGGCGTTGCCGTAGACCCTCCCACGCGCGTCTGGCTCGAGCTCGAGGGCGTGAGGCGTCGTGAGCTCCCGGAGTCGGCGTGGCCGCTGGGGCTCGACTCGGTGCTCCTCGATCACCTGCATACGGCCGTGGTGGCGCTCGATCTCCAGGGCGTGATCACCCGCTGGAACCTGGCGGCCGAGGGACTCTTCGGCTATACGTCGGAGGACACGATCGGCCGGTCCATCGGAGAGATCCTCACCGGCCCGAGCGATCGGGACGCCGCCGAGGCGGCGCTGCGACGCGCGAGGATCGGCGGGTCGTGGGACGGTGAGTGGTTGGCGCCTCGGCGCGATGGATCGCGCGTCTGGGTGTGGGTGGCGGGCACCCCGGTGCGCGATGAACGTGGGGCGGTCCTCGGCCTCCTCGCGTCGGTGTTCGACATCTCCGAGTTCAAGCGCACCCGGTCCGCACTGGTCGAGAGCGAGGAGCAGCTGCGGATCGCGCTCGGGGCGGGGCGGATGGGCACCTGGGATTGGGACATCGGTGGCGGGGGGTTGCGCTGGTCCGAGAGCCTGGAGGAGATCCACGGTCTGTCCCCGGGCACCTTCGGGGGCCGGTTCGAGGACTTTCTGCGAGACATCCATCCGGAAGACCGGACCCGTGTGCTCTCCGCCATCGAAGGGGCGGTGAACTCGGGAGAGGGGTACGAGCTCGACTACCGCATCGTGCGGCCCGACCGCGTGACCAGGTGGCTCTCCGTACGCGGCGGCGTGTTCCGCGACGAGGCTGGGAGGCCGGTGCGGATGGCGGGCATCTGTGCGGACACCACCGAACGGAAGGAGATCGAGCGCGCGCTCGAAGTGCAGTTCGAGGTCTCCCGGGTCCTGGCGGAAGCGGACGGGGTGGAACGAGCGGTCCCCGAAGTGCTCCGGGCGATCTGCGACGCGCTCGGCTGGGAGCTCGGCCTGCTCTGGCGGGTGGACGAGGCGAGCGGCGTGCTGCGGTGCGAGGGTGGGTGGCGCGCCCCGACGTCCGCGGCCACCGCCGTCCTGGGTGCCAGTCGCAAGCTGGAGTTCGCTCCCGGGGTGTGGCTGCCCGGTCACGCGTGGGAGACCGGGCGCACGGTGTGGGTCCCGGACATCAGGCAGAACATGGACTTCCTGCGGGCGGGCGTGTTGCTGGACGCGGGGCTCCACGCGGTCCTGGCGGCCCCGATCGCCCTCCACGACGAGGTCCTCGGCGTGGTCGAATGCTTCAGCGTGCGGATCCGGGAGCCCGACGAGGGGCTGCTCCAGCTCATGGGCTCGGTCGGCGCGCAGATCGGGCAGTTCCTGGAGCGGATGGACGCCGAAGCGGAGGTGGGCGAGAGCGAGGCGCGCAAGAGCGCGATCCTTGCGGCAGCCCTCGAGGGGGTCATCACGATCGACGAGCAGGGGGAGATCGTCGAGCTGAATCCCGCGGCGGAGGAGATGTTCGGGCTCCGCGCCGAGGACGTGGTGGGACACGATCTCGCTGAGGCGATCATCCCGGAGCGGTACCGCGAGCGGCACCGAGCCGCGCTGGCGCGCCACCGAGGGGGGCCTCGTGTCCGGGTGCTCGGTCGCCGGATGGAGCTTGAGGGGCTGCGCTCGGACGGTTCGGAGTTCCCCCTGGAGCTCACGATCACGCGGGTGGATCCTCCCGGCCCGGGTCCTTCGCTGTTCACCGGCTTCGTGCGCGAACTCACGCACCGCAGGCGGGTGGAGGAGCTCCAGGCCCGGCTGCTGGAGAACGAGCGGTCGGCCAGGGACCAGCTCGAGGTCGCGCACGAGCGGATGACGTTCATGGCGGACGCGAGCATGATGCTCGCCTCGTCCCTGGATCATCGGAAGACGCTCGGGAAGGTCGCCCGGCTGGCGGTCCCGCGCCTCGCGGACTGGTGCTCGGTCGATCTGCTGGACGCCGACGGCGCGATCCAGTCCGTGGTGGTTGCCCATGTGGATCCGGAGCTCACCGAGGTTACGCGTGAGTACCGACGTCGCTACCCCCCGGAGCCCGACGACCACGAGGGCGCCGCCGCCGTGATCCGGACGGGGCGAGCCGAGCTGTACCCGGTGATCTCCGACCAGACGCTCGACGAGCGGATCGTCGATCGGGATCGACGGGAGCTGGTGCGACGGCTCGGGCTCCGCTCCGCGATGATCGTTCCGCTCGCCGCTCGTGGCCACGCTATCGGGGCGATCACCTTCGCCGCCGCCGGGTCCGGCCGGACGTTCGGGGACGCCGATCTGGAGCTGGCGCAGGATCTCGCCAACAGAGCGGCGGTGGCGATCGACAACGCCCGCCTGTACGAGGAGCGGAGCTTGGTCGCACGTACGCTCCAACGGACCCTCCTCCCGCGCCGGCTGCCCGAGATCCCGGGTGTGGAGCTCGCCGCCTTCTACCAGCCGGCCGGCGTGACGCAGACCGAGGTCGGCGGGGACTTCTACGACGTCTTCGAGTCGGTCGGCGGGGCATGGGATCTGGTGATCGGCGACGTCTGCGGCAAGGGGCTCGAGGCCGCGGCGCTCACCGGGCTCGCGCGCCACACCCTCCGGACCGCGGCGATGCGCGAGACCGATCCGAGCGCGGCCCTGAGCGGGCTGAACGAGGTCCTGGTACGGGAGGACGGCGACCGGTTCTGCACGGTTGCTCTGGGACGCCTGGCAGCCGGAGATGACGGGACGAGCCTGACCGTGTCCAGTGGCGGGCATCCGATGCCCCTCGTGCTTCGGCGCGACGGCCGGATCGGGTCGGTCGGCGCGCCGGGCTCGCTGCTCGGGGTCTTCGACGACGTCTTCCTCGAGGACCGCACCACGACGCTGGATCGCGGGGACACGGTGGTCTTCTTCACCGACGGCATCCTGGATCCGCGGCACCCGAACCCCGTGGAGGAACAGGATCTGCTCTCCCTGATCGAGGGGTGCGTGGATCTGGACGCGCAGCAGACGGCCGACCACCTGGGGGACGCGATCGCGGACCCCGGCGGTGTGGCTCCCGATGACGTGGCCCTGCTCGTCGCCCGGGTCTCGCCCTGAGCGCACCCGGAGCCACTGCCTCCTGACTCTCGACCTCGTTGACCCGGCGCGCGGGCGGGCGTAGGAGTGAGCCGTGGGGAAGAGCCGGCTCGACGAGCTCGTGGCCGGGACGCCTGCGACGCGCGATCGGTACGTGGACCTCCTCCGCGCGGTCTCGATCCTGGCCGTGGTCCTCGGCCACTGGTTCATCGGCATCGTTCACCGGGAGGAGGGCCTCGTGTACCTCGCCAGCGCGGTGGGCGTGACGAGCGGCCTGTGGCTGGGGACGTGGTTCTTCCAGGTGATGCCCATCTTCTTCTTCGTCGGGGGGTTCTCGAACCTGACGGCGTACCGGTCCTTCCGCGCCCGGGGCGAGACGACCGGGGCCTTCGTCCGGAGCCGGGTCCGCCGTCTCCTGCGCCCCTCGTTGGTCTTCCTCGGGGCGTGGACCGTGGTGCAGCTGGCCCTCCACATCGGGGACGTGGGTCGGCCCACGGGGCCGCCGCTGTGGGGCGAGACCGAGTTGCTCCGCGGGATGGATCCGCCTGCGCAGACGCTGCCGTTCGGGCCCCTGTGGTTCCTGGGCTTCTACCTGTTGGTGGTGGTGTTCGCCCCCGCGCTGATCGCGCTCCACCGTCGGTTCGGATCCGCGATCCCGATCTCGATGATCGCGATGGTCGTCGTCGTGGACGCGGTGGGGTTCGGGATGGGACTTCGGGAGATGCGGTACCTCAACATCCTCCCCGTTCTCCTGCTCCCGCACCAGCTCGGGTTCTTCTATGCGGACGGCCGGCTGACCGAGCGCCGGGGCCTGCAGGCGGCGATGGCCGTGGTGGGGCTGCTCGGGTTGGTCCTGCTCACCAACCCATGGGCATTCCGGCCCTTCGGCGATGCCCGATTCGATTGGTTCCCCGGCATCGGGCACTACCCGAAGAGCCTGCTCGGCACCGATGTGGAGGAGATCTCCAACGCGTACCCTCCGACGGTCTGCTTCATGCTGGGTGGACTGTGGTCGATCGGAGCGGTGATGCTCGTCCGCCCCCACCTGTCGCGCTGGCTACAGGGTCCGCGAGCCTGGAAGGCGACCATCGCCGTCAACGGCGTGATCATGTCCCTGTTCCTGTGGCACATGACCGCCTACCTCCTCGCGATCCTCGCGCTGTGGCCGCTCGGCTTCGGTCACGAGCAGGACAGCACCGCCCGGTGGTGGATCGAGCGGCCGGTGTGGATCCTCGTCCCGGCCGGGATCCTGGCCGGGATCCTGCTCCTGGTGGCCCGCTTCGAGCGCTCCTCCCCCAAGGTGGAGCCTCGCGTACCCTGAGGGCATGCCGCAGACCGCACCCGTCGAGACGGAACGACCGACCGACGATCCGGACGTCCGTCCGGACGTCCCCTGGATCGTGATCGTCTGGAACGACCCCGTGAACCTGATGTCCTACGTGGTGTTCGTGTTCCAGAAGCTCTTCGGGTACAGCCGCGAGAAGGCCACCAAGCTGATGCTCGACGTGCACCAGCGGGGGAAGGCCGTCGTCGCCGAAGGCCCTCGAGAGAAGTGCGAGTTCGACGTCGCGCGGCTCCACGCGCACGGTCTGTGGGCCACGCTCCAGAAGGATCGCTGACGCGTGGCGCTGGGTCGGGTGAAGCGCACCCGTGGAGGCGAGTACCAGCTCCGGATCCCCGCCGCCGAGCGGGACGTGCTCCGCACCCTCCCGGCCCGGCTCCGGGAGGTGCTCGCGGAGGCCGACCCGAGCGCGGACCCCGCGCTCCGTCGGCTCTTCCCCTCCGCCTACCTGGACGATCCCGGGGCGGCCGAGGAGTTCGACGAGGTGGTGCGGGAGGAGCTGGTCGGTGAGCGGGCGAGGGCGATCGAGACGATGGAGCGGACGATCGACGCGCGTCGGCTCGGAGAGGACGACCTCCTGGCGTGGCTGGCGGCGATCAACGACCTGCGCCTGGTCCTCGGTGTGCGCCTGAGCCTCACCGAGGAGAGCGAACCGGGCGACTTCGAGGGCGACGAGACGGCCCGACGCGCCTACGCCCTGTACGGCTACCTGTCCGTCCTGGAGGAGGAGATCGTTGCCGCGCTCTCCGGCGGATAACGGGTGGCCGCATCAGCCGGCCTCGGTCCGCGCCGATATAGGGTGGAGAGCGACCGGGGGGACCTGGGACGAGAGGGGCGGTTCGGATGAGAGCGCGGACGACGACCCTGCGCGTGGCGGCGTTGGGGGCCCTGGCGGTCCTGCTCAGTGCCTGCATGAAGCTGGATATGGACCTGCAGGTCTCCGCCGACGACACGGTCAGCGGCCGGCTGATCTTCGCCATCGACAAGGAGCTGCTGGAGCTCACCGGGCAGTCCGCCGGGGACGTCCTGGGGGCCGAGGCTCCGCTCCCCACCGACCTGGAGGGCGTCTCGGCCGAGGCCTACGAGGACGACGAGTTCGCCGGACAGCAGTTCTCGTTCGACTCGGTCCCGCTGGCGCAGTTCAACTCCAGCGATGACCCCGACAGCCTCAAGATCGTCCGCGAAGGGGATGAGTTCCGGGTCTCCGGCGTGCTCGATCTCTCGAGCGCGACGGGCGTGACCGGCGTCCCGGGGTTCGGAGACGCGTTCCAGAACGCGGACCTGCGGATCCGGATCGCGTTCCCGGGCGAGGTCACCGACGCCAACGGTGACGTCGACGGGAATACCGTCAGCTGGACCCCGACGATCGGTGAGCGGCTCGAGCTCCGGGCGACCGCGAGCGCGATCGAGGGGGCCGGCGGCGGCACGAACCTGACGCCGATCCTCATCATCGCCGGCGTGGTGCTCGTCCTCGCGATCGCCGTCGGCATCGTGATGTCGCGACGACGGCGCCCCTCGCCCGTCGCTCCTCCTGGCGAGGTGGTCACCGGGGCGGTGCCGCCCCCCGCGGCGACGACGTCCCCCGGCGAACCGATGACGCGGGCCACGACGCCACCTGGGAGCGATGTGACCCCGCCCGCCCCGCCCCCTGCCGGCGAGGGCGGGTCGACGTCTGAGGACCGGGAGCCACCCCCGCCGGCGTCGCCCCCGCGCGGATAGCTCCGGCCGGGACCCCGCGGTGGCCCGGGAGGGTGCGGAGCCCTCCCGACCGTGGGTAGCGTGTCGGAGACGATGTCCCACGACCCGACCGCCGTCGCGGAGTCCGTCGCCGAACTCGGACGGGCGGCGCCGCATGCCCGGACCGCCGCCGAGGTGCTGGACGGTCTCGGGGCGGACGCCGAGAAGGGGCTGAGCTCGAGCGACGTTGGCGCGCGCGCCGAGCGCTGCGGGCCGAACGAGCTCCCCGAGCCCCCGTCCGTCCCGAGCTGGCGTCGCTTCCTCGCCCAGTTCAAGGACGTCCTCGTCGTGCTGCTGTTGGCGGCGACCGTCGTCTCGCTCGTCGTGTGGTGGCTCGAGGGGACCGAGGGGCTCCCCCTAGAGGCGATCGTGATCGCCGGGATCGTGGTGTTCAACGCCATCCTCGGATGGCTCCAGGAGGAGCGGGCCGAACAGGCCGTCGCCGCGCTCCGCGCGATGACCGTTCCCACCGCGACCGTGATCCGCGACGGGGAGCGCGTCCGCATCGCCTCGCGAGAGGTCGTCCCGGGCGACCTGCTGTTCGTGGAGGAGGGGGACGCGATCGCCGCGGACGGCCGTCTCCTGGAGGTGACCTCGCTCCAGGTGTCGGAGGCGGCGCTCACCGGCGAGAGCGAGCCCGTGTCGAAGGACGTGGCACCGGTCGACCGGGATGCCTCCGTGGGTGACCGGACGAACATGGTGTTCATGGGGACGGTCGCGACGTTCGGTCGAGGCCGTGCCGTGGTCACCTCCACCGGGGAGGGGACCCAGATGGGCCGGATCGCGACGATGCTCGAGTCCACGCCGGCCCGCCGGACGCCCCTCCAGTTCGAGATCGAGCGAGTGGGGCGCGCCCTCGGCATCGCGGTGGTGGTGATCGCCGCCGTCGTCGTCCTCACGATCGTGATCTCCAGCGACCTGGACACGTCGGCCGACCTGGTCGCCGTGCTGCTGTTGGGGGTCTCGCTCGCGGTCGCCGCGGTCCCCGAGGGGCTGGCGACGGTTCTCACGGTCGTGTTGGCGCTCGGGGTCCAGCGGATGGCCAAGCGCAACGCGATCGTCAAGCGCCTGTCCGCGGTCGAGACGCTCGGGTCGGCCACGGTGATCGGGACCGACAAGACCGGGACGCTCACCCGGAACGAGATGACCGTCCGCGTGGTCCTGTGCCCGAGCGGTCGCGTCGAGCTCACCGGGAGCGGGTACGAACCGTCCGGCCGGGCGGTCGTCGGCGACCGACCGCTGGAGGACGGCCAGCTCGAAGGGGAGCTGCGGGAGGCGCTCGTGGCGGGCGCCACCGCGACCAATGCGTCCCTCGATCAGCGGGACGATGCCTGGTCGATCCAGGGGGACCCGACGGAAGGTGCCTTGCTCGTGGCCGCCCGGAAGATCGAGGCCCAGACACCCCCGCGCGCCTCGCGCACCGGCGAGGTCCCGTTCTCCTCCGAGCGGAAGCTGATGAGCGTCGTCCATCCCGATGAGGACGAGGGCTCCCTGGTGTTCGCGAAGGGCGCACCCGACGTCCTCCTGGAACGATGCAGCCGGGAGCTGGTCGGGGGGGAGGAGCGCCCGCTCACGGACGAGCGACGGGCCTGGATCGCCGATCAGGTCGAGGCGTTGGCGGCCGAGGCCCTCCGGACGATCGGCGTCGCGCGTCGCCGGATCGAGGAGCCGGACCGGGTCGACGAGGCGATCGAGACCGATCTGGTCTTCCTGGGTGTCGTGGGCATGATGGATCCGCCGCGGGAGGAGTCGCGAGGCGCCGTCGGTACCGCCTCGAGCGCAGGTGTCCGCGCGATGATGATCACCGGCGACCATCCCGCGACCGCCGCCGCGATCGCGGCCGAGATCGGGATCGGGGACCGAAGCGGCTCTGCGGTCACGGGCTCGCAGCTCGAGCGCGCGGACGAGGAGGAGCTGATCCGGATGGTGCGCGGGACCCACGTGTTCGCCCGCGTGAGCCCAGAGCACAAGCTGAGGATCGTCGAGGCCCTCGAGCATGAGGGTCACGTCGTGGCGATGACCGGGGACGGCGTGAACGACGCCCCGGCGCTGAAGACCGCGGACATCGGCATCGCGATGGGCATCACGGGGACGGAAGTCGCCAAGCAGGCAGCGGACGTGATCCTGACCGACGACAACTTCGCGACGATCGTGGCGGCGGTCGAGGAGGGGCGGACGATCTTCTCGAACATCCGCAAGTTCATCCGGTACCTGCTCTCGTCCAACGTTGGAGAGGTGCTCACCGTCTTCCTGGGGGTGGTGTTCGCCGGGACGATCGGGCTGTCCGTCACGGGCGAGGCGTTCGCCACCCCGCTGCTCGCGACGCAGATCCTGTGGATCAACCTGCTGACCGATGCGGCACCAGCGCTGGCCCTGGGGGTCGATCCCGCCAGCCCGGGACTGATGCGTCGGCGGCCGCGATCGCGGCAGGATCGGCTGATCGATCGCACGATGTGGCTCGGGATCCTCGTGGTCGGCTCGGCGATGGCGGTTTCGACCTTGCTCACCCTCGACCTGGGGCTCCCCGGCGGGCTGATCGATGGGGACCGGAGCCTGGCCGAGTCCAGGACGTTGGGTTTCACGGTGCTGGTGTTGGCTCAGCTGTTCAACGTGTTCAACTCCCGGTCGGACGAGGCAAGCGCGTTCCCCACCCTGTTCACCAACCCGTTCGTGTGGGGGGCGGTTGCCCTGTCCGCAGCGCTCCAGCTCCTCGTGGTGTACGTTCCGTTCCTGAACCGCGCGTTCGGAACCGTGCCGATCGAGGCGACGGACTGGGCGCTCTGCGTGGCGATGGCGAGCGCGGTCCTGTGGGCCGACGAGCTGTGGAAGCTCCTTCGGCGCGGCCGGCGTCGGACGAGCGCACGGGAGGACCTTGCCCCCGAGACCCCTGGCGGGTAGCGCTCGGAGAGCGCGAGGGATCGACGCGGTCGTTCCAGGTAGCGTGTCGGGCTGGAGCTGTTCGCGCGAAGGAAGGACCTGGGCCGCAGGACGATGCCGCCGTCGCTCGAACCTTCGCCTTCGTCTCGAGTTCCGAGCGGTGAGCTCGAAACAGGGGCTCACCCTCCTCCTCACGGGAACGCCCCTCCGGGCCTGCGGGTGACCCTGGTCCCGCACACGCATTGGGACCGGGAGTGGTACGAGCCGTTCGAGGTGTTCTGCGAACGCCTCGGATCGATGATGGACGGCCTCCTCGACCTCCTCGAGGCGGGGTTCCCGCATTTCCACTCCGACGGCCAGGTGGCGATGATCGACGATTACCTGGCCCGCCGACCCGAACGCGAGCCCCAGGTGCGGCGGGTCGTGGCCGAGGGGAGGCTCTCGCTCGGGCCGTGGGTCACGCAGATGGACGCCTTCCTGGTCTCGGGTGAGTCGCACGTGCGGAACCTCGAGCGGGGCCTTCTCCGCGCGCGGGAGCTCGGCCCCGCCCTCGAGATCGGGTACCTGCCGGACCAGTTCGGGCACGTCGGGCAGATCCCGCAGATCCTCCGCCTCCACGGGATCGGGCGCGCGGTGGTCTGGCGCGGCGTGTCCCGCGCGATCGACCGGACCGCGTTCCGGTGGCGGGCCCCCGATGGGAGCGAGGTCCTCGCCGAGTACCTGATGTTCGGGTATGCGAACGGCGCCAACCTCGAGCGGGCGGCCGACCCGGCCCGGCTCGCGGAGGAGATCGCGGAGAGCGTCGAGCGCTTGCGTCCCTACCTCGCAGGCGACCGGGCGCTGGTGATGGTGGGCTACGACCACGCCGGCCCGGATCCGACACTGCCGGAACGACTCGAGCGCGCCCGGCCGGCCATGCCGGACCTCGATGTTCGGGTGGGCGGTCTGGCCGAGCACGTCGAGGAACAGGGTCTCGCCTCGGAGCTCCCAGTCTGGGAAGGCGAGCTCCGTTCGGCGGCGCGTGCGCACCTGTTGCCGAACGTGGTGTCCGCCCGCGCGCCACAGAAGCGCGAACGCGGGCGCGTGGAGACGTTGATCGAGCGGGTAGCCGAGCCGTTGGCGGCACAGGTCCCGGGGTTCACGTGGCCGAGCGAGGAGCTGGACCGCGCCTGGACGCTCCTCCTGTGGAACGGCGCCCACGACTCGGTGTGCGGCTGCTCGCACGACAAGGTGGCGTGGGACGTGGACGCTCGTCTCGCCGAGGCGCGGACGATCGGCGAGAGGGTCGTGGGCCGGGCGATGGTGCAGCTCGCGTCCCGGATGCGCTCGGCGGGGAGCCTGCGGTTCAACCCGTCTCCGTTCCGGCGAGAGGGCGTGCCGGGCAATGGCTGGGCGGTGGCGCCGCCGGCTCCCGCAGCCGGTCCCGCGCCCGTCGTGGTCGAGCCGCTCCCCGACGGCGGTGGGGTCGTGGCCGACGGGGTGCCGATCCGTCTGTTGGATGAGCCGGATGTCGGGGATCTCTACAACTTCTGTCCCGCCGCGGAGGATCAGGTGGCCATGCCGCCGGCTGGGATCCGGATCCGCGGATCGCACCTCGAGGCGACCTGGGATGGGCTGCGCGTCCTGGCACGGTTCTCGCACGCGGGGGAAGGCGACCTGGTTCGGGTGGACGGTGTCGTCGACAACCGGCGCCCCGATCATCGCCTCCGGCTCCACATCGGCCTAAGCCGAGCGACGGAGGAGGTCCTGGCCGGCTCACCGTTCGAGCTCGTCGAGCGGCCGCTCGTAGGCGAAGGGAGCCGGCTCGAGGCGGCATCGCCGACCTGGCCCGCCCGGCACGTCCTGCTCGCCGGCGGCAGGGCCGTGCTCCACGAGGGGGTGTTCGAGTACGAGGTCCCGGACGGGCGAGAGATGGCCGTGACGCTCCTCCGCTGCGTCGGAACGATCAGCCGGGACTCGCTCGCCACCCGCCCCTTCCCTGCGGGCCCCGACGTCCCGACGCCCGAAGCGCAGATGCTCGGTGAGACGGCGTTCGCGGTCGGGATCTGGGCGCAGGCGTCCCGCGGGGGCCTGTGGGATCGGTGGGAGCGCTTCGCGCTGCCGATCGTCGAGGTCCACGCGGACGGGGGAGGCGACCTCCCCGACGAGGGGGTCCTCCTCCGGCTGGAGGGCGAGGCCGTGCTCTCGTCGATCCGTCGGGCGGACGATGGGCTCCAGGTTCGGCTGTGGAACCCGTGGAAGGACCGCCCCGCGATCGTCCGCGTGGATGAGGTCACCGAGGAGCTCGAACCGGCGCGGATCGCAACGATCCGCCCGGCCCATGCCCGGCTCGGTTAGCCGGCCTCCCGCTCCTGGACCCGCTCCGGGGTTCCCTGGTCCGGCCCCTCGTTCATCGAGCGGGTCGAGTCGGACTCCGAGACCTCCCGGAGCGCCTCGCCCACCGCGCGGGGCGAGGCGTCGGTGAGGGCGATGTCCCCCAGAGACACGATGCCGACCAGCCGGTCGTCCTTGACGACAGGGAGCCGCCGGATCCGGCGGTCGGCCATGAGGTCTCGGGCCTCCGAGAGCTGTGCGTCCGGGGAGATCGTGACGGCCGCGGTCGTCGCGATGTCCGCCAGCCTGACCCTCGCCGGATCCGCTCGGTGCGCCAGCACGCGGACGACCAGATCGCGGTCGGTGACCATCCCCATCAGTCGGTCGCCCTCGGTCAAGGGGATCGCGCCGACGTCGAAGGTGCGCATCAGGCCGGCGGCGTCGGCCGCGGTCATATCGGGACGGGCCGCCTTCGGCTCCTCGCTCATCACGTGGCGCACGAGCAGCGCCATATCGATCAGCTCCTCTCGAACTCCGATCTGGAACCCCTCTGTCGTGAGCTACCCACCCCCGGCCCGGTCGAAACCGGAGCCGGGCCGCTCGGTCAGGCCCTCCCAAGGGTCGTGATCGACCTCCAGGGGCTCCTGGGCTGGGCGGTCGGCCTCGGGGACGTGACGCAGGTTCACCCGGATCCGGGTCCACGTGGTGGAACGACCACGCATCGAGTCCACGAGCACGTCGGCCGGGGCGAGGTACGACCACGCCTCCGGGTGGCGCTCCCGCCATCGCCGCAGGCCCTCCATCGCCTCCTCCTCGGTGGCGGCGCGGGCGATCTCGATCAGGGGCATCGTGCTGCGGCGGCGGCCGGTGGGTCCGACCCGCTTGCCCGGGGCCGGCGATGGGACGGCTCCGGCCGGGGCCGAGCGACGCTTGGAGGGCTGGACCCGCGTCGGCTCACCCTCCTGCTTCTCGTAGTGGGGTGGCCACGGGGCATCCGCGAACCCCGCCGCCTCGTGCTCGGCGGCGAGCTCGAGGAGGCGGTCCAGCGAGCCGGCCGCCGCGTCGATCCCCTCCGCCGGGTCCCCGAGCTCGGTGAACCGACCCGGGACGGTCTCCATCGTGAACGCCGCCGGGTCGCAGCCGGGGACCTCGTCCCAGGCGAGCGGTGCGGAGACGCGCGCATCTGGCGTCGGACGGACCGAGTAGGCGGAGGCAACCGTCCGGTCCTTCGCGTTCTGGTTGTAGTCCAGGAACACCCCCTGACGCTCCTCCTTCCACCAGCGGCTGGTCGCGAGGTCCGGTGCCCGCCGTTCGACCTCCCGGGCCAGCGCCAACGCCGCGCGCCGTACCTCCGGGAACGACCACCGTCGCTCGATGCGGCCGTACACGTGGAAGCCGCGGGAGCCCGAGGTCTTGGGCCACCCCACCAGACCGAGCTCGTCCAGGACCTCCCGCACCAGCAGCGCTACCTCGACGATCTGGGTCCACACCACACCCGGCACGGGGTCAAGATCGATCCGCAGCTCGTCCGGGTGCTCGAGGTCCTCGGCCCGGACCGGGTGAGGGTTCAGGTCGATGCAGCCCAGGTTCACGACCCAGGCGAGCTGCGCGGCGTCGTGGACCACGATCTCGCGCGCTGTCCGCCCGGACGGGAACCGGAGCTCGACCGTCTCGATCCACTCCGGTCGGGACGACGGCGCCCGCTTCTGGAAGAACGGCGCGGCCTCGGCCCCGTCCACGAACCGCTTGAGCGCCATCGGCCGCCCCGACACCCCGCGGAGGGCACCCTCGGCGACCGCGACGTAGTAGCGGACGAGGTCGAGCTTCGAACGCCGCAGGCGGGGGAAGAAGATCTTGTCCGGGTTCGTGATCGTGACCTCGCGCCCGGCGAGCTCGAGGACCTCCTTCCGTCGCGGCATGCGGACACGATAGGCCGAGTGTCGCCCGGCCGGCTTGCCGACCCCGGCCGTGCCGACGACGATAGGCGCGTGGATCGCCCGCACCTGGAGCTTTGCGACGAGGAGGCGCTCGACCGGCTCCACGTAGCCGCCCTCCGGGTCCTCTCCGAGGTCGGCGCGAGGGTGATGACGCCCGAGGGGCGCGAGCTCCTGGCCGACCACGGCGCGTCCCTCGAGGGCGAGGATCTGGTGAAGTTGCCTTCCGAGCTCGTCGAGCGGGCCCTCGGGACCGCCCCGTCGCGGTTCGTGTTGTTCGACCGGGCCGGCGAGCCCGCGCTCCGCCTCGGCGAAGGGAACGTGTACGTGGGCGCCGGCGTGACCAACCTCAACTACCTGAACCCTCGCACGCTGGGCGTCGAGGACTTCACGCTCCTGGCCACGGCAGATTCCACCTTGCTCGCCGACGCGCTCCCGAACATCGACTTCGTGGCGACCCCCGGGGTCACCCGTCCGTCCGAGGAGCTCCCGCTGCACGTCGTGAACCAGAGCGAGTTCATCGAGATGGTGGCGAACACCACCAAGCCGCTGATGGTGTTGATCGCCGGCCGTCCGGAGCTCTCGGACATCTACGACATGGCCGAGCTCGTGGCCGGCGGTGCAGACGAGCTGCGCGAGCGCCCGTTCGTGATCCCGTACCTGAACTCCGTCTCGCCACTGCTCTTCAACCTCGAGACGGTGGAGAAGCTGTTCGAGTCGGCCGAGCGGGGGCTGCCGGTCTGCTGCCAGGCGGCGCCCCAGGTCGGCGCCACCGGCCCGACCACGATCGCCGGGACCGCGGCCGTCGCGGCGGCCGAGACGCTGCTCGGGCTGGTGATCTCCCAGCTCCTCCAGCCGGGTCTGCCGTTCGTGAGCGGCACGGTGCCGTTCCTCATGGACATGCGGAACGGGAGCGTGACGGCTGGCGGCCCCGACGGGCTCCGGTTCATGACGCTGTTCGGACAGCTCTGCCGCCGCTGGGGACTGCCCGCGGTCGGGATGAGCTTCGGGGGTGACTCGAAGGACGCCGACGAGCAGGCCGCCCTCGAGGCCGGGTACTACGGGTTCGGCACGGTCCTCGGCGGGATCGATCTCGTGTTCGACGCCGGATGCGTGGAGGGGGGCCTGCTGTTCTCGCCCGAGCTGTTGGTGATCGCCGACGAGCTCGCCGACATGACCCGCCGAGCGCTCGAGCCGGTGGAGGTGAGCGAGGAGACGATCGCGTTCGAGACGATCCGCGAGGTCGGGCCGGGGAACATCTTCCTGGGTGAGCCGCACACGCTCGCCCACTTCCGCGAGCTGTGGCTGCCGCGACTGCTCTCGTGGGAGGGTCGCGACGCCTGGGAGGCGGCGGGCTCGACGACGCTGCGCGAACGTGCGCGCCGACGCGTCTTCGAGATCTGGGAGACGCACACGGTGTCGCCGCTTCCCGGGGAGGTCCTCGAGGGGATGCGAGCGATCGTCGGAGCCCGGCGAGCGAGCTCGCCGACCCCGGCGTGAAGCCCCGGACCACGACCGGCCTGTACCAGACCGCCGCGCGGGCCTGGTTGACGGCGGCGGCCCTGTCCCTGCTCCTCCCGGCGTCTCGGCGCTCAGGGATCTGGCTGCCCTTGCACCTGGCGCTCGCCGGGGCGATCTCCACCGCGATCTCGGGCGCGATGCAGAACTTCATGCTCGCCCTCACCGCGACGCCCGCGCCCCCCGCGTGGCTCGTGGTAACCCAGTTCGTACTGGTGACCGGGGGGACCGCCCTGATCGCGATCGGCATGCCCACCTCGACGTCGCGGCTCACGGCCGTCGGTGGGATCGCGTTCGTCGGCGCGATGATGATCCTGGCCTGGATGCTGTGGCGGGCGTGGTCGAGAGCGCTGAACCGTCGGCACGCGCTCCCGATCGCCGGGTACGGCGCGGCGATCGCGTTCGTCCTCGTCGGCGGGACGCTGGGGGCGCTGATGGGGAGCCGAGCGGTGGGCGGCGACCTGTCCGCGCATCTCCGCCGAGCCCACATGACGGTGAACCTGCTCGGCTGGGGCTCGATCACGGTCGTGGCCACGATGCTCACCCTCCTGCCCACGGCGCTCCGGGTCCGGATGCCCCCCCGGAGGGGCCGGATCGTACTGGCGCTGCTCGTCGCGGGGATCGTGCTCCAGCTCGCGGGCTGGAACTCCAGGCCGGTGCTGGCGGCGGGCGGGGTCGCGTACGCGGCCGGAGCCCTCGGGGTGGTCGTCGTGGTCGTGGCCGTGCTCCGTATCGAGCGCCGATGGTCCGTGCCGGTGGCAGCTTTCCACATGATCGCCGGGGTCGGATGGTTCGTGGCCGCCTCGATCGGGCTGGGCTGGGTCCTGCTCGAGGGGAAGGCCGGGTTCGACGCCTACCGCCCCCTGTTCCTGGTGGCCTTCGTGGGCGGGTGGCTCGTGCAGGTTCTGCTCGGCGCCTGGTCCTACCTGCTGCCGATGGGTCGACCGGGCCACCCGCAGGAGCGCCGCCGCTCGTTGGCGGCCTTCGAGATGGCGGCGCCGCTCCAGGTCCTGCTGCTCAACCTCGGCCTGGTCCTGATGGCGGGTCGCGGCGGCGGATGGTTCGGCCCCGGACTCGGCGAGCTCGGCACGGTGCTCGCGTTCACGGGGGCCGGCGTGGCCCTCACCAAGGCCTGGCTCTTCCCGGTGCTCGCGCTGGGACCGGTCGACACGGGACGGGCGAGGGCCATCTGGGGCGAGTGAGCCACGGGCCCCGGCTCAGCTCCGGCGGCCGCCGGCCCCGGACGATCGATCGTCCGGGGTCGGGACCGATGCCGTCTCCGGCCGTTCGATGGGTATCGTCGGCCACCGCTTCTCGATCTCGGCGTTGAGCTCCCCCCCGAGCAGCACCGCGAACGCCGTCACGTAGAGCCACAGGAGCAGGACGATGGGTGCGCCGAGCGGGCCGACCACGCTCTCCCGGCCGATGATCGCGATGTCCGCGTAGAGGCGCAGCCCCAGCCCGCCCAGCACCCAGACGATGACCGCCAGCCCCGCGCCGGGGAGATCGCGCCGCCACGGGGTGCTCCACGGGAGCGCGAGGTGGTAGAAGGTGGTCAGGGCCGCCACCCCCGCGGCGAGGACGATCGGCCAGTACAGGGCCCGCCACGCCGTGGCGAAGGCGTCCTCCAGTCCGAGCGGCTCGGCGACCAGCTCACCGAGCCGCGGGCCGGCCACGAGCACCGGGAGCAGCACCACCGCCACCGCGATCCCGCCGAGGGTCAGGCCGTAAGCGATGAGCCGGCGCTTCCATCCGGGTCGGAGCTGCTCCTCCAGATCGTAGGCGACCACCACCGCCTCGATCATCGCCTTGGTTGCGCGGGAGGCCGACCAGAGGGTGAGCACGATCCCGACGGAAAGGAGGCCCGAGCGTCCTCGACCCATGAACCCGTCAACGAACGGCAGCACCGCGTCGCGGACGGTCTCTTCCGTGAGGAAGGTGGACGCCGCCTCGACGATCCGGTCGCGGACGGAGTCTCGGACGTCCGGACCCAGGAGGTCGCTCACGTAGCCCAGCCCGCCCAGGAAGACCAGGAGGGCGGGCGGCAGGGAGAGCAGCGTGAAGAAGGCCACCCCGCCGGCCGCGCTCGGGACCCGATCCTGGAGCGTGTCTCGCGCGGTCCAGACCGCGAGGCTCCGTACCGCATCCGCCGCTCGCCGGACGCGCCGCCACCGCGCGGGGTCGATCCCGGCGGGCATGAAGCCCACCCTACCAAGGGCGTCCGGTCTGGTGGCCTGCCGCGCGGCGCGCGTGTGTGGTGCGCCGTCGGAAGCAGGGGGGACCATGCCCCCGCTGGCACGCGAACACTGTCTCTCGGTGTCCTGCCTGGAAGCTCAGCGAAGCACGCTATGTCCTGTCGGGCGACAGATGCTCGTGGATGGCGACCCAACGGCCGCCGATCTCAGAGAAGACGATGGATTCTCGCTCCCGGTCCACGCTCGTTTCCCCCTGGGCCTCCACGGTCGTCTGGATACGATGCGTGAGGATGGCCGTCGACCCGAACACGCGGATGCGAACATCCGTCGCCACGACGTCCGTGAATCGTTGACCCTCCCGTTGCCACTGCAACCACGCCGCGTGATACGCGGAACGAGAGTCCAGGACCTCCTCGCCGGGGAACACGAAGGACGCGCGCTCGTGGAAGCACTCGAAGTACCGATCCGTATCCGCTTGCGCGAACGCGTTCATCAACCGCTCGTACACCTCTCGCACCTGGGATGTCGCGTCCGCCTCCGTGTGCCGACCGCTCATCTCCGCGCTCCGGCTGGCTGGTGCTTCTCGGCCCGAACCCGATCTCTCCTCATTTCAGACCCTCACTCCTTCGCCCCTCGTGACGTCGTGGACGACCTCCCCTCCGAGGATCGTCATCCAGACGCGGAGATCCTCGATCCGCTCGTGCGGTGCTCCGAGGAGATCGCCGTCGAGGACGACGACATCGGCCAGCTTCCTGGGCTCGAGCGAGCCCAAACGCTCTTCGGCGCCGATCGCGAACGCTGCAGCCAACGTATGGCACCGGATGGCCTCCTCGACCGTGAGTGCCTGGTCGTCCCCGATCGCTCGATCGGCGATCGTCCTGCGGCGCACCGCGGAAGCGATCGTGTCGAGGGGCCGGTAGCTCGCGACGTCCGAGTCGCTGCTCAGGACCACCCTCACGCCCGCCGCCAGCTCCTCCCTGAGCGGCTGCAGACGGTGGGCACGGTCGCCGAGTCGGGCCAGGAACTCGTCGCCGCTGTCGTGCAGGTATCGAGGCTGGTTCACGGTCACCACGCCGAGCTCGGCCAGCCGGACGATCTGGTCCGACGTCGGGTAGCCGGCGTGCTCGACCCGGAACCTCGGATCCTCGCGAGGCCACCGGAGCTGCGCTTCCTCGAACGCGTCGATGACCAGCCCCATCGCAAGGTCCCCCTGCGTGTGCACGCCGATGCGCCATCCGAGCCGGTGCGCGCGGAGGATCAACTCCTGCAACTCCTCCGGCCGATGGTAGAGCGAGCCCTCGAACTCACCCCGCACACCGTAGGGTTCCGAGAAGCAGGCCGTGCCGCCGATGAGCGAACCGTCCGCGTACAGCTTCATGGGCCCGATGGAGAGGCGATCGTTCCCGAACGATCCGTGCAACCCGATCTCCGCGAACGCATCCAGCTGGTGCGAGAGCGGCATGCAGACGGTGCGGACCGGCAACCTGCCGGTCCGGCACGCCACCTGGTAGGCCTCGAGCTCGCGGCTGGTCACCTGCGCGTCGCACACGGTGACCAGCCCGGCCTCGAGGAACGCGCGTCCGGCTCGCTCCACGGCCTCGACCCGGTCCTCCAGCGCCGACGCGGTGTGGAAGTTCGGGCCGTGGGAGCCGATGTCGACGGCGATCGGCTGCACGAGCGCCATCGCGGCGTCGAGGAAGAGCCCCGTCGGCCTTCCGGCCGCATCACGCACGAGCCGACCGCCGGGTGGGTCCGGCGTTGCCTCGTTCACCGCCCGCTCGGCCACCGCCCGGGAGTTCGCGAGCGCGTGGTGTCCGGACACATGGTGGACGAGCACGGGATGCTCGGTCGTCGCCCGATCGAGATCCCAGCGGGTCGGCTCCCGCTCGTACTTGGCGTGGTCGAACCCGAATGCCGTGACCCAGCGGTCGGCGGGGGTGGCGGACGCCGCTTCCTCGATCGCCTCCACGAGATCGTCGACCGAGGCCACGCGAGGGAAGCGGACGTCGACCGAACCGAGCGACTCCCCGGTGGCCAGGAAATGGTTGTGTGCATCGATGAAGCCGGGCACGATCGTCCTCCCCCCGACGTCGATCCGCCGGGCGTCGGGGACTACCGACACCACCTCCTCGTCGTTCCCCACGGCGAGGATCCGTCCGTCGCCCATCGCCACGGCGCGCGCCCTGGTGCCGGTCTCGTCCGCGGTATACACGTCGCCATCCACCAGCACCAGCGACCGCCGCGCCGCACGAGATCCCCGGCCGGCGCTCATGGCCCCGGTCCCTCGATGGCGCGGACGACCGGCTGGGCGTGCGAGACCGCTGGGAGGTCCAGGGAGGACACGTGCTCGGCGATCTCGCTCGCCGTCGCGACCCAGACGTCCGAGGTGCCGACGATCCGCTCCAGCAAGCGCTCCAGTCCCCGGGCTCGCGAGGGCCTTCCAGACAGGAAAGGGTGGATCGTCAGGACCAGGCACCCGCCCTCGGCGAGCACGGCCTCGAACTCCTGCGTCCACATCTCGAGCACCTTTGCCGGGCTCTCGATCGTCGCGGCTTCCCAGATGTCGGGAAGCCATGCGTACTGCTCGCCATCGTCGAGCCCCCAGTGGATCGGGATCTCGATTAGCGTCCTTCCGCCGATATCCCCGGTCGCCAGGACGTAGGGCCGGTCCGCGTCCATCAGACTCGAGTCCCAGCGGAACCCGTGTCGAAGGAGGATCTCGGGGGTTCGGTAGCTCGTTTCCCACATGGGCGCCCGCCATCCTGCCGGGCGGATGCCGACGACACGATCGAGAGCTTCGAGGCCCCGCAGGAGGACTCGCTCCTCCATCTCCTCGCTCAGCCGGGTCACCCGTTCATGCGCGTACCCGTGGTGCGCGATCTCGTGGCCCGAATCGCGGACCGCTCGGATCGCGTCGGGGTGTGTCTCCGCGGTCAGGCCGGGGACGAAGAACGTGCCGCGGATCCCGAGCCGCTCCAAGATCCCCAGCAGACGCGGAACCCCGGCTCGCGGCCCGTACGCCTGATGCGTCATCACGCTCAGCCGGTTCGCGGCCTCCGGCGTCTCGCCCAGGACTCCGCTCTCCGCGTCGACATCGAAGGTCACGGCCACCGCTGCCCGGCTGCCCCTTGGCCACACATAAGGGGAGCTCATCGGAGCATGGACCATGGTTCCCGCCGCCTCCTCATCCCTTCCGCTACAGGCCTCTCCACCAACCTCCACTCACGTTGAGGACTGCGCCGCTCACCCAGTCACCGCTCTCCCGGGCGAGGTACAGGCAGGCGTGGGCGACCGGTTCCGGACCGACGATGCCGAGGGGGAAGCGCCGCTCGTGCTCGTCGCGCTCTTCGGTGGTCATCGGCTGGCCGGTTCCGGTGGGGCCAGGCGTGATCGCGTTCACGAGGATCCCATGGGACTCGAGATGCGCCGAGAGCCCGACCGTGAGCCCGATCAGCCCGGCCTTGCTCGCGTTGTAGGCGGGGGAGATATCCACCTGCCCGATCCGGGCGCTCCCCGAGCTGATGAAGATGACCCGGCCCGAGCGGCGGTTCATCATCCCCGGCAGGACCGCACGCGTGCACCACCATGCGCCACTCAGGTTCGTCTCGATCACGTCGTGCCAGTGCTGCTCGGTCATCTCGGTAGGCGCGCCAGGTGGCGCGTCCAAGCCTGCGTTGTTGACGAGCACGTCCACCTTCCCGAACAGATCGAGCGCCGCCTCGGCCATCTCTCGGGTGCTGCCCGGGTCCCGGACGTCGACGGAGACGGCCTCCGCACGGAGCCCCAGATCACGCAGAGCGAGAGCTTCCTTCTGGACCCGCTCATGCTGGATGTCGGCCAACAAGACCGCGGCGCCATCGTTCGCCATGAACTCGGCGATGCACCGACCGATCCCTTGAGCCGCCCCGGTGACGATCGTCACCTGGCCGGTCAGCTCTCCCTCACTCACGTTGGCTCTCTTCCTCCCCGTGTCTCTCGGGGCTCGGCGGTTCCAGCAGGTCGACCCCGTCCGCGCGCGGTGATGGTTCCACACGCGTCGCCTCGTGCGTCCCCGCCCATCGACCCAGCACGGCTTCGGCTTCGGCGGCGGTCTCAGAGGCGAAGTGGCAGGCGACGAGATGGCCTGGGTGTAACGCCTGTGCCCTCGGATCCTCGCGCTCGCACTCCTCAGGCCCGCCCAGTCGCTCCCGGAGCCAGCAGCGGGTGCGGAAACGACAACCCGACGGCGGGGAGGCAGGGTCGGGTAGGTCCCCCCGCAGGACGATGCGTTCCCGGAGCGCCTCGACCGCGGGGTCCGGGACGGGGATCGCCGACAGCAACGCCACGGTGTACGGGTGCGAGGGATCCACGAAGACCTGGTCGGTCGAGCCGAGCTCCACGATCCGGCCCAGGTACATCACGCCCACCCGGTGAGCGATCTGACGGACGACGGCGAGGTCGTGGGCGATGAAGAGGTACGCGAGGCCTAGCTCGTCCTGAAGGCTCCTCAACAGGTTCACGATCTGCGCCTGGATCGAGACATCGAGGGAGCTGACCGGTTCGTCCGCCACCACCAGCTCGGGGTTCAGGGCCAGCGCTCTGGCGATCCCGACGCGCTGCCGCTCACCGCCACTGAGCTGGTGCGGGTATCGACCTGCGTGCTCGTGTGAGAGACCGACTAGCGAGAGAAGCTCCGCCACCCGGCCGCGCCGTTCGTCCCGGGTCCCCAGCCGGTGGATCTCGAGCGGCTCCGCCACGATCCCCTCCACCGTCATCCGTGGATGGAGCGATGAATAAGGGTCCTGGAAGATCATCTGCATCCGGCGGCGCATCCGCCTGAGCTCGATCCCTCTCAGGCTCGACACCGCTGCGTCGCCGAGCTGGATCCAGCCGCCGACGGGCTCGTAGATCTGCAGGATCGTGCGCCCCAGCGTCGTCTTGCCGCTCCCGGACTCCCCGACGAGTCCCACCGCCTCCCTGGCCCTGATCGTCAGGTCCACGCCGTCGACCGCCCTGACGGTACCGACGCGTCGGCGGAAGATCGCGCCTTTCGTGACCGGGAAGTGCACCTTCAGGTCGCGGATCTGCACGATCGGGGGCCCCACCTCCCCCCCCGCCTCCCGAAACGGTTCGTGCCCCGGATCGGGCGCCCGGCTCACCGAGATGACCCCGTCCCGTCGTCCGGGTCCGAGGCCGGGGGCTGAGCCGGCACGAACCCCACCCGCAGCGGCCGCCCTTCCCGCACCTCGGCTCGATCGACCGGGTTGTGGCATGCGACGAGGTGTCCTGCACCCTCGGCTCGCTCCGTGCGGTCCACCGCGCCCTGATCGACGAGGGGCGGCATCTGCGACCGGCAGACATCGAGGCGCCAGGCGCAGCGGGGCGCGAACGGACATCCGAGGGGAGGCTGGAGCTGATGCGGCGGTGCGCCCTCGATCGGTGTGAGGGCCTCGAGACGAACATCGGGACGGGGGAGCGACCGGAGCAGCCCGACCGTGTAGGGATGGCGGGGCCAGGCGAACAGCTCTCGGACGGCCGCGTGCTCCACGATGAACCCCGCATACATCACCGCCACCTCTTCGGCGACGCCCGCCACGACGCCGAGGTCGTGCGTGATGAGGATCTTGGCGGTCCCCGACTCACGCGTGAGCCGTCGCATGAGGTCCAGGATCTGGGCCTGGATCGTGACGTCGAGCGCGGTCGTCGGCTCGTCCGCGATCAGGACCTTGGGATCGAGCGCCAGGGCTGTCGCGATCATGACCCTCTGGCGCATCCCGCCGCTGAACTCGTGCGGGAACCGGCGGAGCGCTCCCCCTGGATCGGGGATGCCGACCTCGCCGAGGAGCTGGATCGCGCGCTGCCGAGCGGCCACCTTGGAGGGCCGCTCGTGTGCGAGGATCGTCTCCACGATCTGCTCCTCGATGTTCAGGACGGGGTTGAGGCTGGTCATCGGATCCTGGAACACCATCGCCAGCTCCTTGCCCCGTACGGACCGCATCTCTCGCTCGGAGAGGGTGAGCAGGTCCCGTCCAGCCAAACGGACCTCCCCCCGTTCCACCGACCCTCCTGCGGGCAGCAACCCCATCACCGCGAGACTCGTGACGCTCTTGCCGCAGCCGGATTCGCCGACCAAACCCAGGGTCGCTCCCTCCGCCAGATCGAAGGACACCCCGTTGACGGCGTGAACCGTCCTGGCGCCGTCCCGGAACCGCACGGCCAGGTCGCGGACCTCGAGCACGTTCATCCCGGTCCTACGCCTTCGGCATCGCGATGCATGGACCGTCGCTGGTCCCGACGATGACTGGGCACGTAGACTGCGTCTTCGGAAACGACACCGCGTGGGGACGGATGGCCAAGCGTCGAGGCGAAAGGCAGAAGCGCCGCGAGGGCGTGCTGGACGCGGCCCTGGACGTCATCGTGGAGCGGGGTCTCGCGAACACGAGGATGAGCGACATCGCCGAGCGGGCCGGCATGAGCCCAGGGCATATCCTCTACTACTTCGAGTCCAAGGACGACCTCTTGATGGAGCTCCTCCGACGGAGCGAGGATCTTCTGCTCCGCCGAGCCGAGGAGGAGTTCGAGCGACTCCCGTCCTATTCCCAGCGCTTCGTCTGCCTGACCGAGCTCGCGGCTCCCACCGGTTCCAGCGATCCGGGGTGGATCCTGTGGCTCGAGGTGTGGTCCCTGTCTCCCCACGACGAACGCATCGGACGAGGCCACGCGGACCTCGACCGACGGTGGGTGGAGACGTTGGTGGACCTGATCCGATCCGGTCAGGAAGCTGGGGAGTTCTCCCCCGAGATCGACCCGCATGACTTCGCCAACCGGTACGGGGCGATGATGGACGGGCTCGCGATCAAGGTCGTCGCCGGCATCGACGGCATGGACACACGCCGTTTGCTCGATGCCTGCCTTGAGACGGCGGTCAGGGAGCTCGGTGTGCGTGTCCCGAAGGCTCGCCGGAAGCGCGCCGCCGCGGTTCCTTGACAGGCGATCGACCTCCTCCTTAGAGTTCGAACCGGATTCTAAACGCCGTTCGGGTCCCGCGCGATATGCGATATGCGGATGTCCGTGCTCGATCCTTGCAGAGGGGTGAGGTGGGCTATGCGGCACGGTAACGCCGCCTGGATGCTCCAGAGCCGGCTGACTCGACGCCGCTTCCTCGCCGGGGCCGCTCTGGGTCTCGGTGGGGTGGCGCTCGCAGCATGTACCCGAGAACCCGAGGGACCGGCGACGGAGACGAGCGCGCCGCCACCCGCAGCAAGCGGAGACCCCGACACGCTCGTCGTCGCGGTCGACGCGGCCGTGGAGAACCTGGATCCGGCCACGAACGTCGAGTGGGCATTCGGGCTCCTGCCCGTCTACGACACGCTCGTGAAGCTGGATGGTGAGTCCACCAGCGAGACGGTCCCGTGGCTCGCCGAGAGCCTCGAGCCGAACGACGACACGACCGCGTGGACCGCTCGGCTCCGCCAGGGTGTGATGTTCCAGGACGGCACGGATTGCGATGCGAACGCTGTCAAGGACGCGATCATCCGCACCGCGACTCAGAAGGGTGGCCTCGGCTACGTCTGGGCGTTCGACGACCCCGATCAGCAGATGACGGTGGAGGACCCGCTGACCTTGCGGTTCTCCTTCCCCTACCCGCGGCCGTTCTTCGACATCGAGGCGGCGGGCCAGTACGGGTTCTGGATCCCGAGCCCTGCGGCGGCCAGGGAGCACTCGGAGGGTCCGAACGACCAGGGGCACGAGTGGCTGCAGGCGAACCCGGTCGGGACCGGGCCCTACATGGTCACGCGCAACGATCCGGGGCAGGAGATCGTCTTCGAGCGGTTCCCCGCCTACTGGGGAGGGTGGTCCGGCGACCACTTCGACCGTGTCATCACGCGGACCATCCCCGAGTCCAGCACACGCCGACAGCTCCTCGAGCAGGGCGAGGCCGACATCGTGTGGCCCGGGACCGCCGACGACACGATCGAGCTCGGTCAGGACCCCCGTTTCGTGGTCACGAACGCCCCGACGCTCGTGATGGAGTTCGTCGCGCTCGGGGACTACGGACCCCTGGCGGACCCCCGGGCGAGGCTGGCTCTGAACCATGCCTTCGACCGGCAGGGCTACCTCGAGGGCGTGATGCAGGGTACCCTCGACGAGCCTCATGGGGTGTTCCCGGATCTCCTGACCACCGCCGACACTTCCATCCAGGCACCGGCCTACGATCTCCAGAAGGCCAGGCAACTGCTCGATGCTGCTGGCGTGTCCGAAGGGACCGAGCTGACCTACGAGTACTTCACGGGGTTCGGGGACGACGTCGGGGAGCTCCTTCAGGCCTCTCTCGCCGAGATCGGGATCAGCTTGCGCCTGGTCGAACGTTCCTTCAGCGCGTTCGTCGCCGACTTCTTCAGCGACGCGCCTCCGGAGCAGCGGCCGAACATGTACTTCTTCTCGTGGTGGCCCAACTTCAACCACCCGTTCGATTGGGCCTGGGTGCTCTATCACACCGACGCAGCGGGGTCGGCGGGCGGCAACGCGGGCCTCTACTCGAACGAGGAGGCGGACGGGTTGATCGACGCCATGTGGAACGCGCCGATCGATGCGGACCTCGTGCGGATGTCGTCCCGTCTGCAGGAGATCCTCGCGCTCGAAGATCCTCCCTGGATCCCGGTCGCACAGGAACCGACGCACCTCTATGTGCGCAGCGATATCGGAGGGTTGGTCCTGAACCCCGTCTACGTTCTCACGCTGGACATGTACCAACTGCACAGGACCGAGGGCTAGGTCCACGGCCACGAAGCTCGGCTCACGATGGCCGCGTACCTGATCCGACGCCTCGCCTTCGTGATCCTCGTGCTCCTCGGCGTCACGGTCCTGACCTTCTTCCTGGCCCGGGTGGTGCCGTCCGATCCCGCGCGTCTACTCGCTGGTCCTCGGGCGAGCAGCGAAGCGGTCGAGGAGATCCGCGCGGAGCGAGGCTTGGACCGTCCCCTCTGGGAGCAGTACTCGAGCTACATGAGCGCGTTGGCCCGGGGTGACCTCGGCACGTCGCTCGTGACCCGGCGAACGGTGACGCGCGACCTCGCCACCTTCGTCCCGGCGACGCTGGAGCTCATCTTGTGCTCGCTCATCGTCGGGTCGGTGCTGGGACTTGTGATCGGAGTGGTGGCGGCGATCCGACGGGGCCGCGCGAGCGACGTCGGCGGGAGGCTCGTCGCCATCGGTGGGCTATCGCTTCCGAACTTCTGGGTCGCGCTCCTTCTGCAGTTCGCGTTCTTCTCATCTCTCGGGATCCTCCCATTCGGCGGGCGGCTGGATACAGGCGTGCTTCCGCCTCCCACCGTGACCGGCCTGTACACGATCGATTCCTTGCTCGCCGGCAGAATCGATCTGTTCGTCCAGGCGGTGTCCCACCTGATCCTGCCGGTGACCGCCCTGGCGCTCGCCGAGATGGGCTTGGTGGCGCGGGTCGTGCGGACCTCGATGCTCGACGTGCTCGGGCAGGACTACATCAGGAGCGCCCGCGCGAAGGGCCTCAGCCCCTGGCGCATCTACCGCCGGCATGCACTTCGCAACGCGCTGCTCCCTGTCGCCACGATCATCGGGTTGGAGTTCGGACTGCTCCTCTCAGGCACGGTGCTCGTGGAGTCGATCTTCGCCTGGCCTGGCTTGGGCCGGTACATGGCGGAGGCCATCTCATCCTCCGACTACAACGCGATCATGGGGGTGACGATCGTCGTCACGGTCGGATACGTGCTGGTCAACCTGATCGTAGATCTCGCGTACGCGTATCTCGATCCGCGCGTGAGGCTTGCGTGATGGCAGCTCCGGACGTCGCTGGGATGTCGCGCTGGCGCAGGATTCGGCTCGTGGGACGCTTCCTGCGAGCTTCCCCGCTGAACCTCCTCGGCGGAACCATCGTCGCCATCACGCTCGTGCTCTCGGTCGTCGGCCTGGGCGCCGACCTCCTGGACATCCGGTTCACGCCGTACGATCCGCTCGCACCGAACCTGGCCGACCGGCTCGAGGCGCCCTCGGCATCTCATCTCATGGGAACAGACCACCTCGGACGCGACCTCTTCTCCCGCGTCCTTGCTGGCACCCACATCGCCGTCGAGGTTGCTTTGATCGTCCTCGCGGTCGCCCTCGTTGTGGGGATCGTGGTAGGGCTCGCGGCCGGGATCGCGGGCGGCATCGTGGACGAGATCCTGATGCGCCTCACGGACCTGTTCCTGGCGTTCCCCGCCCTGATCCTCGCCGCGGCGATCACCTTCACGCTGGGCGCGAGCCTCCAGACCACGATGGTGGCACTCGCCACGGTGTACTGGCCCTGGTACGCGCGCATCGCCCGAGGACAGGTCCTGAGCCTACGAGAGCGCGAGTTCATCCTCGCCGCCCGGACGATGGGGGCGAGCCGGACTCGACTCATGTTCCGGACCCTCCTCCCGAACGTTGCCCCCATCCTCTTCGTCCAAGCGACGATGGACGTTGGCTACGTCATGCTCTCCACGGCCGGCCTATCGTTCCTGGGGCTTGGGGCTCAGCCGCCCGCCCCTGAGTGGGGCTCGACGATCCTCGCATCGCTCCCCTATCAGCCGGACGCGTGGTGGTACGCCGCGTTCCCCGGGCTGACCCTCGCGTCCACCGCGCTGGGGTTCAACCTCGTGGGGGATGGATTACGAGACTGGCTGGATCCTCTGATGCGGTCGTCGCGCCTCATGGACGCGGAGCCCGTGAGATGACGCCGTATGGTTGTCCGGCAGCCGGAAGGAGCTGAGACATGGAGGAACGAGGCTATCCCACCCCCAGCGAGGACGGGTTCCGGATGCCGGCCGAGTGGGAGCCGCATGCATCGTGTCTGATGGAGTGGCCGACCGTGACCCGCCGCGACCTCTGGGCCGACCGGTTCGACGAGGCGAAGCGCGACTACGCCGCCGTGGCGAACGCGATCGCCGCCTTCGAGCCCGTGACCATGGTCTGCGACCCCGAGCAGGAGGCGGAGGCCCGGCGGTACTGCGGCGAGGGCATCGAGATCCTTCCGCTCCCGATCGACGACTCGTGGATGCGGGACAACGGCCCGATCTTCGTGCGCGACGGCTCGGGCCAGGTGGCGCTGGTCCACTTCCGGTTCAACTCGTGGGGAGGGAAGTTCCTTCCCTTCGACAGGGATGCCGAGGTCCCCCGACACGTCGCCGCCCATCTCGGGGTGCGCCGCTACGAGGCCCCGTTCGTGCTCGAGGGCGGTTCGTTCTTCGTGGACGGCGAGGGCACCCTGATCGCCACGGAGCAGTGCCTGCTGCACCCGAACCGGAACCCCTCGATGTCCCGGGAGCAGATCGAGCGGGGGCTCCGCGAGTACCTCGGCCTCGAGACCGTCGTGTGGCTGGGCCTCGGGCACTCGACCGACCGGGACACCGATGGCCACGTCGATGGCATCGCCCAGTACGTGGCGCCGGCGACGGTGGTGCTCCTGGCTCCCGAGGACCCCTCCGACCCGGACCACGGGAGCGGGCACGACAACCTCGTGCGCCTGGCGCGGGCACGCGACGCGCGCGGTCGCGCGTTCGAGGTGATCCCCTTCGAGACGACGCCCCCGGGACGGATCGCGTACCTGAACATCTACCTGCCCAACGGCGGGGTGATCGCGCCGATCGCCGGGCGTCCCGAGGACGAGCAGGCGCTCGAGCGGCTCGCCAAGGTCTTCCCCGACCGCGAGATCGTCCCGGTCCCCGGCGACTGCATCTCCTACGGGGGCGGTGGCCCGCACTGCATCACCCAGCAGGTCCCCGCCGGGACCCCGGTGCCCGCCTGAGATGTACCTTGGGCCGACCGAGGAGGATCGCCTCCGGGTCTTCGCGGCCGCCGAGCTCGCGCGGCGGGTGCTGGACCGCGGTCTGAAGCTGAACGCCCCCGAGGCCACGGCGCTCGCGTGCGACGAGATGCACCTGGCCGCTCGGGGCGGGGCCTCCTTCGAGGAGGTGATCGAGGCCGGTCGCCGCGCCCTTCGCCCGGACCAGCTGATGCCGGGCGTGGCCGAGCTGGTGGACGAGATCCGGCTCGAGGTGCTGCTCGACGAAGGGAGCCGCCTCGTCGTGCTCCGGAGGCCGTGGGGGTGAGCGTGCGCATCGAGCTCGTCGCGGGACGCGAGCGGATCCGGCTGCGGGTGCAGAACGGTTCGGACCGCGTCGTCCGGGTCTCCTCCCACTACCCGTTCTGGCGGACGAACCCGCGTTTGGAGTTCGACCGCGAGGCCGCGCGTGGGTTCCGGTTGGATCTGCCGGCCGGGGCGTCGGTCCGGTTCATACCGGGGGAGGAGCGGGAGGTGGTGCTCGTGCGGCTGGGCGGCCACGGGGGGCTCGATGGCTGAGCTCTCTCACGACGAGTACGTCGAGCGCTTCGGTCCGACGACCGGGGATCGGATCCGGCTGGGCGACACCGACCTGTGGGTCCGTATCGAGGAGGACGAGGTCGGTTACGGGGACGAGCCGATCTGGGGATACGCCAAGAACTTCCGCTCCCGGATGGCGCAGTTCGACCGGGCCACGGTCGAGAGCGAGCTCGACATGCTGATCGCCGGGGTGGTCGTGATCGATCCCGTCCTCGGCGTGCGGAAGACCAACATCGGGATCAAGGACGGACGGATCGCCGGCGTCGGCCGTGCCGGCAGCCCCGACATCGCAGACGGCGTGGAGCTCGTGATCGGACCGAACACGTGGCCGGTCAACGGCTACGGGCTGATTGCGACGGCGGGGGGCGTGGACAGCCATGTGCACCTCATCACGCCGCGGCTGGTGCCGGTGGCCCTCTCCGCCGGCATCACGACGCTGATCACCGCGGGGTTCGAGGAACCGCCGTACACGATGGACGAGACCTACCGGGCCTTCGAGGACCTGCCCGTGAACCTCGGCCTGCAGGCGAGCGCCCGAACCGACGTCCTCGGCCAGGTCGAGCGCGTGATCGGGGCCGGCGCCTGCGGGCTGAAGATCCACGAGGACTGGGGAGCGTATCCGGAGATCGTGGACGCGACGCTTCGGCTGGCCGAGGCCCACGACGTCGCGGTGTGCCTGCACACGGACGGCCTGAACGAATCGTGCGAGCTCGAGGATACCGTCGAGGCGATCGCCGGACGGGTCGTCCACGCCTACCACGTCGAGGGTGCCGGCGGCGGGCACGTGCCCGACCTGATCGGCCTGGTGCGGGAGCCGAACGTCGTCTGCTCCTCGACCACGCCGACGATCCCGCTCGGGCGCGCCACGGCGGCCGAGCACCTGGAGATGATCCTGGCGGTCCACGGCGGTTCGGCATCCGTGCCCGAGGACGTCGAGGCTGCGCGGGAGCGGATCCACCCGGCGACGATGGCGGCCGAGGGTCCGCTGCACGACCTGGGCGCGATCTCGATCGTGAACAGCGACTCCCAGGGCATGGGCCGCATCGGCGAGACGATCCGGCGCACCTGGCAGCTCGCCCACGTGATGAAGGCGTGGGCGGGGGAGCGTCCGGAGGCGGACAACGCGCGCGTCCTCCGATATCTGGCCAAGTACACGGAGGAGCCGGCCCGGGTCCACGGGATCGCCGCCGAGGTCGGTTCGCTCGTCCCGGGTCGCCTGGCGGACGTCGTGCTGTGGAGGCCGAACCGGTTCGGCGTGCACCCGGAGCTGGTCCTGAAGGCCGGGCACTTCGCCTGGGGGGCGCTCGGGGCGGGGAACGCGACGGTCGAGTCGGCCGAGCCGGTCCGGTACGCCCCCCACTGGGGCGCGCTGGGTCGGGCGGCGGCCCCGTTATCGATCACCTTCGTCTCCCGTGCGGCGCTCGAGGCGGGGATCGGGCGCCGCCTGGGCAGCTCCCGGCGCTTCGTCGCCGTCCAGGGGGCCCGCCGGGTCGACCGCGCGTCGCTGCTGCGCAACACGTCGGTGCTCCCCGTGGAGGTCGACCGCGCGGACGGGACGGTGACGTTGGACGGGCGGGTACTGGCCGTGGATGCGGTGTCGGACGTGCCGCTCAGCCGGCGCTACCTGCTCGGATAGCCGGGAGCAGGACCGGACCGCACGGCTTTCCCGGGGTGACCCCTCAACACGGGCCCCCCGCGGGTCCGCCTCGAACCGAACGGAGGAAGGGGCCGAACGAGACCTTCGTCCTATCGAGGGCCGCCCCGCGGCGTCCGAGGATACCCATGATGGCCCGCCCGATCGTGAACGTCACGCGCCTGCCCGCTCGCAGTGGTGAACAGGCGTTCCCGGTCGAGGTGCTGCTCCTGGGGCCGGAACCCGACGCTACGTCGGGCGGCTACCTCGCCCGGATCACCGTGCAGCCGGACGGACCGCCGATCGATCTGCGCTTGGACGCGCTCCTTCGGGCCCTCGTACCCGCCATCCGGCCGCCCGCGGGCGTCGGCCCCGGCTCCGGGGGGAAGACCACGGGCGGCCGCGGCCGCGCAGATCGCCGCACCGAGCGCGCGAGCTGATCACCCGCGCCCCGCCGGTGCCCTCGGACCGCCTTGGTAGAGTCGGGAACGTGCAGGCCCCGCACGCTCCCGCTGCCCGCGACGGGGCCGGAGCCGGGTACGAGCGCTCCGACCACGACGACTCCCCGTTCTTCTCTCGACGACGCTTCCTCCGGACCTCCGCGTTCGCCATCGCCGGCGCCACCCTGTACGCGTGCACGGGTGGCGGACGCAAGCGCTCCGTGGTCGCCCCCAGCGCGAGCGCATCGGTGATGGCCACCGACACCCGCTGGCCGATCAAGCGCGTCCTCTACGTGATGCCGGAGAACCGGAGCTTCGACAACCTCTTCGGATCGTTCCCCGGTGCGCGGGGCTCCACGACCGGGGTGAAGTTCGGCCTCGAGGTGCCGCTCGCGCCCTCGCCGCACTGGCTCCCGGGCGACCTGCCCCACGACCGGGCCGCCTTCCTGAACAGCGTGAACGGGGGCACGTACGACGGGTTCGCGATCGGGCAGTTCGGCGATCCGTGGGCGTACACGATGCACGACCAGGAGAAGGCCCCCGTCTACTGGCAGCTGGCGCGGGACTACGTCCTGTGCGACGACTTCTTCTGCTCGGTCGGTGGGCCCTCGTACCCGAACCATTTCTTCTTCGTCGCCGGCCAGTCCGGTGGGGTGTTCGACAACCCGGAGAACATCCAGACTCGGAAGGACGAGCACGGCACGTTCAAGAGCTGGGGCTGCGACGCGGTCGGTGAGAACGTGTTCGTCCTCGTGATGGACGAGCGGGGCAACGTGACCAAGCACGACACGTGCTTCGACTACCTCAGCGTCCCGCAGCAGCTCGAGAGCATCGGTGTGAGCTGGGCCTACTACTCGGCGAGCCCCTACCAGAGCGGCTACTTCTGGAACGCCCTGAACGCCATCTCCGGTGTCTTCCACACCGACCTGTGGCGCCCCGAGCACATCCGGCCCGTCGACCGGATCGTGGAGGACATCCGCGCCGAGCGGCTCCCGGCCGTCACCTGGGTCACCCCCCGGTTCGAGCTCTCGGGCCACCCTCCGGAGAGCACCTGCTTCGCCCAACAGTGGCTGGCGGGCATCCTTGACGCGGTGATGGAGAGCGAGGCGTGGGAGCACACCGCGATCTTCGTGGCCTGGGACATGTGGGGTGGCCTGTACGACCACGTGGCGCCCCCGGTCGTCGACCACATCGGCTATGGGTACCGCGTGCCGTGCCTGGTGGTCTCGCCCTTCGCGGGGAGGGGCTACGTGGACGAGGCGCGGGCCGACCTCTGCGCCCCGCTGCGGTTCATCGAGGACAACTGGGGCCTGCCCTATCTGACGGGTCGGATCGCCACGAGCCACAACTTCGAGCACGTCTTCGACTTCGACCGGAACCCCCGCACGGATGCGCGCCCCACCCCGGAGACCCATGCGTGCTACGGCTCGCCCTGGGAGTACCCGGGCGACACCTATCCCGGCTGGCCCGAGGGCACCGAGCCGGACGAGACGCACTTCGTTCAGCAGGGTCGGTAGCCGACCGATGCTGGGCCTGCCCCGGGCCTGATGATCGGCCGGTTCGGCTGCGTCGGTGGGCGAGCACGAGGCCCGGCCGCGGTTTGACCCCCGCCCGGAGGGGGAACACCTCACATCGATGGAGCTGACCTGCAACACCTGCGGGGCCCTGCTCGTCGCCTGCGCGTTCTGCGAGCGCGAGGACTGCCGCGAGGCGCTCTGCGCCCGCGACGTGCGCCTCGTCCTCCGCGAGTCGGTCCCCGTCCTCCACGAGCACGGGGGATGAGCCCTTCACCGGCGGTGTGCGGGACCGGCCGAACGCGGATGTCGGAGGTGAACCATGCCGAACGTCGTTGACCGAGAGGAGGTCCGAGCGCTGGCCGAGGCGGGGGCCACCCTGGTCGAGGTGCTCCCCGCGCAGGAGTACGAGGAGGAGCATCTGCCAGGTGCGGTCAACGTCCCCCTGGACGGGATCGATCGGGCGGCCTCCGAGTTGGACCGATCCCGGCCGGTGGTCGTCTACTGCTACGACCACCAGTGAGACATGAGCCCACGAGCCGCGTGGCGGCTCGAAGCGCTCGGCTTCACCGATGTGTCGGACTACGCGGCCGGCAAGGCGGATTGGGCGGCGATGGGGCTCCCGATGGAAGGGCGTGAGGCCGAGAAGCCGCGTCTCGGGGGCCTCGCCCAGAGCGGCGTCCCCACCGCCGGGCTCTCCGACACCGTCGAGGGCGTCCGCGACCGTCTGGAAGAGGATGGGTGGACCACGGCGGTCGTCGTGAGCGGGGACCAGGTCGTGCTCGGCCGGGCGTACGCGTCGGATCTCGAGGACGCCGATCCGGGTGCGCCGATCGAACAGGCGATGACATCGGGTCCCAGCACGTTCCGACCGAACGTGACGGCCCGCGAGATGCTCCGGTTCATGGAACGCCACGATCTTCAGACCGCGCTGGTCACCACCTCGGACGGCCGGCTCGTGGGGACGGTGCGGAAGGAGGATCTCGAAGAGGCGGTGTGATCGATCGGGGGGTGAGCGATCCCCGTCGCGAGTAGGAAGCCATGGAAGGCACATCGGAGCCTTGGAAGGCACATCGAGGAGGTGTCCCGGATGGATGAGAAGGACGAGGGCCTCAAGTGCCCGAACTGTGGGAAGCGAGCCTCGGATCAAGATGAGCTCGATCGCCACATGAACAAGGAGCACCGCGAGCGGTAGGGACGCCGGATGTGTTCTCAGGCCGCGGCGCCGGCCGGGCCGGAGCCCCGCGGCCCCCGCCCATCGGGTGGGATCCGGTCGAGACCAGCCACATCGCGACCGTCGTCGTCTATCTGGGCGGCGGGCGGGGCCGCGCTCGGCCGGATCGTCGAGGACGAACGGAAGCGTCTCGCCGTGAGCATCGCTCCCGCCGCTCTCCTGGTGGCGTCGGTCGCGCTGATCTGGGTCTAGCGCTGTGGCGTTCCCAGATCCCGGCCACGACGCTGGTCTCAGCCGGCGTCGGTGATGAGGACCACCTTGCCCGCGTGCCCGCCACGCCCGAGGAGCTCGTGGGCGCGAGCCGCTTCGGCCAACGGGATGCGCTCCGCCACGATCGGCTCGATCTTGCCCACCGCCACCAGCTCGAGGAGCTCGATCAGCGTCTCGCGGTACCAGCTCCTGGGCTCGTCGGCGGCCGGTGGCATCGGAGCCTTCCTGCCGTCTGGGATGAGCGACAGGGCCAGGCGCGTCAGCAGGCTGAGCGGGATGACCCCCACCCCGTTCCTGGACGCGGCGGCCACTCCGAACCACACGAGCCGGCCCCCCCTGCGGAGCGTCCGGTACGAGCGCCACATCTGCCGGGCGCCGCCGATGGGGTCGAATACGGCGTCCACCCCATCGCCGGTGAGCTCCCGGATACGCTCGACGACGTCCTCGGTCCGGTAGTCGATCGGCGTCGCCCCGAGCGCGGACACGAGGTCGTGGTTGTGTCGCGACGCCGTGCCGTACATCGCCAGCCCGTCCATCCTTCCGAGCTCGAGGAGCGCGGTGCCCACGCCGCCGGCCGCGCCCTGGATCAGGACGCGATCCCCGCTCGCCACCTGGGCTGCCCGTTGGAGCATCGCGGAAGCCGTGAGGTAGTTCGCCACCACGCAGACGGCCTGCGCGGGGTCCACGCCGTTCGGGACGGGCACCGCACGATCCGCGGGCACGCACACGTGCTCGGCATAGCCGCCCTGCTGGCCGAGCAGGGCCGCGACGGTCTGCCCGACCTCCACGGTCGACACACCCTCGCCCACCGCGTCCACCACGCCGACGACATCGACGCCCGGCGTGAACGGGACGCGTGGGAACCCCGGGAATCGATGGGCGCGTACCATCGGGTCCAGGCCGGAGACCCCGGCCGCCTGGACCCTCACGCGGACCTCGTCGGCTTTCGGTCGGGGGAGCTCCTCCTCCACCACCCGCAGCACGTCCGGGCCACCGCGGCGAGATACGACGATCCGACGGTGCTTCACGGCCGAACCGCGCCGCCCCCCGCCCTCAGCGGCGCCCAAGACCCTCAGCCTCCCCGGCGCCGTACCTCCGCTCGATCCGCGAGTTTCCGAGGAACACCGAGATCGCGTGCCCCACGACGCCGAGACCCCAGAACAGGATCACCGAGTAGGCCCAGTCGAGGCCGAGGATGGCGTCCTCGCCGGCGGCGCCGCGCCGATCGATGATGACGAGGAGCGCGCTCACGAAGAGGAAGGTCATCAGGTGGTAGGCGAAGTCGCGAACGCGCTTCGCGTGCTTCTTCGCCGTCTCGAGCGCAGGATCGCCTTGCGTCATCGCTGTCTCCTTCTCCGACGTCTGTCCCCATGGGACACATGGGGACGCCGCGTCACTAGGGTCGAAGGTCCCACGAGACCAGGAGCGTGGGCTCCCCGCGTTAGGCCAGGGGTCCCGGTTCGCGATCCGGCTACGGCCGACCGCCAGCGGATGAAGGGGGCGCTGCGATAGGTTCGGGTGGTCACCTCATCGTGCGAAGGGAGGTTCGGGCCATGAACGATCGGATCGGAGGGAACGGAGGCGCGGGTCCGAGCGCCTCCGATGGCGCGCGCGAGGCCGGGTCGCGGCCGCCCGGATCCAAACGGCCGCTCGGCGCAGTGATCGCCTCCGCGATCGACGGCACCCGCATCCTGGTGCGCAAGCACGTGGAGCTCGCCAGGATCGAGATGACCGAAGCCGTCTCGGCCCGAGCGAAGGGTGGCGGCATGATGGCGGCCGCCGCGTTGATGGGGCTTTTCGCCCTGATCTTCATCGCGGCCTCGGGGTCGGCAGCCCTCGACCTGGTGCTGCCGAGGTGGGCCGCAAACCTGATCGTAGCCGGCGTGTTCGGCGTGATCGCCGGCGGGCTCGTGCTCGGCGGTCGCCGAGCCATGCGTACCGCACCCACCGCGCCGGAGAAGACGCAGGAGACGCTGAAGGAGGACGCCCGATGGGCCAAGCAGCAGCTCGCAAGGTGACCGAGATCGACGAGGTCCGGCGGCAGCTCGAGCTGGATCTCCGCGAGCTCGAGGAACGCCTGCCCGGCCCGGTCCGTTCCGCCAAGACCCTGATCGGATCCCTGATCGCGGCGGGGATCGTGGCCCTCCTCGTCCGGCGCCTGGTCTCGAAGCGCTCCGGTCGGGCTCCCGCGGCCGAGGTGGTCGTCCGGATCGTGCGCGAGGATCGCTGAGGCGGCGGTTCGTCGTCCCGGATGGCGCTGGTCCGGCGTCCTATCACGCCTCGAACCGGAACGTGCTGTGATGGGGGAGGGGAAGGAGGGAGCTATGGAGGTCCAGGACGTCATCGCGCAAGCCCGCGATGCGCTCACGGTGAAACGGGTCTTCGGGGAGCCCTACGAGAGGAACGGCACCACGATGATCCCCGTCGCCAGGGTCCGAGGCGGCGCCGGCGGAGGGGGTGGCGAGGGCCCGGGGGGACAGGGCCGAGGGTCCGGGAGTGGGTTCGGCATGAGCGCCCGACCGGTCGGGGCGTTCCTCATCCGGGGAGACGAGGTGACCTGGCGGCCCGCGGTCGACCTCAACCGGATCGTGTTAGGCGGCCAGATCGTCGCCGTCTTCCTCCTGCTCACGATCCGGACGATCGTCAAGGCCCGGGCGAAGATGAGGAAGGGCTAGCTGCTGCATCTTCCCCGGGCGCGCTCGTCCTCCCTCGACCTCAGGTGCGCTCGACGGCCAAGCGAACGCCCAGGCCGACCAACAGGGCGCCGGTGACGCGCTCGATCGATCGTCGAACGGCTCCGCGGCGGAGGAAGCTCCCGACGGCGTGCAGCAGCAGCGTGTAGACGGTCAGCCACACCAGGCCCATCGCGATGAACAGGCCGGCGAGCGCGACCAGCCTCCAGACGAACCCGTCCCCGGCCTCGATGAACTGCGGGAGCAGCGAAACGAAGAACAGGGCCACCTTCGGGTTGAGCACGTTCGTCGTCACGCCCTGGCAATAGGCGGACCAGGGACGGGCGACCGCGACTCCGGCCTCCGCTGCCTCGTCGCGGCCCGCGCGAACCAGGGTGCGCAGACCCAGGAACACGAGGTACGCGGCCCCGGCGAGCCTGACGACGGTGAAGGCGCGCGAGGACGCTAGGAGCAACGCGGACAGGCCGAGCGTCGCGGCGAATCCGTGCACGAGCAGGCCCGAGCACGTCCCGGCCGAGGTCGCGAGGCCGCAGACGCGACCCCCGGTCAGGGTGTTCCTGGCGACGAGCGCCATGTCTGGTCCGGGTGTCACCACGACGACCAAGGCGACCGGGAGGAACGCGCTCAGATCCATGACCCGCGATCCTACTCCTGCCCGGCGCTGGGTCGGATGGCCCGTGCGGAAGAGGGCCGTAGGGCCTGTGATGCGCGTGCACCGATACGTCACCCTTGCGTCCGATGAAATACACCGCGTCCTGGAGGAGACTCCCGGACGTGCGAGGAAGGAGGGGTCATGCGCCGTCGTACGTTCGATCTGCTGATGTCGGCGGGAGGCCTGATGCTCACGATCGTCCTGATCGTCGCCGGGTCGCTGCTGATGGTGGCGTGGCGGTTCGCGGACAGCAACGTCCACGACCGGCTCACGGCACAGAGGATCTTCTTCCCGCCGGAGGGGAGCGAAGCGCTCGCGGACCCGCAGATCGGCCCGTACCTGAACCAGTACGCCGGCCAGCAGCTCGTGAACGGGGAGCAGGCGGCGGCGTACGCGGATCACTTCATCGCCGTTCACCTCGAAGGTGTCGCCGAGGGGAAGACGTACTCCGAGGTGAGCGAGCTCGCCCGCGAGAACCCGGACGATGCGGAGCTAGCCGCACAGAGGGACACGCTCTTCCGCGGAACGATGCTCCGAGGTGTCCTGCTGGACGCCTACGCGTTCTGGAAGTTCGGCCAGATCGCGCTCCTCGCCGGCATCGTCGCGTTCGGGCTCGCTGGCGTGATGGCGATCCTGACGATCCTCGGGTTCTGGCACCTGCGGCGGGTCCCGCCTGAGGAGGAGCTGCTGGCATCTCCGAGGGAGCTCCGCATGCCGGCCAGCGAGCGGGTCTGAGCAGAGCGCCGAGGAAGCGCCCAGCGCGCAGGCGGTTTGCGGTCGTGCCGCGTGGGGTGGATAGTGCCAGCATGCGGTGGTTGGGAAGATCGATCGGCGTCGCGGCGATCCTCTTCCTCGGCGTCCTGACCGTCGCTCCCGGAGCCGCCGCGCAGGACGCCAGCCTGTCCACCGACGACCAGATCGTCATCACCGGAAGTCTCCTGGTACCTCGAGGGGAGACCGTGCAGACCGCGGTCATCTTCAACGGCGATGCTGTGATCGACGGGATGGTCTCCGAGTCGCTCGTCGTGTTCAACGGGAGGACCGAGATCACCGGCACGGTCGACGAGGACGTGATCGTCTTCAACGGTGCCGTCGTGCTGCGCTCGGGATCGCGGGTGGGGGGAGACGTCATCAGCCTGGAGGAGCCGCAGATCGAGGACGGGGCCACCGTGGGAGGCAGCGTCGACGACCTCGCGACCCGATGGGACTTCTACGACGTCACGTTCGTCGGTCGTTTCGCCTGGTGGCTCGCGTACACGGTGTCCTCGCTCGTGCTCGGGCTGATCCTGCTCCTCCTCGTCCCCAGGCTCGACCCGGCGAGCGTCCGAGCGCTCCGAACGCGCCTCGGGGCCACGATCGGGTTCGGCCTGCTGGTGTTCATCCTGCTCCCGATCGTCGCTGGCCTGCTGTTGGTGACGATCGTGGGGATCCCGCTCGGGCTGTTCCTCCTCCTCGCGCTCGCGCTCGTGTACTCGATCGGGTACGTGGTCGGCACGCTCGCCTTCGGTCGGCTCATCGTCAGCGAGCCCACGTCCCGGTATCTCGCGTTCCTGATCGGATGGGGCATCTTCCGGCTCCTCGCCCTGGTTCCGTTCCTCGGTGGACTCGCCTGGTTGGTGGCAACGGTCGTCGGGCTCGGGGCGCTCTGGGTCGCCAGGCGCCCCGGGCCGAGCGAGATGCGGCCGATGGCGCCGCCGCTCGCGCCGCCGCCCCCTCCCGTCCCGAGCTGACGGACCGGGGCTGGGCACCGCTCAAGGCGGGAGGCGCCGGGGCCGACAACTACTGCGTAACGGTACGCGGGGGCATGTTCGTATGAGCGAGCTGCTGTTGTTCTCCGTCGGCTCCCATGACTTCACGTTCCGCTGGAAGGGCCCACACCACAAGGCGGCCCGGTACGTGGCTGCGGTCCTCGGTGAAGGACATGCCGTTGAGCTACGCCGCCCCGACCTCGATCTGAGGGTGGCGACGCTTGCTGCAAGCATGCCCCTCGCATCGGAGACAGGAGTCTTCCGGCCCGCCTCTCCTCTCGGGTAGGGTCTCAGCCCTCCAAGCGAGGTGGTGGCATCGTCGAACAGCACCTCGCGAGTTGCCGGACTGCCCAGGCTGGCCCTCCCGTGTTCGCCCGGCTCTCGACCAGACACGTCGACGCCGAGGGGCTCTCGTCAACCCAGATGCGCCCGGACGCCCGCGGCCACGATCGCCGCGTCGTCGCCCACCCCGCACAGCAGCGAGGACTTCCGCGTCCGCAGGAAGTGCACGCCCGCGAAGAACAGGCCCGGGGCCGCCGAGCTCGCACCGTCGCGCTGGATCGGGAAGCCCATGTCGTCGAAACCGTCGGGCACCTCCACCCAGTTCCCGAAGTTCGGGCGGAACCCACCCGAGAAGATCACGGCGCCGAGCCGGTCCGTCCGGATCGACGCCGGTGCGTCGGCGAACAACGGTTCGGGATCGGGGAGCGCCGGATCCTCGATCCCGCGTTCCTCACACAGCTTCGAGACGAGCCCCCGGAAGTCCAGGTAGCGGGCATCCGACCAGGCGACCGTCTCGGCCAGATCGTCGGCGAAGTCGATCCGGCCGTTCTCGCATCCGAGGAACCGTCCCACGATGGTCACGCCCCTCGCACGCAGCCAGCGGACGTGCAGATCGTGGCCGCCGGCCACGCCGCTCGCGGTGACGTTGGCGGCGAGGCGCCCAGCCGGAGAGGGGAGGGACTCGACGGTCCCGTCGAGGAACCCGGTCTCGATCGCCCACCAGACGACGTCGTGGTCGCCGATCCTGCGCGGCGCCCACGGCGCCCTGCCGCACGACAGGATCACCTCACGCCCGACCTCGATGAGCTCCTCGGCGATCTGGCAACCCGACTGCCCGTTCCCCACGACCAGGACGGCCCCGTTCGGCAGCGCCGATGGGTTCCGGTACGAGCTCGTATCGATCGCGTAGAGGCCTGCCGGCAGCTCGGCTGCCCCGGGCGGGCGGTGCGGCGCCTGGTACGCCCCGGCGCACACGACGACCGCGCCGGCCGACATCGGGCCGTCGGAGGTGGCGAGCGCGAATCCATCATCTGTCGGCCGCACCGAGGTGACCTCGACGCCCTCGCGGACCGTATCGGCGGCGCGCTCCGCATACGCCTCGAGATACGCGACGATGCCCTCTCGGCTCAGGAAGCCGTCGGGCTCTTCGCCATCGTAGGGGTGATCCGGCAGCCTGAGGCTCCAGTTCGGTGTGTTGATGCAGAAGCCATCCCAGAGCCCGCGCCACATGCTGCCGACCCGGTCGCGTTCGAGGATGACGTGGTCGACATCGCGCCGCCTCAGCTCGTGGCCGACCGAGAGCCCCGCCTGACCGCCGCCGATCACGACGACGTCATGGCTGTTGGCGCTCACCGAGGGAGTCTGTCACCGCCGTCGTGCCCGATGCAAACGCCTCGGGCACGGCTGTCAGCACGCATCGGGGAACGAGTTCCGACCGCACCGGCGCCAGTTTGACGTAACTTACGTTTGGCGATATCGTACGTTACGTTATGGGGCGGATCTTCCGGCGGGGCGAGCTGAAGGAGGCGATCGTCGTCGTGCTGGCGACCCTCGGCGAGGCTCACGGCTACGCGATCATGACGGAGCTGCGGGACCGCGTCGGAGGCGGGTGGAGGCCGAGCCCGGGTGCGATCTATCCGGCGCTGCTCGGGCTGGTCGAGAGTGGCCACCTCCGGACCGCCGACCGGGATGGCACCCGCGTCTACTCCCTCACCGCGGCCGGTCGCCGGGCAGCGGAGAGCGCGAGCGCGGAGAGCCGCTGGGCTTCGCTCACGGCCCGAGCGGAGCGCGGCGAGCAACGTGTGGCCGTCGGGTCGCTGCTCGACCGGTTCGCCGGGGGCTCGGCGCTGCGGCGCCGCCTGGCGCGCCCCGCTCAGCAGCAACGGATCGCATCGATCCTCGAGCGTGCGAGTGTGGAGATCGAGCGGTCGCTGGAGCAGGAGGAAGGAGAGAGCGATGGATGAGTTCGGCGAGCTGGCAGCGCGGGAGCGCGAGGCGAGGCGGATCGCCCGCCGTCAGTGGTTCTGGCTCCACGGCGCGGTGTTCGTCACGAGCCAGCTGTTCCTCGTGGTGATCTGGGCGCTCGGCGACGTCGACTTCCCGTGGTTCGTCTTTCCGCTGTTCGGATGGGGGATCTTCCTGGCGGCTCACGCTGTCTACGCCTTCCTCGTCCGGACGCCCGAGGAGATCATGATGGAGCGAGAGGCTCGGGAGGCGGGCGAGCGGGGATGAGGTGGCTGCTCTCCCCCTACAGAGAGCGGGGGACCTATGCGGCTCTCCTCTACCTGCTGCTCGGTCTCCCGATGGGGATCCTCGACTTCGTGGTCGTGGTCACCGGGCTCTCGCTGGGCCTCGGGCTGTTCGTCACGATCCTCGGGATCCCCGTCCTGGTCGCCACGCTGCTCGTCGCGCGAGTGCTCGCGACGCTGGAGCGCCGCCTGGCGTGGACGCTGGTGGAAGCGCGGCTGCCGAGTCCGACGCTCGGTCGGGACGACGCGCCCGGCATGTTCTGGGCACGCCTCCGCGCGCTGGTCGCGAGCCGGCGGACCTGGGCCGAGCTGGGCTTCCTGCTGCTGCGCCTGCCGCTGGGGATCCTCGACTTCGCGGTCGCCGCGTCCATCCTCGGTCTCATGCTCCAGGGGTTCGCCCAGCCGATCGTCGTGGCCGCCGGCGTGGACACGAACATCGGATCGTGGACCGTCGACACGATCGGCGAGTCGCTGATCTTCCTGCCGGTGAGCCTGCTCTTCTTGCTGATTGGTCCCCGTCTCATCCAGGGATGGGGTGCCGTTTCGGGGCGGATCGCGACCGCCTTCCTCGGTCGGGTGGAGACCTCTGAGCTGAAGGCCGAGATCGCCCGCGTGCTCGCTCGGACCGGTGAGGTCGACGCGTACCGGATCCTCGACGAGCTGGAGATGCGGCTCGGCCGTGGCCCGTTCCTGACCCCGCTCCGGCTCGAGGCCGCGCTCCTCGCGCTGGAGTCCAACGGACGGATCCGCGTCCGTCGCGACCGCCCGCGCGCCCTCTACGCACTCGCCTGAGCGCGAACCCTCGGACCAGCCGAACCAAGCTGGGCGACGCCCGACGCCGGCGGGATCTGGATCTCCGGACGGATGCTCCTTGCCGACTACGCCTCCGTACCGATACAGGTGCTAGTGCCCCCGACCCTCGGGCTTGGAGTGATCGAGCTTCTCCGAGAGCCACCACCTGGAGGTGATGACTTTGGGTCTGGTGTAGAAGCGGACGCCGTCGGTCCCCGTCGCGTGGAGGTCGCCGAAGAACGAGTTCTTCCACCCCGCGAAGGGGAAGAAGGCCATCGGCGCCGCCACCCCGATGTTCACGCCGAGCATGCCGGCCTCCGCCCGCCGTTTGAACTGCCGGGCGTTCGCGCCCGACGTGGTGAAGATCGACGCTGCATTCCCGTACGTGCTGGAGTTGAGGACGCCGAGCGCCTCGTCCAGGTCCGCGGCGCGTACCACCGAGAGCACCGGTCCGAACAGCTCGTCCTTCCAAAGCTGCTGCTCCGGCGAGACGCCATCGATGATCGTGGGGCCGAGGAAGAACCCCTCGGACGGACCGACCCCGCGTCCGTCCATCGCCACCTCGGCGCCGTCCTCCTCGCTCCGCTCGATGTACCCGATCAGCTCCTTCCGACGCTCCTCGCGGATCACCGGGCCCATGTCGGTATCAGGCTCCGTGCCGTTGCCGACCTTCAGGCGACCCGCCTGGTCGGCGAGCTCGGCGACCAGCGCGTCGCCCACCGTGCCCACGCCGACCGCCACGCTGCCGGCCAGGCAGCGCTGCCCTGCGTTGCCGAAGGCAGAGGACAGGAGCGCGGTGACCGTCCTGTCCAGGTCCGCGTCGTCCATCACGAGGAGGTGGTTCTTCGCGCCACCGAGCGCCTGCACGCGTTTCCCGTGGGCGGCCGCCGTCGCGTAGATGTAGGAGGCCACCCCGACGGAGCCGACCACCGATACCGCCGTGACGTCCGGATTAGCGAGCAGCGCGTCGACCGTGTCCTTGGCTCCATGCACCAGGTTGAACACTCCGTCCGGCAGTCCGGACTCCACGAGGAGCTCGGCGATCCGCACGGCGGACAGTGGGGTCCGTTGCGAGGGCTTCAGCACGAACGTGTTCCCGCACACGATCGCGAGGGGGATCATCCAGAGTGGCACCATGTGCGGGAAGTTGAACGGCGTGATGCCGGCCACCACCCCCACCGGGAACCGCACGAGCTCCTCGTCGATGCCCTCGGCGATCTGGTCCAGGTTCGTTCCCATCGTGAGCGTCGGCGCGCCGCACGCGAGCTCTACGACCTCGATCGCCCGACGGACCTCTCCCCGGGACTCGGGCAACGTCTTGCCGTTCTCCCGAGTGACGAGCTGCGCCAGATCCTCGAACCGCTCCTCGAGGACGGCCTTGAACCGGAACATCACCTGTGCCCGGTCGGGCGCGGGTGTGTTCGCCCAGGCCGGGAACGCCTCCTTGGCCGCCCGGACCGCCCGGTCGATCTCCGGCGGCGACGAGTAGGGCAGGAGCGCGATCGTCTCGCCGGTGGCCGGATCGAAGATCGGATCGATCTCCTCCGATCCCGGCTCCTCGAACCGCCCTGCGATGAAGCTGGGCACGGTCGCTGCGCTCATGGTGTTCTCCTTCGGCGGATCACAGCCCCATCCGGCTCCGTGGAAGGAACCGACCCTGGCCCTCCTTCCCGTGGAACTCGCCGTCCCTCACCAGGACGGCACCCCGTTGGATCACGATCTCGGGCACGCCCGTCACTTCCAGCCCTTCGAAGCACGAGTAGTCCACGTTCATGTGATGGGTCTCGGCCGAGATCACCCGCTCGTGGTTCGGGTCGAACACCACGATGTCCGCGTCCGCGCCGGGAGCGATCGTCCCCTTCCGAGGGTAGAGACCGAACATCTTGGCGGGGGCCGTCGCCACGAGCTCCACGAACCGGTTCAGGCCGATCCGCCCCTCGTGCACGCCCTGGAAGATCAGCGTGAACCGGTCTTCGACGCTCGGCAGGCCGTTCGGGATCTTCGAGAAGTCGCCGCGGCCGAGCTCCTTCTGTCCCTCGTAGTTGAACGGCGCGTGGTCGGTCCCCACGATCTGGAGGTCGTCCTGCCGCAGACCGGCCCACAGGTCCTCCTGGTGGTCCTTCGGACGCAGCGGCGGAGAGCAGACGAACTTCGCACCCTCGAACCCCGGGCGCGCCATGTCGTCGTTGGACAGGTACAGGTACTGGGGGCAGGTCTCCGCATACGCGGGGAGGCCCCTGTCCCGCGCCTCGCGGACCGCGTTCAACGCGTCGCGGGACGAGAGGTGGACGATGTAGGCGGGCGTGCCGGCCAGCTCGGCGAGCTTGAAGACCCGGTTGACGGCTTCCCCCTCCATGGCGGCAGGGCGCGACATCCCGTGGTACTTGGGGTCGGTCTTCCCCTCGGCGACGTACTGCCTGACGAGCACGTCGATCGGACCCCCGTTCTCCGCGTGCATCATGATCAACGCGCCGCTCGAGGCGGCACGCTGCATGGCGGTGAAGATCGAGGCGTCGTCCAGCATGAACACACCCGGGTAGGCCATGAAGAGCTTGAACGAGGTGATCCCTTCGCCGACGAGGTCGTCCATCTCCTTCAGGACCTGGTCGTTGACCTCCTTCACGATCATGTGGAAGCCGAAGTCCGTGCACGCCTTCTGGGCCTTCTCGTGCCACACGTCGAGCCCCCGGCGCAGGCCCTCGCCCGTCCCCTGGACGGCGAAATCGATCACCGTCGTCGTCCCCCCGAACGCGGCCGCCCGGGTCCCGGTGCCGAAGTCGTCGGAGCAGAACGACCCCCCGAAGGGGAGGTCGAAGTGCGTGTGGGGGTCGACACCGCCCGGCATCACGTACCGGCCCGTCGCGTCGATGACCGTGTCCGCCTCCACGGCCAGGTCCAATCCGATCGCGACGACCTTCTCGTCATCGATGACGACGTCGGCCCTGGTGGCGTCGGTCGCGGTGACGACCGTCCCGTTCGCGATGAGCGTCCTCATGGCAGCAGCTCCGTGAGCTCGCCGTACGTCTCGGGACGTCGGTCCCGCAGGAACTGCCACGTGTCGCGCACCTCTCGGATCTTGTCCAGGTCCAGGTCCGCCACGAGGGCCTCGTCTTCGGAGTCCGAGGCCTGCGCGACGATCTGTCCACGCGGGTCGCAGAAGTACGAGGAGCCGTAGAACCGGGCCGAGGACAGCGGCTCCTCCACGCCCACGCGGTTGCTGGCGGCGATCCAGTACCCGTTCGCCACGGCGTGCGCCGGTTGCTCGAGCTCCCACAGGTACTTCGACAGCGACTCCACGGTCGCGGAGGGGTTGAACACCAACTCGGCGCCCTTCAGCCCGACCTGGCGTGCCACCTCCGGGAAGTGGCGGTCGTAGCAGATGATCAATCCGATCCTGCCGACCGAGGTGTCGAACACCGGGTACCCGAGGTTCCCGGGCTTGAAGTAGAACTTCTCCCAGAAGCAAGGGCCCACGTGGGGGATGTGGGTCTTGCGGTACTTGCCCACCAGCGTTCCGTCGGCTTCGATCACCGCGGCCGAGTTGTAGTAGACGCCGGTCTGGGCCTCCTCGAACCAGGGCACGATCAGCACCATGCCGTGCTGCTTGGCGACCTCCCGCATCCGGGTCAGCGTCGGGCCGTCCTCGGGCTCGGCCGTCCGGTACCACTTGGGATCCTGCTCGGCGGGGAAGTACGGGCCGTGGAAGATCTCCTGGAGACCGGTGACCTTCGCACCCTCGGCCGCGGCCTTGCCGACCAGCTCGATGTGCTTCTGGATCGCCTCTTCCTTGGGCATGTTCGCGTAGCACTGGATCAGCGCCGCTCGGATCGTCGCCATCTGCGGACTACCTCCTCCGGCCCGACCCCGGACGATCGTCAGGTGAACGCCGGGATCAGATGCCTCCCGAACCCCTCGATGACCCCCGCGGGATCGTCGACCATCGAGTAGATGTTGAACTGGTGCACGCCGAGCGCCTCGAGTTCCTTCAGCTTGGCCAAGCACTGGTCGACCGTGCCGATCACGCAGAAGCGGTCGATCACCTCATCGGTCACGAACTCCGCATGCTCGGCGCCCGTCCGTCCGTGGTCCGAGTAGTCGTAGTGGTCGCGGGCCGCGATGAAGTCGGTGAGCTCCTTCGGCAGGTCCGTGTCGCTGTAGCGACTCACGAGGTCCACGACGTGGTTGGAGACCAGCGCGGGGAACCAGCGCACCTGGGCTCTCGCGTGCTCCAGGTCGTCGGTGATGTAGGCGGGGGCCGCGCTCATGATCTGGATGTCCTCGAATCGACGTCCGGCCTGCTCGGCGCCCTCCCGTACGTACCGCAGCGACCACCGGATGATGTACGGGTCGGCGAGCTGCATGATCAGACCGTCGGCCACCCTGCCCGCGCACCGCAGCGCCTTCGGACCGTAGGCGGCGACCCAGACGGGAAGCTCCCCGTTCGCCCACTTCAGCTGCGTCGGCGTGCCATCGCAGTCGGCCTCTCGACCCTCGGCCAGGTCCTTGATCGTCCGACATGCTCGCTCGAGGCGCTCCACGGTGACCGGAGGCTTGCCGATCACTCGCCGCGCGCTGTCGCCGCGGCCGATCCCCATCACCATCCGGCCCCCGGAGATCTCGTTCAGGGTGGCGAGAGCGCTCGCCGTGACCGTGATGTCGCGCGTCGCTGGGTTCGTCACGCAGGGGCCGATCTTGACGCGCCCCGTGTTCGCCGCGATCAAGGCGAAGACCGGATAGATGTCCTGCCACAGGACGTGGGAATCCCAAGCCCAGACGTGGTCGAACCCCCGATCCTCGGCGAGCTTCGCCCATTCCACCACCCGGGACGCCGGAGGATCCAGCATGAACGTGACGCCGAAGGAGAGCATCCGGGCTCCTCCTCTCAGCCGAGCTCGTTCGGTCCGGAAGACCGCAGCTTATCCCGAGACCACGGACCGGCTCCACCCCCACGGCGCCCGGCCAGGACGTCACCGCGCCAGACGCGTGGCACGGAGATCGTGCCGCCGGTCCTCAGATCGGCGGCGTGAGCTGCTCGAAGGTCGGCCTGGCGCCGGGAAGGGCCCGACGCTCCTACCGTCCGCAGGGCGGCCCCGGGCGCTGGTGAGCATCCCCGGCCTGGACATCGCCGGACGAACGCGGCAGAGTCGGGCCAAGCCGGTGGCGGCCCAAGCGCTCGAGGTGAGGGGATGACCGAGGTCCGCGAGGTCATGAGCACGGAGCTGGTCACGGTCGACCCGATGGTGAACGTGACCGAGGCCGTGAGCAGCATGTCCAAGCGCGCGATCGGGTCGGTCCTGGTCCTGGATGGCGGGTCCCTGGTGGGCATCTTCACCGAGCGGGACCTCCTCCGGGCGCTGATGGAGTCCCCCAGCGCGGATGCGGCGAGGGTCTCGCCAGTCTCCCGATGGATGTCCCGGGACCCGGTGACGGTCGGGCCGGACACGTCGGTGGGGGATGCGCTGAACGAGATGCTGTTCGGTGGGTTCCGTCATCTCCCGGTGCAGGAGGGCGAGGCGGTGGTGGGGATGGTGTCGATGCGCGATCTCGCCGAGAGCATCGCGAGGGGATGAACCGGGCCGCCCAAGTGGCCGCCCGATCGATCGCGCGTGGTCCGCCTACAGGTTCGCGCGTGGTCCGCCTACAGAGGTGAGGCGATTCGGCTACCCGCCCATGGCCTCCATGTTCTTGGCCATGACCTCCATCGTCCGCTGGTACTCCTCGGTCGGGCTGAACTCGATCACCTTGGTGCCCGGCAGCCCCGTCTCGCCGGTGTGTCCCGGCCCCACGTAGTAGGCCTCGCCCGCCTCGACCACGAGGTCACCTTCGGGCCGGTGCATGATCATCCGCCCCGAGATCACGTACCCCCAATGGTGGCTCTGGCACAGGTCGTCGGGCAGCCCCTTGTACATCGGCGTGGCGTCCATCGCCTCATCGATCGATTCGAACCCCAGCGTGTAGCCGTCCACGTCGAGGTAGTGCCCCTCGAAACCGGGCATGCTCTCCACCCGGCCGCCGTCCGGCGACAGCTTCCCACCGGCTCCCATCGCTCCTCCCTTCATCCGACGCAGCCGATAGATAGCACGGACCGCCCTCCCCCGCACCTCCTCGACGCCATGGCGACGGGCCCTCGATCCGTCAGGCGGGTGACCAGGCGGCGAAGACACCGCCGGCGACCAGGACCGGCTCGGCATCGGCGCGCGCGGGCTGCACCCAGATGCCCTGTTCGCCGGTCTCGCTCGTCCCGGCGTAGGTGAAGGCGCTCCCGTCGGGAGCCCAGAGGCGGATGCTCTGAGCGTACTGCTCGAAGAACTGGAGGTAGTCGCGCACGAACACGAGGGTGGGAGTGAAGCGGGGCGTGCTGAACGTCGTCTCGCCGTCCCAGACCCCCCACCGCGCCCAGACCCGGTCCGCGTCGGCCTCCGGGTACAGGTAGAGCAGCCGGTCGCCCCGGGGGCTCCAGAAGAAGGCGAGGGTCGGGCCCGGGTCCACGGCCTCGACCGTTCCGGTCTCCCGGTCGAGGACCGAGAGGGGTTCGACCTCCGCCGGTCCCCCGACGATCTGGAACGCGATCCGACCGCCATCGGGGCTGACGACGAACCGGATGCCCCCCTCGAAGGACACGACCCCCCGTCCCCGTCGCTCACCCACGTCGTGGACCACGAGACGCTGCCGGTCGCCGGTCCGCGACGCGTACACGAGGCTCCGACCGTCGGCGGTCCACACCGGCGCGCTGAAGGTCCCCGGCCGCTCCTCCACGGTGGTCAGCGTGCCGTCGAACTCCAGGCGCTCCAGGCGGTCGGTCCCCACGTGCACGAGCAGCTGCTCTCCGGGGGGATCCCAGGAAAGGTAGAAGGGGCTGCCGCCGTCCAGCGACGCCGCCTCGTCGCCTCCCCCGGCGACGTCCACGATTCCGAGCTCGATCCCCGAGTCCGACGACGGGCTCAGATAGGCGATCCGCGAGGAGGTCGGGTCCCAGGACAGGTAGAACGGGGCGAACGGCATGACGGCCCGGGTGCGTTGCGTCCCGTCGTCGCTCGACGTGACCAGGGACGCCACGACCTCCTCTTCGGTGGCCGCCTCCAGCTCGACCCAGGCGAGGCGGGTGCCGTCGGGCGACCACGTCGGCTGTTGCGCCCGGGTCCGCCCTGCGATCGCCTCGGCGAGCACGACCGCGCCCGACCCATCCGGGTCGACGGTGACGAGGTTCCCGCGGTCGTCGAGCACCGCGAGGCGGCCGACGTGGGTCGGGAGCTCCGGCCGCTCGGCCATCGGCGCGTCCGGGCTCTCCGGTGTCGACCCGATCACGACGTCGGGGAGGTCAGGCTCCGGTTCGCCGGTGCAGGTGGGGAGGAGCGCGCACAGGGCCGAGATCGCCGCCACGGACCGGAGGCAGACCCCCACCTGCTGCGTCCCTCCGCGCATACCGCTCGACGGTATCCAGGGTCGCTCCGAGAGGCAAGACAACCCGGGACCGCACGGCTCACGGAACCGCCGTTCGCCGCCTCACGCGCATCCGGTCGTTCCGCGCACCGGGGTCACGGTCACGGCGAGCGGCAGGTGGTCGGAGGCTCGGCTGGATGGCCGCGTGAACCCGGACAGCGCGAGATCAGCCGTCGCGAAGATGTAGTCGATGCGCGTGTCGTCCTGCCACGAGGTGGGCAGGTTGCCGAGCCCGGCCTCGTCCTGCGCCGAGACCAGGCCGACGTGGAGGAACCGCACCACCTCCTCGCTGTCGGGGAGGTTGTTCATGTCCCCGGCGATGACCGCCGGGCTCGCACCGCCCCAGGCCTCCAGGAGCACGCCGATCTGCCGGAGGCGTGTGGGCGTGTCCTGCTCGCGGTGCTGGAGGTGGGTCACGATCACGTTCACCGGCTCCCGGCAGCCGCCGACCTCCACCACCGCCCACACGTACCCGCGTTCCATGGTCCCGTCGAACTGCCCCAGCAGCCCCGACCGATGCTCGAGGATCGGCAGACGAGAGAAGATCGCGTTGCCGAACTGCCCGTCGGCGGCCCCCGCGAACACGTAGGCCATGCCGAGCCGGTCGGACAGCCACTCGGCCACGTCCATCATCCCGTTCGTCACCCACCCCCGGGCAACCTCCTGGAGGACGATCACGTCGGGGTTCTCGGAGTCGATCACCCGCGCGATCGCCTCGGGGTCGACCTGGCCGTGGGTGTTCACGGCCATGTGGACGTTGTAGCTCACGAGTCGGAACCGCCCGCGGGTCTCGGTCGGCTCGGTCTGGGGCTCGGCGCGCGCGAGGGCGAGCGTCGCAGGGACGGCGAGCAGGACGAGCGGGACGGCGGCCCACCACGTCGAGGAAGACTGCAGGTCCGAGGCACGGCGTGGCAGCAGGACCGGTGCCGAGAGGATCAGCGCCGCGACCGTCGGGAGCACGGCGTTCGGGAACGGCAGCGGGAGATCGTAGTGGACCTGGTACAGGAACGTGAGCACCAGGAACATGAGGACCCCGCCCGCGAACGCGGCCGAGGTTCGCCAGGGGTCTGGCCGCATCCGCCCGGTCGACAGACCGAGGAACAGCAGGAGGGCGGCGAACGGCTGGCCGGCGAGCACGGCGAGTCCCACGACCGGCCCCTCCACGCCCCGAAGGAGAGCCGAGGCGACGATCAAGAGCGCGGCGGCGATGAGGACCTCGACCCGCCCGACCCGCCTGCCGCTGGCCAGGCCGATCGCGGCGATCGCCAGCCCGTCGCCGAGGAGGACGAGCGCCGTGGCAACCGGCAGCGAAGCTCCCGAGGCCGAGGCGGCGAACGCCCCGGACTGCAGGAAGAGCACTTCGAGCATGAGGAACGGCCCGAGTAGGAGGAGGGTGACGGCCCCCACCGGCGCGGCCGGACCCGAGCTCCCGTCCGCGCTGCGGCGTTGCACCCCACCGATCCCCGCGGGCAGGAGCCCAAGGATCGCTCCGACCAGGGCGAGCGTGAGGAGCATGGGCGCGGCGCCGTCTTTCCACGCGAGGTCCCACGACCACGACACGGCCCGAAGCGCCGTGTCGATCGACATGCCGAGCACGAGGCCCACGACGATCACGGTGGCGTTGTCCCGCCGGACGCTCCGGATCTCGTGGAGCAGCACGGTCCAGCCGAGCAGGACGGATCCGACGCCCACCGCCGCGAGCCACAGGGGAACGGGCCGCGCGAGCTGGATCGCCGCCCGCACGACGGCCGCGCCGAGGAGCCCCAGGCTGAGGGCCCATCGAGCACCGAGGGCGCGTCGGAGCGGCGCGGCCAGCAGGGGCCCGGCGAGGAAGATCCCGAACGCGAGCAGGCCGGCGTTGACCGAGCCGGCCGTCTCCGAGAGGTCGAACGCGAGGGGGAACAGGACGCGGAAGAGCTGGAACCCGAGGACCACAGCGAGCGCGAGCAGCGTAAGCGTCATGCCAGTGTGCGAGGCTACCCCCCGCCCTCTCCACGTGCGCTGGCCGGCCGCTGCCGCGGATGGGAGGCGATGCATCGACCCGAACCGGTGGGAGAGCTGGGTGCCTCCACCGCCCTGGAGTCACCCGCCCAACCCTCGGGCTGGCGAACACCGCGAACCGCCACTCGTGCGCTCTCCGGCTGACAAGCCGGGTCCTCAGCAGTCATCATTGCCGGTGCAGAGGGGGCACCGAAGAAGGGCGTGATGGACAGGCTCGAGACATCAACGCCGGCCGAAGAGCGGTCTCCCTGGCCGTTCGGTCTGGATCGGCTGCGCTTGCGATTCCGCGACCCGACCCTCGAGTCGGCGTTCCAGGCCTACCGGTTCCGTCACAACCTGGGGAACATCCGCTTCGCTTTCCTTGCGGGGATGGGCCTATGGGTCGCGTGGGGCCTGCTCCTACGCCCGTACATCCTCGCGCTGTCCGACCAGCGGCTCGACGCGCTCATGCGGTTCGGGGTGTTCATCCCCATGTTGCTCGTCGGCCTCGGGCTCACGTACACGTCGTTCTTCGCGCGTATCTGGGAATCGGTGGCCGCCGCCGTCGCAGCGGCGACGATCCTGGTCTGGGTCTTCTACGTGTCGCAAGTGTTGACGTTACCCGCCGAGTACGGATACGTCGGCGTCATCTTGGTCACGGCGTTCACCTACACGCTGCTGCGACTGCGGTTCGTCCTCGTGGTGCTGATCACGCTGATCGGCATCGCCGCGTACCTCCCGTACGCGTTCACGGCACGCTACATCGTCGACGTGAGCCGGGTGCTGGCCTCCCTCTACCTGGTGTCGTTCGGGATCCTGGGGGGATTGGCGGCGTACCGAACCGAACGATTCACGCGACAGCTGTTCCTCCGCGAGCGCCAGCTAGACCAGGAACGGTTGCGTTCCGACGACCTGCTCCTGAACATCTTGCCTCGAGCCATCGTCGAACAGCTCAAGGTCTCCTCCGGCGGGCGGATCGCCCAGGCCTTCGACCAGGTGAGCGTGGTCTTCGCCGACGCGGTCGGATCCACGCCGCAGGCCGCACGGTCGTCTCCCGAGGCCTTCGCCGATGCCCTGGATGAGCTGTTCCGCCGGTTCGACGAGATCGCCGACCGACACGGCCTCGAGAAGATCAAGACCATCGGAGACGCGTACATGGCCGTCGCCGGCGCGCCGGTCCCCCTCGCCGATCACGCGGAGGCCGCCGCCGCCGTGGCGCTGGACTTCCTCGCCGAGGCGGGCGAGGTTCGGTGGCCGTCGGGCGATCCGATCGAGGTCCGGGTCGGCGTGGCCACCGGGCCGGCTGTGGCCGGAGTGATCGGGCAACGTAAGTTCGCCTACGACCTCTGGGGCGATACCGTGAACCTCGCGAGCAGGCTCCAGGAGCACGGGGAACCCGGCCAGGTCCTCGTCTCGGAGTCGACGGCCAGGCAACTGTCCGACCGGTTCGAGTTCGGGCCCACCCACGTCCTGGAGCTGGAGGGCATGGAGCCCACCCCTGTCCGCCTCCTCCTGGGCCGCCGCTCGAAGGTTCAGATCGGGGTGCGGACCGCCTCGGACGCGGAATGAGCCCCGGCAGGAAGGTCGTCCGAGACACGCGCCGGCGGCTTCCGAGGCTCCAGCCCGGGTCTGCGACCGTCCGCATCCATCGAAGCCGCATGCCCGCGGCGGTCCTCGTGGTGGTGTGCACCGTGCTGGCGGCGTGCAGCGTGTCCGGTCCGGACCGAACACCGAGGGCGTCCGGGACGATCGTCGTCGGCGTCTCCGGCGGCTTCGCCGAGAACCAGATCGTGGCGGAGATGTACGCGCAGGTTCTGGAGCGGGCCGGCTACACGGTCGTGCGACAGCTGGACCTGCGGTCTCGGGAGGTCTCCCAGAACGCCCTGGAGTCAGGCCGGATCGACCTGAAGCCCGAGTACCTGTCGTCGTTGCTCCTGTTCCTGGACCCGAACGCGCAGGCCTCGGGCGATCCCGCTGATGTCGCCAGGCAGAACCGCCAGCTGCTCCGGGCAAGAGGGATCACGCTGCTCACGCCGTCGCGGGCCCAGGACACGAATCAATTCGTGGCGAACTCCAGGACGGCCGAGCAGTTCGATCTGACCACGATGAGTTCCCTGACCCGCGTCGCCGGCCAACTGACGCTGGGCGGGCCGCCCGAATGCCCCCAGCGACCGTTCTGCCTCCCCGGTCTGAAGCGGGTCTACGGGATCGTCTTCGAGGACTTCCAGCCCTTGGACGTGGGAGGGCCGGAGACCGTCGCCGCGCTCAGAGACGACGAGGTGCAGATCGGTTTGCTGTTCTCCACGGATCCGAGCATCAGGCAGAACGGATTCGTTCCCCTCGCGGACGACGGGGACCTCCAGAGCGCTGAGAACCTCACCCCCGTGATCCGTTCGGAGAAGCTGAACGACGAGGTTCGGGAGCTGCTCGATGCGGTGAGCGCCCGACTTACCACGGAGAATGTGACCGAGCTCGTAGGGAGGGTCGTCATCGATGGGCAAGATGTGGCCACGGTGGCGGGGGAGTTCCTGACCGCGAACGGCCTGCTGTGACCCCATGAAGGGGAGCTCGACCAGGACTGCCCACGGGTTGGGCTCGGCCGCTGCGGTCCGGCTCAGACCCGCGGCTGGGTACGGTCTGATGGTGACGACGCCTCGCGTTGCGCGCTCCTCGCTCGCGGTCCCTCCGCTGCTCCTGCTGCTGCTCGCGGCATGCACCGGTCGAGTCGGGGAGGAGGCACCCGCGCCGCCCACGGCCCCCGGGCTCCGTTGGGAGGCCCTCGCTCCGGTACCGACGCCGCGCTCGGAGGTGGCCGCCGCGTCCGACGGACAACGCATCGCCGTGGTCGGCGGCTTCGACGGGTCGGGCACGTCCGTGACGACGGTCGAGATGTTCGACCTCGAGACGGCGACCTGGAGCGCCGGCCCCGACCTGCCGATCGCGGTGAACCACCCGATGGCCGCCGGTTTCGACGGGGAGATCGTGGTCGCGGGCGGGTACCTCGGCCCGGGCCTCGCCAACCCGACCGATCGAGCGTTCACACTGCGGAACGGCGCGTGGGAGGAGCTGCCGCCGATGCCGGTGCCTCGAGGGGCCGGGGGCGCGGCCGTGGTCGACGAACGCCTCTACGTCGCCGGTGGCGTCGGTCCCGCCGGGCCGGCCACCGAGACGTTCGTCTTCGATCCCGCCGATACCAGGTGGTCGACGATCGAGGGCCCGCCGACCCCGCGTGAGCACCTCGGGGTGGCAGGGCTCGACGGTGAGCTCTACGTGGTGGGCGGGCGGACCCGGGGGATCGGCTCGAACCTCGACGCGGCCGAGGCCCTCGACGTCGCCGAGGGAACGTGGCGCGACCTGCCGCCCGTGCCGACGGCCCGCGGCGGGAGCGCGGCAGGCGCCACGTCGAACGGCTTCGTGGTCTCCGCCGGCGGGGAGGCGGACGTGACCTTCGACGAGGTCGAGGCGTACGACGTGTCGGCCGATCGCTGGCTAAGCTTGCCGCCGATGCCCACGGCTCGGCACGGCCTCGCCGTGGTCGTCGTGGGATCGATCGTCTACACGATCGCCGGCGGCACGGTGCCAGGTCTCTCGGTCTCGGGCGCCCTCGAGTCGATCGACCTGTCCGGACTCCGGCCCTGAGCCCGATGGGCTGGTGAGCCGCGGGAGTCCCCGGCGGCATCACCTGCCGACCCGACCCGGTTTGGGTCACCCAACAGGCTGAGAAACTGTCGATTCCTGATTGGTCTACGATTCGTCTAAGCACCGGAACCGAGGGGGTTCCCGGTGCTGGAAGGGGGGTGTTCGATGGGCGACCTGACGCTCATCCTGGTGGGCGCGCTCCTGGTCAGCATCGGCTGGCTCTGGGGCGGCGTCACCGACAGCAGGACGACCGCCGTGGCCGCCGTGGTCCCCGCTGCGATGCTGTTGGGGATCACCGTCTTCACGGCCTCCTCCGCCCCGGACACGCCGACGTGGGCGTTCGCCGCCATCTCGGCGGTATGGGCCGGACTGTTCGCGGCCACCACGCGATGGGAGGTGAGCGACGACAGGACCCTCGGCCTCTTCAGCCTGTTCGTGGCGATCACGGCCGGCCTCGTCGCGGGCGGGTTGATCAACGCGGACGAGGAGCTCACGGTGACCTCGCTCGGGGTGATCGTCTCGGCCGGGGCGGCGGTGCTGGTGTTCATCTCCGGCGCCCTGATCCCGTCGGTCAGGGCGTTCAGGAACTTCGCCGGATGGGCGCTGCTGATCCTCGGGGCGGCCACCACGTTCCTGGGGCTCGCCACCTCGCTCGATGTGACGCTCTGACATCGGGTCCCGCACGTCCGGGGTCGCCGGTGCGACCCCGGACGTGTCCGGGGGTCGGCCCCGTCCGAATCCGCTCCAAGGGGAAAGCAGTGACGATCCGAGAGGTCCTGGACGCGATCCAGCAGGAGTCGGTGCAATTCGCGGGCACCGAGGTTCCGTTCCGCGCGTACGCGCAGCGGGTGGAGAACGACCCGTCGACGCTTCGACTCTCGCACGCCCTGATCTACGACATGATCCGCGCGGAGGGGGTGAGGATCGGACCGACCGGAGCGCCGCTCTACCGGCTCTTCGAGCAGGAGGTCTATGGCGCCCACGGCGTCGTGCAGCAGATCGTCGACTACTTCGCCGCGGCGGCCAGAGGCCTGGATCTGCGCCGGCGCATCCTCCTCCTCGTGGGGCCTCCCGGATCGGGCAAGTCGACGATCGTCAACGCGATCAAGCGGGGCCTCGAGCGATACACGCGCACACCGGCGGGCGCGACCTATGGGATCAAGGGATGTCCGGTCCACGAGGAGCCGATGCACCTGATTCCCCGTCGGCACCGCGGCGGTCTCGGGTCCACGGTGGAAGGGGATCTCTGTCCGCACTGTCGCTGGTTGGTGAACGAGGTGTACGGGGGGGACGTGTCAGTCGTTCCCGTCGAGCGCGTCGCCTTCAGCCGCGATGCCGGAGTGGGCATCGGGACCTTCGTCGCCACCGATCCGGGCTCTGAGCGGCTGGAACGGCTCGTCGGCCGGGTGGATCTCGAGGAGGTCGACGGCCCGGACCTCCGAGCGGCTCGGCGGGCCTTCCGCTTGGACGGGGAGCTGAACGCCGCCAACCGCGGGCTCGCCGACCTCGTGGAGATCTTCAAGATGGACGAGAGGTTCCTCTCGGCGTTGCTCACCCTCTCGGAGGAGCAGACGCTCAAGGTGGCCGGGCCGGGGGTGATGTACGCGGACGAGGCGATCGTGGCCCAGAGCAACCTGGCCGAGTTCGAGTCGCTGGTCGACGATCCCCGAGCGGCGGCGCTCCTGGATCGGCTCGTCGTCGTCAAGGTCGGATACGTGTTGTCGGTCAGGGACGAGGTCCGCATCTACCGCAAGATGCTCGCCGGCACGGATCTCTCCGGTCTGTCCCTCTCGCCTCTCGCCCTGCCGACCGCCGCGACGCTGGCGGTCCTGTCACGCCTGGAGCCGGGACCTGCCGGCTGGGACCTGCGGCGGAAGCTCCACCTCTACGACGGCAGGTTCGTGCCCGACGCCCGACCGGAGGACCTGGAAGGGCTCCGACACGCCGCCCCAACCGAGGGACTGGCCGGCCTGTCGCCTCGCTACGTGCTGAATCAGCTCGCGAACGCGCTCGCGGCTGCGGACGGCTGCGTGAGCGGCCACACGGTCCTCAGGACCCTCTGGGAAGGGCTCGTCCAGCGAGCCGGCTTCGATGAGGCCGAGCGCGATCGGTGGACGGAGGTATTCTCGCGAGCTCGTCTCGAGTACGAGGACCTCGTGCGGTTGGCCGTGCGCCGTGCGACCGTCGACGGGTTCGAGCGGAAGGCCGACGCGCTGGCCACAGAGGCCGCGGACGAGCTCCGCCGCTGGACACCGAGCGAGGGCACCGACACCCCGACGATGCGCAGGATCGAGTCGGCGATCGGGATCCCCTCCTACCGTCGGGCCGGCTTCCGCCGGAGCCTGTTCGGCGAGCTCGAGGCAACGAGGACCCGCGAGGGCACGCATCCGTATCTGTCCGACCCGAGGCTCGAGGAGGCGCTCACGCGGTTGCTCGTGCCCGACTGGGACGAGGCCGCCACCGCTCTGGACGGAGACGGCGAGAGGATACGATCCCGCCTGGTCGGGGAGTGGGGGTTCTCCCCCGACTGCGCGACCGAGCTGATCGCGTCCGCGCGGGCGCTGACGATGCCGCGCCGCCAGCGTCGGAGGGCGGTCCGAGCGTTGCCCTGGATGGAGAGCTGAACCTCGGGGCGGAGTGCGATCCCAGGCCGGAGCTGGCAGCTGGCCACCGTTGACACCGCCACCCGTGTGCGATCTGCGAGCTCGTTGTGATCAGGTGAGCACCGAGATCCAGCGCCGGATCCTGCGATCGGGCCGAGGGTTCTCGGCCCGACTGATGGGGGCGTCCGGACGGGCCATCCCATGGGCCCGCAAAGCGACGTCAACGCTGAGCAGGGGAAACGCGATCCGGCACCCTCGCTCCTTCCAGCTGAAAACAAGACGGAGGGCTCCTTCACGGGACAAGCTGGATGCCACGACCGAAGCGGATGGGGAGCGACGAGGTGGGAGCAGAACGGTGCTGGCGGACGCTCCGATCCCTCTGTAGGGGTCTTCGCCGACCGCGAGCGGGTTGACGACGCGCGCCCTCAGGCGTACACCAGCCTTTCGAGAGGAAAGGGGGCAGCATGGCGATGGATCTCATGGTCCGCCTGGAGGACAGGCCCGGCGAAGGAGCGAAGCTCGGCGAGGCCCTCGGGGGCGCAGGCGTGAACATCGAGGGGATTACGGCGATGGTGCACGAGGGCAGGGGCATCGTGCACCTGCTCGTCGAGGACGCGGCGGCCGCTCGCAGCGCGATCGAGGGCGCAGGTATCCAGGTCGGGGCCGAGACCGACGTCATCGTCTCACCGGCCATGTCCGACACCGATATCGACACGCCCGGGCGGTTCGGCGAGATGGCCCGAGCGCTCGCAGACGCCGGGATCAACATCACGCTGGGCTACATGGCCTCGAAGAACCGTGTCGTGCTCGCCACCAGTGACAACGCGCGCGCGATGGAGGTCCTGCAGAAGTCGATGATGTAGGGAGGACCTGCAACCTTCGCCGCCGACGGTGAGCGGCGAAGCGCGCTGTCGGGACCGCTTCTCGCCAGGCGCGTCCATCGCAGCTCTCGAGGAGTTCTCGTCGAGGCTCGTCTGAGCACGGCTGTCGATGTGGGAGGATCGGAATGGCCGCGTCCGTGACGGGGCCGTCCGCCTTCCGTCGCCTGTGGCAGCCGCCGGCTCGATACGCCGACCGCGCGCGGGATCGGCGCGTCACGTTCCTCGAGCTGTTCTTCGACCTCGTCTTCGTGGTCGTGATCTCCCAGCTCGCCCACCGGCTCGCCGAGCACCCCTCGTGGTCGGGGGTGGGGTGGTTCGTGTTCCTCTTCTTCGCGGTCTGGCAGTCGTGGACCAACGGAACGCTCTACCACGACCTCCACGGGACGAACGACGTGAGTGCACGCGTGTTCACGTTCGCCCAGATGCTCGCGGTCGCGGTGATGGCCGTCCACATCGGGGACGTCCCGGGCGAGGGGTCGACGGGGTTCGCGCTCGCGTACGCGGCGAACACGCTCGTCCTGGTGATCCTGTGGTTCCGCACCGGCCTGCACGACCCCTCGCACCGGCCGGCGTCGGTGCCATACTCAACGGCCTACCTGATCGCCGGCGTCCTGTTCGCGGCGAGCGTCGGGGTCGACGGGCCGGCTCGCTACTGGCTCTGGGCGGCTGGACTCGTCGCGGAGGTGGGCGGTCTGGTGGTCGGCCTGTACCGCTGGACGCCACCCGGGACGCAAGAGGGGGAGGCCGTCATCGCGACCACGCCGTCGCTGGTGGAGCGGATGGGGCTGTTCGTCATCATCGTGCTCGGCGAGGTGATCGTCGGGGCGGTCGGCGGCATGGCCGAGCTCGACCCGCTCGAGGTCGATGGGATCGTGATCGGCCTGCTCGGGGTGGTGGTGGCGATCGGCCTGTGGTGGATCTACTTCGACCTCGTCTCGCACCGGGCGCCGGTTTCGCGACACACCCAGCCGTGGCTCAACCTCCACCTGCCGCTCGTGGTCGGGATCGCTGCCGGTGGGGCGGCGGTGCTCAACACTGTCGCCCACGCCAACGAGCCGCTGCCCGATGCCGTCCGCTGGCTGCTCGTCGGCTCGCAGGCCATCGCGGTGCTCACCATCGCACTCATCGCCTCGACGCTGGAGGCCCGGCGGGACCATCCCGGCTTCTATCGGCCCGCGGAGGCGGTGTTGCTCGTGAGCGCCGTTCTCAGCCTGGGCGTCGGTCTGACCGGATGGGGAGCCAAGGCCAGCCTGGGGGCGATGGTGCTGCTCCTGCTCGCGCCGGTCGCGACGGGGCTGTTGGTCTGGTTGCGCCACACGGAGCCTGGGTCTGCCGAGCCAGGGTAGGCCGGAAGCGCGGGTTCATCCAGGCCCCGCTGAAGGGAGCCTCGTCCCAGGACGGCTCGTGTCCTCCGGAGCTTCCTCCAGGATGTGGATGGCCTCCCGCGTGGAAAGGATGATCCGCTCCACGCCGCGGCGATCGGCTTCCTCGATCACCTCAGCGGTCACCGGCAGCGCCCCGGCGGCGCCGCTGCCGACGATGAGCCGACGGCACTCCCACGGCAGGTCTCGGCCACGGACAGCGGGGCGAGGCCGTATCGTGATCGCGGGGGTTTGGAGGGCCCCTTCCTCCGCTTCCGCACGCGCCCACCATCGATCACCACGTCGTGATCGTAGGCCGTGCCGTCGATCTCGCTCGTTCCGAAGCGAACCGACCGAACCGCATCCGCTCCGCATCGTACGGGTCCGAGAGGATGGCGGATCTGTGAACGGTGACCGAATCTCCCTCGAACTCGAAGGACGCGGGGAGAGCACCCATTCTCGTGGAGATGAGCGACGGAGCGTCAAGGCGACCTACTGGACGCTGGGTGCCGATGACCTGGTGGTCATCACGGAGGCTTCAGACGCGGAGGCGGTCCCGGCCGTGTTCCTCCGGGTCGGCCCGCTGGGAACGTGCAGAGACGACGCCTGCAGGCGTTCGATCGATGGATCACGATCCCGGAGGTGTCCCTCCGGCGAGCGCGTCCCACGCCGAGGTCTGCCAGTTGTCGGACGCACCGCCGACAGTGACGACCGCCGGTAGCGGCATCGCGAGCTGGTCGCTGAGCCCGCGCAGGTAGGGCTCGTACATCCGTCTGAACCGGGCGAACCGCTCGTCGAGCCGCTGATCGACGGAGACCCCGGCCGAGGCCAGCAGCTCCCGGAGGCTGGCGAGATCCTCCGCCGAAACGCGGTCCACGCTTATGGCCCGTGGCCCGGCGCCAGAGACCTGTGCGAGATCGACCGCGGCATGACGGCTGATGGCGAACGTGCGTCGTGCCTGCCACTGGCCGACCCCCTTCACCCCGGCAAGCACCAGCGCCGAGACGTCCAGGATCGCCGTGAGCGCCGAGACCCAGGACTGGTTGTCGTGCTGGGAGCGGAAGTAGGCGAGGATCGGGTAGGAGAGGTGGCTCTCCAGCAACTCGGCGGACCAGTGCTCCCAGTCCGCGAGGAGCCGCTCGACCGAGCCGATGTCACCATGCGCCGCCGCGCGCCGCACGAGCTCGACGGCGGATGGAGGCGAGCCCGCCCACTCATCCAGCATCGAGATCCGCAGCTCACGGCGGGAGAACGCCTGGTACAGGACGGGAAGGTACCCGATCACCAGCGCGAGGAAGATGAACCCCGCCCCGGCTTCGAGGACCATCACCACCCGTCCGGCGGCCGAGAGCGGCGCGAGGTCGCCGAGGCCGAGCGTGAAGAACGAGGTCCCGCTGAGGTACAGATGCCCGGCGAAGCTCCGGCCCACGCCCGGGGAAAGCGGCGTCGCCATTCCCCACTGCACCAGGGCGAACCCCAGCACCAGTCCGGCGGCCCACAGGCCGATCAACAGGACCAACGAGAGCGGCCCGTAGACGCTCAGGTAGTTCTCCCGCCGAGGTCCCTCGCGCCAGCGCCGGCCGACCACGGACCACCCCGTCCACAGGCCCTTGAAGAATGCCCGGGCAAACCGCAGGCGGCGCGAGACGCGCCGCGGAAGCACCACCGTCTCGAATGCGTCCCACAGCACGCCGAGGATCAGGATCACCCCCAGTGACACCCCCAGGATCCTCATCGCATCCATCCCCGTGTCCATCCCCGTGCCCCTTCCCCTGGCCGGCCCTCGTATACGCAGCCCTCGACCGCCGTGGGATGCCGGCGATCGTATACCGGTCTCCGATCTTGGTGGTGTCTGCGAAGCTCGTCACGGATCGGGTCGAGAGGATCGAAGTCGCCGAGCACCGTGGTGACGACGGCCGCCGCGCGTCGGCATCGCATCCCCGGCCCCATCCGCCGTCGCGCCTCGCGCCGCGCCGTTTGTCCGTCCCACGTCCGGCCGCGACGCGGTGGGACAGCGGGCACGAGGAGCGTCACCTGACACGGGCGCATGCGTTCGCGGTGGAACGGGTCTTGCCCGTAGCATGGCGCCATGGCAGACGCGCGTTTCTTCAGGTCGGGGGACGATGATCCGGCCGTGCTGCAGGGTCGCCGGATCGCGGTCGTCGGCTATGGGAATCTGGGCCGGTCCGTGGCGCTCAATCTACGTGATTCCGGTTCGACGGTGGTGGTGGGCAACGTCGACGACGAGTACCGGGCCCGGGCCCGGGGCGACGGTTTCGAGGTGCTCGACATCGAGGACGCCGTGACGGCTGCCGACGTCGTCTTCCCGTTGATCCCCGACGAGGAGATCCCCGCCGTGTTCCAGGCCAGGGTGGGGTCGCGTCTGCGGTCGGGCGCGGCGGTGTGCTTCGCGTCCGGCTACCCGCTGGCCTTCGGCCTGGTGGAGATGCCGGCCGACGTGGATGTACTGCTACTGGCTCCCCGCATGCTGGGGGAGGAAGTCCGCCGAAGCTACCTGGACGGGACCGGCTTCTTCTCGTACGTGTCGGTGGAGCAGGACGCCTCGGGACGGGCCGAACCCACCCTCCTCGCCCTGGCAGGGGCGGTGGGGTCACTGCGGCGCGGAGCGATGGCGATGTCGGCACGCCAGGAGGCGCTCATCGATCTGCTGGTCGAGCAGACCTTCGGCCCGGTCGTGGGGGGAGCCCTGATCACGACGTTCCACGCCGGTGTCGATGCCGGGCTTCCTCCCGAGGCGATGGTGCTCGAGCTCTACATGTCAGGGGAGATGGCTCGCACCTTCTCTACGTTTGCCACCGAGGGGTTCTATCGCTCGACGACCTGGCATGGTCTGGTCGCCCAGTACGGTGGGTTCGTCAGGTTCGGCGATGTGGATCTGGATGAGATGTACGAGAGGTTCGGCCAGGTGGCCGAGGACATCCGCAGCGGTGGATTCACCGATCGGCTCCAGCAGGAGCGCGATGCCGGATACCCGACCCTGGCCGCCATCGAGGCCATGACGGCCGGTGATGATCAGATCAGCCGGGCGGAGGACAGGGTGCGGGCTTGGCTGGGTGTTGGAGAGACGTGAAGGTTCCATCCTTCCTCCTCAAGCGCCTCTACGTCGCAGGCAGCCTTCGGAACACCGAGGACGGTTGGGCCTTCACGCTCCGCAACTCGATCGCATCGGGCGAGGCCAGAGGGCTCTCACCTCTCGTCGTCGACGGGCGGGCTGTGCCTGCCGACCGATGCTTCTTCCATCTCGGATCCGGGCCGGTGCCCTTCGCGGCCGTGAACGCGGATCGACCCTTCGGCCTGCAGCAGGGGAGGGACATCGCGATATCGGCCCAGGATGAGCAGCTCCTGGCGGGCCGACACACGGTGATGATGGCGTTCGACGTCCCGCCGTTCGGGCGGCTCTCGCTCAACTTCTCCGACGAGATCGGATGACCGCGAGGCGGGTCCTCGTCACCGGGGCCGCGGGCTTCCTGGGTGGCTCGGTGGTGGCGCGACTGGCCACCAGCCCTGAGATCGAGCAGGTGATTGCCGTCGATGTGAACCCGGTGGAGCCGACGATCGCCGGCGTGGTGACCGTGCAGCGCGACGTCACCGATGGCATCGGCGACCTGCTCCACATGCACGCCGTCGATGCGGTGCTTCACCATGCCTACGTCATCCGTCCCCCGCGTGATCCGGCCGCCGCCCGTGACGTGAACGTGAAGGCAACCGAGCGGCTCGCCGAGGAGGCGACGGCCGCGGGCGTCGCCCGGATCGTGTATCCGTCCAGCACGACCGTGTATGGCGCGTGGCCGGGAGCCGCGCCTCATCGCGAGGACGAGGCCCCGCGACCCATCTCGGGGTTCGTCTACTCGGAACACAAGGTCGCAGCTGAGCACGCCTTGCGGGCCGCCGGATCAGAGGGTGGACCTTCGGTCACCATCCTCAGGAGCTGCGTCGTTGCCGGTCGTGGTGCCCGAGGCTTCATCTTCGACTCGCTCTCGTTGCCCGTTCTCCCGGTCGTCGCGGGCCGTGATCCCGAGATGCAGTTCCTCCACGTCGACGACTACGTCGATGCCATGCTGGTTTCGCTCCACGCGCCGACGAGCGGGACGTTCAACATCGCCGGCGTCGGCATCGTGCGGATCCGCGAGATGGCCAGGATCATCGGCAGCCGCGTCCTACCGGTTCCCAGACCCGTACTCCGATCGACGATCGCATTGTCGTGGCGGTTGCGATGGCAGCATCGGTCGCCCCCCAGCGGCCTCGAGCTGATCACGCACCCTTGGCTGGTCTCCACGGAGGCCATCGAGCGAGAGCTCGGCTGGAGCCCGCGCTGGACCTCCGAGGAGGCGATCCGCGCCTGGGCCGCGGGACGGGCCGAAAGGTGATCCCCGAGACCGTACGACCCGGAGGCCGACGACCGGTCGCGACGACCTGGAAGACCCGGTGGGCGGAGATCCGATCCATCGGCGGGTACCCGAGTTCGTCGGCGCCGATCCCGTCGCCGTCGACGGGCTCCAGAGCGGCGCGATGCGGGCCGTCGTGCTCGGGGCTGGACTAGCTCCCCAAGGGTACGCGTCCGATCACGCTGGTCCCCGAGCCCGGTGCAGTCCTGATCTCGAGCGCCCCACCGATCGCGTCCAACCGGTCGGCCATGCCCTGCAGGCCGGAACCGTGATGGGCCGTCCCAAGGTCGAAGCCCGCGCCGTCGTCGTGGACGTCGAAGGTTAGCGACCGCTCCGCCTGGAGGAAGACCATGCTGACGGAGCTGGCGTCCGCGTACTTCAGGGCGTTCTGGAGGGCTTCCAAGACGCAGAAGTAGACGGTCGCCTCGATCTCGGGCGTGTACCGACCGATCCCGTCCGGCTCGACCGTCACCGGAAGGGGCGCCTTGCGTGCCTGCGCTTCGAGGGCTGCGGCGAGACCCTCGTCGGCGAGGAGCGGAGGGTAGATCCCTCGCGCCAGGTCACGCAGGTTCTGGAGCGCCTCTTCCGTATCGGCCCGCAACTGCTCGGCCAGCACCCGCGCCCGTTCATCGTCGCGGCCGACGAGGTCGGCCAGCAGGCGTTGCTTGACCAAGAGCGCGACGAGCTGCTGCTGCGCCCCGTCGTGGATGTTCCGCTCGAGGCGGCGGCGGGCCTCGTCCTGGGCGGCGACGATGCGCCTGCGGGAGCCGCGGAGCTCCTCGATCAACCGCACGTTGCGCAGGACCAGCCCGGCTTGAGAGGCCAGGTCGCGGATCAGCTTCTCCTTCGCCGGGTTCATCGGGTCGTTCGGCGGCATCCGGACCGTGATCGCCCCGAGCTCCTCCCCCTGGTGCCGGACGACGAACGAGGCGCCAGCCAGGTCCTCGAGCGTGGTCGTCGGCGCAGGAGCGACGTTCCCCGGCCACGAGGAGGTGGGCCGGAGCTCGCCCCGCACGAAGAGCCAGATCGTGACCTCGGCGGCCCCGGTTCCCTGTCCGAGGATCGAGGCCATCCGCGGGAGGACGTCCTCGCTCGAGTACGTGTCCGCGAGGTGCCCGGAGAACTCGGTGAGCAGCTCGTAGGGCGTCGTGCGGCGTCCGTAGACGAGCCGGTCGGAGATCCGACGCGAGAGCCGAAGCAGAGGCCATAGCAGGATCCCCTGGACGAGGCCGGCCATCAGCATCGCCCCGGGGTTGTCCGAGAGCGGACCCACGATGATCGCACCGACGACCAACAGGACGATGAACGAGACCAACGCGATCAACGCCACTAGGACTGCCGCGATGAGCGTCTTCTTCAGCACGACGTCCAGTTCCCAGAGCCGGTACTTGAGCAGCGCGATCCCGATCGCCACCGGGACACCGATCGCCAGCAGCAAGATCAAGAGGACGGCCGCCCCGTCGTTCAGGGGCCTCGACTCGCCGGCCTCGATGCCGATCCCCGTGAGGACGAACGCCAGGAGAGCCGCGGCGCAGAGCGTGGCGACGTAGGCTAGCCAGCGGATCTGCTGTCGTTCCTCTCCGAGCGACCGTCGGAATCGACCGACGAGCACCGCCAGCGACAGCAGCGATCCGATCAGGAGCGTGATGAAGGCGACCCACAGCGCGCCCGTCAGCACCCCGTGGAACCCGTCGATCCCCGTGGGGTTCTCCAGGCTGATCCCCGGGCCGAGGTCCACCTCGCCCGGGCGCAGCATCTGGGCGACCGCGACAGCGGCGATCGTCACGGCGAGACCGATCGGGAGCCACCGCCATCGCCCGGAGGGCAGGCGCCCGGTCGGGAACAGCATCAGCAGGTAGGGGATCGGCGCCGCGACCGCGATGTCGAAGAAGCTCCAATTCCAGAGCCAGGCGGCGAGTTCGCGGAAGGGCAGTCCACCGGGCTTGGTCCGGTAGGCGTAGGTCGCCCACTCGCCGGTGAGGGGCCCCAGCACGCCCGAGGCAGCGACCACGATCATCAGCCACCCGGTGGAGTTCCCCCTCAGCCGGGCGGCGAGGTACGCGCCGATCGTCCCGTATCCGAGGACCGCCAGGGTCGCGATGACCCCGACGAAGCCTTTCTCCTCGAAGGACCCGTTCCGTCCCATGAGGTTCAACAAAGCGCCGAGCGCGATCACGAGCGCGATCCAGACGGCCAGCACGAGCCGGGCACGGGCGCGGTCGGTCAACCTCGGACCTCCGGATGTCCGGTCCGAACCCATGGGAGGGCGCACACCCGCATGCTCGGCGCCGCGCATCGTCGCTCCGGAAGAGGCATCATCGAGAGGCATCATCAGGTTCCCGAGGGCGTCGCCGCGGCGATACTCCCGGTCGCGGAGGCGACCGCGGCGCGGCCCGGTTCCTCTGCAACCAGTGGCTGACGCCTCTCACCATGTGACCGATCGTGGCACCTGGTCGCTCCGGGGCCAAGGGGGGCGACCGAACGTAGCCCGTTCATAGCCCCCTCCGCCTGCGGGGTAGTAGCAGGAACACACCGTGTGGTGGCGGCACGATAGACCGAGGGACCGGGTCGTCCCCGGCCACCATCCGGCGGCCGCGGTGAACCCGATGATCTGCCGTGGCGGGATAACCGTGCCCCATGCGAAAGGGAAGAGGGCAAGCATCGTGCGCCAGGTTAGGCGACCGATGTCGGGAGGCCCCGGCTTCGACGAGCATGCCGGCAGCTCCAGGAACCACATCCGTTCGGATAGAGTCCTCGGGGACCGGCGACGGGAGGCAAGGCGATGGCGAAGGGCAGCACGGGCGCCGCCGCGGGCGGTGGCGCCCTCTACGGCCTCGGGATCTTCGGCGCGTTGTTCTACTACTGGCAGCAGGCGGACTCGTTCTGGGAATACGTCTGGGCGATCTTCCCGAAGGCGATCCTGTGGCCGGCGTACATGGTCTACGAGGGGTTCAGAGCACTGGGGGCGTGATGCCGAACGGCGCCACGCCGATCTCGGCTGGGCGTGGAGCCAGGCGACTGCTCGTCTCTGGACGTCCCACCCGCTTCGCGTCGTCTGCGAACGGGGCATGGGGACCGAAGCTCAAGGATCTGACTCGACCGGACGTACCCGCTGAGCGAGGGGGCGGGGGCGGTGATCGTTCGGAACTATCCGTCGGTGAGCCTGACGGAGCCCAGGGTGGAGCGCCGACGCCGTCGCCAGCTCCTTGACCCACGACATCACTCGCATGGAGGAGATGGACCGATGACCTCATGGGCCGAGGAGGAGCTGGACCGTATCGCCGAGGTGCAGGAGCTGCAGCTCGCGTCCGCAAGGCCGGACGGCACGCTGCGGCCCTTCGTGACGATGTGGGTCGTCCGGGCCGATGACGAGCTCTACGTCCGGTCCGCCTACGGCCCGGATAACCCGTGGTTCCGGCGCGCGAAGGCCACCGTTACAGGTCGCATCCGAGCCGGTGGTCTGGAGCGGGATGTGACCTTCGCAGAACCGGCTCTGGGCGTGCACGCGGGCATCGACGCCGCCTACCACGCGAAGTACGACCGGTACGGGCCCGAGATCGTGGGGACCGTCGTCGGCCCCAAGGCCGAGGCGGTTACGATCCGCCTCGTGCCGCGCTGAGGCTCCGTGGTGCTGGTGACGGCCCTGGCGTAGGAGTAGCCGATGGCCCAATCGGAGCAGCGGGTCACGCCGCTCGAGCTCTTCTTCGATCTCGTCTTCGTCTATGCGATCACGCAAGTGACCGAGCTCATGTCGCTCGACCCGAGCTGGCGGGGGGTTGGCCGCGGGGTGCTCGTGCTGGCCGCGCTGTGGTGGGCATGGACGGGCTATGCGTGGCTCACCAACGCGCTGGAACCCGAGGAGGGGCCGGTCCGCGCGGGAATGTTCGCGGCGATGGCGGCGATGCTCGTCGTCGCCCTCGCCGTCCCCGGCGCATTCGGCGCGGACGCGGTGCTCTTCGGCGTCGCCTACCTGCTGGTGCGTCTGCTGAACCTCGTGCTCGACGCGATCGCCGGCAAGCGCGATGCAGACCTTCTCAGGGCGCTCGTGCGCTTCGCGCCGACGGCCACGATCGGACCTGTGCTCATCCTCGCCGCCGCGGTCGTCGACGTCCGCTGGCAGGTCGCGCTCTGGGTGATCGCGCTCGCGGTCCTCTACTCCGGTGCCCTGATCGGCCGAGGGCGCGGCTGGCGCATCTCGCCGGCACACTTCGCCGAGCGCCACGGCCTCATCGTCATCGTCGCCCTCGGCGAGTCGATCGTCGCGATCGGCGTCGGAGCAGCCGGCGTCTCGCTCAGGCGCGGCGTCGTCACTGCCGCCGTCCTGGGCATCGCCGTCATCGCCGCCCTCTGGTGGGCCTACTTCGACGTCATCGCCGTCCTCGCGCAC
>CAZXFA010000005.1:5548-17917 GCA_964640085.1 uncultured Actinomycetes bacterium | reverse complement strand
CGTCATCGCCGCCCTCTGGTGGGCCTACTTCGACGTCATCGCCGTCCTCGCGCACCGTCAGCTGTCGGAGACGAGCGGCGCGATACGGGCCCGGCTCGCGCGCGACTACTACAGCTACCTGCACCTGCCGATGATCGCCGGGATCGTGCTGTTCGCGCTCGGCCTGAAGAAGACGATCGAGCACGTGGGCGAGCCGCTGGCCGCCATTCCCGCGGGGGCGCTCTGTGGTGGGCTGTCGTTGTACTTCCTCGCGCACGTCGCGATGCGGGTGCGCCTGGTCCACCTCATCCGCCGCACGACATCGGAGCGGCCGGGCTGGATCGGTCCCGGCAGGCTCGCCGCGGCGATCGGCATGCTCACGCTCATCCCTGCCGCCTTGGCGCTGCCGGCGCTGGCGGCGCTCGGGCTCGCCGCGGCGCTGTGCTGGGCGCTGATCGGGTGGGACGTGATCCACTACCGCGAGCACCGCACCGCGATACGACAGGCGCGGGCCTAGTCCGACGATCGCCATCGCGTCTTGAGGCAACTCCGGGGCCACGCGACTGGCGGAGATCCGTCGGGCGGTTTAGAGTCGGGCGATCCCCGCGAGGCAACAGGGGGCTCTGAAGGACGGTGGCCCAGCGAGATCGAGCGATGTCCGTCCGGTCCTGGCCGGATGCGGCGTGGAGGTCTGCTCTCCTCCTGTCCGTGTGCTTCGTGGGGTTCCTGGTGATCCCGGATCGTCTCGTCGTCGCACTCTCCACCCGGGTCGCGCCGCGCGTGCGCGACGCGCTCGTGTCCGCGTGGGTGATCGCGTTCTTCGTTGCAGCATCGGTCCTGTTCGTTCGGATGCAACGAGGACGGGGCAGCGCGTGACGTTCCGATCCATGCCGGTTGGCGAGGAGTGGTTCGACGAGAACGTCCCCTGCACGCAGGCGTGTCCCGTCCTCACGAATGCCGGTCGGTACGTGAGCTCTATCGCCGAGGGCGACGACGAGCTCGCGTACCTCACGGCCCGGATGCCGAACCCGTTCCCTTCGATCTGTGGCCGCGTGTGCGCGGCTCCCTGCGAGCTCGCGTGCCGACGTGGCGACATCGATGAACCGATCGCGATCCGGGCACTGAAGCGGTTCGCCTGTGAGGCCCATGGCGTCGAGAGCCATGACGGCGAACGGCGGTGGCGCCTTGCCGCGGAGATGATGCCCCCTCGTGATCGACGTATCGCGATCGTGGGGGCTGGCCCCGCTGGGCTCGCCTGCGCACACGACCTTGCCTCCTTCGGCTATCGCCCGGTGGTCTTCGACGCCGCCGATCGGCCTGGTGGGATGATGGTTCTGGGCATCCCGACCTATCGGTTGCGACGCGAGATCCTGCAGGCGGAGATCCGAGCGATCCTCGGGATGGGGGTCGAGCTCGTGACCCGCGCCGCCCTCGGGCGCGAGTTCACCCTGACGTCGCTCCGCGACGATGGATTCGCGGCGATCTTCCTGGCGGTGGGGGCGATGCGCTCCCGGGATCTCCAGATCCCCGGCGCGGAGCTGGACGGGGTCCTGCGGGCGGTCGACTTCCTCATCAACGCCAACAGCGGGTACCGGGTCGAGCTCGGCGAACGCGTGGTCGTGATCGGAGGCGGCAACGTGGCGCTGGACGTAGCCCGAACGGCCTTGCGCGAGCTGGCGGCGGGCCGACCCCAACCGGAGGCGGAGGTCCCCGCCCAGGATGGCGTGCGCGCCGCGGCCACCGTGACGTTCGATGCCGCCCGTGCGGCGCTCCGCATGGGGGCGCGGGAGGTCCGCGTGGTGGCCCTCGAGGCCCGTCACGAGATGCCTGCGACAGAGTTCGAGATCGAAGAGACCGAGCTCGAGGGCATCACGATCCAGCACCGCCTCGGCCCCAAGCGGATCCTGGGCGAGACCCAGGTCGAGGGACTGGAGACGCTCGACGTCTCCTCCGTCTTCGATCCGGACGGCCGGTTCAACCCTCGGTTCGTCCAGGCGACGGAGAAGACGATCCCATGCGACTCGGTGATCCTGGCCATCGGACAGGCCCCCGATCTGTCCTGGCTCCGGTCGGAGGACGGGGTCGAGGTGAGCCCTCGCGGGACGATCGCCGTCGACCCCGAGACCCTGGCGACGTCCGCCCCCGCGGTCTACGCGGGGGGCGACGTCGCGTTCGGCCCCCGGAACCTGATCGACGCGATCGCGGACGGGCGGCGCGCCGCCGCCTCGATCCACCGGATGCTGGACGGGTCGGAGGGAGCGCCACGGCGGTTCCGGAAGCTCCTGCCGCTCACTCCGATCACGCGTCCCGTCCTCGAGTACGACGCCGTTCCTCGCCTCGACGTCCCCTCGGTCACGACCGAGCGACGGGTCGGGGTTCCAGAGGTCGAGCTGGGCTACACGGAGGAGGAGGCACGTCTGGAAGGTGCTCGATGCCTCCGTTGCTTCGACAACATCGAGCTCGACGTGGATCTCTGCATCCTGTGCGGTGGGTGCGTGGACATCTGTCCCGAACACTGCATCCGGATCCTCCCCACCGACGACATCGAGGGGGTCGAGGCGCCAGGACCGGCGAGCGCGCTCATCATCCAGGAGGACTACTGCATCCGTTGCGCCCTCTGCATCGAGCGTTGCCCGACGGACGCGCTGTGGATGGGGCGATGGCAAGAGACCACCCTGGGAACGCTCGTGGGTAGCTGAGGTGGGTATGACGGACGGGGATCGACCGAAGCTCCGGGAGCGCTCCTGGTACCAGGCGCTCCTGCATCCCGCGGATCGGTACCGCGACACCGAGCTCTACCGATCGATCGTCCGCCACCCGCGGCCGTCGACGCCGCGCGGGCGGGCGATGACCTCCTTCCACAACTTCTTCCTGCACGTCTACCCCGTGAAGGTCCCGAGGCAGGTGCTGTCCAGCCGTTCCACGTTCCGGCTCGGGTTCATCGCCAGCGTGCTGTTCACGATCCTGCTGATCTCCGGGACGTACCTGATGTTCTTCTATCACCCCACGGTCCCCCAGGCGTACTTCGACATGCACGAGCTGCACACCACGATCGCCTTCGGTCAGTTCGTTCGCAACATCCACCGGTGGTCGGCCCACCTCATGGTGGTGGTCGTGTTCCTCCACCTCCTCAGGGTGTTCTACGCGGGCGCCTATCGAGCGCCGCGACAGTTCAACTGGTTCATCGGGATCGTCCTGCTGGTCCTCACGCTCCTGTTCTCGTTCACGGGCTACCTGCTCCCGTGGGACCAGCTGGCGTTCTGGGCCATCACGGTCGGCAGCAATATCGCAGGATACGTTCCGATCCTGGGGGACGAGGCACGCCAGATCCTCCTGGGTGGGCCGGATGTGGGAGGCGCCGCGCTGCTGCGCTTCTACGTCCTCCACATCTACGTGCTCCCGCTCGTCCTGGGCCTCGTGCTGGCCGTGCACATCTGGCGCGTGAGGAAGGACGGGTTCGCCGTGGCCGATCGGCAGGAGGCTCCGTCAACGCCCGTCGCGACGGAGGCGCCTCGAGAGGAGGTGGCGATCGATGAGTGAGCGGGAGAAGGAGCCCCGGTACCGGTTGCTCGGGGTGGTCCCGCGAGAGGTGGAGATCCGCCAGAAACACGAACCGGACGACACCGTCTTCACCTGGCCCCATCTCCTCGTCCGCCACGCGGTCATCGCCGCGGGGACGGTGGCGGTGGTCTTCGGGCTCGCCATCGCCTTCGATGCGCCCCTGCAGGAGATGGCGAACCCGAACCTGACACCACCGGTGGCCAAGGCGCCCTGGTACTTCGCCGGACTGCAGGAGCTCCTCTCCCACGTCCATCCGATGGTCGCGGGGGTCCTGATCCCGGCCGTGGTCGTCGTGTTCCTGGCGGCGATCCCGTTCCTCGACCGGGGATCCGGGTGGCGGATCCGTGATCGGAAGATCGTGGTGATCGTGCTCACCGTGTTAGCCGCCGCGGGGCTCATCCTCACGGTGATCGGCACCCTGTTCCGGGGGCCGGAGTGGTCGTGGGTGTGGCCGTGGGACGAACTGTTCTTGGAGCTGTGACCGATGGGTGAGAACGGATCGATCGACCGGCGGGACTTCCTCAACTGGAGCTGGAAGATCCTGGGCGCCGGGCTGGCCGTCGAGGCGGGGTGGACCACGTACGACATCCTGGAACCCGGGGAGAGCGGGGCCTTCGGCGGGATGATCGATGCGGGGCGGGTGGAGGCCTTCCCCGAGGGCTCCGTGCGGTACTTCCTCGAGGGGAGGTTCTACATCACCTCTGCGCAGGGCAGCCTCCAGGCCCTGTATCAGAAGTGTCCGCATCTCGGGTGCAGGGTGCCGTTCTGCGAGAGCTCACAACGGTTCGAGTGCCCCTGCCACGGCAGCGTGTTCAACGTCGTCGGGGAGTACCTCGAGGGGCCTTCGCCCCGGGGGATGGATCGGTTCGAGGTGCGGCTCGACGGGGACCGCGTGCTGGTGGACACGGGCAGCACGCTCGAGGGGCCGGCGCGCGGGGTCCTCACGGGCCCGAGCGGGGTTGCCGGCCCTCCATGCCTGGATCTCCCGGGAGGAACCCCGGACGGTGACGAGCAGGGGCACGACGAGGAGATGGGACACGAGGAGGACGGGACGGCTCACGAGGAAGCCTCACCGTGAGCGAGACCGCCCGGACCCGGGACGACCCCGCGCTCCGCCGGAGCCTGCGCCGATGGGAGTGGGTGGGTCTGGTCGTGTTCCTCCTCCTCGTCGTCGCCTTCCCCGTGTACCGGGCGGTGGATTCCACACGGCGGGTGGACGCGATCGCCGAAAGGCAGGCGGCGCTCGTCTCGCTCGGGGAGCAGCTCTGGGGGTTGAACTGCGCGTCGTGCCACGGCGTGAACGGCGAGGGGGTGGACGCGCCGGCCCTGAACGCGAAGGAGTTCTTGGGGACGACCGCCGACGCGCAGATGCATCGGATCGTCGCGGCGGGGATCTCGGGGACGGAGATGCCCGCCTGGTGGAACGAGTTCGGTGGCCCCCTCACCGATGAGCAGATCGCGGCCGTGGTGGCCTTCCTGCGTTCGTGGGAGGACACGGCGCCCAGCCGCCCGGACTGGCGATCCGCGTTCGTGGCGGAAGGCGCCTCGGGCGACCACGCCGGGGAGGGGTAGACGCCGCAAGGCCGTCCGCCTCATCCCGGACGGGACCATCGGCCCTACGTCGCACTTGGCATCTACCGCTTCCATGTACGGAACGCTTGGAAAGGGGTGTGCGATGGACGTGCGGAGCATCCGGTCACGAGGGGTGAGGCGTTCGCTGCTCCTGGTCTCGGTGCTCGCCCTCGTGGCCGGTGCGTGCGGTGGCGACGGCGAGACCTCGGACGGAGGCGGCGCCGTGGCGGTGGACGGGCAGGACGGCCTGACCATCGTGATGGACGAGTACAGCTACGCGCCCGAGACGCTGACGGTGACAGCCGGCGAAGAGGTCGTACTGACGATCATCAACGAGGGCGACGAGGAGCACGAGCTGATGATCGGGCTGCCGGTCGGAGGCGGTCCCGAGTGGGAGACCGACCTGTTCGCCAGGATGGCGCCGGAGGTCATCAGCGGCGAGGAGTACCACCTCGAAGGGTTCGAGGGGATGGAGGAAGGAGAGCACGAGGAGGAGGAGGGCCACGAGGAAGGAGCCATGGCTCATGGGGCCGAGGTCGAGGTTGAGGCCCGTGGTGAGGTCACCCTCCGGCTCCACATCCCGGAGGATGCGGTCGGCGAGTGGGAGATCGCGTGCTACCTGACGAACCACTACGAGTCCGGCATGAAGGGCACCTTGATCGTCCAGTGATCCGGACCTGACCTCCCGGTTGTTGCCGCGGTTGGTGGAGGAGGCGATGGAGGTTGGAGCTCGGTGATTGGCTGAGGCTCATCCATATCCTCGGGGCGGCCATCTGGGTCGGAGGTGTGATCGTGCTCAACGCCGTGATGACGAGAGCGGGCCGGAGCCCCGATCGGACCGCTCTCGTCCGTCTCACCGGAGAGCTGGAGTGGGTCGGCCCCTGGCTCATCTCCCCGGCCGCCTCGGTCGTGATCGGCGTCGGCGTCTGGCTCGTCTTCGAGGAACACTGGTCGTTCTCGGAGTTCTGGATCATCCTCTCGCTCGTCCTCGTCGGGGTGTCGATGATCCTGGGGTTCGGGTACTTCGGCCCCGAGGGGAAGCGGATCGCGAAGATGGTGGGCGAACGCGGACCGGAGGACGCCGAGGTGCGGCGCCGCATGAGCCGTCTCCTGTCGCTGGCCCGGCTCGATGTGCTCATCCTTCTCGTGGTGCTCTGGACGATGGTCTTCAAGCCTGGTGCCTGAATGCCTCCTGCCCGATCTCTGGGTGCGGAAGGCGCCGACGGCCCCCGGCGCGTCCGTCACGACCCCGCGCGGCGGTTCAGATAAGGGCTAGGCGTCAGGGCCGGGTCTCTTCGGCACGGCGAAAGACCACGATGCGGACGATCAAGGCCCAGGAAGCGATCGTCCAGAGGACCCAACCTCCGTCGCGCCGCCAACCGGCATCACATCCCTTCAGCTCGCGGAAGGGCTTCTCGGCGAGGAGATCGTGAGCGCCGACCGCAAGGCGATCCTCCGCTCTGAGACCGGGCGCTCGATCGCCTCGGGGCCCCCTGGTCTAAGTGCCACCCCTTCCCCCCACGTCGCCACGCACGACAGAATGGATCGCGATGCCATACGTTGGCGCAGGCGCCGAGGAGGGAGGTGGGCAGCGGAAGACCATCGGATCATCTCGATCGAATGGAGGGAAGCCATGGCTGAAGAGGCGAGGCGCCCCCGGGTGAGGGGGCACCGTACCGGGAGGCGGAGCGGGCCGCGGGCCCTGGTCGTGACGATCGCGCTCGTGATGCTTGCCGTTCCGACCACGGCCGCGGCGGATGAGCCGTTCGCCGGGCCCCTGTTCGGGCTCGGGACCGACGCGGAGGGAAGCGTCGTCGTCGCCGACGCCGGCAGAGGGGTGGCCCGCGCCGACGGGACCCTGATCGCGGAGCTGCCCGGGGTCACGGACGTCGCGGCCAGCGACCAGGGGTGGCTGTGGGCGATCACCGGTCTCGGCGCCCCCAACGAACAGAAACTGTTCAAGGTGTCCATGGACGGGACCGTGGCCGAGTTCGCCGATCTCGGCGCCTACGAGGCCAAGCACAACCCTCACCCCGCTGAGGTCGACTCCAACCCGTTCAGCGTGATCGACCTGGGCGGTGGGGGGGCGGCAGTGGCCGACGCCGGCGGCAACACCCTGCTCAAGGTCAACAAGCACGGGAAGGTCAAGCTCGTGGCGGTGCTGCCCGACGAGCTGGTGCCGACGGACAACGCGAAGGCGATCATCGAGGAGATCGTGACCAACCTGCTCGGCGCGGAGGTCAGCTGCGAGGAGGGGCTCCCGGCAGAGGCGCCCGCGGAGGCGCACGAGATCTGCGAGCTGCCCGACACGATCCCGGCGGAGCCGGTGGCCACGAGCGTCGCCATCGGCCCGGACGGCGATTTCTACGTGAGCGAGCTGAAGGGCTTCCCGGCGCCGCTCGGCCGGTCCCGGGTTTGGCGGATCTCCTCGAACGCCCGTAACGCGCACTGCGGCCGCAGCCCGCTGTGCTCTGTGGCCTACGAGAGGTTCACGTCGATCGTTGATCTCTCGTTCGGGACCGATGGGACGCTCTTCGTCGCGGAGATGGACGAGAAGAGCTGGTTCGCCGTCGAGCTCAGCCTGTTCGAGGGTCTGCCGGTCGAGCTGGGGTTGGGAACCATCGACGCGTGTGACGGGGCCTGCTCCGTGGAGGTCGGCGGGATCCCGCTGCTATCCGCCATCACCGTGGATGGCGCGGGCGATCTCTGGCACGCGGAGCTGCCCGGGCTCGTGACCAGTCCCTGATCCGTCGGACACGAAGAAGCCGAGGGGGTGGCGACGCCCCCTCGGCATCTTCGTCGGCCCGAACGTCGCGGGGGCACGGCGCCCCGATCCCGCGCCGACAGCCAACAGCTTCCTCCAGCGACCCAGCTCCATCACTCCCCGCTCCCCCGAGGCATGACGCCGTGCTTACGCCGCTGTCGGAGTTGACAGGAATCACATGTGCGGCGGGTCTCCCGCCGCTCGACGGACAGAGTCGCATGCATGACGGGCGGAGCGCACCCCTCGTCCCGCGACGGCGCTCGCGTCAGCCTTCGATGATGTGGCAGACGTTGGCCGCCTCGCAGTCGCGGAGGGACAGCCGTCTCGCGCGATGGGCCAAGCGCTCGAGCTCCTTGCGGGCCCGGGTGAGTGCCTCGATCCGAGCGGAGACCTCGCGGGTGTGGCGCTCGATCAGCTCGGTGACGTGGGCGCAGGGCACCTCCCCCCGGTCTCGGAAGGCGAGGACGCCACGGATCTCCCCCAGGGTGAGCCCGATCGCCTGCGCGGACCGGATGAACCCGAGGCGCTTCGGAGCCATGGCGTCGTAGTCGCGGTACCCGTTCCCGAGTCTCGGTGGCTCGGGCAGCAGACCCACCGTCTCGTAGTAGCGGATCCGCTTCGCCGGGACCCCGGACCGTTCCGCGAGCTCGCCGATCCTAACGGCCGGGAGTCTATCGCGATTGACATTACAGTTGACTGGAAGGTGTACGGTTCGGTCGAGGGAGAGATCGGTGCGGATCACGATCCTGTACTTCGATGGCTGCCCGAACTGGCAGACGGCGGACGCAAGGCTGAGGGAGGCCCTGGCCTCGAAGCGATCCGACGCGGAAGTCGACCACCAGTTGGTGAGCACCCCCGAGGAGGCCGAGCGGCTGCGGTTCCGCGGTTCCCCCACACTCCTGTTCGATGGGACAGACCCTTTCCCCACCGAGGAAGCCGGCTATGGGCTGACCTGCCGCGTGTACCGCACTCCCGCAGGACGCGAGGGGTCGCCCTCCGTGGAACAGATCCTGGCCGCACTTCCCTGAGCGTCTCGGGCGTCGAACCAGTCCAGAGCCTTCCCGAGGACGAGATCGAGACGGATGGCTCTTCGAGCGGACCTGGTGCTCCTGCGTATCCATCACGTCGTCCTGCCGACGGATCAGACGCTCCGGAGGAACCGGCGGCGCATCGTGCCATCAGCTCCTCGACCGTCTCGACGGGACATCCCAGCCTGCCGCACGCGGGCGTTGATGTGGTCGTCGGCGATGAGTGCCGCTGGCGCCCCGAGGCCAGCCCGGGCCGACGCGATCTGATAGAGGATGTCGATGCAGTGGCGGTCGTCCTCGTACATCGAGCCGACCCCGGGGAGCCGGCCGGTGACGCGATGCGGTCGTCGCAGGATCAGCGGATGATGCCCCTACCGGGCATGAAGGGAGCATGGGGCCACTGCTCCCCCGAGGCCAGAGGTCCGGAGGTCCCGAGGGTTTCGGGACCCTGGGCAGTCCAGCAGATTGGGTACCGGGGTACCCTATAACCGGGACGTATCTGGGAGGTGGCCGGCGGTGATGTGGGACGGATGGGGCCCGAGCGGTTGGACCGGGTGGCTGTTCATGTCGCTGATGATGATCGTGTTCTGGGGCGGCCTGATCGCCCTGGTGGTCTGGGCGATCCGAACGTTCGCCGGCCCGACCGGCGCCGAGCGACGCGGGGAGCCGGCGTCGGATGCTCTGGGCACCCTCGAGCAGCGCTTCGCGCGCGGTGAGATCGACCAGGAGGAGTTCGAGCGTCGGCGCGCGGTCCTGCGTGGAGAGGGTCCTGGAGGGTAGCCGAGGTGCCCGGCTACTCGTGCACCCGTAGGGGGCTCCTGGATCGCGCCCATCGGATCGAGGGGCGGGTCCGTGGGGTGGCAGCGGGATGGTGGAGGACGACAGGTACTGCCTGGGCATCCTCACGCAGCTGAACGCCCTGATCGCGGCCACGAGGGCGGTGGGGCCGGCCCTGCTCCACCAGCACGCTCGGCATCGCGTGAAGGATGGGATCGAGGACGGCGAGGGCGAGGAGAAGGTGGAGGAGCTCGTGGCTGACCGTCGCGCGCTTCGTGGGGCGGTGAAGAGCAGGAAGAGGACGAGGTTGGATCGAGGCGACCCTGGGGAAGTGGTGCTGGCATGACAGGCGCAGAGATCGCGGTCACGGTCGCAGGGATCGCGCTCATCGGAGCGCTGGCCTGGTTCTTCTTCGGGCCGAAGGAGGCCCGCCGGGCCGAGGTCCGAGAGGGCGTGCAGGAGGTCGAGATCACCGTCAAAGGCGGGTACTCGCCCAACCTGATCCGCGTCTCCGAGGGGGTACCGCTTCGGCTTGTGTTCGACCGTCAGGAGAACAGCGACTGCTCCTCGCGCGTGGTGTTCCCGGACTTCGGCGTGAGCAAGTCGCTCGCGGCCTTCGGGCGGACCAGGGTGGAGCTCCTCCCCGACCGGAGTGGCGAGTTCGGGTTCGCCTGCGGGATGAACATGCTCCACGGCACCCTGGTGGTGGAGCCCTCCTCCGGCGAGGGGCACGGTGCTCGGGCGGCCGAGAGCCGGTCTGCTGAGCCGGCTGCTCAGCCAGAGACGGCGACGGCCACGATCACGGGTTCCGCGGAGCACGAAGGTCACACCCACGAGTCCGCGAGGGCGGTGGGGGTCGGCCCCACCATGGAGGTGGGACGGACCAGCCGGGTGGAGCTCGCCCTGCGAGGAAGCGGCGTGACCTGTCCGACGTGCGTTCGGAACATCGAGAGCGCGCTCGACGGTGTCCGCGGCGTCGATCGGGTCCAGGCGAACTTCGGGGCCGAGCGCGTGACGGTGGACTTCGATCCGTCCCAGGTCCAGGTGCCAGAGATGAGGAAGCGGGTGGCCTCCGCCGGGTACAACGTTGAGGAGCGCCCGGAGCCGGGCTCAGAGGAGACCGAGGACGCCGAGGCTGCTGCCCGCCGGGCCGAGATCCGCGACCTCACCCGGCGCGTCGTGGTCGGCGCCGTGCTGACCGCCCCCGTGCTGTTCGCGGTGATGGTTGGCGACTACCTGGATCCGTCGTGGCTCCCCTCGATCCTGTCGAACCGGTGGTTCCAGTTGGCGCTCATCGCCCCGGTGATGATCTACACGGGCTGGCCGATCCACCGCACGGGCTGGCTGACCCTTCGCCACCGCACCGCCGACATGAACACGCTGATCACGATCGGTTCCACGGCAGCGTTCGGCTACAGCCTGGTGGTGACGGTGGCCCCGGAGACCTTCCCCGAGAGCCTGCGCTCCGTCTATTACGAGGCCGTGGGGGTGATCCTCACCCTGATCCTGTTGGGCCGGCTCTTCGAGGCCAGGGCCAAGGCCGGAACCGGCGAAGCCATCCGAACCCTGATCGGGCTCCAGGCCAAGACCGCGCGGGTGGTTCGCGATGGCAAGGAAATCGAGATCCCCGTCGAGCAGGTGGAGGCCGGGGACGTCGTCTCGGTCCGGCCCGGCGAGAAGATCCCCGTCGACGGCGAGGTGACCGAGGGGCTCTCCGCCGTGGACGAGTCGATGGTCACCGGGGAGCCCATCGCGGTCGAGAAGCGCCCCGGGGACATCGTGATCGGCGCGACGATCAATCAGACCGGGGCCTTCCGCTTCCGAGCCACCAAGGTCGGTAAGGACACGATGCTCGCCCAGATCGTCAAGCTGGTCGAGCAGGCCCAGGCCTCCAAGGCCCCGATCCAGCGCCTGGCCGATCTGGTCGCCTCCTACTTCGTGCCGATGGTGATCTTCATCGCCATCGGCACCTTCGTGCTGTGGTTCGACCTGCACGCGACCGCTGCGCTCACGTTCGCCCTGGTCGCGGCGGTCTCGGTCCTGATCATCGCCTGCCCCTGCGCCCTCGGCCTGGCCACGCCGCTGTCGATCATGGTGGCCACGGGCAAGGGGGCCCAGCGCGGCATCCTGATCCGCTCGGCGGAGGCGCTGGAGACCGCGCACAAGCTGGACGCGATCGTGCTGGACAAGACCGGGACGATCACGAAGGGCGAGCCATCGCTGACCGACGTCGTGGCCTCCAGCGGCTTGTCGGAGGAGCACTTCCTGCGCCTGGTGGCCTCCGGGGAGCGCTCGTCCGAGCATCCCCTGGCCCAGGCCGTGGTGCTCGGGGCGAGGGACCGAGGCGTGCGCCTGGAGGAGCCGACGAGCTTCGACTCGGTGACCGGCAAGGGTATCCAGGCGACGGTGGACGGGCACGAGGTGGTCGTGGGGCGGCGGAGCCTGCTCCAGGATTGCGCGATCGACCCGACGCCGCTCGACGCGGTGGTCGAGCGGCTGGCCGCCGAGGGCAAGACCGCGATCTACGCGGCGATCGACGGTGCGCCGGCCGGTGTGGTGGCCGTCGCCGACACCCTGAAGGAGGGCTCGGTGACGGCGGTCGGAGCTCTCCGCCAGGCCGGTCTCCAGGTGGTCATGATCACCGGCGACAACCGTCGCACGGCCGAGGCGATCGCGCGGCAGCTCGGG
>CAZXFA010000005.1:0-5538 GCA_964640085.1 uncultured Actinomycetes bacterium | reverse complement strand
GATGAGGTCGAAATCTCCCTCCTCGTGGAGCTCGTAGAGCCGTTCGGCCGCTGCCCGAGGACAAGTCGCTCGAGGTTCGAAGGCTCCAGGACGAGGGCAAGCTCGTCGCCATGGTCGGGGACGGCATCAACGACGCGCCCGCGCTGGCGCAGGCCGACGTGGGCATCGCCATCGGGACCGGCACCGACGTGGCGATCGAATCCTCGGACATCACCCTGATCTCCGGGGACCTGGACGGCGTGGTCACGGCGATCACCCTGTCCCGGGACACGATGCGCAACATCCGGCAGAACCTGTTCTGGGCCTTCGGCTACAACGCGGCGGGGATCCCGATCGCCGCCGGCGTGCTGTATCCCGCCATCGGGATGCTGTTGGACCCGATGATCGCCGCCGGCGCCATGGCGCTGTCGTCCCTGTCCGTGGTGGCCAACGCCAACCGGCTGCGGCGGTTCCGACCTGCCACGATCGGACCGGCCGACGCCACCGCTCCAGAGGTGAGGCCAGCGATCGAGGTCCGTGAGGACCGGCAAGAGGAAGAGGTGGAGACCATGACGGTGAAGGATCCCGTGTGCGGGATGGAGATCGACCCCTCGGGCGCGGCGGCGAGCGAGGAGTACGAGGGCCAGACCCACTACTTCTGCTCGGAGAGCTGCCACGAGAGGTTCCTGGCCAACCCAGACGCATATCGATGATCGTTGTCGAGGCAACGAGCCCGACGGAAGTGGGTGAGACACAAGAGCACCATCGGAACCTGGCTGAGCCCGTCGCCGAGCCTCGGTCGCGAGGCTCTGAAGCCTCGACCGAGGTCCCGGTGCTGTGGGCGGCGGGCCTGACAAGAGGCTTCCCACACGGGCTGTGGCCCCGGCGCCGGACGGTCCCAGGTGCTCCGCGGAGTCGACCTGGAGCTGTGCCGGGGGGAGATCGTCGGCCTGGTGGGGAGAACGGTTCGAGGCAAGAGCACCCTGACGAAGATCCTGTCCGGCGCGCTGACGCGTGACGGCGGGAAGGTGGAGCGCTTCAGCCGGATCGGCCACTGCCCCCAGGATCCCTGCCTCACCGGGCGCCGCGAGGATCGGTGAGCACGGGTGAGCGCGGGGTCACGGAGGGGACGCGTTCACGCCCTCCGCCTCGGCGATGGCGGCGGCGGCGTTGATCAGGCCGATGTGGCTGAACGCCTGCGGGAAGTTCCCAAGGAGCTCGCCGGTCTCCGTGTCCACCTCCTCGGACAGCAGGCCCACGTCGTTCACGCAAGCCGCCGCCCGACGGAAGGTCGTGCGTGCGTCTCCCAGACGCCCGGCCATCGCCTGGGCCTGCGCCAGCCAGAAGGTACACAACAGGAACGCGCCTTCCTCTCCCTCGAGGCCGTCGTGCGCCCGATAGCGCATCACGAGCCCGTTGCGGTCGACGAGCCGGCCGGCGACGGCATCGATCGTGGCCAGCATCCGAGGGTCCGTGGCCGGGATGAACCCGACGATCGGCATCATCAGCACCGACGCGTCGAGGTCGTCGGAGCCGAACGCCTGCGTGAAGGCCCTCGCGGTCTCGCTCCATCCGCTCACGAGGATCGCGGCGCGGATCTCCTCGCGAACCCGCACCCAGTCGGCAACGCGATCGACGGCCTCCAGCCGGTCGGCCATCGCGATGGCGCGATCGAGCGCGACCCAGCACATCAGCTTCGAGTAGAGGAACGGCCGGCGGCCGCCCCGCACTTCCCAGATGCCCTCGTCGTCCTCCCGCCACCGCGCGGCGGCGGCGTCGGCCGCGTCGACCAGGAAGTGCACCGTCGGACCGTCGAGCTCCTCGAACTGGTCGACGAAGACCGCGGCCGCGTCGAGCAGCTCGCCGTAGACATCGAGCTGGCGCTGATCCCAGGCGGCGTTCCCCACCCGGACGGGCCGGCTCCCCCGGTACCCGGCGAGGCGCGGGACCTCCCGTTCGGACAGGTCGTGCTCGCCGCCGACGCCGAACATGATCTGTAGCTCGGAGCCCTGGTGCAGGCTCTCGGCTGTGGTCCCGGCCATCCACACGAAGAAGTGGTGCGCTTCTGCCGGGCAGGCCGTGCGTCCGAGCGCTTGAAGCGTGAAGCTCGCGTCGCGGACCCAGGCGTAGCGGTAGTCCCAGTTGCGCTCGCCTCCGATCGTCTCGGGCAGGGACGTCGTGGGCGCGGCCACCATGGCGCCCGTCGGTCGGAACGTGAGCACCTGGAGCACCCGACCGCTATGAAGCACGAGGTCCCGCCAGGGCCCCTCGTAGCCGTCGTGGATCCGCGACCACGTCCTCCATGCGGCGATGGTGTCCTCCAGCAGCCGATCGGCCACATCCTCGCCCAGGGTGACCGGCTGGGCGGGATCCCAGCTCCAGGCATGGCCGAGCGCGAAGATCCGCCGTTCGCCTGCACGAAGGACGAACTCAGCCCTGCCGGTCGATCCGGCGACCTCGAACCTTCCCACCCCGGACAGCGTGAGGACGCTCGCGCCGCCGCGGGCCCGGAGACCGCCGTCGATGGGGGACAGCAGCGGGGCGATCAGCCCGAACTCTGGTCGCGGCGCGTACTCGAGCGCGAGCCGGACGGACCCTTCGCGGCACGTGACCCGTCGGACAAGCACCCCCGGGGCCTGAGCGCCCAGCTCGTGGTCGTCCTCGAGCGCACCGATGGCGTATCCGTCCTGGAGCGTGACGGTCCCGGTGGTGGTCGTGAAGGTCGTCTCGAGGACCATCGTGCCGTCGAGGTACCGACGAGTCGTCTCGGATGGACCCGTCGGCGCGATGGACCAGTGCCCTGCGGCATCGTCCAGCAGTCGACCTAGCACCGGAGGCGCGTCGAACCGACCGAAGCAGAGCCAGTCGACCGACCCGGTTCTCGAGACCAGTGCGGAGCCGCGGCTGTCCCCGACGAGGCCGTAGTCGGCGATCAGGGTGGCGCTCATCGACGGCCTCCCCCCGCACGGCGGTCCGTCGGATCGGGCGGCCGTGCGCTCCGGGCGGGTGCGGGTCCGCGATCACTTGCATCGAGCGCTTCCATCTTCGTGGCCGTCCCCACGAGGTGCCGCGCCGTTACGCAGCGCGTCGTCCCCCTCGATCCGTCGTCCAGTTCGTACCACGATCGACGGGGCGACCACCCACCGGTGAGGCACCGGGACACGTTGGCGAACGGCCCTCGGTCGCTTTCGACGCGGGCCCGTCTAGCACTCGATGATGTTGCAGACGTTCGCCTGTTCGCAGTCCTGCGGCGAGCACCGCCGGGCTCTGCGGGCGAGCCGTTCCAGGTCCGCTCGCGATCGCTCCAGGGCGGCGATCTCGGCGGACACCTCCCGCCGCCGGGTTTGCCGCGAGCTCCCGCGGCGGAACACGAGGGCCTCCATGTTCGTGCGGATCGCGCACTTGGGGTTCGATCGCGCGCGCTCCTGCAGGTGGGCGGACGCGCTCCGGCATGAACTCGACCAGGCGGATCCGGTCGGCGAACTGGGCGAGGAACTGCCCCTCCTCCACGCCCGAGTTCCCACCGCCGATCACGAGCAGCTCCTCGGCTCTCCCGCAGAACGGACCGTCGCAGGTGGCGCAGAAGTGGATCCCGGCGCCGATCAGGTCCTCCTCGCCGGACATGCCCAGTCGCTGGTACGAGGTACCCGTCGCGACCAGCCCGGCCGACCCATGTACTCGTCCCGACGAGATGGAGACGACGATCCCTCCATCGCCTACGCGCTGGTTCGGTCGTCAGCGGCCTAGACTCGAACGCGGTGGAAGAGCGTAGGCTCGGCTGACGAAGGGGTCCAGGTCCGATCGATCTGAGAAGAGTCACGCCCACGTCGGAATGAAGAGCTACGTCGCGCTCCTGCGGGGGATCGCGCCTACGAACCCCAACATGCGGAACGACAAGCTGCGTGGACTCTTCGAGGACCTAGGCTTCAGCAACGTCCGCACCGTGATGTCGAGCGGGAACGTGCTGTTCCAGACCGACTCGTCGGCGGTGAGGGCCCTGGAGAGGAAGGTCGAGGAGGCGCTGCCGGAGCTACTGGGATTCGCGAGCACGACGATCATCCGCTCCAGGACGGAGATCCAGGCTCTCGTGGACCGGGCCCCCTTCGCGGGCATCGACCACTCGAGCACGACTCACCTGAACGTGACCTTCCTCAAGAGCAAGCCGCGCACGACACGTTGCTTCCCCTACCGGCCCCGGGATCGGGCATACACGATCCTGGGGACGTACGGCCGGGACATCTGCAGCGTCATCGATCTCATCAGCGTCAAGACGCCGGATCTCATGCGATGGATGGATGAGGAGTTCGGAAGGGAAGTCACGACGCGGACCATCCTGACGGTCGAGCGGATCCTCAGACGGCTGAACGAAGCCGACTGACAGGTGGTCACCCGAACCCAGGGGCCTACCGCCTTCGGGTGAGTCGGTTCCGCGGGGACCCCGGATCGGTCGGATCGACGCGGTGCGCCTGCCAGGGATGCCGGACGGACCCGCACACGATCGCGCCGTCGACCGGAGGGTCCGCGGATGGTCTGGACCGACCTGTTCGCCACGATGTCGGATGGCGGTGGGCTCGATGGAACTGAGGAGTAGCCGAGCGTCAGGTGGAGCGGCGACCGAGCACCCCGGCAACGATCGCGCCCGCGGCCCCGATGATCAGGAGCCAGATCCCGATGCCGACGCCGACCGACACGTCCACACCTGGCGGGACCAGGTCGCCGGCGTCGTTGATCTGCGTCAGCTCGTAGATCCCCAGGAGCACCGTGAGCGCGCCGAGCACGATCACGGCGATACTCGCGAGGCCCTCGCGCACCAATGCCAGGGCGCCTGCCGCGGCGATCGCGAGCCCGAGGATCAGGCTGATCCACCCGTCGACGTCCATCCCGCTCTCGGTCAGCGAACCGCCCGGGAAGCTCACGGTTCCCCAGGGCAGGAACGATCCGACGACGACGAGTGCGGCGCCGGCGAGGGTCATCCACACTGCCAATCCCGCGCCCTGCGATGCGCCGGCGGAAGCCTGCGGCGGCTGTTCCATCGAGATCCCTCCCTCGGTCGGCGTGCGGTCCATCTTCCAGACTGGAGGGCCCCAAGTCCAGCCTTGGCGGAAAGGAGTCGGGGAGGCGGCGACCACCTCGCACACCCGCCTTGGGCTGGTGCACCCAACGACAGTGATCCAAGGGATGTCCGCAGGTCGAAGGGCATGTGCTCTCGTCTCAGTCCCGGCACGCGAAGCCCCGGCGGGACGGAATCCCAAGGCGCGAGCGCCCATGACGGCTGGGCAGCGAACACACCCGCGGTGAGACGAGGGGCGATCCAGATCCCACCGGTCCCGACCGCTGTTCACAGTCCACGAGCCGCGGATGGTCGCGAGAAGCGGACGAGGAACGCGCCGGCAGGATCTCCCCGCTGCGAGCAGGTACCCACCGCGGATGACAGCGGGTGCGGTATCGCCGTCTACGACGTTAGCGTCGCCTTCTCGTCGTCGCGGCCGGCTTGCGGGCGGCGGCCTTCTTGCGAGCGGCCGGCTTGCGGGCGGCGGCCTTCTTGCGAGCGGCCGGCTT
>CAZXFA010000004.1:0-124647 GCA_964640085.1 uncultured Actinomycetes bacterium | reverse complement strand
CCTCGGTGGCGACGACTGGGATCAGCGGATCATCGACTGGATGGTCAAGGGGTTCAAGGACGCGCATGGCGTGGATCTGTCGGCCGACCGGATGGCGCTCCAGCGGCTGAAGGAAGCCGGCGAGAAGGCGAAGATCGAGCTCTCGCAGGTCACCGAGACGACCATAAACCTGCCGTTCATCACGGCGACCAGCGAGGGACCGCTCCACCTGGAGATGAAGCTTACGCGCTCCGAGTTCGAGCGGATGACCGAGGACCTGGTCCAACGGTGTCGCGAGCCGTTCGATCTCGCCGTCAAGGACTGGGGCAAGGGCATCGAGGCCGTCGACCACGTGATCCTGGTGGGGGGCGCGACCCGCATGCCGACGATCCAGGAGCTCGTGAAGGAGCTCACCGGGGGCAAGGAGCCCCACAAGGGCGTGAACCCTGACGAGGTCGTGGCGGTCGGGGCTGCGATCCAGGGGGGTGTCCTCAAGGGGGACGTGAAGGACATCCTGCTCCTGGACGTGACCCCCCTGACGCTCGGCGTCGAGACCAAGGGTGGGATCTTCACCAGGCTGATCGAGCGGAACACCACGATCCCGACCCGCAAGTCCGAGATCTTCACCACCGCCGACGACAACCAGACCACGGTGGAGATCCACGTGCTCCAGGGAGAGGCGGAGACCGTGTACTCGCCCGCTGTGCGCTCGCTCGGGAAGTTCCACCTGATGGGCATCCCGCCGGCGCCCCGCGGCATGCCGCAGATCGAGGTCGCGTTCGACATCGACGCCAACGGGATCGTGAACGTGAGCGCGAAGGACCTGGCAACCGGCAAGGAGCAGGCGATGACGATCACCGGAGGCACCGCGCTCTCGAAGGAGGACATCGACCGGATGGTCGAAGACGCGGAGAAGTTCGCCTCGGAGGACCACGTCCGTCGCGAGGCCGCCGAGGCGCGCAACGCCGCCGACCAGCTCAGCTACCAGGTGGACCGGTCGCTCGAGGAGTGGGGTGACAAGGTGCCGGAGGCCGACCGCGACGAGCTGAAGAAGCTGAACGAAGAGCTGAAAGAGGCGATGAAGGGCGAGGACGTGGAGAAGATCAAGGCCGGCACCGAGGCGGTGATGCGCAAGTTCCAGGGCATCGGTCAGGCCATGTACCAGCAGACGCCCGAGGCCCAGGCGGCCCAGGCCGCCGCCGGAGGCGGCGGCACCGAGGGCGAGGGCGAGGGCGAGGTCGTCGAAGGGGAGATCGTGGACGAAGGAGGTGCGTCATGAGGGAGACGCTGGTTCGTTGGGACCCGTTCCGGGACCTGGTCTCGATCCAGGACGAGCTGAACCGCCTGTTCGGGCGGACGTTCGCCGGCATCCAACCCATGCGTCCCACGGCGTCTGGTGCGTGGATGCCGACGATGGATGTGTTCGAGACCCAGGACAAGATCGTCGCCAGGGTCGAGCTCCCGGGCATCGACCCTGCTGACGTCGACGTCTCGGTCGAGGACTCGACCCTGACGATCAGCGGTCAGCGCGAGTTCTCGAGCGACGCGAGGGAGGAGGACTACCACCGCGTCGAGCGTCGGTACGGCTCGTTCACGCGGGCGATCACGCTGCCGCAGACCGCCGACACCGAGAAGGTCGAGGCGAACTTCGACCGGGGCGTGCTCACGGTCGAGGTCGCCAAGGCTGAGAAGGCCAAGCCGAAGAAGATCCAGGTCAAGGCGAAGTGACCGACGACCCGAAGCTCGAGCGCGAGGACGAGGAGCGGCCCAAGGTCCGCGTCGTCGACAAGCGCCGGTTCCGCGAGGGCCCGGAGGGGGACCCGTCCCCTTCCGAGGCCCCTGCGGTCGGGGCGCCCGGAGCCGGTACGCGGGCAGGCGATGAGGTGGGCGCCGTGGCCCAGCCCGCCTCCGAGCTCGAGACGGCCAGAGCCAAGGCGGCCGAGTACCTGGACCATCTCCAGCGGCTCCAAGCGGATTTCGAGAACTACCGCAAGCGGATGACCCGGTCGCAGGAGCGGCTGGTCGAGGTGGAGCTCCAGCGGTTCGTGGGGCGGCTGCTCGAGGTGCTGGACGAGTTCGACCTCGCCCTCCTGGCGGCCGAGCGCGAACCGGACTTCGAGAGCTTCCGCAAGGGCGTGGAGCTCGTCTACGCGAAGCTCGCGGAGACGCTCCGGTCCGAGGGGCTGGAGCGGATCGAGGCCGAGGGGCGACCGTTCGATCCGACCGAGCACGAAGCGTTGATGCAGACCGGCGACGGGGACGGAGAGCCGCACGTGGCCGAGGTGTTCCGTCAGGGTTACCGGCTGCGGGGCAACGTGATCCGTCCTTCCAGCGTCCGCGTCGAGCGCGCGTGAGGTCGAGGAGGCGGCCGTGAACGGCGAGGTCCGCCGCGAGTGGTTCGAGAAGGACTACTACCAGGCGCTCGACGTGCCGAAGAACGCGACACAGGCCGAGGTCAAGAAGGCGTACCGGAAGCTCGCGCAGAGGTACCACCCGGACGCGAACCCCGGGAACGTCCAGGCCGAGGAGCGGTTCAAGGAGATCTCCGCCGCCTACGAGGTCCTCGGCGACGAGAGCAAGCGGAAGCAGTACGACCAGGTGCGGGACATGGCCGCTTCCGGGTTCGGCGCCGGGGGCGTCCGCGGGGAGGGGTTCCCCGGCGGAGGCGGGGTGCGGTTCGAGGACGTCGGCTTCGACGTCGGGGACCTTGGAGATCTGTTCGGCGGCCTCTTCGGCGGCCGCTCCGGCCGCGCGTCGGCGCGGCCGGCGCGGGGTGCCGATCTGGAGACCGACGCCACCGTGTCGTTCGACGAAGCGATGGCGGGGACGACCGAGTCGGTCTCGATCATCGGGCCCGCCCCGTGCGAGACCTGCGGGGGCAGCGGAGCCGCACCCGGCACCAACCCCTCGACGTGTCCCCAATGCGGCGGCGTGGGTCAGATCAGCGTGAACCAGGGGCCCTTCCAGATGTCGCAGACATGCCCCCGCTGCCACGGCTCGGGGCGCGTCGTGGAGCAGGCGTGCCCGGCGTGCCGGGGCACCGGGAGCCGGCGCCGGACGCGCAAGCTCCAGGTCAGGATCCCGGCGGGGGTCCGCGATGGTGCCCGGATCCGCCTGACCGGCAAGGGGGAACCCGGCCCCCCCGGTGGGCGTCCCGGCGACCTGTACGTGAACGTGCGGGTCCGACCTCATCCGTTCTTCGGGCGGAAGGGGGCCGACCTCACGCTCGAGCTTCCGGTCACCTACACCGAAGCCGCGCTCGGGGCCAACGTGGAGGTGCCGACCCTGAACGGCGCGGTGACGATGAAGATTCCGGCCGGGACCCCGTCCGGGAAGACGTTCCGGCTCCGAGGCAAGGGAGCCCCCAAGCGGGGCGGTCGCGGGGACCTGCTGGTCACCGTCCACGTCGAGGTTCCGCGACGCCTCTCGAAGCGGGAGCGGGAGCTGCTCACCGAGCTCCACGAGAGTGAGGACGAGTCCCCGCGCCGGCGACTGGGGGTGGAGGCGTGATGACCGACGGGACCGCATCGGGAGGAGGTGAGCGGGAGATGGCGCGCGACCAACGGATCCGGGGAGCGCGCGGCGAGCGGACAGACGACCGCGCCGTGTACATCATCAGCGTCGCGGCCGAGCTCGCCGGCGTGCACCCGCAGACGCTCCGGATGTACGAGCGTCGTGGCTTGCTCCGCCCCAAGCGCACGTCCGGGAACACCCGCCGGTACTCCGAGCGGGACATCGAGCGGATCCGGACGATCCAGCAGCTCACCCAGCAGGAGGGCATCAGCCTGACCGGCGTTCGGCTGTTCATGGCCATGCGCGAGCAGCTGGACGAGATGCAGCGGCGCGCAGAGGAACTCGAGCGGGAGCTCCGGCGCCGGGCTTCGGCGCGGTCCCCGAGCGGCACCGAGATCGTTCCGCTCCGGAGCGTGATCACCTTCGGGTGGCAGGAGAGGACGTCGCGGTGAGCGTCGTCCTTCGCCGCGGGACCGTGGTCCTGCGTCCCTTCCGGCTCGAGGAGATCGACCGTCTCGTCGAGGTCCGGTCGCGGATGCCGCGGGACGACGACGTCCTGCATCGCGGAAGGGCCGACCGCGGGCGACTCGCGGAGCGGGTCGCCGGATCCGGTGGGTGGTCCGAAGAAGGGGAGGTCGGTCTGTGGCTCGCGATCGAGGCCGATGGCCGTCTGGCGGGCGAGATCCAGGCCCGCAGCCCGAGGGGAGGATTGCCACGCGGGGTGTTCGAGCTCGGCGTCGAGCTCTACGACGACGAAGATCGGGGCCGAGGGCTGGGGTCGGCGGCGGTGGCCGAGCTCACGAGCTACCTGTTCCGGGATGAGGCCGCGCAGCGCGTGCAGGTCACGACCGACGTGGGCAACGGCCCGATGCGCCGGGTGGCCGAGCGGTTGGGTTTCGGCTTCGAGGGCATCCTGCGCGGCTACATGCCCGCCGCCCGTGGAACACGCGACTACGCGATGTACGGGATGACGAGGACCGACTGGGGGAACGTGAAGGATCGATGGACCCGAACAAGCTGACGATCAAGTCGCAGGCCGCCCTGGAGGGAGCGCGGCAGCAGGCGCTGGCGCGCAGCCATCAGGCGATCGAGCCCGAGCACCTGCTGTTCGCGCTGCTCTCCGACCCCGAGGGGGTCGTCTTCCCGCTGCTCCACGCCCTCGGCGTGGCGCCCAAGCCGCTGCGGGACCGAGTGGATGCGGGGCTCGATCGGCTCCCCAAGGTCTTCACGCAAGGCGCCGTGGACGTGCGGATCTCGCCGGCCCTCGCCGCCGTTCTCGACGGTGCCTTCCGTGAGGCGGAGGCCCTCACGGACGAGTACGTGTCCACCGAGCATCTGCTGCTCGCGTTGCTCGCCGGGAACACGACGGCCGCGACCATCCTGCGCGATGCTGGGTTGGAGCGCGATCCACTCCTCGGTGCGTTGGCGGAGGTCCGCGGACGTCAGCGCGTGACGGATCCCAACCCCGAGGAGAAGTATCAGGCGCTCGAGCGCTACGGGCGCGACCTGACCGACCTCGCCCGCCGAGGCAAGCTCGACCCGGTGATCGGTCGTGACGATGAGGTCCGGCGCGTGATCCAGGTCCTGTCGCGACGCACGAAGAACAACCCGGTGCTGATCGGTGAGCCGGGTGTGGGCAAGACAGCGATCGTCGAGGGGCTCGCGCAACGCATCGTGGCGGGCGACGTGCCCGAGTCCCTCAAGGACAAGCGCGTCGTCGCCCTGGACATCGGGGCGATGGTCGCCGGGGCGAAGTACCGGGGCGAGTTCGAGGAGCGGCTGAAGGCCGTCCTCCGTGAGATCGCCGAGTCCGAGGGACAGGTCGTGACGTTCATCGACGAGCTCCACACGATCGTCGGTGCCGGCGCGGCCGAGGGCGCCGTGGATGCCGGCAACATGTTGAAGCCGATGCTCGCGCGGGGCGAGCTCCGCGCGATCGGAGCCACCACGCTGGACGAGTACCGCAAGCACATCGAGAAGGACGCCGCGCTGGAGCGTCGCTTCCAGCCCGTGCTGATCGAGGAGCCGAGCGTGGAGGACACGGTCGCGATCCTGCGTGGCCTCAAGGAGCGGTACGAGGTCCATCACGGCGTGCGGATCCAGGACCCGGCGCTCGTCGGGGCCGCGATGCTGTCGGACCGGTACGTGTCCGGGCGCTTCCTGCCGGACAAGGCGATCGACCTGGTCGATGAGGCCGCAAGCCGGCTCCGGATCGAGATCGACTCGATGCCGGTCGAGATCGACGAGGTGGAGCGCCGTATCAAGCAGCTCGAGATCGAGCGTGCCGCCCTCCGTAAGGAGACCGATCAGGCCTCGAAGGAACGGCTCGAGCGCCTGGAGCGGGAGCTCGCGGACCTCCAGGAGCAGAGCGCCGGGATGAAGGCGCACTGGCAGCAGGAGAAGGAGCGGATCGACCGGATCCGAGGGTTGAAGTCCGAGATCGAGCAGGCGCGCTCGGAGTTCGAACGCGCCGAGCGGGAGGGCGATCTCGAGCGGGCGGCCGAGCTTCGGTTCGGGCGACTCGTCCAGCTCGACAAGGAGCTCGAGGCCGAGAACGCGGGGCTCGAGGAGCTCCAGCGCGAGCGGAAGATGCTGAACGAGGAGGTCACGGAGGAGGACGTGGCCGAGGTCATCTCCCGCTGGACGGGGATCCCGGTGAGCCGGCTGATGGAGGGCGAGATGCACAAGCTCGTCCACCTCGAGGAAGCCCTCCATCGGCGGGTGGTGGGACAGGACGAGGCCGTGTCGGCCGTCGCGAACGCGATCCGCCGCTCGCGGGCCGGTCTGTCCGACCCGAACCGGCCGATCGGCTCGTTCCTGTTCCTCGGCCCGACGGGCGTGGGCAAGACCGAGCTCGCCCGGACCCTGGCCGAGTACCTGTTCGACGACGAGCGTGCCGTGGTGCGCCTGGACATGAGCGAGTACCAGGAGCGTCACACGGTCTCTCGGCTGGTCGGCGCGCCGCCCGGCTACGTCGGCTTCGAGGAGGGCGGTCAGCTCACCGAGTCGATCAGGCGGCGGCCCTATTCGGTGGTCCTGCTCGACGAGATAGAGAAGGCGCACGGCGACGTGTTCAACGTCCTCCTCCAGCTCCTGGACGACGGGCGCCTCACGGATGGCCAGGGCCGGACCGTCGACTTCCGGAACACGATCGTGATCATGACCTCCAACCTGGGGAGCGCGATCTTCCAGGACGTGACGATCGCGGAGGACAAGCGCAGGGAGGCGATCCTCGAGGACGTGCGGGCGTTCTTCCGGCCGGAGTTCATCAACCGGGTCGACGAGATCGTCGTCTTCGACCCTCTCGGTCGGGAGGAGATCCGGCAGATCGTGGACATCCAGTTCCGCCTGCTCGCCGATCGGGTGGCCGAGCGCAAGCTGACGCTCGAGCTCTCGGCGGCGGCGCGGGATCATCTGGCCGCGGTCGGCCACGACCCCGCGTTCGGGGCTCGGCCGCTGAAGCGGCTGATCCAACGTGAGGTGCAGGACCCGCTGGCGATGCAGCTCCTGTCTGGCGAGGTCTCCGAGGGCGACCGCGTGGAGGTGGACGCCGCGGACGGTCGCATCGTGTTCCGGACCCGATGATTCCCGTACCCAGGCGTGGCATGCTCGCGGGGTGCGGAACCCGTGGATGCGACTGCTGGTGGCGGCCGCGGCGGTGGTCGGCGCGGCCCTGCTCCTGAAGGTCCTGCCCGCATACCTCGTGCTGGCGCTGTTCGTGGGCGGCGTCGCGGCGTTCGCCCGGTCGCTGAAGCGGAGGTCCAAGCGGGACGCGGCCGAGGGTCGGGCGGCGACGCTGGGGCTCCGGCGGGAGGAGCACGATCCGATCGGGGTGCGCGCGATGCCCCTCTCGCTGTTCGAGCGGGCGCCCGAGGGCGCGATCGAGGGGCTGCTGACGGGGACCCGGCGCGGCGTCCAGGTGCACGTGTTCGACTACGCCTTCCGGATCGGGCTCACCGAGGGATCGGCGGTGCATCGGCGGTTCGCCTGCGCCCTCGGACAGGTCGGAGGCTCCGTGCCCGCGACGGTGGTCGAGCCCCGATCGTTCCTCACCCTGTTCCCCGAGCCCCCCGAGCTCGACCCATCCGAGATCTCGACGGGACGCTTCGCCGATCTGTTCGACGTCCGTGGGACCGACCCCTCGTTCGCCCGCTCGATCGTCGATGAGCGCGTCCGCGGATGGCTGCTCGAGCTTGACGAGGGCTGGGGGTTCGAGATCCGCGACCAGGCCCTCCTCGTCTACGGACCCCGACCGGATCGTGGCGAGATCTCGGCGGCCGTTGACGTCCTGGCGGACCTGCTCGACCGGCTCCCCGAGACGGTTCGGTCGGCCCCCCGCATCCCGCCCGGGCCGGCCGACGCGCGGCCCCCGGGCGACGAAGGACGGTTTGAGCCGGGTGGCCCTCCGTCGTAGCGTGGAAGCGTGAGCCAGAGCGAACCATCCGAGCCGAGGGTCCTGCGCCGCAGCCGGGACGATCGGGTCATCGCCGGCGTATGCGGTGGGTTGGGGCGGTACCTGGGGGTGGATCCGGTCCTCCTACGGATCGCGTTCGTGGTGCTCGCGATCGCGGGCGGCGGCGGGATCCTCCTGTACATCCTGTCGTGGATCCTGATCCCCGAGGAGCGGAGCGGGGAGCCACTCGGCACGGCACGCCCGTCCGGGTTCGACACCACCCGGCTCATCGTCGGCGGCACGCTGATCGCGATCGGCACCATCCTGCTCCTCAACCTCAGCATCCCTCGGTTCGGCAAGTACTTCTGGCCGCTCGCGTTGATCGCGATCGGGGTCGCGATCGTGATCCAGGCCGCCGCGTCCAGGCGATGAGCTCTACCCCGCAGCCGCCCCCACCGCCGCCCCCGCCGCCTTCCGGCGGCGCGAGGACGGGGCGGCTGGTGGCCGGCCTGCTGCTGCTGATCCTCGGCGCTGCATGGCTCCTCGAGGTCCTGGACATCGCCGATGTGCCCTGGGATCTCGCCCTGCCGGGTGGACTGATCCTGATCGGCGCGATGCTGCTGCTGAACGCGAGATCGCCCTCCGGCCAGGGCGGCCTGATCGCGACCGGGATCGTGTTCACGTTGGTGCTCGCCCTGGGGTTCGCGGTCGACTTCCCGATCGGCGGTGGCGTGGGGGAGCGGGACGAGGCGCCCATCACTGAAGCGGAGCTCCGCGCGGGGTTCCGTCTGGGCATAGGCCAGCTGACCGTCGACCTGACGGAGCTCCCGGCGTCCGAGGTTCCCCCCCGCGGCGCCATCCGCGTGCGCGCGCGGGTCGGGATCGGCCAGCTCGTCGTGATCGTCCCGGAGGGGCTCGCGGTCCGGGTGGAGGCACGCGCCGGCGTCGGCAACGTCCGCGCGTTCGATGTCGAGGGGTCGGGCTTCGATGTCGAGCGCTCGGTGGGACCGGGGCCCAACGCGACGCCCGCGCTCGAGCTCGTGCTGTCGGTCGGGATCGGACAGGTGGAGGTGCGCCGTGCCTGAGCCCGGCTACAACCGCGCCGCGCTGGTGTTCGGCGCGCTCTTCGTGGTCGCCGGCGCGGCGTTCCTCCTCGAGCGGCTGGACGTCTGGGATCTCCAGCTCCGGCACCTGGCGCCGGCGCTGCTGATCGCGCTGGGGGTGGCGGTCCTGGTGGGCGGCACCGGTCGCGGCTCGGGAGGATCGTGAGCCACGTGCGGCGGCGGGGAGTCGCCACCTGTACCCACGCCGGGGCGTCGGATAGGCTGTGCGAGACGGACCCATCCCGGCCAGAAAGGATCGATCGTGATCGGCCTGTGGATCGTGCTCGGCGTCGTGGTGCTCCTCGCCGTCTTCGGCGTCGTCTCGTACAACCGCTTCATCTCCCAGAGGCAGCTGATCAAGGACGCATGGGCCAACATCGACACGGAGCTCCGGCGGCGCTACGACCTGATCCCCAACCTCGTCGAGACCGTCCGCGGCTACGCCTCGCACGAGCGGGCCGTGTTCGAGAACGTGACGAAGGCACGAGCGGCCGCGACCACGGCCACGGGCTCGCCCGCCGAGCAGGCGGCGGCTGAAGGGCCCTTGGTTGCCGCGTTGCGCCAACTCCTGGCGGTGGCCGAGAACTACCCGGACCTGAAGGCGAACCAGAACTTCCTTGCCCTGCAGAGCGAGCTCGCGAACACCGAGGACCGACTCCAGACCGCTCGCCGCTTCTACAACGCGAACGTCCGCGAGTACAACCAGCGGGTGGGTCAGATCCCCTCGATGCTGATCGCCCGCATGTTCGGGTTCGCCGTGAAGGAGTTCTTCGAGATCGAGGATGCGATCCGCGAGGCCGGAGCACCGCAAGTGAGCTTCACGGGGACCGCGGCCCCACCCCCGGTGGCCCCACCCCCGGTGGCCCCACCCCCTGCGGCCCCACCGCCTCCCCCGCCCGAGGGTAGCCTGGGGGCGTAGCGCTAGGCGGTGGTCGCCGGCCGGATCGGTGACGTCGTCTCGGAGGCCGGCCCGCAGCCCTCGAGCATCGTCGCGTGACGGACGTCGGTCGTGAGCCACGTCCAGACCGCGGCCCAGGTGCACGCCAGTGCCCCGAGGACCACGACGGTCGGGCGCGGCCCGAAGCGTTCCGCGGCCCACCCGGTGATCAACGCCGACGCCGTGAACGACAACGTGATCATCGAGAAGTCGAACGCGAACACCCGCCCCCGGATCCGGTCTGGCACGACGCGCTGGAGCCCATAGGACGAGAGCGTCCACTGCGCACCCCCTCCGAGGTGTCCGATCCCCACGGCGAGGGTGCCGAGCCACAGGCTCGGCATCGCGCCGAGCAACGCGTAGCCGCACCCGAACATCACGAGGGCGAGCGAGATCGCGCCGAAGAGCCGTCGGTCCTCTGGTCCGGCGAGACGTCGTCCCATGAACGGGCCGATCAGCGCGCCGACCCCGCGGCCGGCCATCATCACGCCGATGCCGACCTCGCCCGCCCCGAACTCGGTCTCGGCGAAGACCGCGATGAGGGCGATCGCGCCCCCGGCGATCCCGAACCCCGCTTTGACCGTGATGAGGGCGAGCACCCGGTGGTCGCGGCGGGCGTACCGCGCGGTCTCCACGGTCGCGCGGACCACGTTCGTCTCCACGTCGTCGGTCCGCCCTGCCGAGAAGGGGCGGCTGATCCTCGCGATGAGCATCGCCGAGATGGCGAAGCTCGCCGCATCGATCACGAAGGCGGCGTCCCGCCCGAACGCGGCGGCGACCACCCCGCCGAGGCCCGACCCCACCGCCAGCATCGTCCCCCACAGGGACCCTGAAAGCGCGTTCGCCGTGCTGAGGTCGCGATCTTCCACCAGGTTCGGCAGGGCCGCGCTCGAGGCGGGATCGAAGACCGCGGCGAAGGACGAGACGACGGCCAGCAGGAGGAAGGCGAGCCACATCGTGCCCCCGTCCTCCACGAACAGGAACCCAAGGACGAGGGACGCCCGCGCGACGTCGGCCGCGATCATCACGGTCTTGCGGTTCAGCCGGTCGCTCAGCACACCGCCGACGGGTGACATCAGGAAGAAGGGCAGCTCCTGCGAGGCGATGAGCACCGCGATCGATACGGCCGAGCCGGTGAGGTCGAGCGCCAGCCCGAACAGCGCGACCAGCAGGAACCAGTCACCGCCGAGCGAGATCATCGAGGACAGGTAGAGCCGTCGGAAGTCGTGGTTCCGACGCAGCAGCGAGAGCGAGGCTTGGAAGCCCCCCGGGGTCGCGATCGGCTCGCGCGTCGCCACGGCGATTTGCGAGACTACATACCCGGAGCATCATCGGGAACGCGCAGGTCCGGCGAAGGAGGATGCGAGATGCTCGAGCCACTGACCTGGTTCCGTCAGGCGGCGATCCGGTACGCGGCGGAGGGTCTCACGCTCTACATCGACCCCTGGGGGACGTCGCCGGACGATCCCCCGGCCGACGCGATCTTGATCACCCATGCCCACTTCGACCATCTCCAGCCTCGGGAGATCGAGCGCCTCCGGACGCCGCGGACCAAGATCCTGGCGCCGACCGACGTCGCCAAGGAGCTGGAAGGCGACGTGACGCCCGTGGTTCCCGGTCAGTCGTACGAGGTCGCGGGCGTCAAGGTCGAGACCGTGCCCGCGTACAACATCGTCGAGGAACGGCTCGATATGCACCCGAAGAAGAACCGATGGGTCGGCTACGTCCTCGAGCTGGGTGGCCACACCTACTACCATGCCGGGGACACCGACGCGCTGCCGGAGCTCGGACCGCTGTCCTGCGATGTCGCGATGGTGCCCATCGGCGGCACCTACACGATGGATTGGGAGGAGTCCGCCGAGCTCGTCAAGCGGATGGAGCCGCAGGTGGCCGTGCCGATCCATTTCGGCTTCGTGGTGTGCTCGCCGTCCCATTCGCTGCTGTTCAAGAGGGCCGCCGCACCGGTCCGCGTCGAGGTGCTGGAGCCCACCAACGCGTTCGAGCAACCTTGATCGACCCGGAGACAGAAGGGAGCGAGGCATGGCGCTCGGTTACGACAAGCCCCTGTACATCCTGGCGTTCGACCACCGGGGGTCGTTCCAGAAGAAGTTCTTCGGAGTGACCGGCGAGCCGAACGAGGAGGAGACGCTCCGGATCTCGGACGCCAAGCGCGTGATCTTCGAGGGTGCCCTGCGGGCGCAGGAGGAGGGCGTGCCGAAGGAGGCGGCCGGGGTACTGATCGACGAGCAGTTCGGCGCCGACATCGCCCGACAGGCGAAGGCGAACGGGCTCATGCTGGCGATGCCCGTGGAGAAGAGCGGGCAGGACGAGTTCGACTTCCAGTACGGGGAAACGTTCGGGGAGCACATCGAGGCTTTCGACCCAACCTTCTCCAAGGTCCTGGTCCGCTACAACCCCGAGGGCGACCGGCAGATGAACGCTCGTCAGACCGAGCGCCTCCGGCGTCTCGGGGAATGGCTGCATGAGCGCGGCCGTCTGTTCCTGTTCGAGCTCTTGGTCCCACCGACCCCCGCGCAGATCGATGCCGCCGGCGGCGACGAGGAGCGATGGGACTCGGAGGAGCGCCCCAAGCTGATGGAGACCGCGATCGGGGAGCTGCAGGCGGCCGGGGTCGAGCCCGACATCTGGAAGATCGAGGGGATCGATCGGCGCGGGGACTGCGAGACGATCGCCACGGCCACGCGCGCGGACGGGCGCGACGGTGTGGCCTGCGTGGTGCTCGGGCGTGGGGCGGACGACGCGAAGGTGGACCACTGGTTGCGTATGGGGTCGGGTGTGACCGGGTACATCGGGTTCGCGATCGGGCGCTCGATCTGGTGGGATCCGCTGAAGGCGTTCGTCGACGGCAACCTCGGTCGGGACGAGGCCGCCAAGCAGATCGCCGCCAACTACCGACGGTTCATCGACGTCTACACGGGGGGATAGGGAGGACCGATGGGGGTCATCAAGACGATCGACCTGGTGGGGGTGTCCACCGAGTCGTGGCGGGACGCGGCCCACCAGGCCCTCGCGGAGGCCTCGAAGACGATCCGCGGGATCGAGCGCATGGACATCCTGGGGACGAGCGCGATCGTCAAGGACGGCGGCATCGCCGAGTACCAGACGCACGTCCAGATCAGCTTCCGCATCGAGCGCAGCTGAGCGGGCGGTTCCTGCCTTCGACCCGTGGGCCCTAGACTCCTCGGGTGGCTGCATGCTCGCGATGCGGTGAGGAGAACGACGAGCGGGCCAGGTTCTGCTGGTCGTGCGGGGCCGCGTTCGAGGCGATGCCCCCGGCGCTCGGCGAGGAGCGCAAGATCGTTTCCGTGCTCTTCGTGGACCTGGTCGGGTTCACGGCGAGGTCCGATCGACGCGATCCGGAGGATGTCCGCGCCACGCTCCGCGTCTACCACGAGCTGCTGAAGCGCGAGATCGAACGCTTCGGCGGGACCGTCGAGAAGTTCGTCGGGGACGCCGTCATGGCGGTCTTCGGCGCACCGGTGGCGCACGAGGACGATGCCGAGCGGGCCGTCCGGGCGGCGCTTCGGATCACCGAGGCGATCGGGGAGCTCAACGACGAGCGGCCCGACCTCGATCTCGAGATCCGAGCGGCCGTGAACACCGGTGAGGCGGTCGTCGCGCTCGGGGCGCGGCCCGAGGCCGGGGAGGGGTTCGTGACCGGGGACGTCGTGAACGTCGCCTCCCGCCTCCAGGGGGTGGCCCCGGCGGGCGGCGTCGTGGTCGGGGAGCTCACGCACCGGACCACCCGGGGCCAGATCGAGTACGAGGCGTTGGAGCCCATCATGGTCAAGGGGAAGGGCGAGCCGCTCGCGATCTGGAAGGCGACCGGCCCACGAAGCCGATTCGGCGTGGACGTCGAGCAGCGGGCGCGGATCCCACTCATCGGCCGCGAACACGAGCTGAACCTGCTCAAGGAGCTCTACGGGCGCGTGGTCCGTGACGAGGTGGTGCAGCTCGTCACGATCTCGGGCGAGCCCGGCGTCGGCAAGAGCCGGCTGCTGTGGGAGTTCCAGCGCTACGTCGACGACCGTCCGGACCTCGTGTACTGGCGCCAGGGGCGGTGCCTCCCGTACGGCGAGGGCGTCACGTACTGGGCGCTCGGTGAGGCGCTGAAGGCGCACGCCGGCATCCTCGAGTCGGATGGACCCGAAGAGGCAGCCGGCAAGCTCGCATCCGCCGTGGCCGAGGTCGTTCCCGACGAGGGCGAGCGGGAGTGGATCCGCGCGCGAGTGAGCCCGCTGGTCGGCGTGACCTCCGAGGGCGGAGCCGAGCGGGGGGAGTCGTTCACGGCGTGGCGCACGTTGTTCGAGTCGATCGCGACGACCCGCCCGCTGATGCTGATCTTCGAGGACCTCCACTGGGCCGACGAGCACATGCTCGCGTTCGTGGACCACCTGGTCGACTGGGCCAGCCAAGCCCCGATCCTGGTCCTGTGCACGGCCCGACCCGAGCTGTACGAGCGCGCGCCTGGCTGGGGGGGCGGCAAGCGGAACGCCACCACCATCGGCCTGTCCCCGCTCACGTCCGAGGAGACGGCGATGCTGCTCTCAGGCCTCCTGGAACAGGCGGTGCTGCCCGCGGACACCCAGGCGACGCTCCTCGAGCGCGCGGGGGGCAACCCGCTGTACGCGGAGGAGTTCGTCCGGATGCTGATCGACGCCGGCGCCCTCGTCCACCGGGGTCGGACCTGGGAGCTTGCCGGCGATGCCCAGGTGAGCGTCCCCGACACGGTCCAGGCGCTGATCGCCGCACGCCTGGACACGCTTCCCCCCGATCGGAAGGAGCTCCTGCACGATGCCGCCGTCGTGGGGAAGGTGTTCTGGTCGGGCGTGCTCGCCGAGATGGTCGGGGTCGACGAGGCGACGGTGCGGACCGGCCTGCATGAGCTCGGGCGCAAGGAGCTGGTCCGTCCCGCCAAGCGGTCGTCGGTCCGTGATCAGGTCGAGTACGCCTTCTGGCATTCGCTGATCCGCGACGTGGCGTACGGACAGATCCCCCGCTCGGCCAGGGCAGAGAAGCACCTCGCGGCGGCGCGATGGATCGAGGCCACCGCCGGGGAGCGCGCGGGTGACGTGGCGGAGCTGCTGGTCCACCACCACGAGCAGGCGCTCGAGCTCTCCCGGGCGGCGGGACGAGGCGACGTCGATGAGCTCGCGCTGTCGACCGGGCGCGTGCTCGTGCTGGCGGGGGAGCGGATCCAGGAACTCGATCCCGCGAAGGCCGAGCTCTCCTTCCGCAAGGCATTGGAGCTCCTGCCGAGGGGCGAGCCGGGGCGGAAGACAGCGTGGCTGGGTCTCTGCCGCGTGATGCAGGCGCGAGCGGCCTTCCAGGAGATCGCGGAGCTCGCGGAGGCTGCCCTCGTTGAGTTCCGCGATCTGGGAGACCGACTGGCGGAGGGCGCCGCGTTGGTCGCGCTCCATCGAGCGCGGTACTGGCAGGGCGACAGCGCCGGCGCCGAGGAACCGCTCCTCGAGAGCCTCTCGATCCTCGAAGACGAGCCACCGAGCCTGGAGCTCGTGGACGCGTTCGCGGCGATGACCGGTCGCCTCATGATGAGGGAGCGCTCGCGCGAGTGCATCGGATGGGCGACGCGGACCGAAGAGCTCGCCCGCGAGCTGAACGCGGGGCGCGAGCTGTTCCGGGCCGTCGGGTTCCGGGGGATGTCCCGGCTGAACCTCGGCGACCCCGGTGGGCTGAACGACGTCATGGGGTCGTTGCGCGGCTTCCGAGAGCTGGGGCTCGGGAACGAGACCGCCGTCGCCTTGATCAACTCGGGCGATGCCGTCTGGTGGTTGCACGGACCCGCCCGCGGGCTCGAGGTCCACCGGGAGGCGCTTGGGTTCGCGCAGCGGCGCGGGATCTCGAGCACCGCCAACTGGGTCCGAGGTGAGATGACGTGGATGCTCTTCGATCTCGGTGACTGGGACGAGCTGCTGCGGCTCGCCGACGAGTTGCTGGCCGTGGACCGCTCGGGAACCCAGCTCGGTCTGGTCGTCGCACCGATGAGGGCGAGGGTGCTCCTCCTGCGCGGGGACCTCGCGTCAGCACTGCAGGTCATGGAGACCCTGGATCGGGCGCGGGCCGTGGGCGACCCGCAGCTCGTCGTCCCGGCGCTCACCACGGCAGCGATGGTCGAGTCCGAGCGCGGGAACGTCCGCGCGGCCATCGGGCTGATCCGCGAGCGGGTGGAGTTGATCGGCGCACAGGAGGGGTCATGGGCCATCAGCCATACGGAGGCGGCCCGGGTCCTCGTCGACGCCGGGGACCTCGATCTGCTCGCGGAGCTCCGGCGTCAGGACGATCACCCGATCGCTCGGACCGAGCTCTCCATCGGCACGAGTGGCGCACTGCTCGCGGAGGCGGAGGGCAGGCTCGAGGCTGCCCTGGCCGCCTTCGCGGAGGCGATCGATCGCTGGGCCGACTTCGGTCATCCCTTCGAGGTGGCGCACGGGAGGCTTGGGGCCGGGCGGTGCCTGTCCGCGACGGGCCGGGCGGAGGAGGCGACCGTCGAGCTGCGGGCCGCGCGCGAGGGGTTCTCCGCGCTCGGAGCCGGACGCCTCGTCCAGGAGGCCGACGAACTGCTCGCTCGCGCGACCGCCCTCTCGTCCTGACGCGTCGTCCCGGCCGGTGCGGGGAGCCCCGCGGCTAGACTTCCCTCGTCATGCCGGTTTCGATCGTCGTCGGGACCCAGTGGGGGGACGAGGGGAAGGGCAAGGCCACCGACTACTTCGCCGACCGGATGGACTACGTCGTCCGGTACCAGGGCGGGAACAACGCCGGCCACACGATCTCGGCCGAGGGGCGCACGCTCAAGCTCCAGCTGATCCCCTCGGGGATCCTGTACCCGCACATCACGTCGGTGATCGCCGACGGCGTCGTGGTCGATCCCCGGGTCCTGCTCGAGGAGATGGACGGGCTGGCGGCCGTCGGGATCGACCCGACGAACCTGGTCGTCTCGGGGAACTGCCACCTGATCATGCCCTACCACCTCGAGATCGAGAGGGTGACCGAACGGTTCCTGGGCAAGAACGCGCTGGGGACGACCAAGCGCGGGATCGGGCCCGCCTACGGAGACAAGGCGACCCGTATCGGGCTGCGGATCCAGGACCTGTTCGACGAGGCGATCTTCCGGCAGAAGCTCGACGTGGCCCTGAAGGAGAAGAACCTCGTCCTCACGCGCGTGTACGGACGGTTGCCGCTCTCGGCACAGCTGATCGTCGATGATTACCTCCGCTACGCCGAGCGCGTGCGGCCCTTCGTGGCCGATACCTCGAAGCTGATCCACGATGCCCTCCGGGCCGGGAAGAACGTGCTGTTCGAGGGCGCGCAGGGCACGATGCTCGACCTCGACAAGGGCACCTATCCGTTCGTGACCTCCTCGAACCCGGTGGCCGGCTACGCGCTTGCCTCGGTCGGCGTCGGGCCTCGGGAGGTCGACCGGGTGATCGGCATCACGAAGGCCTACGTCACGCGCGTCGGGGCGGGGCCGTTCCCCACCGAGGACCGTGGAACGGACGGAGACCGGTTGGGTGAGCGAGGTCGCGAGTTCGGCACGGTCACCGGTCGGAAGCGGCGGTGTGGGTGGTTCGACTCCGTGATCGTCCGGTACGCCGCCCGCGTGAACGGGCTCACCGAGCTGTTCATCACGAAGCTCGACATCCTCTCGGGGTTCCCCACGATCAAGGTCTGCACGGGGTATCGGGCCGACGGCGCGGTGTTCGAGGAGCTGCCGCCCCACCAGTCGCTGTTCCATCGTGCCGAGCCGGTGTACGAGCAGCTCGAGGGGTGGGAGGAGGACCTCACCGGCGTTCGCGAGGTCGCCGATCTCCCGGCCGCGGCGCGCAAGTACCTGGATCGCATCCAGGACCTCGTGGACGTGCCGATCGGCGTCGTCTCGGTGGGCCCCGGCCGCGAGCAGAGCCTGTCGTCCAGCGCATGAGGGTCCTGGTCGTCGGCGGCGGCGGCCGCGAGCACGCCCTGGTGTGGCGTTTGGCGCAGAACCCGACGATCGACCGCCTCTTCGCCGCTCCGGGCAACGCGGGGATGGCGCCCGACGCCACCCGCGTGCCCGTCCCGGTCGAGGACCTCGACGGACTCGTGGCCCTGGTCGAGCGGGAGCGGATCGATCTCACCGTCGTCGGGCCGGAGGTCCCGCTGGTCGCCGGGCTGGCCGACGTGCTCCTCGAGCACGGGCACCTGGTCTTCGGCCCGACGCGCGGGGCCGCGCGGATCGAAGGCTCGAAGGCCTGGGCGAAGGAGCTCTGCCTCCGCCACGGGGTTCCCACCGGAGGAGCGGCCGTCGCGGAGGGGATGGACGTCGCCACCGACGCCCTGGACACGTTCGGACCACCGTACGTGGTCAAGGCCGATGGCCTGGCGGGGGGCAAGGGCGTCGTGATCGTCGAGGACCGGACGGAGGCGATCGCGGCCCTGGAGGCGTGCCTGGTCCACCGGGCGTTCGGGCCCGCCGGGGCCCGGGTGCTGGTCGAGGAGCACCTGACGGGTCGCGAGGTCTCGGCGTTCGCCGTCACCGACGGCCGTCACGTCCTCCCCCTGGCGATGGTCCAGGACTTCAAGCGAGTTGATGAGGGGGACCTCGGTCCGAACACGGGAGGGATGGGAGCCTACTCCCCGGTCCCGTTCGTCGATCCGGACACCCGGGATCGGATCTGGGACGAGATACTGCGCCGGGCGATCCGGGCGATGGCGGCCGAGGGGACGCCGTACCGCGGCGTGCTGTACGCGGGCCTGATGCTCACCGACGACGGGCCGAAGGTGCTCGAGTTCAACTGCCGGTTCGGCGATCCGGAGACGCAGGCGTTGATCCCGCTCCTCCGGTCCGACCTGGCGGAGCTCTGCCTAGCGAGCGCCGAGGGGAACCTCGGCCCCTACCGGGCGTTGCTCGCCGAGGAGGCATGCGTCACCGTGGTGGTGGCCTCGGGTGGGTACCCGGGGGCCTACACGACGGACATCCCGATCGAGGGGCTCGGGTCAGCCGATGAGGTTGCGGGGGCGACCGTGTTCCACGCAGGGACCGAGGAGCGGCAGGGTAGAGTGGTCACCTCGGGAGGGCGAGTCCTGTCGGTGACCGGACGGGGTGGGGACCTGGCCGAGGCGAGGGAGCGGGCGTACGACGCCTGCGCCCGGATCCGGTTCGAGGGGATGCACTACCGCCGGGACATCGCCGCTCGAGCGGCGGAGGAGGAGCGCGGATGAGCGAGCGGGCCCCGCTGGTGGGCGTCCTGATCGGGTCGCCGGCGGAGATGAGCGTGATGCAGCAGGCGATCGCCATCCTGGAGAAGCTCGAGATCCGCCACGAGGTCCACGCGATGTCCGCTCCGCGCAATCCGGACCTGGTGGATGAGTACGCGCGCACGGCGTTCGAACGCGGCCTGAAGGTCCTGATCGGCACCACCGGGATCTCCGGGCACCTGGCCTCCGCGCTCGCGGCCCGGACGATCCTGCCGGTGATCGGCGTGCCCGTGGCGAGCGAGCAGATGACCGGGGAACAGGCGCTCGTCGTGAACGCCCAGATGCCTCCGGGTGTCCCGGTCGCGAGCGTCGGAGTGGACGCCGCGATGAACGCCGCCGTGCTGGCGGCGGAGATCGTCGCGCTCGGCGAGCCTGAGCTGCAGAAGCGCCTGTGGCGGTTCAAGGACGACCTGGCGGAGGGCCTGCGGCTGTGACCGACGCGCCATGATCCCCCGGTACACCCTGCCGGAGATGGCGGCCGTGTGGTCCGAAGAGGCGAAGCTCGGTCGCTGGCTCGAGATCGAGATCCTGGTCGTCGAAGGGTGGGCGCGGCTGGGCGTGGTCCCCGAGGCCGACGCCCGCGAGGTCCGCGCGAGGGCCTCGTTCGATCTCGACCGCGTTCGCGAGGTCGAGCGCGTCACGCGGCACGACGTGGCCGCGTTCGTCCAGGTCGTCGCGGACTCCGTGGGCCCCGCCGGACGGTGGGTGCACTTCGGTCTGACCTCTTCCGACGTCCTGGACACGGGGCTCGGGCTCCAGGTCCGGGGCGCGGCCGACCTCCTGCTCGCCAGGCTCGAGCGTCTGCTGGGGGTGACGAGGCGCTTGGCGCTCGCCCACCGGAGGACGGTGATGGCGGGGCGGACGCACGGGGTGGTGGCCGAGCCCACGACCTTCGGGCACAAGGTGGCGCTATGGGCCTTCGAGCTCGACCGGGACCGCGAGCGGCTGCGCCGGGCGCGCGAGGCCGTGAGCGTGGGCAAGATCAGCGGGGCCGTCGGGACGTACACGCAGGTCGACCCACGGATCGAGGAGTGGGTCTGCGCGGAGCTCGGCCTGCGGCCGGCCGAGGCCTCGAGCCAGATCGTCCCGCGGGACCGGCACGCCGAGCTGATGGCCTCGCTCGCGATCGTGGCCTCCACGCTCGACGCCATCGCCACCGAGATCCGGCACCTCGCGCGGACCGAGATCCGCGAGGTCCAGGAGCCCTTCACACCCGGCCAGAAGGGCTCGAGCGCGATGCCCCACAAGCGGAACCCCGCGCGGTGCGAGCGGATCACCGGGCTCGCGCGGGTTGTCCGCGGGGATCTGCAGGCCGCGCTGGAGAACATGGTGCTCTGGCACGAGCGCGACATCTCGCACTCATCGGCCGAGCGCGTGATCCTTCCGGACTCGACGATCGTGGTGGACTTCATGCTCGCCGAGCTCACCCAGGTGGTGGAGGGCCTCGAGGTGTACCCACCACGGATGCGCGAGAACGTGGAAGTCGGTGGCGGCCTGGCGTACTCGCAGAACGTGCTGCTGGCGCTGGTCGACGCGGGGATGACCCGAGAGGACGCCTACGCCATCGTGCAGGAGGCCGCCGCGGCCGCCTGGGACCACGGTGCGTCGTTCCGCGAGGGGCTCTCGGCCCGCCCGGAGGTCCAAGAGCGGATCGGCGACCGGCTCGAGGAGCTGTTCGATCCGGCCCAGGCCCTCCGCAACCTCGACGCGGTGTTCGATCGGCTGGCGAAGATCGTCGTGGAGGAGGGATGACCGAGACGCGTCTGCACTCGCAGGGCAAGGTCCGGGACGTCTACGATGTCGGCGGCGGACGGCTGCTGCTCGTAGCCACCGACCGGATCAGCGCGTTCGACGTCGTCCTGCCGGACCCGGTCCCCGACAAGGGCCGGGTCCTCACCGGTCTCACGGTGTTCTGGCGGGGGCGCACCGGCGCCATCGTCGGCAACCACCTGCTATCGGCCGATCGTCGGGACTTCCCCGAGCCGTTCCGCAGCGAGCCCTCGCTCACGGGCCGGGCGATGCTCGTCCGCAGGGCTGATGTGATCCCGGTGGAGTGCGTGGCCCGGGGGTACCTGACCGGCTCCGGGCTCAAGCAGTACCGGGCCGAGGGGCACGTGTGCGGCGTCACGCTGCCCTCGGGGTTGGACGAAGCCTCCGAGCTCCCGGAGCCGATCTTCACCCCCACCACGAAGGCCGCCGAGGGGCACGACCAGCCGCTCACGTTCGAGGCGACGGGGGATCTGATCGGTCGGGGTCTGGCCGAGCGGCTGCGGGAGCTCACGATCGCCCTGTACGAGCTCGGGGCGAGGATCGCCGCCGAGCGCGGCATCATCGTGGCCGACACGAAGTTCGAGTTCGGCTTCGCAGATGGCGAGCTGATCCTGATCGACGAGGTCCTCACGCCGGACTCCTCCCGCTTCTGGCCGGCCGACGGCTATCAGGCCGGTCGGGTCCAGCCCAGCTTCGACAAGCAGTTCGTGCGCGACTGGCTCGATGCGAGCGGGTGGGACCACGAACCACCCCCGCCCCCTTTGCCGGCCGAGGTGATCGGCAGGACGGCGCTGAAGTACCAGGAGGCGTACGTCAGGATCACCGGCGAGAAGTTCGAGCACTACCGTCACCGGATGGGCGTGATGAGCGACCGGGACTGGGAGCGGTGCGCCGTGGATCTGGCGCGGCTCAGGAAGGAGCACGCGTGAGGTTCCGCTGCCTCGTGGACGTGCGCCTCAAGGAGGGGTTGCTCGATCCCCAGGGCAAGGCGATCGAGGGCGCGCTGCCCGCGATGGGATGGTCGAACGTCTCCAACGTGCGCGTCGGGAAGCTCGTGACGATGGACGTCGAGGCGCCGGACCAGGACAGCGCGATCACCCTGGTACACGAGATGGCGGAGCGCCTGTTATCCAATCCAGTGATCGAGGTCTTCGCGGTTCGATCGGTCGAGGCGTACGAAGGCATGACGTTCCGAGACGTCCGATGACGGATGAAGCACGCATCGGGGTCGTCACGTTCCCCGGGTCGCTCGACGACCGGGACGCGCTGCGGGCGGTGGGCGCGATGGGCGGCGAGGGCGTTCCCCTCTGGCACGCGGACCGCGACCTCCGCGGCGTGGACGCCGTGATCCTGCCCGGCGGGTTCAGCTACGGCGACTACCTGCGGACGGGAGCGATCGCGCGGTTCGCGCCGATCATGGACGAGGTCCGGGCCTTCGCCGAGCGCGGCGGGCCGGCGGTCGGGATCTGCAACGGGTTCCAGATCCTCTGCGAGGCGGGGCTGCTGCCCGGTGCCCTGATCCGGAACCGTCAGCTCCGGTTCGTGTGCCGGTGGGTGGACGTTCGGGTCGAGACCACGATCTCCCCGCTCACCGCCGGGCTCCTTCCGGGGGAGGTCCTCCGGGTGCCCGTGAAGCACGGCGAGGGGCAGTTCGTGGCTGCGCCCGAGGACCTGGACCGGATCGAGGGCGAGGGGCTCGTGGTCTTCCGCTACTGCGACGCCGACGGCTCGATCGAGGATCACGCGAACCCCAACGGCTCCGCGAACGCGATCGCGGGCGTCCGTAACGAGGCGGGCAACGTGGTCGGGTTGATGCCGCACCCCGAGCACGCTGTGGACCCCGACGTGGGGGCCACCGGCGGTCAGCCGATGCTCGAGTCCCTGCTGTCGTCCGCCCTGACCCGGGTCTGAGCCGTTGGAGAGTGGGTCGCTGCACCGGGTGCTCGGCCTGACCGACGACGAGCTCGAGGCGATCCGGGCCACGCTCGGTCGGGACCCGAACCCGAACGAGCTCGCGATGTACGCGGCGATGTGGTCTGAGCACTGCTCGTACAAGAGCTCGAAGGTCCACCTGCGTGCGCTGCCGACCGAGGGGCCGGCGGTGCTCGTCGGCCCCGGGCAGGACGCCGGCGCGGTCGACGTGGGCGAGGGGCTCGCGGTCGTGTTCAAGATGGAGTCGCACTCGCACCCGTCGGCGGTCGAGCCGTACCAGGGCGCCGCGACGGGGGTGGGTGGGATCGTCCGCGACGTGATCTCGATGGGCGCCAGACCGATCGCACTGCTCGACCCGCTCCGGTTCGGTCCCCTCACCGATGAGCGCAACCGGTTCCTGTTCGCCGGGGTGGTCGCAGGGATCGGCGGCTACGGCAACTGCATCGGCGTGCCGACGGTGGGGGGCGAGGTGCACTTCGCCGAGCTCCACTCGGCCAACCCCACCGTGAACGTGATGTGCGTGGGCCTGGCTCCGGCCGACCGCCTGGTCACGGCCTCCCGAGCGGTGCCCCAGGGGGCGCTCCTGCTGCTGTTCGGCGCGGCGACCGGTCGAGACGGCATCGGCGGCGTCTCGGTGCTCGCCTCCCGGACGCTCGAGGAGGACGCGCACGAGAGCCGGCCGAGCGTGCAGATCGGCGACCCGTTCGCCGAGAAGCTCCTGATCGAGGCGAGCCTTGAGATGGTCGAGCGCGATCTCCTCGAGGGACTCCAGGACCTCGGAGGGGCGGGGCTCACCTGCGCCGTCAGCGAGTCCGCGGCGCGTGCGCGGCTCGGGGCGGAGCTCGACCTCGAAGCGGTTCCGTCGCGCGAGCCCAACCTCGAGGCGTTCGAGATCCTGACCAGCGAGTCCCAGGAGCGGATGCTCGCGATCGTCCGCCCCGAGCGGCTGGACGAGGTTCGCGCGATCTGCGAGCGGTGGGGCCTGGGCTCGGCGGTCGTCGGCCGGCTGGTCCCCGGCGGCGGCCTGCGGGTCTGGATGGGGGGCTCGGTCGTGGCCGAGGTGCCGGCCCGTTCGCTCGCATACGAAGGTCCCGAGTACTCGCGCCCGATGTCCCCGCCGCTCGATCTGGAGGAGATCGCCGCCGACGACCCGACGTTCGCGTTGGTGACCACGCCGATGGCCGACGCCTTCCTCGCGGTCCTGTGCTCGCCCAACGTCGCGAGCAGGCGATGGGTGTGGGAACAGTACGACTCGCTCGTCCAGGGGGGGACGGTGGTCGGGCCGGGAGGCGACGCAGCGCTCGTCCGGATCGAGGGCACCCTGAAGGCGCTCGCGCTCTCGACCGACGGCAAGGGACGGTTCGGCGCCCTCGACCCCTACCTCGGCGCCGCGCACGCGGTGGCCGAAGCCGCGCGGAACGTGGCCTGCACCGGCGCGACGCCGCTCGCCATCACCAACTGTCTCAACTTCGGGGATCCCGAGCGGCCGGAGGTGATGTGGGCGTTCGCCGAGTCGGTCCGAGGGATCGCCGACGCCTGCCGGGCGTTCGGGACACCGGTCACCGGCGGGAACGTCAGCTTCTACAACGCGTCGGGCGGTTCCGGGATCTGGCCGACCCCGGTGGTCGGGATCGTGGGGCTGATCCGGGACCATCGGATGGCGGTCGGCCACGCCCTCCGGGAGGAGGCGTGGCTCTTCCTGGTCGGGGAGACGCTGCCGGAGCTCGGCGGATCAGAGTTCGCGGACGTGGTATCGGGACGGCTCGGCGGCCGACCGCCCGCGCTCGATCTGGAGCGCGAGTACGCCCTGCACCGTTTCCTGATCGACTCGATCGCCGACGAACTGCTGCTCTCGGCGCACGACTGTGGCGACGGTGGGCTGGCCGTCGCTCTCGCCGAATCGGCGATCGCGGCCGGTATAGGCTTCGCGGTCACGGTGCCGGGGGACCTGCCACCGCACCTCGGCCTGTTCAGCGAATCGGCGAGCCGAGTGGTTGTCTCGGTGGCGCCCGACCGGGCGGCCGAACTCGAGGACCGGGCGTCGGAGTCCGGCCTGCCGATCGAGCGGCTGGGTGAGACCGGCGGGCCGCGCCTGGTCTTCGACGGCGTGCTCGAGATCCCTCTCGAGGAAGCCACCGCCGCCCACGAAGAGGCGATCCCGAAGCTCATGGCCGGGTAGCGGGGTCAGGAAGTCCGGCGAACGACCGCGGTACGAGCGAGCGCGGTGGAAGCCGGTGCTACCATCGGCGCGCCGGTGGGAGCCGAGAGTCCGGAAGAGGAGTGCGGCCTGTTCGGGGTTTGGGCCCCGGGCGATGAAGTGGCTCGGCTCATCTTCTTCGGGCTGTTCGCGCAACAGCATCGCGGCCAGGAATCCGCAGGGATCGCGGTCTCAGAGGGTGAGCACCTGCTGGTGTTCAAGGAGCTCGGGCTCGTCGCGCAGGTCTTCACCGAGGCGACCCTGGCGACGCTCCAGGGCGACCTGGGGATCGGCCACGTCCGGTACTCGACCACCGGATCCACCACGTGGGAGAACGCGCAGCCGGCGTTCAAGACCGACGGGCACCGGTCGCTGGCGCTCGGGCACAACGGCAACCTCGTCAACACGCTCGACCTCGCCGAGCGTGCCGGGCGGAGCGGGCGAGCGACGACCGACTCGGACCTGGTGGCGACGTTGCTGGCCCGCCATCGGGGCAACGGCCTCCATACGGCGCTTCTGGACGTCCTGCCGACGCTCCACGGCGCGTTCTCGCTGGTGGTGATGGACGAGCGGAGCCTGTTCGCGGCGCGTGATCGGCACGGCCTGCGCCCACTGTCCATCGGCCGGTTGCGGAACGGCTTCGTCGTGGCCTCCGAGACGTGCGCCCTGGACATCGTGGGCGCGGTCCTGGTCCGCGACGTCGAGCCCGGCGAGCTGATCAGGATCGACGACCGGGGGTTGGAGGCGGTCCGGTTCGCGGAGAGCCAGGCCAGCGCCCTGTGCGTATTCGAGTACGTCTACCTTGCGCGGGCGGATTCGCGGTTGCGCGGCCGGACCGTGTACGAGGTGCGTCGCGAGCTCGGGCGGCGCCTCGCGGCCGAGGCCCCAGCCGACGCCGATCTGGTGATCCCCGTCCCCGACACCGGGCACTCGGCGGCGCAGGGGTACGCGGAAGCCTCCGGGATCCAGTACGGCGAGGGGCTGATGAAGAACCGATACGTGGGCCGGACGTTCATCCAACCCTCGCAGGCCCTGCGTGAGCGGGGGGTGAAGCTGAAGCTGAACCCCGTGCCCGCCGCGATCCGTGGGAAGCGACTGGTGGTCATCGATGATTCCATCGTCCGGGGGACGACCACCCGTCAGCTCGTCCAGGCGCTCCGAGAGGCGGGGGCGGCCGAGGTCCATGCGAGGATCACGTGCCCTCCCATCCGATGGCCGTGCTTCTACGGTATCGACATGTCCACGCGCGCGGAGCTGATCGCGAGCGACCTGGCCGTCGAGGAGATCCGACAGTACGTGGGCGCAGACTCCCTGGGCTATCTCTCGCTCGACGGCATGATCGCGGCGACCGACCAGCCGAAGGACGAGCTCTGCCGGGCGTGCTTCGATGGTGAGTACCCGATCCCGATCCCCGAGCACGCCGGCAAGTTCCTGCTCGAGCATCCGGCGAAGTCGTGAGCGGCCGGGTAACCCACGGATGAGCGAGACCTACCGCCGCGCCGGCGTCGACCTCGACGCCGCGGCCGCGGCCGTGACGCGGATCCGCGAGCTCGCCCGCGCGGCCGGACGTCCGGAGGTCGTGGAGGGCGTCGGGGGCTTCGCCGGTCTGTTCCGGATCGACGGGGGGCGATCCCTGGCTGCGGCGAGCGACGGCGTGGGCACCAAGCTCGAGGTCGCCCGGCTCGCCGGTCGGCTCGACACGGTGGGCATCGATCTGGTCGCGATGTGCGCGGACGACGTGGCGTGCACCGGGGCCGAGCCGCTCTTCTTCCTCGACTACCTCGCCGTCGGCCGGCTCGACCCCGAGGATGTTGCCGCGGTCGTCTCGGGCGTGGCGGAGGGATGTCGCCGGGCCCGATGCGCCCTGCTCGGTGGCGAGACAGCCGAGCACCCAGGGGTGATGGAGCCCGGACGGTTCGACCTGGCGGGATTCTGCGTCGGGATCGTGGAGGAGGGCGACCGGCTGGGCCCGCATCGGGTGGCCGGAGGCGACGTGCTCGTGGGCCTGTCCTCGAGCGGGCTCCACGCGAACGGCTACTCGCTGGTCCGCAGGGCCCTGCTCGACGAGGGCGGCTATGGGCTGGACGAGATCCTGCCTCGGCTCGGGCGCCCGCTGATGGACGAGTTGCTCGAGCCGACCCGGATCTACGGGCCGACCCTCCTGGAGCTCGCCCGGGGGGGTCTGCTCAACGCCGCCGCGCACGTGACTGGCGGGGGCCTGGTCGAGAACGTCCCTCGGGCGATCCCCGAGGGAACGGTCGCGGAGATCGACTGGGGTTCGTGGCCGGTCCCGCCGATCTTCGACCTGGTGGGGGAGGCCGCGGGCGCCTCCGAAGACGACCTACGCTCCACGTTCAACCTCGGGATCGGCATGGTTCTGGTCGTTCCCGAGCGGTCGGTGGACGCGATCGTCTCGCGGGTGGGCGGCGCCCGCTCGATCGGTCGGGTCGTCGCCGCATGAGTCCCGCGGAGCGGTGACGGTAGGCTCGCAACGATGGTGGCGCAGACGAGCGTCCTGGTGGTCGACGACGAGCCGCAGGTCGTGTGGATGCTCCGCTTCAGCCTGGAGGCGGCCGGGTACCGCGTGCTCAGCGCTCGCGAGGGACGGGAGGCGCTGGTCGCGGTCCGCGAGCATCGGCCCGATCTGATGCTGTTGGACATCATGATGCCGGCGATGGATGGGTGGGCCGTGCTGCAGCACCTCCAGGAGCTCCCATCGGACGAGCGCCCGAAGGTGATCGTGCTGTCGGCCAGGACCGGGGTCCGGGACCGTGCGAGGGCGAGCGAGCTCGGCGCAGATGCGTTCGTCCCCAAGCCCTTCAACGTGGACGATCTGCTCGACGTGATGAGCGGGCTCGGGCCGGTGGAGGAACGCTGAGCCGATCGAGGCTCAGCGCTGGAACCGCTGTTGCTCCTTCGGGACCACCGTCGTTCCGACCGCGCGGCACGTGAGGACGGGCTCGTCCAGGAACTCGGCCGCCGACTCCGAGATGTCGGGTCGGGCTCCGCCTACCTTCCACACCTCGAACTCGCAGGTCCGCGACGTGGTGCCGGTGCTCACGATCCGGCCCTTGGCCTCGACCCAGTCCCCCGCGTACAGGGGCGCGAGGAACTCGACCGAGGCGTATGCGCGGAAGAGCCCCTCGTCGCCGTCGTACCGCATCGCGAGCTCGGTGATCAGGTCCCCGATGATCTCCAGCTGCTTCGCACCGGCCACCAGGTTGCCGCCGTAGTGGGCGTCCTCCGAGCCCAGGCGGCGGCGGATGAACGCGGTGGGGAGCTCGTCGGTCATCGCTCCTTCCGATCGGACTCGACGACCTTCCCGAACCGGATACCGCGCGCGGGCACGCGAGCGAGCTCGCCGTTCCTGCGACGCACCATGAACGTCTCGGCCGTCTCGTCGTAGTACTCGAGGATCCCCACGGCCTCCCCGAGGAACCCGTTGGGCAGCTCGAACTGGAACGACACGCGCTTGCCCACGTCCTGCGGCGTCACGGGGTTCCGTCCCTCCACGGCCGGCAGGATAGCCGACAGGTGCGCGGAGCGCGGGAGCCCTAGCGGGGGAGGGTGGCAAGTCGCTCTCTCGAGGCGAGGAGCCGCACCAGCGAGGCGAGCGCCCGACCCACCGTCGCGCCGTCCAGGACCCGGTGATCGAAGGTGCACGACAGCACGCAGGCGGGCCTGACCTCCACCAGCCCGTCGACCGCGAGCGCCCGAGACCGGATCGCCCCGATAGCGATCGTCACCGCGTGTCCGGGATCGAGCAGTGGTGTCCCCCACTCGGACCCGTAGCTGCCGGTGTTGGTGACCGTGATCGTGGCACCGGAGAGCTCGTCGCGCGCCAGCGAGCCCGCCCGCGCCGATCCGGCCAGCCGGGCGATCTCGGCGGCGGTCTCGCCGATCCCTCGCGACCGCGCGTCCCGAAGGACCGGGACCACCAGCCCGCGATCGGTGTCGGTAGCGATGCCGACGTGGACGGATCGATGGAGCCGGACCCCCTCCTCGCTCCAGGATGCGTTGATCCAGGAGTGGTCGACGCACACGTCGGCCAGCGCCCGGACGAACACCGGCAGCGGCGAGACGCCGAGCTCGGCACGGAAGGCCTCCAGGTCGAGGCAGTCGACCTCGCGGAACGTCGTGACCTGGGGGATCCGCGCGACCCTCTCCAGGTTCCTCGCGATCGTCCGGCGGAGGGGCGAGAGCGGCACCAGCTCCGCGTCCTCGGTCGAGCGCCCGGCCGCGGCCCGTTCGACGTCCACGCGCGTGATCCGACCCTTCGGACCGGTCGCGTCCACGGAGGGCAGGTCCACCCCCAGGTCCTTCGCCAGCTTGCGGACCGCCGGCGTCGCCGCCACGGGACCCGGCGTGGGGGCATGCAGAGCCCGCGACGGCTCGACCGCCCGCGGAGCCTCCAGCGGCTGTGGCGCCCCCGCCTCCGGTGACCCCTCGACCTCGAACGTGGCGAGGGGGGCGCCCACGGCGATCGTCGAGCCTGCCTCCGCGTGGAGCCGTACGACGCGGCCGGCGAACGGCGAGGGGATCTCCACCACCGCCTTGGCCGTCTCGATCTCCGCGAGGGGGGCGTTCAGCTCGACCTCCTCGCCCTCGACGACGAGCCACGCGTTCACCGCGGCCTCCTCCAGACCCTCGCCGAGGTCGGGCAGGACGAACACGATCTCGGACATCAGTAGGCCACCACCCGGTGCACCGCCCCGCGGATCCGGTCCACGCTCGGCAGGTAGCGCTGCTCGAGCGAGGCCGGTGGGTACGGCACGTCCGGGGCGGTCACCCGAGCGACGGGTGCTTCGAGGTGGTCGAACGCCACCTCCATGACCCGCGCGGCGAGCTCGGCCCCCATCCCCAGCGTGCGCGGCGCCTCATGCACCACCACAGCGCGGCCGGTAGCCCGGACCGCGTCCCCCAGGGCCTCCACATCGAGCGGAACGAGCGACCGCAGGTCGAGCACGCGGCACTCGATGCCCTGCCCGGCGAGCGACCCGGCCGCCTCGAGGCAACGGTGGACCATCGCGCCGTAGGAGATCACGACGCACGCATCGCCTTCCCGCAACGTTCGGGCCCGACCGATGCCGGGCCCGTGGGACGAGAGCTCTCCCTCCTCCTTCGACCAGTAGCGGCCCTTCGGCTCGAGCACGATCACCGGGTCGGGATCGGCGATCGCCGCCGACAGAAGGGTGTAGGCGTCGAGCGGCGTCGAGGGCACCACGACCTTGAGCCCGGCGGTGTGGACGTAGTAGGTCTCCGGGCTCTCGCCATGGTGCTCCTTGCCCTTGATCCCGCCGAACGACGGGATCCGGATGACGATCGGCATCGCCACGCGACCGCGGGTCCGCGCGCGGTACTTCGCGATGTGGGAGATCACCTGATCCAGGGCGGGATAGCTGAAACCGTCGAACTGCATCTCCGCGACCGGATGCCAGCCGGCCAGGGCGAGACCCACGCACATCCCGGCGATCCCGGCCTCGGCGGTCGGGGTGTCGAACACTCGCTCCGGCCCGAACTCCTCCTGGAGGTTCGCCGTCACGCGGAACACGCCCCCGAGCGCCCCCACGTCCTCGCCGAACACGAGGATCCGCGGATCGCCCGCCAGCGCGTCCCGGAGCGCCGCGTTCAGCGCCCCGACCATCGTGACCTCACCCATCGCCCAGGAGCTCCCGGCGTTCCTCGGCGAGCTCGGAGGGCGGTTCCGCGAACGCGTGATCGAAGAGTTCGGCGTCCGGCGGTGGTCCGAGGGCCACCAGCCGCGAGCGGATCTCGCCGACCCAGGCATCCGCCTCGGCCTCGCACGACCGGACGAACCCCTCGTCGGCGAGATCCCGGGCGAGGAGGTGCCGACGGAAGCGCTCGATCGGGTCGCGCTCCCGCCAGGTCTCGACCTCCGATGAGGGCCGGTACCGCGTGTCGTCGTCGGCCGTCGAGTGCGGCCCGATCCGGTATGTCACGGCCTCGATCAGGGTCGGACCGCCGCCGGAGCGCGCGCGATCGGCCGCTTCGCGGGTCACCGTGTACACGGCGAGGACGTCGTTCCCATCCACTCGCACACCGGGGAACCCGTATCCGGGAGCCCGGGCCGCGATCGGCGCGACCGTCTGCGCGGAGGTCGGCACCGAGATCGCCCACCCGTTGTTCTGGCAGAACAGGATCGCGGGGACCCGGAACACCGCCGCGAGGTTGGCCGCCTCGTGGACGTCCCCCTCCGAGGTCGAGCCGTCGCCGAAGTAGGCGATCGCGCACGCCCTGCGGCCGTCGAGCCTGGCGCCGAGCGCCCAGCCCACCGCGTGCACCACTTGCGTCCCGACCGGGACGCAGATCGGCGCGAACCGGCTCGCCGACGGGTCGTAGGGCCCTCCGTGCCAGGTACCTCGGTGGTACTGGAGGTACTCCACGACGTCGACGCCCCGGACGACGGCGACTGCCAGCTCGCGGAACGACGGGAAGACGAAGTCCTCCGGGCCGAGCGCGAAGGCGCTCGCAACCTGGGCGGCCTCCTGACCCTCGAACGGGGGATACACGGTCAGCTCGCCCTGTCGCTGCAGCGCCATGCACTCGCGATCCAGGCGCCGACTCACGATCATGAGCCGCAGGAGCTTGCGGAGGGCGTCGGCGTCCAAGCCGACGTCTGGGTCGCGGGTCGGCGTGCCGTCGGGGGCCAGGATCTGGACGATGGGAACATCGGCGGTCTCTGGGATCGTCATGCGCGATGGGACCTCGCGGGAACAGGACCGCGGTGAGCATATACACTCGGCGCCCATGGTCCCGTCCGCCGAGCTCCGGGTCTTCCAGCCGCTCGACGCCTTCCCCCCGGACGAGCAGGCCGAGTGGGAGCGGTACATCGTCGCGTCGGCCCCACTCCCGGCGCGGCCCCGCTACCGCGACCGTCGAACCCGCGAGGGTCTGGGGTTCCTGGAGCCCACAGGCCCCGACGGCGCGTCGATCAAGGTGGTCGACGGTCACTACTACGTTTGCCCATGGCGGACGCGGCTCCAGGTCCTGGCCGGCCTCCTGGCGTTCGTGGAGGCCGCGCCGTTCGAGGGAGCCAATGCGTTCCTGTCACGGGCCGAGGCGCGGCGGGCGGCGCGAGAGCTCCGGCGTCTCCGGAGCACGCGGCCCGGCCAGGTGGCGACGCTGATGCGCTCGCCTTGGCACGTTCCCGTCCGTTGGTTCGCCCTGTTCGAGGACGACGAGCGGCGCCTGCGCGAGGTGGAGGGCCGGTACCGTCTCTCCTACCTGACCACGCTCAGACGCGCGGTCGCGCGGCTGGAGCGAGCCGTGGCGGTCCTCCGAGGGAGCGAGCTCGGGGCGATCGCCGACCTGCTGGTGGAGCTGCACCGGTGGTTCGCGGTCTTCGACACGCGCTCGCTGCTCGAGCTCGACTACGGGACCCTCTGCGACCTGGTGACGTGGGACGAGATGGACGACGACCACAGCGCTCGCGAGATCCAAGAGGCGTTGGCGGCGCTGTCGGCCGGGGAGTTCCCGCGCACCGCGGAGCTGTACCAGGCCGTGCTCGGGCGCTCGGCCGAGCTCCGGGGGCGCGAGAGCCTGAGCTGATCCCCTGGGAGAGTGGCCAGGGGCAGAATCGAACTGCCGACACCGCGGTTTTCAGCCGCGTGCTCTGCCAACTGAGCTACCTGGCCGTGCCGGCTCGGCGGCCGAACCGGGTCCCGCGCAAATCTCCGATGCGTCCCTCGGGTCTCCGCGCTCGTCCTGAAGGGTACCGCGTCAAGCTTCTGTGTCACGTTCCCCCTAGCGGGCTCGGGGGCTCACGCTGCCGGGACGTCAGCTCATGGCGTCGGGTCGAGGGGGTAGCGCCTCCGGGTAGAGCGAACGAACGGCCTTCGGGACGCGCTGGACGAAGTCGGTCACGAGCGACAGGACGGACTCGGTCTCCCAGGGCTGCACGCGGTCTCGGTACGCGAGGATCCAGCGACCTTGGATCTCGAATCCGCACCGTGGTGTGAGGGCCAGCAGCCACGCCATCATCCGTGCGTCGACCACGGCGGAAGCGAATCGACGATCGTCGCTCGAGACCTCGAACGCTTGGTTGAATCGCTCGGATTCGAACCGGATGTCCGGGAGCGCGAGACGATCGGCCAGCGAGGTGAGCAGGTCCTCAGGCCGGATAACGAGCCCGGGCCAACCACCGGGGATCGCCACCATGGCGCATGAGCACTCGCGCACGTTGTCCTCGGAGACCGAGTAGGCGTAGTCGAACGCGCGCACCTCGAACCCTCGCCAGGAACCCGAGAGGACGTTGGTCACGGCTCCGTACGAGTGTCGGGTCCGTTGGAGGAGATCGAACGGCAACCCGAGGACGCTCGTCTGATCGTCCGGGGAGAAGCTGAGGCCGAGCCGACGTGCTTCAGCTCGGAGGGCATCTCGTCGCGGTTCCTCGCGCAGCCAGGCGAGGTAGGCGATGAACCCAACGACGAGGCCCGCGAAGAGCAGGGCAGGGAGGTTCCCCCTCCCTTCCTCGCTGGCCAGCGACCCGAGCACGATGAACAGGTAGCCGCCCACGAGGACCTTCAGCGCGCTGCTCCGCCTCATCAGCCTCTCCAGGCGATCAGCAAGCCCACGGCCTTCCCTCCATGCGAGGGGCATCGACGCGCTGGTCGCAGGTTCTCGGCTCCGGTTCGAAGCCCGACCGGCCACGGCGGCGGGGACGCACCGCCATTCGGCGATCCGCGCGGCTGACGGGCTTCGATCCCGCGATCTCCGCCTTGACAGGGCGGTGAGGACTCCTGGCTCCTCCACAGCCGCGTGTATGTGGTTGTCGGTGTGCCCCCAACGGGATTCGAACCCGTGTCGCCGCCTTGAAAGGGCGAAATCCTAGGCCACTAGACGATGGGGGCCCTCGCCGCCGGGGACAGCCGAGGAAGTATAGCGACTCCCGCCCCCGGCTCAAGAGCTCCGCCCAGGACCTTCGGATCGCTTCAGGATCGCGGCTCGAGGGTCGATGCCCTTCCCATGCGGGCGCTGTTTGGGTTCCTGGGGTTCCTCACCCCCCCGACCGGTTCCGGCGCGACCCAGCGGCGCTCCCCGCGTGGTTCCGCGGCACGCTCCCGGCGGTCGTCGTGATCCTGGCCATCGGTTGCACGCTGGTGGTGGCGCTCGTCAGAGCGCTGGTGAGCTGAGCATCCGGAGTCGGTCTCCGACCCGGAGGTCCGTGCCGCCAGGGCACTCCAAGACGTGCCCAACGCGGAGGCATGGACAGACGATCCGCCGCGGCGGCACGGTTCGAACCCTCAAGACCCGGAGGCCACGGTCCAGGTGCGCCACCGTGATCGGGAAGCGCATGCCGAACGTATGGATCGACGCTGTGCGGGGAAGCAACATCCCCTCATCGACGTCCAGATGCGCCCGGTCCAGCAAGCCGCGCATCCGCTCGGGCCGCGATCGCGGGATCCGGACGCGGAGCCGCAGCCCACGCCTCCCGATGAGGGTCGCCTCGTCCACGGACGGACGCTAGCGCACGCCCCTGACATCCGCCGGCGGGGCGGACCGGCTCGGACCGCGACAGGAGTATGCCGGCGCCATCAAGCGACCCCACCAGCGCGACCGCGCGCGGTCGCGCCGGCGCCGACCGCGACCATCCCTAGGCCGAGGAACAGCACCGCTACCAGGAACTCCGGCTGGCCGGGTTGCCCAGCGCTGACCGCGCGCCGTACCCGGCAGCCAGGACGAGGAGTCCCGCCGCGATCGCAGCCACCGGGGCCGGCCACCGTCGGCCGCTGGCCACGAGAACAGCCAGCGCGGCCAGAGGGAGTTCGATGCGAAAGGGGGATGCTCACCTTCGATGAGGGACGTACCGATCAGCTCGACCAAGACCATCCCCACCGGACCGATGCCGTCAGCCTCCTACAGCGGTTCGGGCCGACCTGCTGATGGTCATGCCGCGACGGCCTGGCCCGGGCCGGCGGCATCGACCGGCACCTCGCCTCGGAGCCAACCTCCGAGCCTGAACAACCCGACGGCGAGGAACGTCGCGCCAACGGTGATCCCGACGAGGTTGGAGGTCCAGGAGTCACCCCAGAGGCCACCCCATCGCAAGAGGGTGCCCTCGACCGAGCGGAGCACGGCCCAGGTGATCCCGCCGATCGCCAGTCTTCCCCGATCGCGACCATGGGGGGACGTGGAGCGACATCACGGCGGAGAGTGGCAGAGGCGACCAGGAGCGTCCCGATCGTCAACATCAGGCCCCAGCCCATGAACACCCAGGCCGCCAGGGCCCCGACCACGCTCAACCCGGGGAAGACGAGACCGACCTGTCCCACGACGCCGAGACCTCCGAGGCGACGGTCGAGGCCCAGCGGGACGACGAACGTGAGGGCGGACGCTCCCAGGAGGGCGGCGGCACCGATCGTGTACCAGATGCTGGAGGCAGTGCCCAGAGCGTCGTAGGTGACCCTTCCCCAAGGTTCGGCCACCCCGGCCAGCCACCTGACCGCCAGCGTCGTCAGCCAGAGCACGGCGGCGACGAGGGCGAGCGTTCCTGCTCGCCTGGTCGATCTGGTGGGCACGGCGAGCCCTCCCTGTGGCGTGGTGGCGAACGCGGAGGCCATCAGCTCGGGATCGCCGAAACGCTGCAGCGTCTCCCGCTGAGCCCGCCCTGCATCGGGCCCCCAGCCTCAAGCCCCTCCACGGCGGAGTACAGATGGTCCCTGACCTCAGCCACCAGGTCCTCGACGTCACCCCGCCACCGCATACGAGCACGGAGCGTGTCGACGTAGCCGTCGATCAGGGCGTAGTCGGCCACGGCACCCCCTTCAGGACGCGGGTCATCGCACCGGAGAACCTGCTCCAGGCGCGACTCTGCTCGCCAAGCGCACCTCGGCCCCGGTCGGTGAGCCGGTAGGTCCTCCGTCTCCTCCCCCGCACCACCGACCAGTCGCTCGCCAGGTAGCCAGCCCTCTCCAGCCGGTGGAGCGCCGGGTACACGGTCCCTTCCGGAAGATCGAACGCATCGTCGCTCCGCTCCCGGAGCTCCTCGATGACGGCGTACCCGTGCTTGGCACCGTCGGAGAGGACCGCCAACAGCAGCAGATCGAGATGCCCCTTCAACGCTTGGCCGACCATACCTAGGTTTTCTATACTATGCGACCCTAGGTGTCAACCAGCCCGCCCGCGTCCTGCGTCGTGGGGCGGGCAGGATTCGAACCCGCGACACGAGGGTTAAAAGCCCCCTGCTCTGACCAGGCTGAGCTACCGCCCCCGCCGCGAAGTCTACGGGCGGGAACCTCCGTCCGCGGCGAACCCGTCCAAGCCGCAGACACCGAGGAGGCGATGGGATGGACGCTCGGACGACGAAGTGGGGGATCGCGGGGCTGGTGCTCGGTCTGGCGGTGGCGCTCACGCTGCCGTCGGTCGCGCAGACCGAGCCCCCGGCGCCGGAGCTGTCGGACCATGCACGGACCGTGACGGTCGGGGGGAGCGCGACGGTGCGCTCGGCTCCGGACGAAGCGATGGTGGTTCTCGGGGTCCGGACCGAGGCCGAGACGGCCGAGGGAGCGATGGCGGAGAACGCCGATCGGATGAGCACCGTGATCCGTGCGCTGCTCGACCAGGGGCTGAGGGAGGACGACCTGGCCACGTCGCACCTCAGTCTCTACCCGCGGTATACGAACTCCGGCTCGAGCGTGATCGGGTACTCGGCGGAGAACCAGGTGACGGTGACCGTCGGCGACCTCGACCGGATCGGTCGGCTGATCGACCGGGCGGTCGAGGCGGGGGCGAACGTGACGAGCGGGATCACGTTCCAGCGTTCCGGCGAGAACGAGGCAGCCGACCAGGCGCTGGCCGATGCCGTGGCCGACGCTCGTGGCAAGGCGGACCTGCTCGCCGCCGCAGCCGGCGCCTCGCTCGGCGAGGTGATCACCATCTCGGAGGGGGGGTCGCCGACACCGCCACCCGTCTACTACGACTACGCGGTGGCCGAGGCCCGGGGCGCGCCCCCGGTGTTGCCGCCCGAGCTCGAGACGCAGGTCTCCGTCACGGTGAGCTGGGCGCTCGTCTGACGGCGAGTCGCGCCTCCACGGACCGCTACCGGACGTGCGGCCGGTAGCGGTTCGTGATCGGGATCCGCCGATCGCGCCCGAACGCCTTGGGGGTGATCTTGATCCCCGGGGCAGCCTGCCGCCGCTTGTACTCGGCGCCGTCGATCATCGCGACGACCTTCCGCACGGTCGCCGGATCGCCCCCCGCCGCCACGATCTCCTCGAGCGAGCGGTCCTCCTCCACGTACGCCTCGACGATCGGATCGAGGACCCCGTACGGGGGGAGCGAATCCGTGTCCCGCTGGCCCGGTCGGAGCTCCGCCGATGGCGGCTTGGTCAGTACGCGTTCGGGGATCGGGCCGCTGTCGGGCCCTTGCGCGTTCCGCCACCGGGCGAGCTCGGAGACCAGGGTCTTCGGCACGTCCTTGATGGGGGCGAAGCCACCGGCCATGTCCCCGTAGAGCGTCGCGTAGCCCACCGCGTACTCGCTCTTGTTGCCGGTCGCGAGCACCAACGAGCCGAACCTGTTCGACATCGCCATCAACAGGTTCCCGCGGATCCGCGCCTGGAGGTTCTCCTCCGTCACGTCCGGCGTTGTCCCGAGGAACGTGTCCTCGAGCGTGGACAGGTAGGCGGCGAAGACCTCGTCGATCCCGATGACGTCGAGCCGGACCCCCAACCTCCGCGAGAGCTCCTCCGCATCTTCCAGGCTGGCCGGGGACGAGTATCGCGACGGCATCGCGAGGGCGCGGACGTGATCGGGACCGAGCGCATCGACGGCGATCGCCGCCACGAGCGCCGAGTCGATCCCGCCCGAGAGCCCGAGCACGACATGCTCGAACCGGTTCTTGCGCACGTAGTCCCGAAGGCCGAGGAGCAGGGCTCGGTAGACCTCCTCCGGTTCCGCCGGCCAGGGTGGGCGCCCGGGGGCCGAGGAGCGATCGCCGTCCAGGTCCACGATGAGCAGATCCTCCTCGAAGGCCGCCGCGCGGTGGCGGAGCACCCCGTCCGGGCCGACGACCAGGCTCCCGCCGTCGAACACGAGCTCGTCCTGCCCGCCGACCGCGTTCACGTACACGATCCAGGCGCCGGTCTCGAGCGCCCGCTCCCGGCAGATCTCCAGACGCTCGCCCGCCTTGTCCCGGTGGTACGGGGATCCGTTGATGTTCAGCACCACCGAGGTGTGGCGCTCGGCGTAGGTGTCGAACGGAGGACCGGGCATCCACGCGTCCTCGCAGACCGACAACCCGAGCTCCGAGCCCGACACGCGGACCGGGCATGCCGCCTCCCCGGGGACGAACGTGCGACGTTCGTCGAACACGCCGTAGTTGGGGAGCTTGACCTTGTGGTAGAGGGCCATGACCTCTCCACGGGCCAGGAGCGCCGCGGCGTTGTGGATCCCTCGGTCGGTCTGGTCGACGAACCCGACGACGATCGCGCTCCCGCCCTTGGCATCCAGAGCCAGCCGCTCGAGGGCCCTCAGGTTGTCCTCGACGAAGGCGGGTCGCAGGACGAGATCCTCGGGCGGGTACCCGGTGAGGGCGAGCTCGGGGAAGACGACGAGGTCGGCGCCGGCCTCCGTCGCTCGCGCGGCCCAGGTCGTGAGGAGGTGGACGTTCCCGTCGAGGTCCCCCACGGTCGTGTCGACCTGGCCGAGCGCGACGCGGATCACGGGCAGAGCGTAGCCGGAGGGCCGGATCGTTACTCGATGCCGCCGATATCCAGGTTGTAGGCCTCCCAGACCAGGTCGGCGCCGAGCTGCCGGTGCCGGACGATGCGCCCGAGGAGACGCTGGAGCTCGTCCCGGGCGTCGTCGAGCGGCCAACTCTCCCCGATCGGTGCCGTCTCGAGCCTGTCGGCCACGGACCGCGTCGCATCGCGCATCAGCGGGTGCTCGTCCTTCAGACGCTCGATCTGTCGGGACAGCCGCGGGGCGCGCGCCGTGATCTCGTCGTACAGGCCCATGGGGCGCTCGACGGCCGCGACGTGCTCGTCGATCGTACGGAGCAGTTCCTTCAGGCCCACGGCGACCTCTGCCGCCCAGTCGGCCTCGCGCCCCACGGCGGGGCCGGAGATGGCCCGCTCCACGCCGATCAGTGCTCGGTGCAGGTCGGTGCGGCGACGACGGGCCTCGGCGAAGGCCGGCGGAACGTCGGGATCGCGATGAACGGACATCGGAGGGCGTCACTCTAGACGCGCGGTGGTGGCCGCGCCAGTCGAGCCGGACCGGACACGCCCTCGGTACACTCCCGCCGTTCGGGCGCATCCGAACCGAGGGGGGTCCGGTGCCTGACGGAACGTCCACGCTCCGCCCGTACGTCCCGAGGATCCAACTCCAGTGGCTAGCCGAGGATCCTGGCAGGACCGTCCGCCGGCTCGACGGCACGGTGGTGTTCGTCGACATCTCCGGATTCACGCGGTTGTCGGAGCGACTGGCTCGGCGGGGCAAGGAGGGGGCCGAGCAGGTCACCGACACGATCGGGACCTGCTTCGCGGCCCTCCTCGCGGTCGCCTACGAGGGCGGCGGGGGGTTGCTCAAGTTCGGCGGGGACGCACTGCTGCTGCTGTTCTGGGGCGAGGGTCACACCGCCCGCGCCGTGCGATCGGCGGTGCTGATGCGGCGCACGTTGCGCTCGGTGGGCAGGATCGAGCTCCCCGGGGCGAAGGTCAACCTGCGGATGTCGGTGGGGATCCATTCGGGTCGGTTCCATCTGTTCATGGTCGGGGGCTCGCACCGAGAGTTCCTGATCACCGGACCCGCCGCCACCCGGACGGTGCAGATGGAGCAGATCGCGGAGGCCGGGGAGATCGTCGTGAGCCCGGAGACGGCGTCTGCGCTCCCCCCCAGCGTTCTCGGATCGACCAAGGACCCCGGGGTTCTCGTGCGACGTGAGCCGCCGGCCGGTCCGCCCCCGGAGGAGTCGGACCCGGACCCACCCGCCGAGGATCTGCTGGAGTGCCTGCCGGTCGCGCTCCGGGAGCACGTCGGGTCGGGCGCGTTCGGCTCCGAGCATCGACCGGCGACGGTCGCGTTCATCCACTACGACGGGACGGACGGGATCATCGACGGCGACGGACCGGACGCCGCGGCGGCAGCCCTCGACGAGCTCGTCCGAGACGTGCAACACGCGGTCGACGCGCAAGGTGTGTGCTTCCTCGGTTCGGACGTCGACGCCGACGGCGGGAAGCTGATCCTGACGGCGGGCGCGCCGCGGATCCTGGGGGAAGACGAGGAGCGGATGCTCCTCGCGCTCCACGAGATCGCCCGATCCGAGGGACGACTCCCCGTGCGGATCGGCGTCAATCACGGTCCCGTGTTCGCGGGGGACGTTGGCCCGCCCTACCGGCGCACCTATACCGTGATGGGCGACACCGTGAACCTGGCTGCGCGGCTCATGGCCAAGGCGGCGGCAGGAGAGATCTACGCGACGGCAAGCGTCCTCGAACGGTCCAAGACGACCTTCGAAACGGTCGAGCTGGAGCCGTTCCTGGTCAAGGGGAAGGCTCGGCCTGTTCGGGCGTCGGCGGTGGGCCGTCCGATCGGGAGCCGTGGCCGGGACGCCGTTCCGGTCCAACGGCTCCCTCTGGTCGGTCGCTCGGAGGAGTTCGCCGAGCTCGGATCCGCATTGGGGAGCGCACGATCCGGCCACGGTCGCCTCGTCGAGCTGGTCGGCGAGCCTGGGATGGGGAAGACGAGGCTGGTTGAGGAGCTGCTGGCTCGAGCCCGTGGTTCCCGGGTGCTTCACGCCAACGCCGAGGCCTACACGTCCTCCACCCCGTACTCCGTCTGGCGGGACCTGCTTCGCGGGCTCATGGGGCTGGGTCGGGAAGACACGGACGATGTGGTGATCGACAAGCTCTACGCCCTCGTGAACGAGCGGGATCCGGATCTCCTGCCGTGGTTGCCGCTGATCGCGATGCCGTTCCACGTCGCGCTCGCTCCGACGCTCGAGGTGGAGCTCCTCGACGAGGAGTTCCGTCGCTCGAAGCTGCATGAGGCGATCCTCGACTTCCTCAGGCTGGCACTGCAGGACCTCGCCGTGATCGTGATCGAGGATGCGCACCTCATGGACGATGCGTCCGTCGAGCTGCTCTCGTCCCTCGTACCCACGCTCCCCGATCTCCCGTGGCTGATCGTCGCAACCCGGCGGGACGAGGAAGCCGGCTTCGTCGCCGGCGAGGACGAATCCGTGATGACCCAGTACATCGGGCCGCTCTCGGCCGAGGACGCCCTCGCGCTCGCGATAGCCGCGACGGAGGACGCACCGCTCCTTCCGCATGACCTCCGGACGGTCGTGGAACGCTCCGGAGGGAATCCCCAGTACCTGCTGGACCTCGTTCGGGTCATCGCGACCGGCTCCGTGCTCCCGGAATCCGTCGAGACGGCCGCCATGGCCAGGATCGACCAGCTGCCGCCTGAGGACCGGGCACTGATCCGCCGGGCCTCGGTCCTCGGTGTGTCGTTCCGCCGACGGTGGCTGACCGAGGTCCTGGACGAAGGGACCCCCGACCCGGAGCAACGGACATGGGAGCGCCTGGGGGAGTTCTTCGAAGACGACGCTGGTGGCCACATGAGGTTCCGACGCGCGGTCGTACGCGACGCGGCGTACGCGGGACTCCCGTTCCGGACCCGACGCGCGCTACACGCTGCCGTGGGGGAGCGGCTCGAACGCGAGGCGGAAGACGTGGAGGAGGCCGGTGGCATCCTCTCCCTCCACTTCTTCCTTGCCGGCGATCACGCTCGTGCCTGGCGGTACGCGCTCATCGCTGGACGCCGGGCGGCGTCGATGTACGCGAACGTGGAGGCGGCTCAGCTGTACCGTCGCGCGCTCGACTCGGCGAGGGAACTCGACGTGAGCGCCCTGGAGCTGTCGGAAGCGTGGGAGGCACTCGGGCGGGCCAAGGAGAGGATCGGAGAGCCCACCGCCGCGTCCGCCGCGTACGGGGCGGCTCGTCGGCTCCTCGGCGGCGACGCGGTCCATGAGTCTGAGCTGATGCTGAAGCAGGCGCAGATGTCCAAGGAATCGGGGAACGTTCCCCAGGCGCTGCGATGGATCAGCAGGGCGATCACCCGGCTCGAAGGGATCGAGGGTGCCCGGGCGGACCGGCATCGAGCCAAGCTCGCGGCGTACTACGGGTGGTTCCGGGCCAGCCAAGGGCGTTTCGGCGAAGCGGAGCGGTGGGGGAAGCGTGCTATCGGGCTGGCGCAGGCGGTCGGCGACGACGAAGCGTTGGCGCACGCCTATCAGGTCCTGGACATCGTCGGTGATGGCGATGGCGACGCCGAGCAGGAGCCCTACGCGCGGATGGCACTGGCCCTGTACGAGAAGCTGGGCGATCTGACCCAGCAGGCGTGGATGCTGAACAACCTGGGGGTCAACGCCATCTACGCGTCGCGCTTCGAGGAAGCGCTCGGGCTGTTCGAGCGAGCCACGGAGCTCTTGACCACGGTCGGACACACCGGAGGGGCGGCACAGGCCCGATACAACGTGGGAGACGTCCTGCTGCGGCAGGGGAGGTTGCCGGAGGCCGAGACCGCGCTCCGGGAGGCCCTCCGGGTGTCCAGGTCCGTGGGCGATCTGGAAGGTGTCGCCTTCGCGACGAGGGAGCTCGGCCGGGCCGTCGCCCGGCAGGGGCGTCACGCGGAAGCTCTCTCGCTGCTCGAGGAGGCAGGAGCCGGGTTCCGGGATCTCGGGGCGAAGGCCGAGGTCGTCGACACAGACGGAGCGATCGCGGAATGCCGACTCCTCACGGGGGAGCCGGGACAGGCGCTTTCGCTCGCCTCCGACGCGTTGGAACGGGCCCGAGAGCTGGGGGCTGCCACCCCCCTCCCGGCGATCCTTCGGATCCGCGGATACGCGTTGCTTGGTCTCGGTCGTCCCGAGGAGGCCGAACAGGCGCTCCGAGAGGCGCTCCGGACGGCCCGATCGAGGAACGAGGAGCTGGAGGTCGCGCTCGCCCTCAGGGGTCTGGCGCGCCTCACCACGGTCGCTCGAGCGACGGATCTGGACGTGGAAGCCCGGTCGCTGCTCGACCGGCTGGGCGTCGTGTCCACCCCGGACCTACCGGGGCGTTGAGGCGTCACGCGTGATGGCCCGCTCGGCGGGCCATCACGCGATCCGGGCGCGCCTCGTCACATGCGCTTGCGCGCGTCGATCCCGGCCGCCCGCACGAGCAGGAACGTGTCCTGATTGTTGTCCCGGTGGGCCGACACGTAGTCGGTGCAGAAGGTCTGACCCGAGGCTGGATCGTAGGGATCGATGAAGTCCTTGATGCTCTCCGTGCAGGGCGGCGACTCGATGTAGCCCAAAGGCCCCTCGAGGTCGTCCGGGTCGATGAAGATCTGGTAGTCCTTGAGGTTCCCGCCCCTGCAGACCGTCCTGTCGCATCCGATCTCGATCGTGAAGAAGTCGAACGGCTCGCTGTTGTCGTAGAGGGCCTCGCCCTCGTCCTTGAGGTCCGCGATGAGGGCGGAGAGGAGGCCGAACGTGCATGCCCCGCCGCAATCTTCGAGGAACAGCGCCGCGGTGCCGCTCCACCCGTTCGGCAGGGTCACGGTGACGCAGAACGGGGTGCTCGCCGTCGGGGTGCAACCTGCCGAGCCGAAGGTCGCGATCTGCCCCTGGGTGCCGGGGGTGCCCTCGGCCAGCGCCAGGGAGCCGTTGAAGTCGACGATCGCCATGCCGGCGGCGAGGATGCCGGGGTCCGTGTCCATCGCCGTCAGCGTCACGCCGTCCTCCGCGACCGAGTAGGTGAGTCCGCCGAACGTCAGGTCGGACTGGCCGGCGGCGAGGACCCGCTGCGTCGTTCCCGAGAGGCTCCCCTTCCCATCCTCGGACAGCGCCACAGTCGTGTCCTCGCAGACGGGAGCGGGATCCCCGGCCGCGTCCTGTGCCTGGACCTCCACGGTGAACTCGTCTGGCGCCGGACGCGCGACGAAGTGACCGCCCGTGCTCAACAACGGCGACCCGTACTGCTCGTCGAACACCGACGTGATCGCGAGCGTGGTCGCCACATCGGTCGTGGTCGTGATCACCGGGTAGGGCGGCGTTGGGTCGAAGGGGTCGCCGTTCCCGCTGCTGCCCGTCCGGGCGTCCGCGGTCCAGGTGCTGCACGGATCGGTGAGGGTAGCCGTGACGTTCAGCTGGACGAACTGGTTGGTCTTCAGCGGGTCGAGGTTCTCGACCTTGATCGTGGATCCGACCAGCGTGACGGTGGCGGACTTGTTCTCGTTGCTGCTCTGGTTCGACAGGGACACGTTCGAGGGCGCCGCGGGCACCGTCACGGAGACCGAGTTGATCGTCGAGTTGCCGGGGGTCTTGTTCGTGGCCTTCACGGCGAAGGACGTAGGCTGCCCGGCGGGCGCCTGGTTCGGCGTGACGCTAAAGGAGAAGATCTTCTCCCGCGGGGGGTTGGCGGCGGAGCCCGGCGTGACGGACGTCGCGAGGAGGCCCAGCGAGAGCGCCAGTGCTACTCCCAACCCGAACAGCCTGGTGCGTCGGACGGTTACCATCGTTGCTCCTCTCCAGTACGGGCAAGTGTCGAACGCCCTACGCTAAAGCGCTCATCGTAGGTCGTCAAGCCGATTGCGGTGTCGGCCGAACGGGGGACCCTCGAGCGGATGGCTACAGGATCGGCAGGTAGCGCTCCCGCTCGTACGGGGTTACGTGCGCTTGGTAAGCCTCCCACTCCGCCCGCTTGTTCATGATCAGGAACCCGAGCACGTGGTCGCCGACCGTATCGCGGAGCAGCTTGGACTCCCCGGCGAGCTCGATCGCCTCGTGGAGGTCGGCCGGCAGGGATCGGATCCCGGCGGCGCGCCGCTCGTCCTCGGTCATCTCGTAGATGTTGTTGGAGGCTTCCGGCGGGAGCTCCAGGTCCTGTTCGATCCCGGTGAGCCCGGCCGCAAGCATCGTCGCGAACGCGAGGTACGGGTTGCAGGCCGGGTCGGGAGAGCGGAACTCGATCCGCGTGGCCTCCTCCTTGCCCGGCTTGTATTGGGGGACCCGGACCAGCGCGCTCCGGTTCCGCCGGGCCCAGCAGACGTACACGGGCGCCTCGAACCCCGGGACCAGGCGCTTGTAGGAGTTCACCCACTGGTTCGTCACGAGCGTGATCTCCGGTGCGTGCTCGAGGACGCCCGCGATGTACCGCTTGGCCGTCGTCGTGAGGTGGTACTCGTCCCCCGTGTCGAAGAACGCGTTGCGGTCGCCGGCGAACAGGGACTGGTGCGTGTGCATCCCGCTCCCGTTCACACCCTGGACGGGCTTGGGCATGAACGTGGCGTAGATGCCGAACTCCTGCGCGACCTCCTTGACAGTGAGCCGGTAGGTCATCACGTTGTCGGCCATCGTCAGGGCGTCGGCGTACCTCAGATCGATCTCGTGCTGGCTGGGGGCGACCTCGTGGTGGACGTACTCGACGGGGATCCCCATCGACTCCAGGTACGCGACGGTGCGCTTGCGCCAGTCGGTGGCGACGTCGAGCGGCGTTTCGTCGAAGTAGCTCGCCTGGTCCAACGGCTGCGGGTCCTCCAGGCTCGTGAAGTAGAAGTACTCGAGCTCCGGGCCCACGTAGAAGGTGAAGCCGAGCTCGGCGGCGCGCGTGAGCTGTCGCTTGAGGACGTTTCGGGGGTCGCCCTCGAAGGGCGTGCCGTCGGGGTTCAGCACGTCGCAGAACATCCGAGCGACCTGCGCCTCGGTCCGCCAGGGGATGATCTGGAAGGTCGAGGGGTCAGGGACGGCGACCATGTCCGACTCCTGGATCCTGCTGAAGCCGTCGATCGACGAGCCGTCGAAGCCCATGCCCTCGGCGAACGCGCCGCCGAGCTCCTGCGAGGTGATCGTGAACGACTTCAGGAACCCGAGGACGTCGGTGAACCACAGCCGGATGAAGCGGATCCCCCGCTCCTCGACGGTGCGCAGGACGTACTCGGCCTCCGCGGAGATCGGCATGGCCGCAGGGTACTCCACCTCGGACCGCGAGCCGTTACGCGACCGTTAACTCTGCGATCTGGGCCGGACCCGCGGGGTACCCTCGCTTTCGAGTACGTGGCTGCACGGGAGGGTGGTCGAGATGCGTATGGTCGCCGTCATCGGATGGGTCGTCATCTTCGCGGCGATGTTCGCCTGGCAGGGCATCGGGCTGGCCCGGGTCGAGGGGTGGCCAACGATGTCGGACATGATCCGCGCGTTCACCCGACCGGTCCCTGGGCGGGTGATCCTGTTCGGGATGTGGCTGTGGCTCGGATGGCACGTGTTCGTCCGCGGCTGGGACTTCCTCCTCCGGAACCGTCCGTGAGCCGGGGGCTCGGGTGATGCCGTGGGATGCGATCCTCCCCGCCGGCGCCGCGTTCCTGCTCGTCGCCTCGGTCGTGATCTATGGCTCGAGTCGTCCGCTCTCCCCTCCGTCCACGCCCCCGCCACTCACGGCGAGGCGCGTCAGAGCGATGCTGCGCTCGATCGCGGTCGTCGCCCTCGGTGGGTACCTCGTCCTCTTGCTCGTGGTGGTCGTGTTCAGCGTGTGGTTGATCGGGGACGCCGAAGCCTTGCGCAGCGCTGCTTGGGGCGCGCCTGCCCTGTTGGCGATCGCCGTGCCCGTCTTCGTCGCGCTCTCGTGGCTGGAGGGGCGGCTGCGCGGGTGATGGCCCGAGGATGGGCGTGCTGACGCCGGAGGCGCTCGGCCGAACGCTCGCGACGGCGCCGGACCCCGAGCTCGCCCGCGTTGCGCTCTCGCGCGTGGGCGAGCACCCGCGGGCCCGGGAAGCGCTCGCCAGGGAGGAGGTGCTGCCGGTGGCCGTCCGGCTGCTGGGGTTCTCCACCGCCGCGGCCGACTTCCTCGTGGCGCACCCGGAGGAGGTCGGGTCCCTCGCCGACGTGTCCTCGCGGCCCCGCGACCGTCTGGACGCCGAGCTCGCGTCGGACGTCGAGCGCCTAGGGCCCGCCGACGGCCTCCGGCGGTTCCGTCGGCGAGCGATGCTCCGCGCGGCCGCCCGGGACCTGGGCGGCGCACCCCTGGAGGACGTGGTCGGCGAGGTCACGGCCATCGCCGAGGCGTGCCTTGTCGAGGCGTGGCGCAGGACGGCGCCTCCCGAGCTCGCGGTGATCGGGCTCGGCAAGCTGGGCGGCGCCGAGCTGAACTTCGCGAGTGACGTCGACGTGGTGTTCGTCCACGGCCCCGGCGTCCGGCCGGAGGCGGCGGAGCGCGCGTGCGTCGCGCTGATCCGGCTCCTCTCCGAGCCGACGGCCGAGGGCATCGCGCTGCGGGTCGACCCGACCCTTCGACCGGGCGGGCGCTCGGGCCCCCTGTCGCGTTCGCTCGAGGCGATGCGCGCCTACCACGCCACCGAGGCAGCGACGTGGGAGCGTCAGGCACTGATCAAGGCGCGGCCGCTCGCCGGGGACCCCGAGCTCGGGTCGTCCTTCGTCGACATGGTGGTGCCGTTCGTCTATCCGGAGGAGCTCGCGCCGCAGACGATCGACGAGGTGCGGCAGGTCAAGGTCCGGCTCGAGGAGTACGTCCGCGCCCGGGGCAAGGCCGCGATCGAGGTCAAGCGCGGATGGGGCGGGATCAGGGACGTCGAGTTCGCGATCCAGCTCCTGCAGATCGTGCATGGGCGCCGGGACGAGCGGCTGCGCGAGCCGAACACGCTGCGCGCCCTCGCCGTCCTGGCCGACGAGGGGTACGTCGCCGAAGCGGACGCCGAGGCGCTGGCGGGCGCATTCCGGTTCCTGCGGACGCTCGAGCACCGACTCCAGATCGTCCGGGACCTCCAGACGCACGAGCTCCCGGCGGACCGATCCGCCCGGAACACGCTGGCGCGATCGCTGGGCATGGATGGCCCGGAGGCGCTCCAAGCCGAGTACGAGCGCCAGACCGCGCTGGTCCGTAGCCTCCACGAGCGCCTCTTCTACCGGCCACTGCTCGAGGCGTTCGCGGGTCGACGCGCGCCGCGGCCCGGTGCGGATCGGGAGGCGACCGAGGAGCTGCTGACCGGTCTCGGCTTCCGGAACCCCGAGGGGGCGTACGAGGTGCTCGACCGGCTCGTGGATCCGGGGACGCGTCTGGGGAAGGTCCTGGAGCACGTCTTCCCGGTGATGGCGCCGGCGCTGTCGCTCGCGGCCAGTCCCGACGCCGCCCTGGTGCGGCTCGAACGCGTGGCCTCGGCCGTCGGCGACGCGCGCACGGTGGCCGACGCCCTCGCGTCGGATCCCACCGCCGCGCGGCGGTTGGCCCACCTGGTGTCGGCGAGCTCGTTCGCGACCGACCTGATCGTCGCCGAGCCCGCCCGGCTGCTGGCCCTCGAGACCGAGTCGAGCCCCGCGGACGCCCACGCCGCGCTCGTTTCGGTCGTGGGGCGATACGCCGCCCAGGAGCTGCGGCCGAAGGAGACCGGGCTCGAGCTCGCCCGGGTCGCCGATCGCGTCATCGACGACGCGCTCGGGACGGCCCGGCCGGACCTGCCGTTCGCGGTGGTCGGGTTCGGCAAGCTGGGGGCGGAGGAGCTGAACTTCGCCTCCGACCTGGACGTCGTGTTCGTGTTCGAGGGTGAGGGACCCAAGGCCTTCCGCCGGGCGATCGAGATCGGAGAGCGGGTGATGATCGGGATCCGCGAGGCGGGATGGGAGCCGGATGCCGACCTGCGACCGGAGGGGCGGAGCGGGCCGCTCGCCCGCTCGTTCGCCGCCTACCTCGAGTACTGGGAGCGGTACGCACAGACCTGGGAGTTCCAGGCGCTCCTCCGCGCCCGGCCGGTGGCGGGGGACGAGACGCTCGGGCGCCGCTTCTGCTCGCTCGCGGCTGACTTCGCTTACCCCGACTTCCTCCCCACCGAGCGGGTAGGGGAGATCCGCCGGATGCGCGAGCGGATGGAGCGGGAACGCGTGCGACCGCCCGAGGCCTCACGGTTCCACTTCAAGCTCGGGTACGGGTCGCTCGTGGACGTGCAGTTCGCCGTGGAGCTGGCGCTGATGCGGTTCGGCGGGCGACATCCCGAGGTCCGGACCCATCGGACCCTGGACGCGATCGAGCGACTCGCCGAAGCGCGGCTGATCGAGGACGCCTCGGCCCTGGCGCTCGGAGAGGCGTTCGTGTTCCTCACCCACGTCAAGAACGCGCTCGAGGTCGACCGGCGGGTGCACGCGGAGGCGATCCCGCCGACTCCGGAGGAGCAGCTCGCGCTGGCCCGCCGCCTGGGGTACGAGGAGTACCCGCGTCCGGCGCTCCTGGACGACTATCGTCGGATCACGCGCCGGGCCCGCCGGGCGATGGAGCGCATCTTCTACGAGGAGGGGTCGTGATGGAGCGTCGTCGGGTGGCCTCGGGCTCGCCGTACGAGCCTCTGATCGGGTTCTCGCGGGCAGTGCTGGATGGTCACCACGTGGCGGTCTCCGGGACCGCGCCGATCGCGGCGGAGGGCGGAGATCCGCCCGCGGGAGCGCTCGCGCAGACGAAGCGCTGCCTGGAGATCGTGCTCGCCGCGTTGGCCGAGGCCGGCGCGGGCCCGGAGCACGTGATCCGCACGCGGACGTACCTCGTCCGGCCGGAGGACTGGCAGGAGGTGGGACGAGCGCACGGCGAAGTGTTCGGCGACGTGCGTCCGGCGAGCACGATGGTGGTGGTCAGCGGGTTCCTCGACCCGCGCTGGCTCGTCGAGATCGAGGCCGACGCGATCCTGCCCGAGGGCTAGAGGCGGTCGATCGCCCTCGCCTCCATGCGTGGTCCGAACGCCGGGGCCCGCACGTGGCCGGCTATCAGCAGCCGCTGGACGCGGCCGCGATGGGGCCGGTAGGGCTCGAGGAGCTCGAGCATCCGCTCGTCGGTGCCGCGGGCCTCGCGAGCCAGCGCCCAGGTCACGATGCTCGGGACGTGGTAGTCGCCCACCGAGACGGCGTCCGCGTCGCCCAGCGCGGTCCGGGCTACCTCGGCAACGGTCCATGCCCCGATGCCGCGGAGGGAGCCGATCCGCGCTCGGGCCTCCGCGAGCGGGAGATCGGCCGCCGCATCGAGCCACGGGGCCCGGGCCGCGACCTCTCGGAGGACCTCCGCCCGCCGCCGCTCGATCCCGAAGGGATGGAAGTCCTGGTATGCGAGCGCGGCCATCCGTTCCGGGTCGGGCGGGAGCGACAGGCCGAACGGACCCGGGGCCGCCTCGGCGAGCCCGGTGGCGAGCTTCCGGTACGCGCGCCGGGCCTCGGGGCCGGTGACCTTCTGCTCGAGGATCACCGGGAGCAAACGCTCGGTGACCAGGCCGGTCCGCGGGATCCGAACGCCGCGGTTGCGGCGCCACAGCTCCCGGACGTCGCCCGGAGGGGGATCGAAGTCCGAGTCGTCGTCCAGGGCGCCGACCCAGGCCGGCGCGTGCTCGAGGATCCAGGCGGCGCCATCGCCCCACGTTTCGACCTCGATCCGATGCGACCCCGCCTGGACGAGACGCACGGTGACCCGGCCCTCGGGTGTCCGGGAGGCGCGCACGACCTCGCCTCGCTCAACGCGCATCGTCGGATCGCCGGTGCCGCGACGGATCGGCCAGAGCGTCCGGGCGACGTCGACCGGGAACGAGGGCCGGAGCGTTCGGACGAGCATGGTCCGGAGACTACGAGGACCGGCCGGAAGGCGGTCCTCGCGTCGCCGATCCGCGAGCATCAGAGGTCGAAGTACAGGCTGAACTCCCAGGGGTGAGGGCGAAGGCGCACCTGGTCGACCTCCTTCAGGCGCTTGTACTCGATCCAGGTATCGATCACGTCCTGCGTGAACACGCCGCCCTCGAGCAGCCACTGGTGGTCGGCCTCGAGCGCGTCGAGCACCTCCTCGAGCGATCCCGGGACCTGCCTGACGACCGCTTTCTCCTCTGGCGGCAGGTCGTACAGATCCTTGTCGATGGGCTCGGGCGGCTCGGTCTTGTTCTTGATCCCGTCGAGGCCCGACATCAGCATCGCGGCGAACGCCAGGTACGGGTTGCTCGACGGATCGGGTGTGCGGAACTCGAGCCGCTTGGCCGCCGGGTTCTTGAAATACTGCGGGATCCGGACGCACGCGCTGCGGTTCCGCTGGGAGTACACGAGGTTGATCGGCGCCTCGTACCCGGGGACCAGCCGACGGTACGAGTTGGTCGTGGGGTTAGTGAACGCGAGCAGGCTCGGCGCGTGCGCGATCAGCCCTCCGATGTACCAACGGGCGGTGTCGCTGATGCCCGCGTAGCCGACCTCGTCCCAGAACAGGTTCTCGTCGTCCTTCCACAAGCTCTGGTGCGTGTGCATCCCCGAGCCATTGTCTTGGAAGATCGGCTTGGGCATGAAGGTGACGGTCTTGCCGGCCGCCCGCGCCGTGTTCTTGACGACGTACTTGTACTTCATCACGTTGTCGGCGGTGGCCAGCAGGGTGCCGTACCGGATGTCTATCTCCGCCTGCCCCGCGGTGCCGACCTCGTGGTGGTGCACCTCGATCTGGATCCCGACCCCCTCCAGGTTCAGGACCATCTCGCTCCGAAGGTCCTGGTAGTGATCCATCGGCGGCAGGGGGAAGTAGCCCTCCTTGTACCGGGGCTTGTAGCCGAGGTTCGCCTCGCCGGAGAGCTCGCGCTCGCGCCCGGAGTTCCACACGCCCTCGATCGCGTCGATGTGGTAGAAGCCCTCGTGCTGATTCTGGTCGAACCGGATCGAGTCGAAGATGTAGAACTCGCACTCCGGACCCCAGAAGGACGTGTCGGCGATCCCCGTCTGCTTCAGGTACAGCTCGGCCTTGCGCGCGATGTAGCGAGGATCACGTGTGTACATCTCGCCGGTAACCGGGTCCCGCACGAAGCAGTGCAGGTTGAGCGTGGCGTGACGGGTGAACGGATCCAGGTACGCGGTCTGCGGGTCCGGGACCAGGAGCATGTCGGACTCCTGGATCTCCTGGAACCCGCGGATCGAGGACCCATCGAACCCCAGCCCGTCGTCGAAGCTCTCCTCGGTGAGCTCCGAGACCGGGATCGAGAAGTGCTGCATGAGCCCGGGCAGGTCCGAGAACCGCAGGTCGACGATCTCGGCGCCCGACTCCCTGGCGAGGGCCAGGACCTCCTTCGGCGTGGGCATCGGTCGCGCTTCCCCCTTCCTCACCGAACGACCGCATCAGCGTAGGTGTCGGGACGAGGGTCGGTGTTTCGGCGTCGTTAACTCTGGGTTACGGCCCGCACGTGGGGGTCGGAGAACCCGGGGTGAAGTCCCGCTCGAAGATGCCGAAGGAAGCGGTATGAGGATCGACGCCACGCCCGAGACGCGATCGATGATCCGCGAGCACGGCGCTCTGCTGTTCCTGCACCTCACGCCGGTGGCGAGCATCCGGGGGGCTATGCGCCGCCTCGTCGCGTCCGTCGAGCTCCCGCCGGACGCCCTGGACTACCAGAGGTTCGAGACCAAAGGCTTCCTGCTGTTCCTCCAGCCCGGGATCCGACCCCCGCGCGAGGTCCAGATCTGCGTGCGGGGGCGGCTGCGGCGGCGCCTCGAGGCGTTCTGGAACGGGGTGGCCTTCGTCGTGTGAGGCGGCAGCCGGCGCTCAGAGGTCGGCGGCCCGGTACCCCACGCCCCGGACGGTCTCGATCAGCGACTCGTGCTCGGGACCGAGCTTCGCGCGCAGTCGACGGATGTGGACGTCGACCGTCCTGGTCCCCCCGTAGAAGTCGTACCCCCACACCTCGCGGAGCAGCGCGGGCCGGGTGAACACGCGCCCCGGGCGTTCGGCGAGGAACCGCAGGAGCTCGAATTCCCTGTAGGTGAGGTCGAGCGGCGTGCTCCCGGCGGTCACCCGGTACGAGTCCCGGTCCAGGACCAGGGGTCCGAGCCTGACCGTCGATCCCTCGCCGGAGCCGGCGCGGCGCCGGAGGATCGAGAGCCGGATGCGGATCTCGGCCTCCGGGGCGCCGGGGAAGACGACGTCGTCGGCGAGCTCCTCCCATGGGAACCGCTCGAGGTCGCGCCTCTCGACCACGACCAGGACCGGCGCGGAGGTTCGCCGCTCGCGCAGCGCACGGAGCACGGCGTGGGCCTGTCCCGGGTTCTCGGCCGCGTCCACCACGATCGTCTCGGGCATCAGGCTCCTCACGTCCCCCACCGTGGTCGCCGACAGATGCTCCGTCTTCAGATCCAGGCCGAGCCCCGGTAGGGCCGGCAGGACCTGGTCCGGGGGGCGGTCGGCGAGCAGGAGGATCGGCGCCACGACCTGACCGAGGGTAACAGCGTCCGCGTTCGGGGCGATACCCTTGACCTGCGATGACGAGCGTTCGGGTCCGGCTGTTCGCGGCGTTGCGCGATCTCGCCGGCTCCGCGCACGCCGAAGCAGAGGGCGCCACCGTCGCCGAAGTCCTGGACGCGCTCTGCGCTCGGTACGGTGAGCGGTTCGAACACGTGGCGCGGGCCGGCTCGATCGTCGTGGACGGCGAGCCAGCCGATGCGTCCACCTCGCTGCGCGAGGCCCAGGAGGTCGCGTTCCTACCACCCGTCTCCGGCGGCTCGTCGGTCTGATGGCGAACACGCGTTCGTCGAGGACTTGTCATACTGACGGCACCCCATGCGCTTCCAACGCCTGCTGCTCATCGTCAACCCCGTCGCCCGGACCTACTCGAAGCCCACGCTGGCGGTGATCGAGAAGGCCCTGTCGGCGGACTTCCGCCTCGAGGTGGCCGAGACCAAGGAGCGAGGGCACGCGCTCGAGCTGGCCCAGCAGGCGGCGGACGACGGCCTTGACCTGGTCGTCGTGTTCTCCGGCGACGGGACGATCAACGAGGTCGTGAACGGGCTCGCGGGCACCGAGACCGCGCTCGGTGTGATCCCGGGCGGCGCGACGAACATCCTGGTCCGGGCGCTGGGCCTCCCCCTCGACCCGGTGGAGGCCACCGGGATCCTGATCGGCAAGGCGTTGGACGACGAGGCGTTCAAGCTCTCGCTGGGGCGGGCCGACCGCCACTACTTCGCCGTGAACTGCGGCGCGGGTGTGGACGCCGCGGCGATGCGCCGGCTGGACGCGCGGTTCCCGCGGACCAAGACGAAGTTCGATCGCGCCGCCTTCCGTGCGGTGGCATGGGAGCTGTTGGCCAGCTACGCGGGCCGCAAGGCCGATCTCGAGCTGCGGATCGACGGAGGAGAGGCGCTCCCGTCGCTCTCGGTGATGGTCGGTCGGACCGATCCGTACACCTACTTCCGCGAGCGCGGTCTGCGGATGACGCCGGAGGCATCGTTCGACGCCGGTCTTGACGTTGTCTCGGTACGGAAGCTGCGGCGGCGCAGCGTCCCGCGGATCGCATGGCAGGTCTTCGGTTCGGCCCGGCACGTGCGGCACCGCCACGTCGACTATGTCCACGACGCCTCGCACGTGCTGGTGACCTCGTCCTCGCCGTTCCCGGTGCAGGTCGACGGCGACTCGCTCGGCGATCACCAGCGCCTGGAGATCGACCTGGCGCGCGAGGCGCTGTGGGTGGTGGCCTGACCTAGCCGGCGGACGGTTCGGTGAGCGCGTCCTGACCGGCCGCCTCCCGGTCGTGGATCCCGCACTCCCACTTCGAGAGTCCGGCCCACCGCCCGGCGCGCTCGGGCTCTCCGGGGAATCGGATCCGGGTGCACGGCGCGCACCCGATCGATGCGTAGCCCAGGTCGTACAGCGGGTTGTGGGGCAGGTCGTGCTCCCGCAGGTACGTCCAGGTGTCCCGCCGCGTCCAGTTCGCGACCGGGTTCACCTTGACGATCCAACGGCCCGGTTCGAGCTCGTACCGGTCGACGATCGGGGCCCGGGCTCGGGTCGGCGAGGAGTCCCGACGGAACGCGGTGATCCACGCGTCGAGCCCGCGGAGCGCCTCGAGCATCGGCCGGACCTTGTTGAGCTCGCAGCAGAGGGTTGGGTCGCGCTCGTACAGGCGCGTGCCGAACGTCTCGGCCTGCGTCCGGTTGTCGTACTCCCCCTCCAGCTCGATCACGTTGAGCCCCAGCAGCTCGATGAGCTGGGTCTTGAACGCCATTGTTTCGGCGAAGTGGAATCCGGTCTCCAAGAACAGGATCGGCACGTCCGGGCGGATCTCGGTCGCCATGTGCATCACGCAGGTCCCCTCGGCCTGGAACGCGGAGGCGACCGCGATCCGGGGCAGCCCCGAACCCTCGAGCGCCCACCCCACGATCTCGCGTGGGCGGGCATGCTCCCAACGCTCGTTGAGGTCTTGGAGGTCCCGGTCGGAGAGGAGGGTCTGGGGCATGACCGTCCTTTCGTCGGTCCGAGAAGTATAGGCGGACGGGCAGCGTCGCTGCTTGCGGCGGCCGTCAGAGGAGCCGTCGCTATGCTGTGCTCGACTCCGACCACGGAAGGCCGAGACGCATGCCCATCGACCAGACCATCGCGCCGCACGGCGGCACCCTCGTCGACCTGCTCGTGCCGGAGGCCGAGCGGGGGACTCTGGGAGAGGCCGCCCGGCACCACCCCAAGATCGTCGTGAACCCGCGCGAGCTCTCCGACCTCGAGCTGCTCGCCGTAGGGGCGCTGTCGCCCCTGGCGGGTTTCCAGGGTCGGGAGGACTACCGGGAGATCCTCGGGACGATGCACCTGGCGAACGGCCTCGCGTGGACGATCCCGGTCACGCTGTCGCTCACCGACGAGGAGGTCAAGCGGGTCGGGCGGGCGGAGGCGGTCGCGCTGCTCGCCGAGGACGACGCAGACCCCCTGGCGGTCCTCGAGGTCACCGAGGTGTTCGCGCGCGACCGCGAGTACGAGGCGGAGGCCGTGTTCGGGACGCAGGACCTCGAGCATCCCGGGGTGAAGGCGCTCCACGAGGCGGGCGACTTCTGCCTGGCCGGCGAGCTCCGCGCGCTGCGCCTGCCCGCGCACGACGACTTCCTCGACTATCGGCTGACACCGGCGCAGACCCGCGCCGAGTTCGCGCGCCGAGGCTGGCGAACCGTCGTGGGCTTCCAGACCCGCAACCCGATCCACCGCGCCCACGAGTACATCCAGAAATGTGCGCTCGAGATCGTCGACGGTCTGCTCGTCCACCCCCTGGTCGGCGCCACGAAGGGCGACGACGTTCCGGCGGAGGTCCGGATGCGGTGCTACGAGGCGCTGTTCGAGGGCTACTACCCAAAGGACCGGGCGATGGTCAGCGTGTTCCCGGCGGCGATGCGCTACGCGGGTCCGAAGGAGGCGATCTGGCACGCGATCTGCCGGAAGAACTATGGCTGCACCCACTTCATCGTCGGGCGCGACCACGCCGGCGTCGGCACCTTCTACGGGACCTACGACGCCCAGAAGATCTTCGAGCGGTTCGAGCCGGACGAGCTCGAGATCACGCCGCTGATGTTCGAGCACTCGTTCTGGTGCAACCGCTGCGAGGGGATGGCCTCGCCGAAGACCTGCCCGCACTACGAGGCGGACCGCGTAAGTCTGTCCGGCACCAGGGTCCGCGAGATGCTCCGGGCGGGGGAACGGCCCCCCCAGGAGTTCAGCCGTCCCGAGGTGGCCGACATCCTGATCGAGGCGATGCACCGAGCGTGACCGGATCGCGTCTAGAGTCTCTCTTGCTTGCCCCCTGACCTGGACGTTCGGTAAGCTCCCCGGCGGCCTGAGGCGGCCGACGACCATCGAGGGAGGGTTCCACACGACCGCTCGCCGGACCGGGCTCCGCCTGTCGCTCGCCCTGGCGCTGGTCCTGGGTGCGATCGGCCTCCCCTCCGCGTTCGCCGACACCAAGGATCAGCTCGACGCTGCCAAGGCCGACCTTGCCGAGGCGCAGGCTCGGCTGAACGCCGCCACGGCCGAGTGGCACGAGGCGGTCGTGGCGCTGGATCAGACGAAGGCCGAGGTCGCCGAGACGAAGCGGCGGATCCAGGCCCGAGAGGGCCGGATCCAGCGGATCGAGGCGCGCCTGTCCCGACGGGCGGCGATCGCGTTCGCCCACGGACCGGCGAGCACGATCGACCTGCTGCTCTCCTCGTCCTCGTTCACCGAGTTCTCCGACCGTCTCGAGTTCCTGGGCAGCGTCGCGCAGGACGACGTCGACCTCTCCCTCGCGCTCGAGCTCGAGCGCGAGGACCTCCGGCGCGATCGCGACGAACTCCAGGACCTCGCCGCCCGCCAGGCGGAACAGGCCGGACGGTTGAACGTGGCCCGCGAACGGATCGACGCCGAGTTGGGGCGGATCGAGGACCGCGTCGCGGAGCTGACCGCGAAGTACCGGGAAGAGGTCGCGGCGGCCCGCGAACTCACGCTCCTCGGCCAGACACCGCAGCCGGGTGCGGCGCTCCAGGTCTGCCCGGTGGCCGGGCCGAACTCGTTCGTCGACTCGTTCGGGTGGCCTCGGGTCGGGCACACCCACCAGGGGATCGACCTCATCTCGCCGTTCGGGACGCCCGTGGTGGCAGCCCACCCCGGCGTCGTCTCGCTCGGCTCGAGCTCTTCGGGCGGCCTCCAGGCCTACGTCCAGGCCTCGAACGGCACCTTCACGTTCTACGCGCACCTGTCCAGCTACAGCTCGGCGAACGGGAGCGTGGGCGCGGGAACCGTGATCGGGTACGTGGGGAGCACGGGCAACGCCGGGTCCACGAATCACCTGCACTTCGAGTACCACCCCGGCGGCGGCGCAGCGGTGAACCCGTACCAGCTGCTGCTCGCGGTCTGCTGACCGCGCGACCAGGTCCCGCCGGGGCGCTACGATGAGCCGCGCACGTCCGAGGGAGCGCCCCATGAGCCAGCCGGCCAACCGCAGGATCGATCGGATCCGGAGCCCGGAGTTCCTCCGCGGCCTGGCCGAGATCCCGCTCGAGGAGCTCCGCGCCCGGCGTGACGAGTGTCTGGCCGAGCGCGAGTACCTCTCGTTCCTCCGCCGGCTGGTTCAGGGTCGCGCCGAGATCCTCCGGGCTGAGATCGAGCGGCGCGGCCGCGGCGCCGAGGAGGGTCCGCTCGTCGAGCGCCTGGCCGAGATCCTCTCCGGCGATGCCTACGGCGGAGCCCGATCGCGGGGGGAGGCCATTCGGATCTCGCTGCCCGAGGAGGAGATGCTGCTCGCCCGCCGGCGCGTGGAGCGCCTGGTCGCCGACGCTGGGCTGTCCGACCCCGGAGACCTGGACGACGACGAGCTCGCAGCCGCGGTCGATCTGCTCGCCCGCGAGGAGCGCGAGGTGTCCGGCGCCCGCGGTGAGGTCTTCGCCGTGCTCAACGCGGTGCAGGATGAGCTGAAGCGCCGATACCGGGAGGACCCCTCGCTAGTCCTGACCTAGCGGACCGGTGGCCCGGCTCCCACTGTACGTCGCTCGGGGGATGGGCCGTTCGGCGCCCCGAACCCTCCGGTCGAGCCATAGACCCGGGGTCCCGGAATCATCAGGGTTGATGCGTGCCGGAGCGGCTCCGGCACGGTAGCGTGCGGCCCGATGAACGAACCGATCGCTCCCTCGTCGCTGGGCCGGGTCCCGCCGGACCCCGAGATGCCCGCGGTCCACGAGCAGCTGATCGTGTTCGCACGCGAGCTCGGCGACCTGTACCGGCTCGAGCGTACCCGCACCGCCGAGCTGAAGCGCGTCCTGGCCAGCCTCCAGGAGACCTACCTGGCCACCATGAAGAGCCTCGCCCAGGTGATCGAGGCCAAGGACCGCACCACGCACGGTCATCTCGAGCGGACGCAGAACTACGGCGTGGCCCTCGCCAGGCGGATCGCTCCCTCCCTGGTGGATGCCAGCCCGACCCTGGGCTACGGCTTCTTCCTCCACGACATCGGTAAGGTGGGGATCCCCGAGCACATCCTGTGCAAGGATGGGCCCCTCGACGCGGGCGAATGGGACGTGATGCGTCGGCACCCGCTGATCGGGGCTCAGATCATCTCGCCGATCCCATTCCTCTCCGGGGCGGTCGAGCTGATCCGCCATCACCACGAGCGCTACGACGGCAGCGGCTACCCGGACGGGCTTCGCGGTGAGGAGATCCCCCTAGCGGCCCGCGTGTTCGCGGTGGTCGACTCGTTCGACGCGATGACCAGCGAGCGGCCGTACCGTGGGCCGATGGGCGTCGAGCGAGCCCGGGACGAGATCCGGGGGGGCGCCGGGACGCAGTTCGACCCCGAGATCGTCCGCGTGTTCGTCCGGATGATCGAAGAGGAGCCCTGGGACGACGTGAGCGAGGTCCCGGTCGCCATCGAGGACGCGGGCTGAGGCTCCGCATAGGCTCTCCGGCATGCCGGGCCCCGCTCAGCTCGTCCGCGTCGTGCGCTCCGGCTTGGAGGAGAGCGTCCACGTCGGCCACGTCGCCGTCTGCGACGCGCGGGGGCGGCTCGTGGCGGCGCTCGGCGATCCCGACCGGGTGGTCTTCGCCCGGTCGAGCATGAAGCCCCTCCAGGCCGCGGTCTCGCTCCAGCGGATCGACGTGGAGCTCCGCGACGACCTGGTCGCGATCATGTGCGCCTCCCACGGCGCCGAGCCCCCGCACGTTCGCGCGGTCCGCGCCCTGCTGCGCTCCGGCGGGCTCACGGAGGCGGCCCTCCGATGTCCCCGCGCGCTCCCGAGCCGCCCGGAGGACGCCCGCCGGGTCCGAGGTCCGCGCCGCTTGTTCCACAACTGCTCGGGCAAACACGCGGGGATGCTGGTGGCTTCGCACGCGGCGGGATGGGATCTCGAGCGGTATCGGGAGCCCGCACACCCACTGCAGCGCGAGGTGACCCGCGCGGTCCGGCGTGCCACCGACGTCGACGGGCCAGCGATCGGTGTCGACGGATGCGGGGTCCCGGTCCACGGGGTTCCGCTCAGGTCGATGGCCACGCTCTTCGCCCGGCTGGCGCGCCCCGAAGTCATGGGCGAGCTCGCGCCAACGCTCGAACGGGCGGTCGCGGCGATGCGGGCCCATCCCCACCTGGTGGCCGGGCGTGGGCGGACGGACACGGGCCTCATGTCGGCCGTCCCGGAGGTCGTGTCGAAGGGCGGAGCCGAGGCGCTCCACTGCGCGGCGATCCTGGACCAGGGCCTGGGCGTCGCGGTGAAGATCGCCGACGGCGGGGAGCGGGCGTCCGGCCCTGTCCTGATCCGGGCCCTAGAGCTGCTCGCCGCGATCCCGCCCGATCCTGGGATCGTCCGGCCGCTGACCCGTCGGCCCGTCCTGGGCGGTGGACGCCCGGTGGGGGAGCTGATCGCCGCGTTCCGGCTCCGACGACCGGGTCGCTGAGGCAGACCATCGCCGGCGGCGTTCGGGATCGGGTCCACGGGTAACGTTCCACGACCTCGCGGGTACGATGCCAGCATGGGTCAGACGGCCGCCCCGGGCGGCTCCCGCCCGCGGGTGGCGGTCGTGAGCCTCCACACTTCGCCCCTCGATCAGCCCGGTAGCGGCGATTCTGGCGGGATGAACGTGTTCATCCGAGCCGCGGCCGAACGGCTCGTGGGTCGAGGCGTGGAGGTGGACGTCTTCACGCGGTGCCGGGGCGGGGACCTTCCGGAGATCCTGGAGTTGGGGGGCGGCTCGCGACTCATCCAGGTCCAGGCCGGTCCGTGCGCACCCGTGCCCAAGGAGGAGTTGCCCCGCTACCTGCCGCCGTTCCTCGGCGGGGTGCTCCAGCACGCACGGGCGGAACGGGCCGTGTACGACGTCGTTCACACCCACTACTGGCTGTCGGGGTGGATCGGGCGGAGCACGAAGGAGATCTGGGGCGTACCGCTCGTCGCCTCGTTCCACACGCTGGGGAAGGTCAAGAACCACTCGCTCGCCGTGGCCGAACGCCCGGAGCCGCCCGATCGGCTCTCGGGCGAGGAGCGCGTGATCGCCGAGGCCGACAGGATCATCGCCGCCACGCCAGTGGAGGCGGCGCAGCTCGTGGGCCTCTACCGCGCCGACCCGGAGCTGATCCGGATCGTGCCGCCGGGCGTGGACCACGGTCTGTTCTTCCCTCGTCCGAAGGAACAGGCGAGGGCGCGGCTGCACCTGGCCGACGTTCGGCTCCTGCTGTTCGTCGGTCGGCTCCAGGCGCACAAGGGTCCCGATCTGGCCGTGCGGGCTCTGGCCGATGCCGTGGCCCGGGATCCCCGCAGGACCCGAGACGCGGTGCTCGCGATCGTCGGGGGTCCCAGCGGGTCTGGGCACGGCGCGGAGATGGCCCGTCTGATGGATCTGGCCGCGGCCCTCGGGGTGGGCGAGCGTGTGATGCTCTTCCCACCCCAACCGCAGTCGCGCCTCGCCGACTTCTACGCTGCGGCCGACGTGGTGCACGTGCCCTCACGGTCGGAGTCCTTCGGCCTGGTGGCGCTGGAGGCCCAAGCGTGCGGCAGCCCGGTGGTTGCCGCCGCGGTGGGCGGTCTGCGGTACGTCGTGGAGGACGGTGTCACGGGCTACCTGGTCGCGGGCCACGATCCCGCCGATCACGCGGAACGTCTGCTCGCGGTGCTCTCCGACCGGGGCGCGGCACGACGCATGGGGGAGGCGGGGGTGGCCCGCTCGTTCCGGTTCTCATGGGACGTGACGGCGCGACGGATGGTGTCCGTATACCGGGAGCTCCTGCGCGACGGAGGCGTGAACGGAACCACCCTCGGACGTGTCGTTCGCTCTTCGAGCCGATCGCCCATGAGGTCTGGAACCGTTGCGACACAACGGGAACCCTGAGGCGTTCGTCCTGCGGCCACGGTAGGGTCCTGAACTTGTCACTCTTTCTCTCGTCCGTTCTACCTGCGCATATGGCACCTGACCTGGGGCTTCGTCGGCTTGACCGGTCCCGTGGGCGCGGATACATTTCGCTCGCTCCGAGCAGCCGAGGTGGCTGAGTCAGGGAACCGAAGCGGGGACCCCTGGGAAAGCCGTAAGGCGAACTGGGCGCACCTGGTCGTACGGTTGGGAAGGCCAACTAGCTGTGCGGGCGGGGAGGCTTGGGACGCCCCAAAGCCCAACGAAAGGGCCTACCGCTAGGAAACCGAGACAGCTGCGGCTGGTTGCTCGGAGCACCTGAGCCCGAGGGGCTGACGGTGGCTGGAGGCTTCGGTTTCCGGCGAGCCGGAGGTCCCTCGGGTTCTTCTCTGGCTGGACACGGGCTGGACACGTCCCCCGTTCGGCGGTGATCCCCCAACAACGGGTCCGGTTTGAGTGCCCGGCGGACAGTGGATAGCGTTCCCGGGAGCATGGCCGCCGAGCGATCGAACGAGGACACCGGTAGGCGACACGACCGGATCGTCGAGGCGGCGATGCACCACTTCGCCGAACACGGGTACCGGGGGGCGCGCGTCGAGGACATCGCGGCCGAGGTCGGCGTCGCCAAGGGCACGGTGTTCCTCCACTTCGGGAGCAAGGAGGGGCTGTTCCTGGCTGCGTACCAACGCGCCGTGCGCGAGCTCCCGGCGTGGCTCGATGCGCCGTCCGAGGTGGTGGATCGGGGCTTCTGGGCCGTGCTCGACCACTGGCTGGAACGGACCGAGGAGTTCCTGTCCGAGCAGTGGCTCGCGAACCGCGTCGCGATGATCGGTCGTTACGACACGGGGCTGCGCCTCAGGCGGCCGATCGACCGGTTCATGCGCAGCGAGGACCCGTACGGCACGCTCGAGTTCGTGGAATTCGGGGTGCGACGGGGCGAGGTGCGGGACGACGTGGACGTGGAGATGATCGCGTCGATGCTGGACTGGGCCGCGGAGCGGTTCCAGGACGCCTTGGGCAGCGAGGAGCTGGACCCCGGTCTGGTCCACCGCAAGCCGTTCACACCCGAGCGGCGCGAGGCGCGGATCCGGGAGTTCCTCGAGATCCTGCGGACCGGGATCGCGGCGCACGAGCCGGGTCCGTGAGCGGTCCGCTGCTCCGCGGCCCCGTGCTGCGGCTCACGCGCGCGCGATGGTTCCAGCGGCTGGCGACCGGACGGCTCGGATGGCTGGTGGCATCGCGGTTCGTCGCCGGGGACACGCTGGATCGGGCGATCGAGGTCGCCCACGCCCTCGGCGGTCGAGGGGTCGGGGCGGTCCTCGACCACCTCGGCGAGAACGTGACCGAGCCCGGGCACGCCGACGTCGCCGTCCGCGCCTACGTGCAGGCGCTGGAGCGCATCGATCGGGAGCCCTCCGTCGACGCGTACATCTCGGTCAAGCTCTCGCAGCTCGGCCTGGACTTCTCGACAGGTCTGGCGGCGGCGAACCTCGGGCGGGTGGTGGACGCCGCACGCGGACGGCTGGTGATGGTGGACATGGAGTCCAGCGTCTACGTGGACCGGACGCTCCAGGTGTTCCGAGACCTCCGAGAGCGGAGCGATCGGGTGGGGATCTGCCTCCAGTCATACCTCCAGCGGACCCCGCGCGATGCCGCGGTGCTGCCGCCAGCGTCGATCGTCCGGGTGGTCAAGGGCGCTTACCTCGAGCCCCCAGACGTGGCGATCGAGGACCGACGCGAGGTGGACCGCGCCTTCGCACGGCTGGTGGTCGCCCTCCTGTCGGGCGGCCACACGATCCACGTGGCGACACACGATCCTGCCCTGCTGGAGGGGGCCCGAGCGTACGCCGAGCGTCGGGGCGTGGATCGCTCGCGCGTGGAGTTCCAGTTCCTGCTGGGGATCCGCCGGGACCTGCAGTCGCGGTTCGCCTCGCGGGGCGATCCGGTCCGCGTCTACGTGCCGTACGGGACCGAGTGGTACCCGTACCTGACTCGACGCCTGGCCGAGCGTCCTGCGAATATGTGGTTCTTCCTTTCGAACCTGGTGAGGGTGGGCCGATGACGATTGACCGCATGGTGGCGTTCCTGGGCGGGGGCCGGATGGGTGAAGCGCTCGTGTCCGGGCTGATCCGTTCGGGCGGACGGAGCTCGGACGAGATCGTGGTGACCTGTCGGCGCGACGAACGCTGTCGGGAGTTCGTCGAGCGCTACGGCGTGAGCGCAACGACCTCGAACCCCGAGGCGGTCGCGTCCTGCGGCACGCTGGTGCTCATGGTGAAGCCGCAGGACATGGAGACCCTGCTGGCGCAGGTGGCCGACGCGGTCACGCTGGAGCACCTGGTCGTGAGCTTCGCTGCCGGGATCCGGACCTCGTTCGTCGAGAAGCACCTCGCGCCCTCGGTCCCCGTGGTCCGTGTGATGTCGAACGTCGCGGTGCTGGTCGACGAGGCGATGTCGGTCGTCTCCGCGGGCGCCCACGCCGAGGACAAGCATCTGACCGTCGCCGAAGAGCTGCTCGGGTACGTCGGGAAGGTCCTTCGCCTGAAGGAGACCCACCTGGACGCGATCACGGCGACCAGCGGGAGCGGGCCCGCGTACTTCTTCCTGCTGGCGGAGGCGATGATCGAGGCCTGCATCCTGCTCGGGTTGTCCAGGGACGTGGCCACCGAGCTCATCATCCAGACGATGCTCGGCTCCGCCAAGATGCTGCGGGACACGGGTCAGCATCCGGTGGAGCTCCGGGAGATGGTCACGTCGCCCGGCGGCACCACCATCGCCGCGATCCGCCATCTGGAGGAGGCCGGCGTGCGCGCCGCCTTCCTGAACGCGATCGACGCGGCCCGTCACCGCAGCGCCGAGCTCGCCCAGGGCGGCGATGAGGACGAGGGGATCGCGTAGGACTCGGTGCTCGCGCGACCGAACAGGAGGGAGGCCGGAGGTGGGACGAGGCGATCGCGCCCGGGTGCGATGGGCACACGACCGGCAGCGGAAGAAGAAGGAAGCCGAGAAGCGCAAGGCGGCCGAGCGAGGTACGGAGCGGAAGGCCGCCCGGAAACGGTAGGCTCAGGCCGGACGGCCGAGACGGTTGGCGAGGACGCCGATCCCCTCGGCTTCGATCTCGACCATCGCCCCCGGCCAGACGCGCTGATCGAAGGCGTCGAGCTCGAATGGTGCGACGGTGAACGCCTCGCCCGCCGCCAAGCGCTCGGTGCGTGAGGCCGCGGCGACGTCGGCGAGCAGGCCGCGCGCGGCACCGTTGAGGTTGCCCTTCATCCACTCGCGTCCGTCCACGCGGACCGTGACGAAGGTGGTCTGCGGGTCGATCTCGTCCGCGGTCACCACGCAGGGTCCGATCGCTACGGCCACCTCCTCGGGTCGCGGGGTCGGATCGCCGCTGGCGTGGCGCGCGAGCCAATCCGCCACGAGCGTGTAGCCGAAGACTGTCGCGGGCGCGTCCGGCGAGGCGAGCGGCTCGTCGACCGGGCGACGGAGGATGGCCGCCATCGCGGGCCGCAGCTCGACCCAGGCCGCCCTCGCCGGCCATGGGACCGCCTCCCCTGGTCCCACCACCCGGCGAGCGCCCTCGCCCGCGTCGCTCGAGCGCAGGGCTGCAGGCAGGATCGGGGCGAGCAGGCGCGCCTCGTCGACGAGGCAGGCCTCTGCCTCGCCGCGCTCGAGGGCGGCCCGGGCGGCGTCGAGCACCGTTCCCCCGTTCCTTGTGACCAGGCGTTCCATCGTGTCGGGGAAGGCGGGGTGACCCACAAGGTCGGGGAGATCCACCACCTTCCCTTCGAGGAGCGCCCCCAGTCGCCGGTGCCCCCTCCGGTCGAAGGTCACGAGCCTCAAGGGAGGCCGATGATACGCCCCCCACCGGGCGGTTTCGAGACTATCCGGCGGTCAGTTGAACCGGTCACGGGACTTGGGGGACCTTCGGCCGTCCGGCTACGATGAGCGTTGGTCAAGCTGGAGGTACGCAGGGGAGGCGACTCGATGGCTGAGCAGGGTTTCCGCATCACCTACGCGACGATGTCGGCCGACAACGAGGAGCTCCACCGGCTCTACGACGAAGGCATCGAGGTGGCCCGGTCCTGGCTCGGGCGGAAGCATCCCTTCTACGTGGACGGCGAGGCCCGCGAGGGCTCCGGCTACTCGGAGGCGCGCTCGCCGAGCGACGGAGCGCTGATCGGAGAGTTCGCCCAGGCCGCGCGGGAGGACGTCCGCGACGCCGTCGCCGCCGCCAAGGCCGCCTTCCCCGACTGGGCCAACCGCCCCTGGCAAGAGAGGGTTGCGATCGTCCGCAAGGCTGCGGACCTGCTGACCGAGCAGCGGAACGAACTGGCGGCGCTGATGGCGATGGAGGTCGGCAAGAATCGGCTGGAGGCCCTCGGCGACGTGGAGGAGTCCGCGGATCTGCTGCGCTGGAACGCCAACGAGATGGAGAAGAACGACGGCTTCACCAGGCCGATGCAGTCCCTCGGGTCCCCGGGCGAGTACTACGACGTGCTGCGTCCCTTCGGCGTATGGGCCGTCATCAGCCCGTTCAACTTCCCGATGGCCCTGGCGGCCGGTCCATCCTCGGGGGCCCTGGTGGCCGGCAACTGCGTGGTGTTCAAGCCCGCGCACATGGGTGTGTTCACCGGGCTGAGGCTGTACGAGATCTACATGGCCGCCGGCGTCCCGAAGGGCGTCTTCCACTACCTCTCGGGTCGCGGCTCGGTCGTCGGTGACGAGATCGTGAACCATCCCGACGTCGCCGGGATCACGTTCACCGGCTCCTACGAGGTCGGGATGGGGATCTACAAGACCTTCGCCAAGGACTACCCGAAGCCCGTGATCTGCGAGATGGGCGGGAAGAACCCGACGATCGTGAGCGACAAGGCGGATCTGGACAAGGCGACCGACGGCGTGCTGCGCTCGGGGTTCGGGTTCGGCGGCCAGAAGTGCTCGGCGTGCTCGCGGGTCTACGTGCATCGGTCCGTCTACGACGGGTTCGTCCGGACGCTGAAGGAGAAGACCGAGAAGATCCGGGTCGGAGACCCGCTGGAGCGGGACGTGTACCTGGGGCCGGTGATCGACGACAACGCCGTGGCCACCTTCGAGGAGGCGGTGGAGGAGGCCAGGAAGAACGGGACCGTGATCACCGGCGGGGAGCGACTGAGCGAGGGCGGGCTCGCCACGGGGACGTTCGTCGAACCCACCATCGTGGAGGCCCCGCCGGACTCCTGGATCTGGAAGCGGGAGCTGTTCGTGCCTCTGGTGGCCGTCGCACCCTACGACGACCTCGACGGGGCGATCCGGATGGCCAACGACACCGAGTACGGGCTCACGGCCGGCTTCTACAGCGAGGATGAGGCGGAGATCCGGACGTGGCTCGACTCGATCGAGGCCGGCGTCGTGTACGTGAACCGACGCGCCGGGGCGACCACCGGCGCCTGGCCCGGCGTCCAGCCCTTCGGTGGCTGGAAGGGCTCGGGGACGAGCGGCAAGGCCGGAGGCGGCCCGTACTACGTGCAGCAGTACCTGCGCGAGCAGTCGCGGACGGTGATCGAGGAGTGAGCGCAGAGGCCCTCGAGCAGCGAGATGCTCGCGAGGAGCGCGCCGATACCGGCGATCTGGCCGAGGCTCCAGCGCCTCGGCTGATCACGACCGTACCGGGACCCGAGGCGCTGGCCCGGATCGAGCTCGATCGCCGGGTCACCAGCCCCTCGCTCCCACGCGCCTACCCGCTCGTGCCGCGCCGGGGCAGCGGATCGGTGATCGAGGATGTGGACGGCAACCTGTTCCTGGACCTGAACGCCGGGATCGCGGTCGCCTCGACCGGCCACTCGCACCCTGCGGTCGTGGAGGCCGTTCAAGGCCAGGCGGCACAACTCCTTCACTATTCGGCCAGCGACTTCTTCCTCCCCATCTACGCCGACGTCTGTGAACAGCTGGACCTGATCGCGCCGATGCGCCAGGACGCCCGGAGCTTCCTCACCAACTCCGGTACCGAGGCCGTCGAGGCGGCGCTGAAGCTGGTTCGGTACGTGACGGGCCGGCAGTACGTGATCGCGATGTACGGCGCGTTCCATGGACGCTCGTACGGCAGCGTGTCGCTCACGGCGAGCAAGGCCCTGTACCGCACCAACTTCGGACCGCTCCTGCCGGCTGTGTACCACTCGTTCTTCGGGGACTTCGACCACCTGGAGAAGGTGCTGTTCAAGCGGATCGTCTCGCCGCACGAGGTGGCGGCGATCTTCGTCGAGCCCCTCCAGGGCGAGGGCGGCTACGTGGTCCCGCCGGACGGATGGCTCGCGTATCTGCGCGAGATCTGCGATCGGCACGGGATCCTGCTCGTGGCCGACGAGGTGCAGAGCGGGGTGGGCCGGACGGGGAAGATGTGGGCGATGCAGCACTTCGGGGTGGAGCCGGACATCGTGCTCGCGGGGAAGGGGATCGCGAGCGGTGTCCCCCTCGGAGCGATGATCGCCCGGGACGACCTGATGGTCTGGGAGCCCGGCGCGCACGGGTCCACCTACGGTGGGAACCCTCTCGCCTGCGCGGCGGCGCTGGTCACGATCGATCTGGTCCGGGGCGGCCTGATGGCCAACGCGGCCGAGGTCGGTGCGTTCCTGATGGAAGGACTCCGCGGTCTGGCGGCACGGCATCCCTCGATCCAGGAGGTCCGGGGGCTCGGGCTGATGGTCGGGATCCGGTTCCCCGACCACGACCACATGGTCGCCGTGGAGGATGCGGCGTTCCGTCGCGGACTGCTTGTCCTGGGGTGCGGCGACGAAGTGATCCGCATGTCCCCGCCGCTCGTGTTCCGACGCGATCAGGCGGAGACGGCCCTGGAGATCTTCGAGGAGGCCGTCGCCGAGGTCGAGACGGGCTCCTGAGGGGTCGGTCGTGGCATCGACCATCGACACGCTCACGGTCGACTGCGCCGACGCGCAGGCGCTGGCCGACTTCTGGTGCCAGGCCCTTGGGATGCGGGTCGAGGACGCCGAGGAAGACGGTGTCTACATCTCCGGCGAGGGCGGGATCCCGATCTACTTCCAGGTGGTCCCGGAGCCCAAGAGCGTCAAGAACCGGATGCACTTGGACCTCCGACCGACCGACGCCATGGCCCCGGAGGTGGAGCGCCTGAAGGGTCTAGGCGCCACCGAGCTCCGGTACGTCGAGGAGGGCGGCAGCTTCTGGACCGTGATGCAGGACCCCGAGGGGAACGAGTTCTGCGTGCTCCGGGGACCCGAGGACGGCTGGAGCCCATGAGCAAGCTCGCGTCGATGCGCGAGGCGGTCGCGGAGCTGGTCCGCGACGGCGATACCGTGGCGATCGAGGGATTCACGCACCTGATCTGTTTCGCGGCCGGTCACGAGATCATCCGCCAGGGTCGGCGGGACCTCACGCTCGCCCGGATGACGCCCGACGTGATCTACGACCAGATGATCGGCGCGGGGGTAGCTCGGAAGCTGATCTTCAGCTGGCTGGGGAACCCGGGGGTGGGGCACTTGCACTCGGTGCGCCGCCGGGTCGAGCAGCAGGACCCGGAACCGCTGGAGCTCGAGGAGTACTCGCACTTCGGGATGGTTTGCCGGTACGCGGCCGGCGCCGCGAACCTGCCGTTCTTCCCGATCCGGAGCTACTACGAGAGCGACATCCCGAGCGTGAACCCGAACATCGTCCCGATGCGCTCCCCGTACGACGGGACCGAGGTGTTCGTGGTCCCGCCGCTGCGTCCGGACGTGACGATCGTCCATGCCCAGCGGGCCACCCAGCATGGGGACACGCAGATCTGGGGGCTGCTCGGATGTCAGAAAGAGGCGGCATTCGCCGCCGAGCGCGTGATCGTCGTGTGCGAGGAGGTCGTTTCCGGGGAGACGGTCCGCGCCGATCCGAACCGCACCGTGATCCCGGGGATCGTGGTGGACGCGGTGGTGCAGGAGCCGTTCGGGTGTCACCCGAGCTACGCGCAGGGCTACTACGACCGCGACAACGCCTTCTACCTGGAGTGGGAGGCCATCTCGAAGGATCCGGAGACGCTGGACGGGTGGTTGAAGGAGTGGGTGTACGGGCTCGAGACCCACGCCGAGTACGTGGAGAAGATGGGCGCCGAGCGATGGGAGCGCCTGCGGCCGGGGGAGCGCCTCTCGGGGCAGGTCAACTACGGGGATTACTCGTGACCTACACGAAGAACGAGATGATGATCGCGGCCAGCGCCCGGACGCTGGCGGGCGAGCGCGTGTGCTTCGTGGGGGTCGGTCTGCCGAACATCGTCTGCAACCTCGCGCAGCGGACCGCGGCCCCCGACCTCCAGCTCGTCTACGAGTCCGGCGTGTTCGGCGCCCGCCCCGCGCGGCTCCCGCTATCGATCGGCGACCCGACCCTGGTCTCGGGCTCCACCGCGGTGACCTCGATGTTCGAGCTGTTCGCGTTCTACCTCCAGGCCGGGTTGGTGGACGCGGCGTTCCTCGGCGGGGCGCAGATCGATCGGTTCGGGAACCTCAACACCACCGTGATCGGCGACTATACGCAGCCGAAGGTGCGCCTCCCGGGGTCGGGCGGCGCCTGCGAGATCGCGATCCACGCCCGGAAGGTGCTGGTGATCATGCGACAGGCCCAGCGCTCGTTCGTCGAGCAGCTCCACTTCCGGACGTCGCCCGGCCACTCGGGCGACCAAGAGCACGACCGCGCCCGCGGGTGGTTCGGCAGCGGCCCCACGAGCGTCGTGACCGACCTGGGGACCTACGGGTTCGACGAGGCGACCGGCGAGATGACGCTGCTCACGCTGCATCCGGGCGTCCCGATCGAGCAGGTGAAGGAGAACATGGGGTGGGACCCGAAGGTGTCGCCCGACATCGGGGAGACGCCGCCGCCCACCGAGGAGGAGCTCCGACTGATCCGTGAGGAACTCGATCCCGAGGGCGTCCACACGTCGTGAGCCGATCGGGGCGCCGATGAGCCACGTCTTCCACCGGGTGCTGACGCGCGAGCTCCCCCGGGCCGCCCGGGCCGAGGGGGTCTGGATCGAGGATGCGCAGGGCCGTCGGTACCTGGACGGGGCCGGGGGCGCGATCGTGGTGAACGTTGGGCACGGCGATCCTTCCCTGCTGCACGCGATGGCGGAGCAGGCCGCCCGCGTGCAGTACGTGCACGGCACGATGTTCACGACAGAGGCGCTCGAGGCCTACGCGGACGACATGGCCTCAGTCCTGCCGGTGCGCGATGCGAGGCTCTATCCGGTCTCAGGCGGCAGCGAGGCGGTCGAGACGGCGCTCAAGCTCGTGCGCTCCTTCCACCTGGCCCGCGGCGAGCCGAGCCGGACCCTGGTGATCGGACGCGTGTCCTCGTATCACGGGAACACCCTGGGGGCGCTCGACGCGGGAGGGAAGCGGACGCTGAAGACACCGTACGAGCCGTGGCTGGGGCGCTTCCGACAGATCGAGGCCGTGGACGAGTACCGGTGTCCGAGCCCCGGTCACCCGAACGGGTGTGGCGTCTGGCACGCGGACGCGCTTGACGCGCTGATCCGCGGGCTCGGGCCGGAGAACGTCGCTGCCTTCATCGCGGAGCCGGTGGGCGGGGCAACGCTGGCCGCGGCGGTGCCGCCCGACGACTACTGGCCCGCGGTGGTCGAGGTGTGTCGGCGGCACGGTGTGCTGCTCATCGCCGACGAAGTGATGACGGGCTTCGGTCGGACCGGGCGATGGTTCGGGCTGGACCACTGGGGGGTGCAGGCGGACGTGCTCACCGCCGGGAAGGGCTCCACCAGCGGGTACTGGCCGTTCGGGTTCGCGGCCTGCTCCGCCGAGGTGTTCGAGACGGTGCGTCCCACGGGGTTCGTCCACGGGTTCACCTGGTCCCACAACGGCGTCGGCGCGGCGGTCGCGCACGCGACCCTCCGTCGTCTGCGGCAAGACGACCTGGTGGAGGCGGGCGCCAGTCGAGGCAAGCGGCTCCTCGAGGAGCTGCGGGCGGCGCTGACGACGGCGCCCACCGTGGGCGACGTGCGGGGGGTGGGGCTGATGGTCGGTGTGGAGCTGGTGGCCGATCGTGGCTCGAAGGCGCCGTTCCCGCGTTCGCAGCAGGTCACCGAGCGCGTGGTGGCGGCCGCGCGCGAGCGGGGTCTGCTCCTGTACTCGAGCACCGGACACGTGGACGGGCGGGACGGCGACCTGGTGATGCTGGGGCCACCGTTCGTGATCTCCGACGAGGAGTGCGACCTCGCCGTCGAGCGCACGGCCGCGGCGATCGGGGCCGTCTTCGGAGGGTCGTGACGGGCGGGGCCGGCCTCGTGCGCTGCCCCGAGGCCCGGATCTACGACCACGGTCCGGAGCATCCGCTCCGCCCGCACCGGGTGCTCTTCACCTGGGACCTGATCGAGGCGTGCGGTCTGCTCGAGCGCCCGGACGTCCGCAGGTTGACGTGTCGGGCGGCGACGGACGCCGAGCTCGGCCTGGTCCACACCGATGCCTTCATCGAGGCCACGCGCCGCGCGGGTCACGGGGAGGACGGCGACTGGTGGCGGTTCGGCTACGGACCGGGGGACAACCCGATCTTCCCCGACATGCACGAGGCCGGGGCGGCGGTCGTCGGCGCCTCCCTGGAGGCCGCCCGTGCGGTCGTGGACGGCGAGGTCGACCACGCGTTCAACGCGGCGGGCGGCCTTCATCATGCGATGCCCGCACGGGCCTCGGGCTTCTGCGTCTACGACGATCCGGCGATCGCGATCGCCTGGATGGTATCCCGGGGCGTTCACCCGATCGCCTACGTCGACGTCGACGTCCATCACGGCGACGGGCCGCAGGCGATCTTCTACGACGATCCTCGGGTGCTCACCATCAGCCTCCACGAGTCCGGCGAGTACCTGTTCCCCGGCACCGGCTTCGTACACGAGCGAGGCATGGCCGGAGCCGAGGGGACCAAGGTGAACGTCCCGCTCCCGCCGAGCACGGGCGACGAGGCGTGGCTCACCGCGTTCCGAGATATCGTGCCGCCGATCCTCCGGGCGTTCCGTCCCAAGGTGCTGGTCACCCAGCTCGGATGCGACACGCACGCCTCCGATCCGCTCGCCCACCTACGGCTGACCACGCGGGCGTACAGGGAGACGGCGGCCACGCTGCACGCGCTCGCCCACGAGGTGGCCGACGGTCGCTGGGTGGCGACGGGTGGCGGTGGGTACCAGTGGGCCACCGTCGTGCCCCGGGCATGGACCCTCTACTTCGCCGAGATGTGTCACACGGAGCTGCCGGATCAGCTGCCGGAGTCCTGGATCGAAACGGTGGAGTTCCAGGTCCGGCGCGAGGTACCGTCGACGTTCAGCGAGCCCCCGTTCGGCGAGGACCTCGTGGGGGAGGAGGCGATGTCCGTGATCCGCCTGGTGAAACAGACCTGCTTCCCGTTCTTCGGTCTCCCAGCCGCGTGATGCGGAGGATCAAGCTCGTCTGCACGCTGGGCCCCTCCACCGGGACCCGCGAGGCCGTCCGAGCTCTCGCCGAGGCCGGGGCCGACGTGCTGCGCGTGAACCTGTCCCACGGGGAGCCGGAGCAGCACGACGAGCTGATCGGGCACGTCCGGGCGGTCGCCGACGAGCTCGACTTCGAGCTCTCCGTGATGACCGACCTCCCCGGGCCCAAGATCCGGCTGGGGACCGTGGACCCCGATCCGCTGCGCCTCGAGGCCGGCTCACGCTTCGTCCTGCGCGCCGAGGGCGGTCCCGGCGACCCTGAGGGGGCGGCGACGACCTATCCGGGCCTCGCCCGCGACGTGCGCGCGGGGGACCGCATCCTCCTCGCGGACGGCGCGGTCGAGCTCACGGTGGTGTCCACCGACGGCGGGCAGGTCCTCACCGAGGTGGTGCGCTCGGGCGGGGTGCGATCCGGTGGCGGCGTGAACGTGCCAGCCGAGCGGCTCGGTCTGCCGGCGATCACCGACCGCGACCGGGAGGCGTTGGGGCGAGCGCTGGAGGCGGGGACCGACCTGGTCGCCCAGTCGTTCGTGCGGGCGGCGGCCGACCTGACCGGCCTCCGCGCGCTGATGGGGTCGCGGTCCGTGCCGATCGTGGCCAAGATCGAGACGCGTCCGGCGGTGGACGACTTCGCCCGGATCGTCGAGCAGGCCGACGCCGTGATGGTGGCCCGTGGCGACCTAGGTGTGGAGCTGCCGCTCGAGGAGATCCCGATCCTCCAGAAGGAGCTCCTGCGGGAGGCCCGCACCGCCGGGAAGCCCGTGATCGTGGCTACCCAGATGCTCGAGTCGATGACCCGGGCGCCGCGTCCCACGCGCGCCGAGGCCACGGATGTCGCGAACGCGGTCCTGGATGGGACGGACGCGATCATGCTCTCGGGCGAGACGGCGATCGGCGAGTACCCGATCGAGGCGGCCGCGGCAGCCGTCCGGATCGCCGAGGTGGCCGAGCGCTCGGCGCCCGGGTTCGACCGTGGTCGGGAGCCCTGCTCCCACACCGACGAGGCCGCTGCCGTCGCCCATGCGGCGGCCCGGATCGCGGAGGACGACCGGGACGTGGTCGCCATCGCCTGCTTCACCGGAACCGGGAGGACCGCTGCCCTGCTCTCCTCTGAGCGTCCTCGGGTGCCGATCTACGCGTTCGCGCCCCAGGCGCAGGTGCGCCGGGTCCTCGGCCTCCGGTGGGGGGTCCGGGCGCTCGCGATGTCGGAGCCGGAGGACACCGACGAGATGATCGCCGGGATGGACGAGGGCCTGCGGGGTGGCGGGTTCGCCGAGCCCGGTGAGTCCGTCGTGATGGCCGCCTCCTCGCCAGCGGGCAAGACGACCACGAACATGCTGAAGGTCCATCACATCGGAGAGGCCGTGCGCTGACCCGTCTGCTCGGGGTCCTCAGCGTCGTCTGACCCGGCGCCGCGGCAGCAGCCGCTCGGTGACCGCGCCGACCCCCCGGCGATAGAGCCGCGGGGTGAGGACCCGGAAGGCCTGGAACGGGGCGAGGCCGCGCGGGATCGAGACCTCGGGCGCGCGTTCGCGTCTGACGACGTCGACGATCAGCCGGGCGACACGGTCTGGATCGACCAGGAGCGCGGAAGGGATCCCTTCCTGTGGGAAGCCCTCGGTGCGCGAGAGCCCCGGGTTCACGCTGGTCACCGACACCCCGCGTGGCGCGACTTCGTGGTGGAGCGCCTCCCCGAAAGCGATCACCGCGTGCTTGGTCGCGCCGTACACGGCTGCCCCCGGGATCGCGAAGCGGCCGGCGAGGGAGGCGACGTTCACGACGTGCCCGCGACCGCGCTCGAGCATGCCGGGCAGGAACAGGCGCGTCGCCTGGATCACCCCGGCCAGGTTGGTGCGGAGCACACGCTCGACGTCGGCCTCACTCTGGCCTTCGAACGTGCCGGCCCCGGGGACGCCGGCGTTGTTCACCAGCACGTCACACCGGCCGTACACCTCGAGCACCCGGTCGCGGAGCGCCTCGAGCGCGTCCACGTCGGTGACGTCGCAGCGCACCGGGAGCGCCTGTCCGCCATGGCGCTCGATCCACGCGGCGATCGCCTCCAGCCGTGGGAGCCGTCGGGCCGCGAGCGCCACGCGGGCCCCCCCGCGCGCGAATCGGACCGAGGCGAGCTCCCCGAACCCGGCCGAGGCGCCGGTGACGACGACGACCGCCGAGCGCAGATCCACCGTCAGGCCTCGCGCGCGCTGGTGAGCGTCTGGCCCCCGTCGGCCACGACGACCTCGCCCGTGACGAACGATGCCGCGTCCGAGCAGAGGAACACCGCGAGGTTCGCGATCTCCTCCGGTCGGCCCCATCGACCCATCGGGATCTGCGCGAGGATCCGGCGCTCGGCCTCTGGGTCGTCGCGCTCGGCCTGGTTCATCGGGGTGTCGATCCAGCCCGGCGCGATCGCGTTGACCCGGACCCCGAGCGGGGCCCACTCGAGCGCCACCGACCTGGTGAGCGAGATCACGGCGGCCTTGGCGGCGTTGTAGTACGCGAGTTCGGGTTCGACCATGAAGCCGTCGATCGAGGCGACGTTGAGGACGCACCCCGCTCCCCTGGTGGTCAGGTACGGCCCGGCCGCCCGCATCCCGTATTCGACCGAGCGGAAGTTCACGTCGAAGTAGCGTCGGAATCCGTCCGGACGGGTGCCGAGGAAGGTGGCGAGGAACGGCGCGGCGCCAGCGTTGTTCACGAGGACGTCGAGCGGGCCGAGCTCGGAGACGGTGCGCTCCACCAGCCCTCGCACCGCCTCCTCGTCGCCGACGTCGGTGCGGACGGCGATCGCTCGCGAGCCCTTGGCCGTGAGATCCTCGACGAGCAGGTCGAGCTCCGCTTCGGTGCGCGAGGCGACGGCCAGGTGGGCGCCGGCCGCGGCGAACGCCCGCGCGATCGCGCGGCCGATGCCGCGGCCGGCGCCCGTCACGATCGCGACGCGGTCTTGCAGCCATCCGTCGAACATGAGCGGCTCCCGTAGCATGGGTGGACCCGTGGACGTTATCGGATCCCACGTCGCGCAGCTCCCGTCGCTCGACGGACGCTGGACCCCGCGCGCCGTGTCGCGCGAGGACCTCGTGCGAGGGCTGCTGGAGGGTCGGATCGCCGGCCCCGAGGTGAGCCACCCTCTCGACAACGTGCTCTGGAACATCCGGCTCCTCCACGAGGGCGACCCGGACAAGCTCTTCGGGCTGAGCGGCGTGGAGTCGATGCCGCCCGATGAGACCCTGGCGCTGGTCGGACGGGCGGCCGGGTTCCGGCCCGACCCCCGGGCCAGGACCGGGCCGGTTCCCGTCGACCCCGAGCTCGTCCTGGAATCGTGTGTGACGGTGGGGGATCGGCTCGCGACGGCGGTCCGTCGCCGCGAACGCGTGATCCTGGCCACGGGCCACCCGGTGGGGCTCGCGCACCTGTACGTGGGGGTCGGACACGAGCTCCGCGGTCGGGGCGTCCGGCTCCTCACCCCGGCGGACGGCCTGACGTGGCGCGACCCGGATCGTCATCACCCGTGGCACGTCCGCTACCTGGAGGGCGTCGCCGTCCTGACCGACGACGAGCGTCCCCGGCACACGCACAGCCCGGATGCGATGGCCAGGATCCTGGAACGAGCCCATCCGGATCTCGTGTTCGCGGACCACGGGTTCGCCGGGGCGGCGATCGAGCGCGGGGTGGAGACGATCTCGATCGCCGATGTGAACGATCCCGCGCTCCTGGTGGCGCGGGCCCAGGGCCGGACCGAGGTCGTCATCGTGATGGACGACCACGTCGCCCCGGAGGACTACTGGCCCTGTTTCCAGGCGGTCGTCTCCCGCCTGCCCTGACCCGACCGATGGGACGTTCGGGTCGGCGGGTAGGATGGCTCCGCATCATGAAGGACACACCCGACCCACGAGGCACGGTTCGAACGCGTGAACGGGTCCGTCGGGGCCCGGTGACACGATCCGGCGATCAGCGACCGACCGGCTGGATGGAGGATCCGGCTCCCTAGGAACGCGGCACGCACGCGTGCGGAGCGAGCCTCCGGGCGGGAGAACCCGGAGGCACCGTGAACGAGCACGAGGCGCTCGTCGACCAGGCGGTGGGGACCAAGCGCACGATCCTGCTGGTTGGTGGGCTCGATACGGGGAAGAGCACCCTGGCGAGGGCGCTCCTCGCGGCGGCCCTGGAGGCGGGTCGGCCCTCGGCTCTGCTGGACGCCGACGTGGGCCAGAAGTCCGTCGGCCCTCCCGCGACCATCTCCCTGAAGGTCTTCCGAGCGCCGAGCGAGCTGGAAGGGGCCGACGCGGGTGACGTGGACGCCATGTCGTTCGTCGGCTCGACCTCGCCCGAGGGGCATCTGCTGCCCGTCGTGACGGGAGTCGCCAGCCTACATCGACGTGCCGAGGAGGCCGGGGCCGACTTCGTGGTGGTGGATACGTCCGGCCTCGTATCGGGCGTCCACGGTCAGATCCTCAAGTACCACAAGGTGGAGATGCTGCGGCCCGACCTGGTCGTGGGACTGCAGCGGGGCGAGGAGCTCCTGCCGCTCCTCGGCGTGATCCAGCGGTTCTTCGCCACCGAGGTGATCCCGCTCGGGGTCCACCCGGACGTCGTGCCGACCACCGTGGACCAGCGCGCCGAGAACCGCGAGCGGGCGATGGCCCGCTACTTCGACGGCGAGCTGCATCGGTTCCGCGTGAAGCCGACGGTCTTCATGCCGGCGCTTCCGCCCCTGTTCGATCTCGCGAGCCTGCACCGGCTCCTGGTGGGCCTGTCGGACGGCTCCGGCGCCACCACCGGGCTGGGGTACCTCGAGCACGCGTCCGAGGAGGGACTCCTCCGCCTCATCTCGCCCGTGGCACAGGGACCGAAGGCGCTTAGACTTGGGTCCGTCCGTCTGGAGGACAACTACCGCGCCCGGCGCGTGGACCTCCGGAATCTGTTCGGCTCGGGCTGATCGGGTCATCGAGAAGGGACACGCGTGCCGTCGCTCATCAAGAAGCGCCGCAAGAAGATGCGGAAGAAGAAGCACAAGAAGCTCTTGAAGAAGACGCGCTGGCAGCGTCGCCAGCAGGGTCGGTAGGGGCTCCGGGCGATGCGCGGGGCGGGCCGGACCGGATCCGGGTCGTCGCCCGCCACGGGATCCGCGCGGGCGCGCGTCGCGATCGTGGCGGCGCTCGCCCTCGCGCTCCTCACCTCCTGCGGGGAGCCGGAGCGGACCGTCGACCTCTCCGGCTCGGAGGCGATCTCCTTCGACGGCCCCGACGGCGTGCGCCTGGAGGGACGCGTATTCGGCGAGGGCGCCACGGCCGTCGTGCTGTCCCACATGCGGCCGGCGGATCAGCGCTCCTGGTTCGACCTGGCCGTCCGCCTGGCCGACTCGGGGTACCTGGTGCTCACGTACAACTTCCGCGGCTACTGTCCCGGGGGGCCGGACGGAGGATGCTCGGAGGGACAGACCGACATCGGCGCCCTGTGGCGGGACGTCCGGGGCGCGATCGGGTTCGTCCGGTCGCGCGGCGCCACGAGCGTGGCGCTCGTCGGGGCGAGCATGGGCGGGACGGCGTCGATCGTGGCCGCCTCCGGTGCGGATGTCGTCGCGGTGATCACCCTGTCGGCCCCCGCGTCGATCGACGGTCTCGTGGTCGACGCCGATGTGCTGGCAGAGGTCCGTGCGGCCAAGCTGTTCATCGCCGGCGTCGGTGATGCGCCGTACGCGGCCGATGCCGAGGCGCTCTTCACCATCGCCCCGCAGCCCAAGCGGGTCGAGATCCTCCCTTCCGACGACCACGGGACAGACCTGCTCTCCGGTGGGCAGGGCGAGGTGGTCCGGCGGCTGATCGAGGACCACCTGGAGCGGTTCGCGAGCGCCTGAGCCTACGGAGCCGGGGCGAACGTGGGGAGGGGCGTCCCCTGGACCGGACCGGGATAGCGTTCGCCCCCGCGGCTCGCCAGCATCAGCTGATAGACGGCGACCGTCAGGAGGAGAACGAACAGGAGCACGAGCGTGACGAGCGTGAACCGGCGCACGGCCGGAGGCTAGCAGCAGGCGGGGGCCCGGGCCGAACGACCCCGGCCGAACGACCCGGGCACCCACCGAACTCATCGATCGACCTTGGCGGTGAAGCCTGCCCGGTCAGGATCACGTCCGCCCGGACCACCCACCGATCCCTCGGGCTGGAGCTCCAGCCCCGGACGATCGGCGAGGTCAGGTCCTCCTGATCGTGCCTCCATCGAGATCCGGGTGAAGGCGATCGGCTCGAACCCCCTGGGAGCGCAGGGTTCCCACCTACCTGGAGGGCCGAGAGGGTCAGACGGCCAGGGAGAGCCCGGACCCACAGAGCTCGCGGTTGCGTGCCAGCTCGCGCCGGAGCTCGGTCTCGTCTCCTCGGAATGGCCGCAGGTCGAGCTCCAGCGAGATCGACCCGGCGAACCCTCGGTGTTCGAGCGTGGCGAGGAGCTCGGGGATCGCGAGGACCCCGCGATCGAGCGGGAGATGGGAGTCCCATCCCTTGCCGGCGTTGTTCGAGAGGTGCACGTGGCTAAGCCGGTCCCCGAGCCGCTCGATCGCCACCAACGGGTCCAGCCCAGCGACCGCGGCGTGGCTCGTGTCCAGGACGACGTCGGGGTATCGTGCGAGATCCTCGAGCGCCTGGCGGGCGTGGAACGTCGCGAGCTTCCTGCCGCGGACCCGAAGGGGGAACATGTTCTCCACCGCCACCCGCACGCACGAGGAGGCCACGACCTCCGGCATCCCCTCGTCGAGCCACCGGCGATAGCCGCGCTGCCAGTGGTACGGCGGATGGGCCACCACGATCGGCGCTCCCGTCCCGCGCGCGAGCTCCACCGCACGGAGGATCTTGCCGACCGGGTCGGCACCCCAGACCCGACGCGTGAGGAGCAGGAACGGCGCATGGATCGCGCCGATGGCGAGGTCGTGGCGTCCGGCCAGGTCTCGGAGCCGTTCGGGGTCCTGGGTGTCGGGGTCCTTCGCGACCATCACCTCGACGCCCTCGAAGCCGGCCGCCGCGATCGCGGCGAAGGCCTCCGGCAACGGCATGCCGAACAGCGAGACCGTGGAGCACAGGAGCTTCGGACCGGTGGGTGCGGGGGAAGGCACGGCCGCGATGCTAGCAGAGGTGTCCACGGTGGCTAGGACGTCGGTCCGGCGAGACGTCCGCCGGTATGCTCCGGGGGATGTGGATCTTCCCGCTCGCGGCCGCGGGGGTCGCGGCTGCGTTCGCCCTCTCGGTGGCGGCGCGGTTCCGGGTCCGCCGCCGTTCCTACCAGGCGCTGTGGGCGATCGCGTTGTCGATGTACGCGGTGGCGTCGTTCGTGGTCTTCCTCGGCGCGCTCGACGGGTGGACCTCGGCGAAGTTCCGCATCTACTGGGCGGTAGGTGCCGTGCTCAACGTGCCGTATCTGGCGCAGGGTGAGCTCGACCTGCTGATCCCTCGTCGCGTGATCCGATGGGTCCTCTACGTGCTGCTCGCGTTCGTCACGGCGTACACGATCGCGCGGGTACGGACCGCCGGGATCGAGGCCGGAGCCCTGGAGGAGCGGCTCCCGTCGGGGAAGGAGGTGTTCGGCGACGGCACTCCGGCCCACCGCCTCCCGCAGCTGATCTCGATCCCCGCCTACCTGGTCCTGCTCGGCGGGGCGCTGTGGTCGGTGTGGCGGATGCGGGGCGAAAGAAGGCTCCGCGACCGCTACCAGGGCACGCTGCTGATCGCGCTCGGGGCCACCGTGATCGCGGGGTTCGGGTCGGCGTTCGCCGCGCTCGGCGCGCTCCTGTGGTTCTCGGTAGCCCTGCTGGTCGGCGTGAGCGTGATGTTCTGGGGGTTCCGGCGAGCCTCCCGGCCAACGATCGCCTCACCGTGACGGGACCTCAGAGCTCGGCCCGCCACGAGCGGCCGCCGGAGCTCGGACGCGCCGGTGGGTCGCCGGCTCGTTCCTCGGTGATCCTGATCTCGTCGTACCGCGAGATGTCCACCGCCAGGGTGAGCAGGACCACCCCGTCGACCGGGCGGAACATCTCGCCGACGGGCACGAACGTCCCATCGCTCCCGAGCCAGAGCTGATAGGCGTGGTCCGCGGATGGCTCGGGGCACGAGCGGGCCGCGAGGTGGATCCGCCGCACGTCGGGCGCCGAGACCTCGACGAAGGTCGTGCCGCCGGCCGCGGCATCCTGGGGGCGGAGCTCGACGGGGCTGGCTCCGGGCGAGCTCATCAAGGACAGGATCTCCAGGGCGGTGCCACGTTGCGCCTCCGCCTCGGACGCCCGGTTGCCGAAGGCGAGGGAGATCCCGGACATGACCGCGAGCGCGACGATGCTCGCGGCCAGCGCGAGGACGACGGCTCGTCGTGGCGGGCGGTCGGACGCGGGGACCCGCGCGATCTCGTGTCGGATCCGGCGGAGAAGCGGGTCCGGCGGTGGCGCCGGCCTTGCCGCGAGGGCGAGCTCGCCCGTCAGCTCTTGGAGCTCGACCAACGTCCGCTGGCACCGCGGGCACGCCGGGACGTGCTCCGCGAGCAGCCGGTCCGCCCGGACCGCATCCTCCCCGGAGAGCGCACGGAGGACGTAGCCGGCCAGCAGTCCATCGATGTGGTCGTGATCCCGATCCATCACGTCTCCGGGTGGAGCGCCCGTCGGAGCTTGCGCATCGCGGCGAGCGTCCGCGTCTTCACGGTGCCGATCGGGATGCCGAGGGTCTCGGCGATCTGGGACTGGGTGGAGCCGCCGAAGTATGCCAGCTCGATCACCTGCCGCTGTTCCGACGGCAGCCCCTCCAAGGCCTGCCGGACCTCCTCGCGACGGACGCGAAGGTGGGCCTCCTCGATCACGTCTTCCGCAACATCTTCGCCACGAACCGGCTCCAGGTTCTGTGCACGCTCCGTTCGACGTCGCAGGCGCTCCTCGCGTCGGACCACATCCACCGCCCGGTGATGCACGAGCGAGAGGAGGAAGGTTCGGAACGGCCCCCGGGCGGGATCGTATGCCTCCGGTCCACGCCACAACGCGAGGAAGGCATCCTGGACCACGTCCTCGGCCAGGACGGGTTGCCGCGTCACCCTGGAAGCCAACCCGAACGCCGAGGGCGCGTACCGACGATACAGCCGTTCGAACGCCTCGCGGTCGCCGGCCGACAGGCGCCGATGGAGTTCGAGGTCGAGCCCGTCCTCCTCCCGCACGCTCCCGTTCCTACCATAGGCCCGCTCGAGGGGCGGTCGGTACGATGCCCGCCGATGGGGCACTCCGTCCTGCTCTACTCGCGACCGGGCTGTGGCCTGTGCGACGAGGCGCGAGACGCGATCCTCCTCGAGCGTGCGCGGACGCCGTTCGGGTTCGAAGAGGTGGACATCTCCGGCGACGAGGCCCTCGAGCGCGAGTTCGGCTTGCGCATCCCGGTGGTTCTGGTGGACGGGGAGGAGCTCTTCGAGACCCGCGTCGAACCCCGCGTACTCCGGGAAGCCTTGCAGCGCTGAGCTCGTGCATTCGTGAACGCGGCCGCGCGATGCGTTAGGCTAGACCCGTGAGCGCCGGGTGAGTGACCGAACGATCCCCGAAGCCACGGTCGGCCGCCTGCCGATCTACCTCCGAGCGCTGGTCGAGATGGCGGAGGGGGGCGTCGTCACGGCGTCCTCGGAGCACCTGGCCGAGGCCGCGGGCGTGAACTCCGCCAAGGTGCGCAAGGATCTGTCGCATCTGGGCTCCTACGGCACGAGGGGCGTGGGGTACGACGTCGCGTACCTGATCCATCACATCCGGCGCGAGCTCGGCCTCACCCAACACCAGCCGGTGGTGATCGTCGGCGTGGGCAACCTCGGCCGGGCGCTGGCCAACTACCGCGGGTTCGCCGAACGCGGCTTCCGCACGGCGGCGCTGATCGATACGGACCCCGCGAAGATCGAGCAGGAGGTGAACGGGATCCCGGTGCGCCCGCTCGAGGACCTCGCGGGGGTCGCACGGAGCCATCGGGGGCTGATCGGGGTGATCTCGACGCCGGCATCGGCGGCGCAGCAGGTGGCCGAGGCCATGGTCGCGGCCGGGATCCGCTCGATCCTGAACTTCGCGCCGGTCGCGATCACGGTCCCCGGCCCCGTCCGGGTCCGGAAGGTGGATCTGGCCGTGGAGCTCCAGATCCTCACGTACTACCAGCAACGCGACGCCGCGCTCGAGGGTCTGACACGGAGCGATGGAGGATCCGGGGGCCCGTCGAGCGCCAAACCGGGCGGCTCCGGTCGTCCGGCTACTTCGCGATCATGAACCACAGCGCGACGAAGACCACCACGACCATCGCGCCGAACAGGATGAACTGCACGGAACCCTGGTCGATCAGGCGTGCGGCTTCCTGTGCGAGCATCCTTCCCTCCTAGGCGGGTCCGTACCAGGGCGGCGCTGCTCCGCCCGTCAGGATCTCCTTGCGCTTGCGTTCGGCCCGGTCCAGCAGCGGGATGTGGATAGCGAGCCCGACCAACGAGCCGATCAGGAACATCCACGAGTACCGGTTGACGCTGCCGGGGTCGTGGCGGAGATACATCGTGAGCACCGGCCCTCCGCCCGTGAAGTAGGCGCGCGCCCCCGCCAGGGACGTGTCCCCGTCGGTGGCGAAGCGGACGTCCTGGATCGCGAAGTCGGCGGTCTGCACGGCACCGGGATCGTGCATCCCGAGGCCGAGATCCTCGTTCGCGCGACGGGCCAGGAACCCCTGCGCCGACGAGGTCACGGACTGGACCGAGCTCGCGTCGTTGTCGTTCGATCCCGGGATCCGCCACGCATCGCCGTCCGGGTAGCCGGCGAAGGCTTCGCGAACCGCCTCGGGGCTCGTCCCCACCGCTTCCACGACCCACGAGGGTTCCTCGCCGCGGGGGCCGAGGTTCACCGGTGTGTCGGGCCCCTGGGACCAGAAGCCGAACGCCCATAGGGCGGAGAGGATCGCCATCCACCCGAAGAACGCCACCGCGAGCACCAGGTAGCCCATCCGACGGCCGAAGACCGCCGAGAGCAGCAACATGATGCTCCCCACGAACAGGACGAAGGCCATCACGACCGTCAAGCCGCCCTTGACCAGGGTCTCGCAGGCGATCTCGATGCCGAGGCAGCTCTCCGCGCCGGGCATCAGAGCTCCACCCGGTCCGTCGGGTTCGGCTTGTTGGCGAGGTTGCCGTCCAGGAACTCGTCCACCGCAGCCTGCTGGGCGTCGGGGTTGATGCAGAGGTTGCGCTCGAACGGGACCTGGGACTCGTCCTGGATCGAGACGATGTAGTTGACGATGTCGTTGATCTGCTGGTCGTTGAGCGCTCCCGCGTACCGGATGCTCCACGAGGGCATGATCTGTCCCCGCCCCTGCTCGATCACGGTGTAGATGTCACGCAGGCCGTAGATCAGCGGATGCCCCGTGAACGGCCCGCCGCAGACCGTGGTGAGGTTCGGGGTCAGCAGCGGCGTGCCGGTGGCAGGGTCGGCGATCGTGCCGCCGCGGAGCTCGGGACCGTGACAGCGGACGCACCCCATCCCGGCCTGGTTCTCCTCCGTGAACTCCTGGACCGCGTGTTCCCCCCGGGTGACGGAGTCGGAGAGCAGGGCCTCCTCCTGGGCGAGGTTGGTCGACGGTTCGAACAGCCACGTGGCCGGGACCCAGACCACGAACAAGACGACCAGGAGTACGCCCCAGCCCTGGAGCTTGTGCAGCAGGGGGGTCTCCAGGTCCGGGTCCGAGGGCCCGGGACGCATGGCCCGAGGGATGTCGGGCCGAGCCTCCCGGCGAAGTCCTCGCAGCAAGAGCGCTCCGCCCGCCGCGAGGACGAAGATCGCGCCACCGATCGCGAGGATGACGCCCTGGGCCTGCGTCAGGGCGACCATCACGCGACGCAGAACGGACCGGCCTGCGGCCGGTTCAACGTGTCGACGCCCCTGGGCGGACCCTGGATGACCACGGACGTGTCGACCATCACGTCACCGGCGTCCGTCACCGTAAGCTGGAACCGGTCAAGGCCCCGCGGTGCCGGACCCAGCTTGTACTCGCCGGCGGTGTTGTACTTCGACCCGTGACAGGGGCACTCGAACCACTGCGACTGCTGACAGAACGGCACGCGACACCCGAGGTGGACGCATCGCTGGTACAACGGCATGATCCCCTGCGCGGTCACGCCCTCCGCTTCGTAGTCGGCCTCGTCCGTCGGTCGCCCTTCGTACCGGACCAGGTAGAAGCGGCCGGTGCCCGAGTACACGGGCTGCTCCGTGTCGGCGATCGAGCTCCGGATGTCCTCGAGCTTGCCGGCGTTGATCACCGACCCGAACCCGCCCCTGAGGTTCGGCCAGAGGAACGCGAGGGTGGCGCCGCCGAACTGGGCCCCGAAGACCACCAGCGAGGACACGAGCGAACGCCGGAAGAACTCGCGCCGGCTGACCGGCCTGGGTGCCTTGGGGGGCGGCTCGCCGAGGGCGGCGGCCGTCCGGGCCTCCTCGGCCGCGCGCTGTTCCCGCCGTGCGCGCACGAACGACAGGCCGAACACGATCGCGAACAGGTCCAGCACGGCGATCGCGACCAGGGCCGCGACCGTGCCGCTCGAGATGGCGAGCGCCGGCGTCACAGCTCGAAGAACACCCCCTGGGCCCACGGCCACACCCAGTTGTATCCGGTGCCGCGGAAGAAGGACCCGATGATCGTGAGCGTCGCCCCGAACATCAGGAGCATCGTGAACATGGTGATTGCGAGCTTCCGGTCCCCGGGCTTGGTGCTCGGGTTCCGGTCCACGTAGGGGACGACGGCCAGCGCCAGGAGAACCAGCGTCGGTGCGAACAGCACCCCGCCGACCATCGGGTGGAAGTACCGGAGCAGCTCCTGGAGCCCGAGGAAGTACCAGGGAGCCTTCGAGGGGTTCGGCGTGAGGTTCGGGTTGGCGAGCTCCCGCAGCGGCGCGTTGACGAAGGTCGAGAAGATGACGAGCCCGGCGAGCACCACCAGCATCGCGATGAACTCCTCGATCAGCAGGTGCGGCCAGACGTTCACGCGGTCGCCCTGCTCGCGCTCCACCCGCTGGATCCCCTCGGGTGGGACGAGCGCCAGGAGCCGATGCTTCTCCGGCGCGCCCTTCTTCGGCTCGGGGACGGCGCCGCTCGGGGACGGCGCCTGCCGGGTGGGGGCCACCGCCGTCGTCGCCGGCGCGGCCGCGACGGACCCGGGAGCCGGGGTTGGGGCTGCGGTTCCGGAGGTGGCCGGAGGCGCAGGCGACTCCGCCGCGGCAGGGGTAGGAGCCTGCGCGCCGGCGGTCGCGGGCGCCGGGGCAGGAGCCGGACCAGCCTCGCCGGTCTTCGCCCGGTGCGCCTTGACGGCGGCCGAGCGGGCTCGGCCCTCGGCCACGCGACGATCGGTGCCCTTCTCGAGCTCCTCGGCCAGGACCCGATCGAAGGTCTCCTGGTCGAGCGGCGTGTCCTCGCGAGCCATGTCCCCCCCGTGGCCCTTCGGTCTACAGCGGTCCCGAGATGCCGCCGTCCTTCCGGATCCGCCAGAAGTGGACGGCGAGGAAGATCACCATGACGAACGGCAGCGCCAGCACGTGCAGGACGTACCAACGCAGCAGCGTATCCGGTCCCACGACCACCCCGCCGAGCAGCAGGAAGTTGGCCTGCTTGGCGATCAGCGGCGAGTAGCCCGCCAGCGAGGTGCCCACGGTGACCGCCCAGATCGCGAGCTGGTCCCACGGGAGCAGGTACCCGGTGAACGAGAGCCCGAGCGTGAGGAACAGCAACACGACCCCCACCACCCAGTTGAACTCGCGCGGAGGCTTGTAGGAGCCGGTGTAGAACACGCGGGCCATGTGCAACGTGACGCTGAAGACCATGAGGTGCGCCCCCCAGCGGTGGATGTTGCGCACCAGGTCCCCAAAGAAGACGGATGTCCGGATGCTCTGCATGTCGGCGTAGGCCTGCGCGGCGCCCAGCTCGGCCGCCGGGCGGAAGAAGAACATCAGGTAGATCCCGGTGATCGTGAGCAGGATGAACAGGAAGAACGACAGGCCGCCGAGGCAGAACGTGTACGTCAGCTTCAGGCCATGGCGCTTCAGCTTGACCGGGTGCAGGTGGTACAGGACGTTGTTCATCGTCGCGAGCGCGCGGTCGCGCGACGTGTCCTTGTAGCCCCTCCGGAAGATGGAGCCCGGCCGGAAGATCGACTTCCAGACCTCGGTCTCGCGGACGCGGTCCAGCACCTCGCTGGGCGTCGGCGGCTTGAGCTTCACCGGTCTCCTCTTCCCGTCCGTCTACCCGTCGGCCTCGGCGCGCTGGGACTCGGGGACCGCGGCCATCGTCCGGGTGCCACCGGAAGCCTCGGGCAGCCGGGCATAGTACAGGGTGTCGGTCGGGCAGCGCTCGACGCACACCGAGCAGCGAGTGCACGCGTTGTCGTCCACGACGAAGACCGAGTAGGACGTCCCGACCTCGGCCCCCACCGCCTCGTCCTCCGCCCCCTCGACGATCTCCGGCGACATCATGTAGATGCAGTTCCAGGGACAGACGTCCTCGCAGGCCCGGCAGAGGATGCAGTTGTCGGGATCCAGCATCAGGTGCTTGGGCGACCGGACGCCCTGCGACAGCCAGTCGGGGTCGACGGCCTCCACGACGTAGTCGGTGTGGATGTCGACCTCGGTCTTCGTGAAGGGCATGTGTGCGTGGCCCCCTACGGGTTCCTCATCGGTAGCCGCCACCGGGACGCCCAGCCGACCCGCCCCGCAGCCGCCGGCGCCAGTTCTGCAAGATCGCGGCCAGCACCACGACGGTCACGAACGGCCCCATCGCGAGGTTGACGGCGATGAAGTCCCGCAGCAGCGGGCGCCAGTTCGAGGTGCCCGACAGCCCGCCCCACCCCAGCTTCTGCTCGGCGAAGTAGAGCCAGAACGAGGGGATCACGGCCATCGTGATCACGGAGAAGAACGCGAGCCCCAGCGAGAACACCACCGCGGAGGTCCAGGTCCACTCGAAGTCCCTGAGGGGTCGCTCCGCCTGCTCCTTGAGCTTCAAGAGCCTCTGCGGGACCTTCATGCGAACCCCATCCTCATCCGGACCGTATCACCCGTGTCACCGGCCTCCCCCGACGGAACTTCCCGCGATCGGCCGATCATAGTACCGCCGTCCTCGAACCCTCCGGTTCCCGGAGCGCCGTCCCCAGACGGCGTGCTCGTGAATCCCTTCACAAGCCCGGTGGGCACTATCGCAAGGAAGACGCGGACACCGCAACCCACGTGCTCCGTGCCCGCGACCCTACACTGGTTCCCCGTGGCGCCGGTGCTCGCGGACCTCGTGCAGGATGGACTCGCCTCCTGGTGGGCCCCTGCGCTCGCGTTCGCCGCGGGCATCGTGTCCTTCGCCTCGCCCTGCGTGTTCCCGTTGGTCCCCGGGTACCTCTCGTTCGTCACAGGGGGCGAGACCCAGGAGGAGCGCCGGCCGGTCGTGCCGATCGCGATGTTCATCGCGGGGTTCGCGACGGTCTTCACCGCCCTCGGGGCGTTCACCGGGGCGGTGACGAGGATCCTTCGCTCACCTGCCGGCATCCGTATCTCGGGATTGATCATCGTGGCGTTCGGGGTGCTGATGCTCCTGTACGCGCTGCGTATCGGACGCCCGGTCCTGTTCGCCGAGCGACGACCGCTGCTCGAGCGCATCCGACCCGGCCCCGTCTGGGCCTTCCCCCTCGGCGTGGCGTTCGGCGCGGGGTGGACACCCTGCATCGGCCCGGTCCTGGCGGGGGTGCTCGCGATCGCGGCGGCACAGGGTGGCTCGGGACGCGGCGCGCTCCTGCTGTTCGTCTACTCGGCAGGACTCGGCCTGCCGTTCCTACTGGTTGGGCTGGGGCTGCGCCGTCTGATGGGTGCTCTCGCGTTCGTGAAGCGCAACTACCACTGGTTCGCCGGCTTCTCCGGTGCGGTGATGGTCGCGATCGGCGTGCTCGTGGCGACGAACCTGTGGACCCGACTCCTGGGCCCGGTGCTCCGGGCCGTGAGCCGGTTCACGCCCGCGATCTGATCGGTCGCTCGGGCGGGACCCGGGTAGGATCGACGGACCCGGATGGCCGCTCCCGCGCTCACGCTCCGCAGCTCCACCGCCCTGGCGTGGCGGACGCTCCGTTCGATGCGCACGGCGCTGGTCCTCCTGCTGCTCGTGGCGCTGGCCGCGGTCGCCGGCTCGCTCGTCCCGCAGGTGGGAGTGGCCGAGGCGCGGATCGCCGCGATGTTCCGCGACCATCCGCTCCGGGCCCGGATCTACGAGCAGCTCGGGTTGTTCGACGTCTACGGCTCGTGGTGGTTCACGCTGCTGTACGGGCTGCTACTCGTCTCGCTCGGGGCCTGTCTGCTGCCGCGTACCCGTGCCCTGGCACGGAACGTCCGAACCAAGCCGTCGCCGGCGCGTGAGCTCGACGGGCTGCGGCACTACGCGGAGGTACCCGTCAAGGCGGACCCCGACCGCGCGATCGCCGGCGCCCGTCGGCTGCTCCGCCGGCGACGGTTCCGGGTCCACCGCGCGAACGGCAGGCCGGCGCTCGCTGCTGACAAGGGCCTCGCGCGCGAGGTGGGGAGCCTGCTGTTCCACTGGTCGTTCTTCCTGCTGCTGATCGGGGTCGTGTGGGGCAAGGGGACGGGGTTCACGGGTACCGCGGTGGTGGTCGAGGGCCAGACGTGGGTCGAGGCGCACGCGAACTACGACGGCACCGTCCGCGAGGGACGGTTCTTCGGGGAAGACCACTCGGGGATCCAGCTCCAGGTCGAGGAGTTCCGGGCGGCGTACCGTGCAACCGGCCAGCCCGAGGACTTCGTCACCGTCGCCCGGCTCTCGCGCGCGGACGGCTCGGGCGGTCGGGAGGTGGAGGTCCGTGTGAACGAGCCCGCGGTGCTCGACGGCGTCCGCTTCTACCAGTTCGGCTACGGCTGGGCCCCCGTCGTGGAGGTCGACAGGGCGGGAGAGCCCGTCGCGTCGGGACCGATCGTGTGCACCCAGGGCATCCCGCCCGATGGGGTGAGCCGGCTCCAGATCCCGTGGGACTGCGTGCTGAAGCTCCCGTCGGTCCGGCCGCAGATCGGGGTGGAGTTCGTGCTCTGGCCGGACAGCCGGGGGCTTTACGCGCTCCTGGAGACGGGCACGGCCATGCCGATGGTCCGCGCGTTCGCACCCGTGATGACCTACACGGTCTACGAAGGCGACCTGGGGCTCGGGGCGCCCCAGCGGACGACGGTGCTGGATACCTCGCGGATGCGCGAGGTATCCAGCGGCGCGATCGGCGCGGACCAGACGGTGGGCCTTGGGGATGACGTGACGATGCGGTTCGCCGATCTGCGCGAGTACACCGTGCTCCAGGTCAGCCGGGACCGGGGCCTGTGGATCGTGCTCCTTGCCGCTATCCTGCTGCTGGTGGGGATGCTGCCGGCCCTGTACACGTCCCGGCGCAAGCTGTGGATCACGGCGGAGTCGCACGCCGGTGGGGCAGTGCTCAAGGTCGGCGGGTTCGCGCTCCAACGTCGGAGCCAGTTCGAGGAGGAGTTCTCCAGGCTCGTCGCCGACCTGGGGCGGGCCCCGCGGGAGGAAGCGCACGCGTGAGGATGGAGACGTGGGCTCGGATCTCGACCGACGCGTTCACCCTGGCGTTCTTCGCGTACCTGGCGGCGATGCTCGCCGCGTTCCATCACCTGGCCTTCCGACGCCGGTCCGTATGGGTCGCCTCGATCGCCCTGACCGCGGTCGGTGCGGCGGCACACCTGGTCTCGCTGGTCGCCCGTGGGGTGGCCGCCGAACGGATCCCGCTCGGCAACATGTACGAGTACTCGCTCGCCCTCTCGTTCCTGGTCGTCGTGGCCTACCTCATGTGGGTCGAGGGTCTCTCGAGGGTGCGGACGCTGGGGGGCTTCGTGCTCGCGTTCGCCACGCTGACGATGGCGGTCGCCGCGTTGTTCCTACACGTCGGTCCTGCACCGTTGGTGCCCGCCCTGAACTCGTACTGGCGCCAGATCCACGTCAGCTCGATGATCGTCAGCTCGTCGCTGCTCGCCCTGGGGAGCGTGGTCACGATCCTGTACCTGGTGCAAGACCGGCGCGAGCGACGCGAGGCCGTCCCGCCGATCGCCGGCGGCTCCACCGCGTTGCGGGCGGAAGAAGGTGCGCCCCATGACCTGATCCCCGACCCGGACGAGCCGATCGAACCGGGTCCCAGCCGACGGCTCGGCTGGCTTCCCCGGGCGGCCGCGTTGGATCGGCTCGCGTACCGGTTGATCGCCTTCGCCTTCCCGATCTGGACCTTCGGGATCATCACCGGTGCGATCTGGGCACAGGAGGCGTGGGGTCGCTACTGGGGGTGGGACCCGAAGGAGACGTGGTCGTTCATCACGTGGGTGGTGTTCGCCGGCTACCTGCACGCCCGCGCGACATCCGGGTGGCGCGGCCGCCGCGCGGCGGCCATCGCGCTGATCGGGTTCGTCGCGCTGTTGATCACGTACTACGCCGTGAACCTGTGGATCGTCGGACTGCACTCGTACGCGGGCGTGTGACCGTCTCGTCATCGAATGGGCTCGCGCGGACGAAGGATGCTACAGTGCGCCGCATCTCGGCGCCCGCATGAGCTCGACCGGGGGGATCAACAGGACGTGCGGAGGAGAACGCTCGCGGTCCTGGGCCTGGTGGCCCTGGGGCTGATCGCGGCTGCCTGCGCGCCGAACGCCTCGCAGGACTCCCTGCAACCCGCCGGCCCGTACGCGGAGAAGGCCTACGACCTGTTCGTCCCGGTGTTCTGGGTCGCGGCGGTGATCTTCGTCGTGGTCGAGGGGGTGCTGGTGTTCTTCGTGTGGAAGTACCGGCACCGGAAGGACCGCGAGGGCATCCCGCCGCAGGTGCACGGGAACACGCGCCTGGAGATCGCCTGGACGATCCTGCCGGCGATCATCCTGGCCGGCGTCGCGGTTCCCACGGTCACGACGATCTTCGAGCTGTCACGCGAGCCGGAGGGGAACGTCTTGAACGTCGACGTCCTGGGCCACCAGTGGTGGTGGGAGTTCGCGTATCCGGGGGAAGGGATCGTCACCGCCAACGAGCTCCACATCCCGACCGGGCGCCCGGTCTACCTGCGACTGTGCGCGGCGGGGCTCGGGTACGGCGGCCAGGTGGCCCCCAGCGAGTGCCAGCTCGGACCGCCGGACGGTCCGCCGGCCGCCACCATCGGGGATGCGGTGATCCACTCGTTCTGGGTCCCCGAGCTCGCCGGGACCCAGGACGTGATCCCGGGCCGGACCAACCTCATGGTGCTCCAGGCAGACGAACCAGGTACCTACACCGGACAGTGCAAGGAGTTCTGCGGCCTTTCGCACTCCTACATGAAGTTCACCGTGGTGGCGCACGAACCCGGCGACTTCGACGCCTGGGTGGCGGGGCAGCGGGCACCGGCGCAGATGCCGCAGGCCGGGACCCCGGCGGCCGCAGGCGCCGAGGTCTTCGCCGGCCAGTGCATCGCCTGCCACGCGATCGACGGGCTCCAGGACGCGAACGGCGACCCGATCGCCGGGTCCAACGGTGGCCCGAACCTCACGCACGTCGCGAGCCGCGAGTGCTTCGCCGGCTGCATGCTCGAGACCAACGACGAGAACCTGCGCCGGTGGCTCCGGGATCCGCCATCCGTGAAGGCGGGCTCGTGGATGCCCAGCTACAACCTGACGCCCGAGCAGATCGACCAGCTCGTGGCCTACCTGAAGACCCTGACGTGATGGAGGAGCCATGGCGAGCGTGAGCGTCCCCGCGGATCAGCCGCGCGGCCTGCTGCGGCGTCCCACGGCCACCACCGGCTTCTGGAGCTGGTTCACGACGGTGGATCACAAGAAGATCGGCGTCCTGTACGGGGTCACCGCGTTCGCGTTCTTCCTGATCGGCGGGACCGAGGCGCTGTTGATCCGACTCCAGCTCGCGCAGCCGGACCAGAACCTGCTGTCGCCCTCCGTCTACAACGAGATCTTCACGATGCACGGCATCACGATGGTGTTCCTCGTCGTGATGCCGCTCTCGGCCGCGTTCTTCAACTACCTGATACCGCTGATGATCGGGGCTCGCGACGTGGCGTTCCCGCGGCTGAACGCGTTCAGCTATTGGGCGTTCCTGTTGGGTGGGATCTTTGTCTATTCGAGCTGGTTCCTGGGCGGTGCTCCGAACGGCGGATGGTTCGGCTATGCGCCGAACGCCGTCCTCGATCCGACCCGCGGGATGATCTTCTACTCGATCGGATTGCTCATCACGGGCATCGCGTCCACGGCCTCGGCTGTGAACCTGGCCGTGACGATCATCAACATGCGGGCGCCGGGCATGTCGCTGTTCCGGATGCCGGTGTTCATCTGGATGGGCCTGGTGGTGCAGCTGCTCCTGGCGTTCAGCCTCCCGATCATCACGATCGGGCTGGTGGAGTTGCTGTTCGACAAACGGTTCGGTACGCACTTCTTCGACCCGGCGGCGGGCGGGGATCCGGTGCTGTGGCAGCACCTGTTCTGGCTGTTCGGGCACCCCGAGGTCTACATCCTGATCCTGCCGGCGATGGGGATCGTCTCGGAGATCCTCCCCGTCTTCTCGCGCAAGCCGCTGTTCGGGTACCAGTTCGTGGTGTTCAGCGGGATCGCGATCGGGTTCATCGGGTTCGGCGTGTGGGCGCATCACATGTTCGCCACGGGGCTCGGCCCCGTAGCCAACACCGCGTTCGGGATCTCGACGATGATCATCGCGGTGCCGACGGGGGTGAAGATCTTCAACTGGCTCGGCACGTTGTGGAAGGGCGACATCCGCTTCACGACCCCGATGCTGTTCGCGATCGGGTTCATCGCGATGTTCGTGATCGGCGGGCTCTCCGGGGTCACGCATGCCATCGTGCCCTCCGACTACCAGCAGACCGACACGTACTACATCGTGGCGCATTTCCACTACGTGCTGTTCGGCGGCGCGATCTTCGGGCTGTTCGGCGGCGTGTACTACTGGTGGCCGAAGGTCTTCGGCCGCATGCTCGACGAGCGGTGGGGCAAGGTCCAGTTCTGGACGATGCTGGTGGGTTTCAACCTGGCCTTCGGCCCGATGCACGTCCTCGGGCTCCAGGGCATGCCCCGACGGATCCAGAGCTACCCGGAGTCGCTCGGTCTCGCGTTCTGGAACCTGATCTCCACGGTGGGGGCGTTCATCATCGCGGTGGCGGTTCTGGTGTTCCTGGTGAACGCGGTGCGCAGCTTCCGTCAGGCGAAGGAGATGAGCGCCGATCCGTGGGACGCTCGGACGCTCGAGTGGGCTACCTCCTCCCCTCCACCGGAGCACAACTTCGACGAGATCCCCGTGGTCCACGCGCTCGACGAGGTCTGGCACGGGAAGTACGCCGAGACGGAAGGGGGCCGGGTGGTCCCGGTCCCGGCCGGTGGATCCGGCGAGGGGGGGCACGGCGACGCCCACGGCATCCATCTCCCCGGACCCTCGTACTACCCGCTCGTCGCCTCGCTGGGGTTGGCCGTCGTCGGGTACGGGCTGATCTTCGGCTGGTGGTTGGTCGGGGTGGGGCTCCTGGTGACCGTCGCCGGTCTCTACGGCTGGGTCCTGGAGCCTTCGGCGGAGTGAGCGGCTGATGGCCACTATCGAGCACGCGTCCACCGAGCACCCGACCAGCACCGGGCTCACGAACACCAAGCTCGCGATGTGGCTGTTCCTGGCCTCGGACTGCTTGCTGTTCGGAGCGCTGATCTCGAGCTACGTTCTCTACCGAGGGGCGAGCATCGTCGGCCCGTACACGAACGACGTGTTCGACATCCCCTACACGTCGGTCAGCTCCTTCGTGCTGCTCGCGAGCTCGCTCACCATGGTGCTGGCATTGAACGCGATCCAGCGCGGGGATCACGGCCGGACGCGCGTATGGCTGCTGGCCACCGCGCTGCTCGGGATGACCTTCATCGGCGGCCAGGTCTACGAGTTCACCGTGTTCTACGATCACGGCCTCGCGCTCACGACCAACCTGTTCGGTACCACGTTCTACGTCCTGACCGGCTTCCACGGGACCCACGTCGCGGTCGGTATCCTGATGCTGCTGACGCTCCTCTCCTTCTCGCTGGGTGGTCGGCTGCCGCAGGAGCGTGCCGAGGCTGTGGAGCTCGTCGGCCTCTACTGGCACTTCGTGGACATCGTGTGGATCGTGATCTTCACCGTCGTGTACCTGATCCCGACGGGGAGTGGACCGGTCTGATGGCGGAGAGGACGACCGCCGTGGGGTCCCCGGAGCAGACGCCGCCCCCTGCGCGGTCCACGCACGCGCGGCATCCGGGCCCGCGCGAGTACATCCGGATCGCGATGATCCTGGCCGTCGTTACGGCGCTCGAAGTGGCGGTCTACTACATCGACTGGATCCACGAGCACGGGCTGCTGATCCCGCTCTTGTTCCTGTTCTCGCTGGTCAAGTTCTCCCTGGTCGTTCTGTGGTTCATGCACCTGAAGTTCGACAGCCGCACCTACGCGCGCTTCTTCGTGATGGGGCTCGCGGGCGCCGTGACCCTGTACCTGATCGTGCTCCTGACCTTCCGGACGTTCGCGGGCTGATGCCCACCTGGCACGTCCACCCGGATGTGTGGTCCCTCCTCGGGGGGACCTGGGTGCTGTACCTGCTGGCGGCTCGCCGGCACGTGCCGACCGCCCCCGTCGAGAGGCGGGAGCGAGGCCGCCGAGCCGTGATGTTCTCGATCGGGATGGCGATCCTCGTCCTGGCCTCGAGCTACCCGGTGCACGATCTGGCCGAGGAACGGCTGTACTCGGTGCACATGGTCCAGCACCTGCTCTACACGTTGGTGGCGGCTCCACTGCTCGTCGCCGGGATCCCCGGGTGGATGTGGAGGAAGGTCCTGCCGGCCGGTCCCGTCCGGACGGGCTTCCGCGTGCTCACGAAGCCGGTCGTTGCGATCGCCGTGTTCAACGGCCTCCTGCTGTTCACCCACTGGCCCGAGATCGTGGACGCGTCCGTGCGCTCGGAGCCCGTGCACTTCGCCCTCCACGTGCTCACGGTGGGTTCGGCGGTCGTGATGTGGTGGCCGGTGCTCTCGCCGCTGCCCGAGCTGCCCGCCCTCACGCCGCCCGCACAGATGATGTACCTGTTCGCCAACTCGCTGGCGCCGACGATCCCGGCGTCCTTCCTCACCTTCGGCACCACGCTGCTGTACCCCGTCTATGGATCCTTCCCCCGGATCTGGGGCGTCTCCGCGCTGACCGATCAGCTCATGGCGGGGCTGATCATGAAGATCCTCGGTGGCCTGGTGCTCTGGGGATTCATCGCGGTGATCTTCTTCGACTGGCACGCCCGCGAGCGAGGGGGTTGGGATGCCCTGGGGCTGCGCGGGGTCGAGCGCGACGTCCGCAAGGGGTTGATCAGGTGAGGCGCCAGGTCCGGGAGCGGCTGCTCCTTCCGCTGCTCCTGCCGGCGGGGATCCTCGTGGCGATGGCCGCCGTGCTGTTCGGCTTCTCGAGGATCCTGCTCGCCGTCGAAGGTGCCCCCGCCACCACCACGGCGTTGCTCGTGGCCGGGGCCGTCGTGGTGGTCTCGGCGATCGCGGCGAGCCGCGCGCAGATCCGCATGTCCACGATCCTCTCGATGATCGGAGCCACGGCGGGCGTAGCGATGCTCGCGGGGGGCATCTCGCTGGCGGTGGTGAGCGAGGGCGAGGCCGAGGGACCGGGAGGCGAAGGACCCGGGCCCGGGGCGCTCGGTCTCACGATCGTCGCCCAGAACATCGCGTTCGACACGACCACCATCGAGCTGCCCGCCGACACGCCGACCACGATCACGATGGACAACCGGGACGCCGGCGTGCAGCACAACATCGCGATCTACACCGACGACTCGCGCTCAGAGATCCTGTTCCAGGGCGAGCTGCTCACCGGACCGGGCACGATCGGGTACCAGATCCCGCCCCTGCCGGCCGGCGAGTACTACTTCCAGTGCGACGTCCATCCGAGCATGAACGGCACCGTCGTGGTCGCCGAGGCTGCCGGCCCGCCCGACGGCGGCGATGGCGGCGCCGGCGATGGCGGCGGCGGGCCGTCCGCCCTCACGGTGGTGGCGCAGAACATCGCGTTCGACACGGCCACCATCGAGCTGCCCGTCGATACCCCGACCACGATCACGATGGACAACCGGGACGCCGGCGTGCAGCACAACATCGCGATCTACACCGACGACTCGCTTTCCGAGGAGCTGTTCAGCGGCGAGCTGCTCACCGGACCGGGCACGATCGAGTACCAGATCCCGCCCCTGCCGGCCGGCGAGTACTACTTCCTGTGCATCGTCCACCCCAACATGAACGGCACGGTGGTCGTCGGCTAGCGATCGTTCCTGCCTCCCTATGGGAGCATGGCGGGCCCGTGAACCTCCGTCGACGCATAGCCGTGTTCGCCTTGGTCGTCCTCGCCGCGTGCTCCTCCCCGCGGGGGATCTCCTCGGGGCCGGCGGTGCAGGAGCTCTCGGGTGCGGCGCCGGAGCTCGCAGGCGGCACCCTCTCAGGAGGGCGGCTCGCGCCGGAGGACTACGCCGGGCGGATGGTGATCGTGAACTTCTGGGCCACCTGGTGCGGGCCGTGCCGCCGCGAGCAGCCGCTCCTCACCGCCGAGCATGCCGCCCAGGGGCCCGACGGCGCGTTCTTCATCGGCGTCAACTACCGGGACGACGCGGCCGCCGCCCGGGTATGGCTCGAGGAGTACGACGTGGGCTACCCGAACCTGGAGGACGCGTCCGGGTACCTCGCATACCGCTTCGGTGTGCCCTTCCTGCCGACCACCATCGTGATCGACGCGGAGGGCCGGCTCCGGTTCCGGGTGGCGGGCGAGATCGACGCCTCGACCCTGGAGGACCTGATCGACCGGGCCTCGGGCGGGTAACGGTTCAGGCGAGCAGCGCCGCGTCCGCGGCGACGGCCCCGAACAGCAAGCCGAGGTACACGATCGAGAACCGGAACAGACGCAGCGACTCGGTCGGCGAGGTCCCCCGCCACAGCCGCAGCGCCCGCCAGACGAACCACCCGCCGAGCACGACCGCGGTCGACAGGTAGATGGGGCCCATACCGGCCACCGGGACGAGCAGCAGGGACGCGCCGAACAGGACCAGCGAGTAAAGGAGGATCTGCTTGCGCGTCTCCTCCGGGCCTCGGACCACAGGAAGCATCGGGATGCCGGCGGCCGCGTAGTCGCCCGAGTACCGCATGGCGAGCGCCCAGAAGTGCGGCGGCGTCCACATGAACACGATCGCGAACAGGACCCAGGCCGGGAGCGCGACCGTGCCGGTCACCGCGGCCCATCCGACGAGCGCCGGGACCGCTCCCGCCGCGCCGCCGATCACGATGTTCTGCACGCTCGAGCGCTTGAGCCACATCGTGTAGACGAACACGTAGAAGGCGATCGCCGACAGGGCGAGGCTGGCGGCGAGCACGTTCACCGCGATCGAGAGGAAGAAGAAGGACGTCGCACCGAGCACGAACCCGAAGGCGAGCGCGTGGTCCGCCGGGATCCGGTGGGCGGGGAGCGGGCGGCGTCGGGTCCGCCGCATCACCTCGTCGATGTCGCGGTCGAGGTAGTTGTTGATCGCGTTCGCGGCCCCGGCGGCGATCGCCCCGCCGAGCAGGGTGGCACCCACCAGCCACGTCGACGGGATCCCGCGTTCGGCCAGGACCATGGCCGGCACCGTGGTGATCAGGAGCAGGACGATGATCCGCGGCTTCGTGAGCTGGAAGTAGGCGGCCGTGGTCTCGCGCAGGCTGGGGCGCTTGCCGTTGGCACGGACGTCCGTCCTCGAGCCCCCCGTCAGGGGCGACCGCTGAGCCTCGCGCCGGGAGGACACCCACAGGGCAACCAGCGTGGCCCAGATCGCGGCGGAGACCGCGACGTGGGCCGTGACCGCGGCCGGTCGGAGCCGCGACCAGACGTTGGCCGCACCGATCACCACCTGGGCGCCCATCAGGGCGAGCGCGACGGCGGACAGCGCGGCGAGCATCGGGTTCCGGGGCCGCAGCCACGCGCGGATGAACGTGTAGAGCACGAGCAGCGCGGAGAGCGCCGCGGCCAGGCGGTGGAGGAACACCGAGGTGGCGGCACCGCCGAGGGTGGGGACCAGCCGACCGTCCATCAGCGGCCAGTCCCGGAACGCGAGGCCCGAGCCGGTCGCCCGGACATACGTCCCCAGCACGAGCGCGCCGAAGGTCACGCCCGCCGTCCAGGAGACCAGGCGAACGAACCCCCGGCTGGGGGAGCGGCTCGGCTCGCGGCCCCCGAGCATGTTCCAGGACTCCGTCGCCGCAGCGACCACCACCGCCACAAGGGCCATCGCGAACCCGAAATGCACCGTCACCCACGCGGGATCCAGGTCGGTGTGCACCACCACGCCACCCAGCACCGCCTGCATGAGAACCAGCGGCGCGGCGGCGATCGAGAGCCACAACAGCGAGCGCCGCCGTCGGTGTCGCAGGATCGCCTCGACGAGCTGCCAGCCGATCAGGACGATCACGAGGACCGCCACGAACCGATGGGCGTACTCGATCCAGGACTCGATCGTGGGGTAGGGGAGCCAGCGGTCGGGGCCGCATCTGGGCCAGCTCGTGCAGCCGAGGCCCGAGCCGGTGCCCCGGACCAGGCCGCCGACGCCGAACAACAGCACGGTCGCCGAGGCCGTGGCGATGGCGAGCTTCTGGAAGCGGGTCATCCGGTCTCGAGCGGGCGTGATCGTGCCGTGAACGATAGCAGTCGCCTGCGGCCGGCGGAACGGGACCGGGACCGGACGGTGCGGACGCGAGAGTTGCGATACTGCGGCCGTGGCCGCACCGACCCCCGAGGCGATCCCGTCCGTCCCGTCCCTGCAGGCCGTTCGCGATCGCGTGGACCCGCTGATCCTGGCCGAGCTCGCCGAGCGTCGCGTCGAGCTCGCCGAGCTGGACCCGGAGGCGCCAGCGCTCACCGACGAGATCGCCCGGCTGGTCGAGGCGGGGGGCAAGCGCATCCGTCCGGCCCTGTGCGTGTGGGCGTTCCGGGCCGCCGGTGGCTCCGAGGAGGGACCCGTCCGCCGGGCCGCGGCTGCGCTCGAGCTCCTGCACACGTTCGCCCTGATCCACGACGACGTGATGGATCGGTCGGAGGTGCGCCGTGGGGTCCCGGCGACGCATGTGCGGTTCGCGGCGGAGGCCCCTCCCGGATGCGACCACACGGCGTTCGGGACGGCGGCGGCGATCGTGGTTGGCGACCTGGCGGCGGTGCTGGCCGAGCACGTCCTGCGCACGTGCGGCGCACCCGAGGATCGACTCGAGGCGGCCTGGTCACGGTTCGACCGGATGCGCATCGAGATGGCGGCCGGGCAGCTCCTCGATCTGTCCGCCGCCGATCCGTCGCGAGTGGCCGCGCTGAAGACCGGCTCGTACACGGCCGAGGGGCCGGTGGGGATCGGGGCCGCCCTGGCCGGCGCGGGAGCGGCTGAGGTGGAGCCCCTGCTCGCGTTCGCCCGCCTGCTCGGTCGCGCGTTCCAGCTCCGCGACGACGTGCTGGACGGGGACGCGCCGGCGGAGGCCTCGGAGGCGGTGAACCAGCTGGTCGGTCGGGCGGTCTCGGCCCTGAACGGCGCTCCTCTGCGGGGAGACGGGGTCCGCGCGCTCGTCGACGTGGCCCGGCTCCTGGAGTTCCGATGAGCTCGGTCAGGGAGTCAGATCTCGGCGCCGCCCGACGGATGTTCGGGGGGCTGCCGGCCGCCTCGGTCGCGACGCTGAACGCAGACGGCTCCCCCCACGTGGTGCCCCTGTGGTTCGTCTGGCCGGTGGACGCGATCTACGTGGCGACCCGGCGCGAGGGGAGGACATGGAGCAACGCCGAGCGTGACCCACGGGTCGCGCTCACGATCGACCTCGGGCGGAGCTGGGTCGAGATCGCGGGGGTGGAGGTGCGGGGCACCGCCCGCACCCTGCGGGCCGAGGATCCGGAGATGCGGCAACCGATCTCGGCCTGGCACGAGAAGTACCGTGCGCTCCTGTCCGGGGACGGATTCGCCAGGTTCGCCGAGCAGGTCCGCGGGCTGGGGTTCCTGCGGATCGAACCCAAGGCGCTGGCGCTCTGGGACCACGCGCGCGAGTAGCCGGCCCCGACGCTCGGTCGTTCGCCCGTCGCGTGGTCCCGCGCGGTTGCCCCGGACCCGGTCGCGGCACTAGGGTTTGTGAGGTTCTTCACAAGTCGGTTAGCATCCTTGTGAAAGCTTTCACAATCGGTGGGGGAGCCGGTGTCGAACGCGCACATCCAGACCGACGTGCTGATCGTCGGCGCCGGCCCCGGCGGCTCCACCGCCGCCTACCATCTGGCCCGTCACGGGATCGACGTGCTGGTCGTGGAGAGGGCCACGTTCCCCCGTGAGAAGGTCTGTGGCGACGGGCTGACCCCGCGAGCCGTCGTCCAGCTCCGCCGGATGGGGATCGACACAGGGGACCCTCGGTTCGAGCGCCACCGGGGGCTGCGGATCTACTCCCGCCGGGTGCGGCTCGAGCTGCCCTGGCCCGAGCTCGACGACTTCCCCTCCTACGGGCTGGTGATGACGCGCGCTGGGTTCGACGAGCTGCTGGCACGGCACGCGGAGCGTGCGGGGGCCCGCCTGATGCAGGGGACGGAGGCGCTCGGCCCGACGGTGGCCGACGGATGGATCACAGGGGCGCGGATCCGGCGCGACGGTGACGAGGTGGAGGTCCGGGCCCGCTTCGTGATCGCGGCCGACGGCGCCTCCTCCCGGTTCGCCGGCCGCGCCGGGGTGCGGAGGGACCCGACCAAGCCCCTGGGGATCGCGGCCCGTCGCTACTACCGGATCGACCGGCATCCGGGACCGTGGCTCGAGGTGTGGATGGACCTGTGGGACGGGGATCGGATCATGCCGGGCTACGGGTGGTTGTTCCCGCTGCCCGATGGGACGGTGAACCTCGGCGCCGGGCTGCTGAACACCTTCCGCAACTTCAAGGACGTGTCCGCCCAGCGGGTGTTCGACGCGTTCGCCGGGATGCTCCCCGCCTCGTGGAGCGTGCGTGAGGACACGGCGGAGGGACTGGTGCTCTCAGGGCCGTTGCCGATGGGGTTGTCCCGGGTCCCGGCGGCCCTCCCCGGCATGCTGCTCGTCGGAGACGCCGCGGGGATGGTGAACCCCTTCAACGGCGAGGGGATCGCCTACGCGATGGAGTCGGCCGAGCTCGCGGCGGAGCTGATCCACGAGGCGCTCGTGAAGGACCGTCCGGGGCTCGCGCACCTGTACCCGACGCTCCTGCGCGAGCGGTACGAGGGCTACTATCGGATCGCGACGCAGTTCGTCAGGGCGATCGGTCATCCCTCCGTGATGCGGGCTCTGACCGACCACGCCCTCCCGAGGGAGCGGCTGATGCGCTTCATGTTGCGGCTGATGGGCAATTTGACGGACGGTCGGAAGGGCGATCTCCAGGACCAGGTGATGGACTCGATCGTGCGGCTCGCCAGGGCCGCGTAGGAGGGATCGTGGAGCTCTCCCAGTACCTGCCGATCGTGTTGCTGACGGCGCTGGCGTTCCTGTTCGCGGTGCTCTCCCTGGCCGGTTCGGCCCTCCTCCGACCGCATCGCCCCAACCCGGCCAAGCTCGCGCCGTACGAGTGCGGGATCGAGCCCGAGCGGGTTCCCAAGGGGGAGCGGTTCAGCGTGAAGTTCTACGTCGTCGCGATGCTGTTCATCATCTTCGACATCGAGACGATCTTCCTGTTCCCATGGGCCGTCCAGTTCCGACAGCTCGGGCTGTTCGGGCTGGTCGAGATGGCCGTCTTCATCGGGCTCGTCTTCGTCGCCTACGTGTACGTGTGGAAGGCCGGCGGGCTCGACTGGGGCTCGGAGGTCGAAGGTGTGGAGGAGGTCGGGTCGGCCGGCTCGAAACCCGACCGGGAGATGGCTCGTGCCGGTTGAGCGGCTGGAGGGCTTCCGGACCGGGAAGGAGCCGGAGGGGACGGAAGAGGAGCTGCGCCGCGGCCTTCTGCTGACCAAGCTCGACCGGGCGGTCAGCTGGGCGCGGAAGCAGTCGATGTGGCCGGTCACGTTCGGGCTGGCGTGCTGCGCGATCGAGATGATGGCCACGGGGGCCGGCGACTACGACCTCGCGCGATGGGGGATGGAGCTGTTCCGCGCCTCGCCCCGGCAGGCCGATCTGATGATCGTGGCGGGGCGCGTGAGCCAGAAGATGGCGCCCGTGCTCCGCACGATCTACGACCAGATGCCCGAGCCCCGGTGGGTGATCTCGATGGGCGTGTGTGCCTCGGCGGGCGGCATGTTCACCAACTACGCGGTCGTCCAGGGCGTGGACACGATCGTCCCGGTCGACATCTACGTCCCCGGCTGTCCGCCGAAGCCGGAGATGTTGATGTACGGGATCCTCCAGCTCCACGAGAAGGTCCGCACGGAGGGGACGGTCCGGTGAGGGCGGCGGAGGTGGCCGAACGGGTGCGGGCTCGGTACCCGGACGTGATCGTCGCGCGCGGCGAAGCGACGCTCCTGGTGGAGCGCGAGCGGATCCGGGAGACGCTCGAGGATCTGCGAGCGGACGATGAGCTCCGGTTGGACTTCCTCTCGGATCTGACCGCCACCGACTGGCCGGGCCGGGCCCCGCGGTTCTGGCTTGCCTACGACGTGTACTCGATGCCACACCGCCATCGGCTGCGCGTGAAGGTCGGCCTCCCGGAGGAGGATCCGCGGATCCCCACCGTGGTGCCCCTGTTCCCCACGGCCGACTGGCAGGAGCGCGAGGTCTACGACTTCTACGGGATCGTGTTCGAGGGGCACCCGGACCTGCGACGGATCCTGATGCCCGAGGGATGGGAGGGGCACCCGCTCCGCAAGACCGAGGATCTGGGCGGGGTGAACACCCGGTACCGGGGCGCGTTCATCCCGCCGGTGGATCGGAGGACCTGGTGACGGAGCGCGCGCGCGAGCCCCGGACCGGGCCAGATCTGCGGGACCCCCTTTCCACCGACGAGCTCCGGCAGGAGACGATGGTGGTCAACATGGGGCCGCAGCACCCCTCCACGCATGGGGTGCTGCGCCTGTTGCTGGAGCTCGACGGGGAGACGATCCTGTCGTGCCGACCGATCATCGGCTACCTGCACACCGGGATCGAGAAGAACACCGAGTACCGAACCTGGCAGCAGGGAGTGACCTTCGTCACCCGCGCGGACTACCTGTCCCCGTTCTTCAACGAGGTGGGCTACTGCCTGGCCGTCGAGCGCCTCCTCGGGATCTCGGCGCCGCCGCGGGCCCAGGTGCTGCGCGTCCTGTTCTGCGAGCTGAACCGGATCGCCTCGCACCTGGTGTGGCTGGCCACCGCCGGGATGGAGCTCGGGGCCGTCAGCGTGATGCTGTACGGGTTCCGCGAGCGCGAGCAGATCCTGGACGTGTTCGAGGCCGCCACCGGCCTGCGGATGAACCACGCGTACGTGCGGATCGGCGGCGTGGTGATGGATCTTCCTCCGGGCGGGCTCGAGCGGATCGAGGATCTCCTCGGGATGCTGCCCGGTCGGATCGCCGAGTACGAGGCCCTGCTCTCGCGCAACCCGATCTGGCTCGAGCGCAACGGGGGCGTGGGTCACTTGTCGGCCGAGGACGCCCTGCGATGGGGCGTCACCGGCCCGATCCTGCGGGGCTCGGGCGTGAACCGGGACGTGCGCAAGGACGAGCCCTACTGTGGCTACGAGGCCTACGAGTTCGACGTCCCGGTGCGCGAGGCGGGCGACTGCTACGCGCGGTACGAGGTCCGGCTCGAGGAGATGAAGCAGTCCCTGCGGATCGTGCGTCAGTGCGTCGACCGGCTTCGTGAGCCGGGTCCAGTGATGATCGAGGACCCGAAGCTCCGCTGGCCGGCGCAGCTGGAGGTCGGACCCGACGGGATCGGGAACTCGGTCGGATACGTGCGGCACATCATGGAGGAGTCGATGGAGGCCCTCATCCATCATTTCAAGATGGTGACCGAGGGCATCAGCGTCCCCGAGGGGGAGGTGTACCAGCCCGTCGAGTCCCCACGCGGAGAGCTCGGCTACTACGTGGTCTCCGACGGTGGGCACCGCCCGTACCGGGTGAGGATCCGTGATCCCTCGTTCGTGAACCTGCAAGCCGTGCCGCAGATGATGCAGGGTGGGCTGGTCGCCGACGCGATCGCGGTGATCGCGAGCGTCGACCCGGTGATGGGCGGGGTGGACCGCTGATGGGCGTGCTCTCCCCCGAGCTCCGGGCCGCGGCGGAGGAGATCAAGGCTCGGTACCCCGAGGGTCGGGAGCGAGCGGCGATCATGCCCCTGCTGTACCTCGTGCAGTCCGTCGAAGGTCGCGTGACCGGCGACGGGCTGCGGGAGGTGGGCGAGCTGCTCGGGATCACCACCGCCGAGGTCGAGGCTGTCGCGAGCTTCTACACGATGATCCGGCTCCGCCCCACCGGGACGCACGTGGTGTCGGTGTGCACCAACCTGTCGTGCGCGCTCCGTGGGGCCAGGGACGTCTACGAGGCAGCCCACCGCGCGACCGGGGTCCCGCACGGCGGCGAGATCTCCGAGGACGGCCTGTTCACCGTCCACGAGGAGGAGTGCCTGGGGGCGTGCGACGCGGCACCGGTGGCGCAGATCGACTTCGCGAACCACGACCGCGTGACGCCCGAGCGGATGGCGGAGCTGGTCGACGCCCTGCGCCGTGGCGAGGTGCCCGTACCGTCCCGGGGCGAGGCGCCCGAGGACTTCCGCCACGCTTCGCGGATCCTGGCGGGCCTGGAGGACGCGCCCCGAGGAGGCGCCGGGCGGGAACCCGAGGAGGCCCGGTCGTGAGGGTCCTGACCGCCAACTGGGGCAACCCGGATGTGATCCCGCTGGAGGGCTACCGGGCGCAGGGTGGCTACGAGGGCCTGCGGCTGGCGCTCGACCGCACGTCGGTCGACGTGATCGAGACGGTGAAGGCCTCGGGGCTCCGCGGTCGCGGCGGCGCGGGGTTCCCCACCGGCGTGAAGTGGTCCTTCGTGCCCCAGGACACCGGCAAGCCCACGTACGCCGTGTGCAACTTCGACGAGTCCGAGCCGGGCACGTTCAAGGATCGCGAGCTGATCGAACGGGAGCCGCACCGGTTCCTCGAGGGTATGGCGATCGCCGCGTACGCCGTGGGCAGCCACGAGGCCTACATCTACTGTCGGGGCGAGTTCCTCCATCCCGGTCGGGTGCTCGACCGCGCGATCGCCGAGGCCTACGACGGCGGCATCTTCGGGGACAGCGTGCTGGGGAGCGGCTACGAGCTGAACGTCGTGCTGCACCGGGGCGCGGGCGCGTACATCTGCGGGGAGGAGACCGCGTTGCTCTCCTCGCTCGAGGGCCATCGGGGCCAGCCCCGCCTGCGCCCGCCGTTCCCGGCGGTCGAAGGCCTGTACGGCTGCCCGACCCTGATCAACAACATCGAGACCCTCTGCAGCGTGCCGCACATCCTCCGCAACGGGCCAGAGTGGTTCGCGGCGATCGGGCCGGAGAAGTCTCCGGGCACCAAGGTCTTCTCGGTCTCGGGCAAGGTGGAGCGGCCCGGCAACTACGAGCTGCCGATGGGCACGTCTCTCCGCACGCTCCTCGAGGAGCACGCCGGGGGGGTCCTCGCCGGACGGCGGCTCAAGGCGTGGACCCCGGGGGGCTCGTCCACGCCGATGCTCACCGACGAGCACCTGGAGGTGCCCCTGGACTTCGAGTCGATCGCAGCGGCCGGATCGCTGCTCGGGACGGGCGGCGTCATCGTGATGGACGAGACCGACTGCATCGTCGAGGCCACTCGTCGGCTCCTGCGCTTCTACGCGCACGAGTCGTGCGGCAAGTGCACGCCGTGCCGTGAGGGGACGTGGTGGGTGAGCCGCGTGCTGGACCGGATCGAGAACGGCTACGGGCGTCCCGAGGATCTCTCGCTCCTCGACGACCTGGGGCGCAACATCCTGTTCCGCGCCTTCTGCGCCCTCGCCGACGGGGCGGTGAGTCCGATCCAATCCAGCCTCCGGTCCTTCCGCGACGAGTACGAGGCCCACATCGCCGAACACCGCTGCCCGTTCACCGGGAAGGGACCGGGCGACCTCGTCTCGGTAGAGGTCGAGCACGGCGTGTCCGCGCCGGTCGACGCCGAGGTGATCCGATGAGCGGCGCTGAGCCGGTCACGCTCACGATCGACGACAAGGAGGTGACGGTGCCCGCCGGCACCCTGATCATCCGCGCCGCCGAGCAGCTCGGCATCGAGATCCCGCGGTTCTGCGACCACCCCTTCCTGGATCCGGTCGGGGCCTGCCGCCAGTGCTACGTGGAGGTGGAGGGACAGCGCAAGCTCTTCACCTCGTGCACCGCCGAGGTCGGGTCGGGGATGGTCGTCAGGACCCAGAACACCTCGGAGGAGGCACGCGAGGCGCAGGTCGCCAACCTCGAGTTCCTCCTCCTGAACCATCCGCTGGACTGCCCCGTGTGCGATCGCGGGGGCGAATGTCCGCTCCAGGACCAGGCGCTCGCGTTCGGCCCAGGCGAGAGCCGGTACGTCGAAGCCAAGCGCACCTTCGAGAAGCCGATCCCGCTCTCCCCGCTCGTGGGCCTGGACCGCGAGCGGTGCGTGCTCTGCGCGCGCTGCACCCGCTTCTGCGATCAGATCAGCGGCGACCGGTTCATCGAGCTGTACGCGCGAGGGGCGGGCGAGCGCGTCTCGATCGCGGCGGGCGAGGACTTCCGGTCGCCGTTCAGCGGCAACACGATCCAGATCTGCCCGGTCGGGGCGCTGACGGCCACGCCGTACCGGTTCGTCGCCCGGCCGTTCGACCTGTCGAGCGCCGACTCGGTTTGCCAGCACTGCAGCGCCGGGTGCAACGTGAAGGTGGATCTGCGCCGGGGCCGCGTCGTACGCGTGCTGGCGCGCGAGCACGCCGAGGTGAACGACGCGTGGATCTGCGACAAGGGCCGGTTCGCCTTCCGGAGTGCCGACGCGCCGACGCGGATCACGACACCTCTGCTCCGCGGGCGTGGCCTCGAGCCGGCGTCGTTCGGAGAGGTGTTCGGCCGCGTCGCCGGCTGGTGCTCCGATGCTCGGGTGGCGTTCGTCGCGGGAGGACGGCTCGCGGACGAGGACGCTTACGCGCTGTCGAAGCTCGCAAGGACGGTGTTCGGCACCAACGACCTGGATCACCGCCGCGTCTTCCACGCCGGTCGTGCCGAGGAGCTGGTGGCCGCGGCACCGATGCGAACCTCGTACCTCGACGTGGAGCGCGCTCGGACGATCCTCGTGGTCGGCCTCGACGCCGAGCAGGAGGTCCCGATCCTGCACCTACGGATCCGCAAGGCCGCTCGTCGGGGAGCGAAGGTCTTCGTCGTCCACCCTCGACGAACCAGGCTGTGGGACGTCGCCGAGCACGAGCTCTGCCGACCAGAGCATCAGTCCTACCTGCTCGAACGGATCCACGACGGCGATGCCCCGGAGGGATCCTTCGAGGCGCGGGCGGCGGCCGCCCTCCGCCAGGCGGCGGACGGGGCGGTGGTGCTCGCCGGCGAGCGCCTGGCCGAGCACCCGCTGGCGGCGGGGGTGGCACTCTCGCTGGCCCAGCGGTTCGGGGCCCGATTCGCCCTGGTCCCGCGACGCGCGAACGATCGGGGCCTGCTCCGTGCGGGCGTCCACCCGGCGCTCCTGCCGGGCGGGCGCCGGGTTGGGGTCGAGGCCGACCGCGCGGACGTCGAGCGGGTCTGGGGGGAGCTCCCGGCGGGCGAAGGGCGCTCGACGGAGGCGATCCTGCGAGCGTGCGCGGCTCGCGAGATAGACGTGCTGTTCCTGCTCGGCGTCGACCCGCTCACGGACTTCCCCGACGCGGCGCTCGCGCGTCGGGCGCTGGAGAACGTCCCCGTCAAGGTGGTGCAGGGGTTGGAGCTCGGCGATCTCGAGGTGTTCGCGGACGCTTTCCTGCCGGCGGCGGCCTGGGTCGAGCGGGAGGGGCAGACCACCGATTGGGAGGGTCGGGTGCAGCGGTTCCGTGCCGTGCGGGGGCCGGCGGGCGTCGCGCGTCCGGACTGGGAGATCCTTGCGGCGCTTGCTCGGGCGGCGGGCGGCGACCTGGGGTTCGGGACGCTGGAGGAACTCCGGGAGGAGGCTGCCGGGCTGCTCGAGCCGCGCGAGGTGACGGTACGCTCGGACGCCTGGACGGGCACCGGGCGGCCGCAGCTCCTGGGCGACCTCACGCTCTTCAGCTACCCGCTGCTGCTGGACGAGGGCCGGCTCTCGCAGGACGCCGTCGAGGTCAAGGCCGCCCTGGAGGAGGAGGCGTTCGCGGAGGTCAACCCGGAGGACGCGGAGAAGATCGGAGCGGCCGACGGGCGCCCGGTCCGGGTGACCACCCGGGCGGGGGAGGCCATCCTTCCGGTGCGGATCACGGGCCACGTCGCGCCGGGCGCGGTGTTCGTGCCCTTCAACCAGCCGAGCCTGACCACCAACCGGCTGCTGTCCGGCGGGTTCGTCACCACCGCGACCGTCGAGACGGTGGCGGATGCGTCCGCGGAAGGAGCGGCGTGATGGACTGGCTCGACTGGATCCTGCTCGTCGCTCGGGTCGTGATCGTCTTCTTCGCGCTCTTGATCCTCGTGATGCTGCTCGTGTGGATGGAGCGCAAGGTCATCGCCGACATGCAGACCCGAGTGGGACCGATGCGCGCCGGCCCGCGCGGTGTGCTGATCACGCTGGCCGACGGGATCAAGCTGTTCTTCAAGGAGGGCGTCACGCCGGCGCTCGTCGACCGACCTGTGTACGCGATCGCCCCGCTCATCGCGATGCTCCCGGCCTTCCTCGCGTTCTCCGTGATCCCGTTCGGCACCGGGGTCACGCTGTTCGGGCGCGAGGTGCCCTTCCAGATCGCGGACCTGAACATCGGGATCCTGTGGATCCTGGCGATGGGCTCGCTCATGGTTTACTCGATTGTCCTGGCGGGATGGTCCTCGGGGTCCAACTACCCGTTGCTGGGCTCGATCCGCAGCTCCGCGCAGATGATCAGCTACGAGGTCGGGATGGGCTTGGCGCTGGTCGCCGTGCTGATGTACTCGGGCTCGCTGAAGATGTCCGAGATCGTCGCGAGCCAGGACACGGTGTGGCACGTGATCCCGCAGTTCCCGGCGTTCGTGATCTACGTCGTGGCCGGTCTGGCCGAGACGAACCGCCCGCCCTTCGATCTGCCCGAGGCCGAGTCCGAGCTGGTGGCTGGCTACCACACCGAGTACTCGGGGATCCGGTTCGCGATGTTCTACCTCGGCGAGTACCTGAACACGGTGACGGTCGCCGCGGTGGCCACGACGCTGTGGCTCGGGGGATGGCGGGGCCCGGCGCCCGACGTGCTGCCCTGGCTGTGGCCTGTGCTCTGGTTCCTGCTCAAGGTCCTGGCGATCGTCTACGTCTACGTGTGGGTCCGAGCCACGCTGCCGCGGTTCCGGTACGACCGCCTGATGGCCTTCGGCTGGAAGTTCCTGATCCCATCCGGACTGCTGTGGGTGCTCGCGACGGGCGCGGTGGTCGTCCTGCCCGACGTCTACGGTCGTCGCGAGGTGCTGATCGGGGCGGCCGTCCTGGTCGGAGCGGTGCTCGCGCTCTCGCTGATCTGGCCGCTGTTCACGGGCCGGTCCGGTCGGGAGGTGTCGACCCGGTGAGCCAGACGCGGGTCGAGCGCGGGGGCGCGATGGGGGCTATCGCGCGCGGGATGGCGACGGTCATCAAGCAGGTCTTCCGGAAGGACGTGACCGAGCAGTACCCCAAGCAGATCGAGCCTCCGCCGGCACGGAGCCACATCGGCCGGCACCGGCTGAACCGCTACGAGGATGGGCTGGAGAAGTGCATCGGGTGCGAGCTCTGCGCGTACGCCTGTCCGGCCGATGCGATCTGGGTCGAAGGGGCCGACAACGACCCGGAGCATCCGACGAGCCCCGGCGAGCGCTACGCGAAGGACTACCAGATCAACTACCTGCGCTGCATCATGTGCGGGCTCTGCGTCGAGGCCTGTCCCACCCGGGCGCTGACCCTCACCAGCGCCTACGAGATGAGCTACCGCTCCCGCGAGGAAGCGGTCCTCACCAAGGCGCAGCTGCTGGAACCGCCGCCGCCGCTCGGCACCGCCCCCGGCACCGAGGAGGGAGGGTAGGTGCCGCTCGACCACGTGGTCTTCTGGGTGTTCGCGCCGATCTCGGTCGGGAGCGCGATCGCGATGCTCTTCCAGCGGAACGCGGTCCACGCCGCGCTGTTCCTGATCGTGAACTTCTTCACGATCTCGGTCTTCTATCTGGTCCTGGGGGCGTCGTTCCTGTTCGCCGTCCAGATCATCGTGTACGCCGGCGCGATCATGGTGCTGTTCCTGTTCGTGATCATGCTGCTCGGGGTCGACCGCCACGAGTCGCTGGTCGAGCGGCTCCGAGGGCAGCGGACGCTGGCGGTGGCGATCGGGGTCGGGATCGCGCTCGAGCTGTTCTTCGCGATCAGGGCGGGGATCGGGTTCGCGACCACGGCGCCGCCGGACTTCGACGAGGTCGTGAACCGCGGGGGCAACGCGGCCGCCCTGGCGCGGGTGCTCTTCCGCGACTACTTCCTCCCGTTCGAGGCGACGTCGGTCCTGCTGATCGTCGCGGCCGTGGCGGTCGTGGTCCTGGCCTCCCGGCGGCGGCGGGCGATCACTCGAGCCGAGTCGGAGCCGGCCGCCGTCCAGACCGGGGAGGCAGCGTGAGGACGCCGATCTCCTACTTCCTGATCGTGTCCACGATGCTGTTCGCGATCGGGACCGTCGGTGTGCTCGTCCGGAAGAACGCCCTGATCATCTTCATGTCGGTGGAGCTGCAGCTGAACGCCGTGAACTTGGCGCTCGTCGCGTTCAGCCGGATGCACGGGGATCTGTCCGGTCAGGTCCTGGCCTTCTTCTCGATGGTGGTGGCGGCCGCGGAGGTGGTGGTGGGCCTGGCGATCATCGTGAACGTGTACCGGCGCCGTCAGAGCGTGAGCGTCGACGACGCGAGCGTGCTGCGGGGGTGAGGGGATGCTCGACCAGGCCTGGCTGATCCCTGCCCTCCCGTTGGCCGGCGCGGCGCTGAACCTGTTCCTCGGCCGACGGTTGGGTAGGGCGGCCGGGTGGATCGCCACGGGCCTGGTGGGCCTCGCGTTCGCGCTCGCGATCGGCGTCCTGCTGGACCTGCTCGGGCTCCCGGGGGAGGAGCGGGCGCACGCGGTGCGGCTCTTCGGGTGGATCGCCTCGGGGGCGTTCTCGGTGGACGCGACGCTCCGGGTGGACCCGCTCTCGATGACGATGACGCTCGCCGTCACCGGCGTCGGAGCCCTCATCCACTGGTACGCGGTCGGCTACATGGAACGCGACCCGGGGTTCGGACGCTTCTTCGCAGAGCTCAACCTGTTCGTGTTCTTCATGCTCATGCTCGTCCTGGCGGACAACTTCCTGATCCTGTACCTGGGTTGGGAGGGCGTCGGCCTCTGCTCGTACCTGCTGATCGGGTTCTGGTACCAGCGACCGGCGGCGGCGAGCGCCGCGAAGAAGGCGTTCGTGACGACCCGGATCGGCGATGCCGCGATGCTCCTCGGCATCGTCCTGCTCTGGATCCACGCCGGGAGCCTCGATTTCTCCGTGGTGCTGGACGAGACGGCGGGCGGTCTCACCCGCGGGGCGGCGACGGCGGTCTCGCTCCTGCTTCTGGCGGGAGCAGTCGGCAAGTCGGCCCAGATGCCGCTGCACGTCTGGCTGCCCGACGCGATGGAGGGCCCGACGCCCGTCTCGGCGTTGATCCACGCTGCCACGATGGTCACCGCCGGCGTGTACCTGGTGGTGCGGGCCCACGAGCTGTTCGAGGCCTCGGGCGTGGCCCTGACGGTGGTGCTGGTGGTGGGTCTGGCCTCCGCCGTCTACGCGGCCCTCGCCTCGATCGGGCAGTGGGACGTGAAGCGCGCGTTGGCCTACTCGACGATGAGCCAGATCGGGTTCATGTTCTTCGCGGCCGGCATGCGGTTCTACGCCGGGGCGATGCTGCTGCTGGTTTGCCATGCCTTCTACAAGGCGCTCCTCTTCCTCACCAGCGGCAACGTGATGCACGGGCTGGACGAGGAGACCGATCTTCGCCTGATGGGCGGCCTCCGTCGGTCGATGCCGATCTCGGCGACCTGGTTCGCGATCGGGGCACTCTCCCTGGCAGGGATCCCGCCGCTCGCAGGCTTCTTCGCCAAGGACCACATCGTGAGCTTCGCGTCCCAGAGCGGACGCGAGCTCGCTTGGGTGATGGCCTCGGCCGGCGCGTTCCTGTCCGCGCTGTACATCGCCCGTCCACTCTTCCTGACCTTCTTCGGGGACTCCCGGACCCCTGCCCGGGCGCACGAGGCGCCCTGGGGGATGCAGGCGCCGCTCGCCGTGCTCGCGGCAGGTGCGGTGCTCGTCGGCGGGATCCTCGGCTTGTCGGCCGAGGGCGGCGTGCTCGACCGGTTCCTGGAGCCGGTCACGGGCGCGGTCGAGGTCGGTCACGGCGCGCTGTCCGAGGCTGCGCTGATCGCGACCTCGGTGGGGCTCGCGGTCGTGGCCGTGGCAGCGGCCTGGTGGGTATGGGCCTCCGGCCGGGTGGACTGGGGATCGTTCCCGCAACGCCAGCCCGAGCTCGCCGGCTGGTTGGCCAACGCGTTCTACGTGAACGCGCTGTACGCGTGGCTGGTGCGGTCCCCCGGCACGGGGGCCGGGCAGGTGCTGACCACGGTGGACGACCAGGTGATCGACGGTGCGGTGAACGAGGTCGCCCGGGACGTCGGGCGCGCTTCCCGACTTGCGCCCCTGATCCAGTCCGGGTTCGTGCGGTCGTACGCGCTCGCCTTCCTGCTGGGGGCGGCGGCGCTCCTGGCGTTCCTGGGGCTGAGGACCTGACCATGGGACGGCTCTCGCTGCTGATCGTGCTGCCGCTGGTGGGGGTGGCGGCGCTGCTCCTGTGGCGGGCCGCGACCGACCTGCAGGCCCGCGCCCTCGCGCTGGTCGTGATGGTGACCGAGCTGATCGTGGCGCTCGGGATGCTCGGGGCGTTCGATCCCGACGTGACCGGTTACCAGCTGGTGGAGCGCGTGGACTGGGTGCCCTCCGTCGGTCTGTCGTACCTCGTCGGTGTGGACGGGTTCAGCGTGTGGTTGGTCGCGCTCACCGCCTTCCTGATGCCGGTCGCCGTGCTCTCGGCGTGGGGGACCGATCACCGGGTCCGCCTCTACATGGGGCTGCTCCTCCTGCTCGAGAGCGTGATCGTGGGTTCCTTCCTGGCCCTGGACCTGCTCCTGTTCTTCGTCTTCTTCGAAGCCCTGCTGATCCCGATGTTCCTCGTGATCGGCGTGTGGGGCTCCGAGCGCCGGGTCTACGCCTCCGTGAAGTTCTTCCTGTTCACGATGGCCGGCTCCGCGTTCCTGCTCCTCTCGATCCTGTACCTATGGTTCCAGACGTCGCAGCAGTTCGGGCAGGGAAGCTTCGACCTCCGCCAGATGGAGCAGCTCTCGCTCGCGGTGCCCGTGCAGCGATGGCTGTTCGTCGCCTTCCTGGTGGCCTTCGCGGTGAAGGTCCCGATGTTCCCCCTGCATACCTGGCTGCCCGATGCCCACACCGAGGCACCGACCAGCGGTTCGATCGTGTTGGCGGCGCTCCTGCTGAAGGCCGGCCCGTACGGGATCCTTCGGTTCAACCTGGACCTGTTCCCCGAGGCCTCCCGCTACTTCGCGCAGGCGATCGGCGTCCTGGCGGTGATCGGGATCGTCTACGGCGCCGTGGTGGCCATGATGCAGACGGATATCAAGCGCCTGGTCGCGTACTCGTCGGTGAGCCACATGGGGTTCGTGATGCTGGGCATCTTCACCCTCACCCCCGAGGGCACCAGCGGCGCGGTCCTCCAGATGGTGAACCACGGGCTGTCCACCGGGCTCCTGTTCTTCTGCGTGGGGATGCTCTACGAGCGAGCCCACACGCGCGACATGCGGGAGCTCGGGGGCTTGGAGAAGGTCACTCCGCGGATCGCGGCCGTGTTCCTGTTGGCGGCGCTGTCCTCGATCGGACTGCCCGGCCTGAACAACTTCGTCGGGGAGGTGCTGGTGATCCTTGGTGCGTTCGCCGCGGACCGCGTGCTCGGGGCGATCGCCGTGACCGGGGTGGTGCTGGGTGCGATCTACGTGCTGTGGGCCTACCAGAAGACGTTCCACGGTCCCGAACCCGAACGCGTCCGTCGGCTCGGGGACATCCTGCCGCGGGAGCTCGCCGCCGCGGTCCCGATCGTCGCGGCGATGTTGTTCATCGGTCTGTACCCGAAGGTGACGCTCGACCGCATCGACCCGGCCGCCGAGGGCGTCGTCCGCTGGGTCGAGAGCGTGACGCCGGACCAGGCCGGGCTGCCGGGCGGTCTTCGGGCCGAGGTCCAGGCGGGGTTCTCACCGCCGGAGGGCATCTCCCCGACCCGGTCGGAGGAGGGTGAGCGACCGTGATCCGGACGCCTCCCATCGAGCTCTCCGCGATCGCACCCGAGCTGATGCTGGTGGGTGCCGGGATCGTCGTCCTGCTCGGCGGCGCGTTCGTCCGTCGGCTGGAGCCCCTGGTCTTCCTGTTCGTATCGCTAGCCGGGGTGGCGGGGGCCGCGGTGGCATCGGTCATCCTGTGGCGATGGGACGGCGGACCCACGGCCCTCGCCGGGACGGTGGCGGTCGATCGGTTCGGGGTCGCCGTGCGCTTGATCTTGCTGGCCGCGGCCGCGATCGGCCTGTACCTGGGCCACCACTACCTCGAGCGCGCGGGCGAGCTCCGTCCCGAGTTCTACTCGCTGTTGCTGTTCGCCACCTCGGGCATGACGCTGATCGCCGTGGGTGCGGACCTGATCGTGGTGTTCCTGGCGCTCGAGATCCTCTCCCTGTCGCTCTACGTGCTGACGGGCTTCTCCAGCCGGCTCGGCTCGGTCGAGGGCTCGATGAAGTACTTCCTCCTGGGTGCCTTCTCGTCGGCGTTCTTCCTGTTCGGCGTGGCGATGGCCTACGGCGCGACGGGCTCCACGGCTCTGGACGACGTCTCGCGCGCGCTGGCGGGGCGGACCGAGGACACCGCACTCGCGGTGGCCGCCCTGGGCCTGCTGGCGGTCGGGTTCGCGTTCAAGGTCTCCGCGGTCCCGTTCCACATGTGGACGCCCGACGTCTACCAGGGAGCGCCCACCGCGGTGACCGCCTTCATGTCCGCCGGGACGAAGGTGGCGGCGTTCGCGGCCCTGATCCGGGTGTTCAACGTGGCCCTGCAACCGCTGGCCTGGGACTGGCGGCCGGTCGTGTGGGGGCTCGCGGCGCTCTCCGTCGTGGTCGGGAGCGTCCTGGCGATCGCCCAGGCTGACATCAAGCGGATGTTGGCCTACTCGAGCATCAGCCACGCAGGGTTCGTGCTCACCGGGCTCACCACCGCGGGTGAAGTGGGGATCAGCGCGGCCTTGTTCTACCTGGCCGCCTACTCCGTGACCGTGGTCGGCGCGTTCGGGGTCGTGATGCTCGTGTCCTCCCGGGGGGAGCGGTGGACGGACCTGTCCTCGTACGCGGGTCTGTACCGCAGGAGCCCCGTCCTGGCCGGGCTGCTCGCCCTGTTCCTGTTCTCCTTGGCGGGGATCCCGCCCACCGCCGGGTTCGTAGCCAAGGTGAGCGTGTTCCGGGCGGCGGTCGAGGCCGGCGCCTGGCCGCTGGCCCTGATCGGGGTCCTCGCGAGCGTGGCGGCCGCGGCGTTCTACCTGCGCGTCGTGGTGCTGATGTTCATGCGGGAGCCGGCCGAGGGGGCCGAGCCCGATCCCACCGTGCTGCCCCGCCTGGTGGTCGCGGTCCCGGCCGCCGTCACCCTGCTCCTGGGGATCTTCCCCGGGCTCGTGGTCGGCTTCTTGGACCGAGCGGCGGTGCTGCGGTGGTGACGGGGAGGGCGACCGGCGGCGCCTCGATGGTGGAACGACCCTCGGCCGCGGTAGGGTCGCGCGGATGAGCCGTCGCGTGATCCCTGGCCTCGAGGCTCCCGACCCGGTCCTGGAGCAGGAGATCCGGGCGCGCCTGGAGGAGGTGGAGGCATACCTCGAGAAGGCCGTGCGGGCGGACTCGGACCTCCTGGCGGAGACCTCGCAGTACCTGTTGGCGGCCGGCGGGAAGCGGTTCCGCCCGATGCTCGTGCTCCTCTCGGGCTACTTCGGCGACCCGGCCGACCCGCGGCTGGTCCCCGGGTCGGTGGCGATCGAGCTTGTGCACCTGGCCACCCTGTATCACGACGACGTGATCGACGAGGCCGACTCCCGCCGCGGGATCCCGAGCGCGAACGCGCGCTGGGACAACACGGTGGCGATCCTGACCGGCGACTACCTGTTCGCGCGGGCCTCCGAGATCTCGACCGAGCTCGGCACCGACATCTGTGCCCTGCTCGCACGGACCATCGCGACGCTGTGCGATGGGCAGATCCGGGAGGTCGAAGCCGCGGGGAGCCTGGACCAGCGGGAGGCGGCGTACATGGAGGTGATCCGGCGCAAGACCGGAGCGTTGATCGCCACCTCGTGCCGGTTGGGAGGCATGCTCTCCGACGCGCCGCCCAACCAGCTGGACGTCCTGGAGGGGTTCGGGGAGGCGCTGGGCCTGGCCTTCCAGCTCTCCGACGACATCATGGACATCACCGCGACGCAGCTCGAGCTGGGCAAGGAGCCTGGCGTGGACATGAGGGAGGGCGTCTACACGCTGCCGGTTCTCCATGCGCTCGATCGCAGCGAGCGCCGCGGGGAACTGCGGACGTTGCTGTCGCCCGCTCCCCCGGACGGTGAGCGCTTGGATCGGGCCCTGGAGATCGTTCGGAACACCGAGAGCCTGGCCCACGCGCGGGCCGCCGTGGCCGCCCAGGTCGAGTGCGCGGAGGCCTTGGCCGGCCGCCTGCCCTCCGGCCCGGCCCGGACCGCACTCGTCCAGCTCGCCGGTTTCCTTGCGGTCCGGTGCGGAGCCCGCCCGTGACGAACGTGTTGCTAGGATACGCGCGGCTCGGGAGGACCTTCTAAGCGTGGAGACCTACTACCAGTCCTACGGGGTCGTCCTTGCGGTCCTGATCGCCGGCGTGGGGCTCGTCGCGGTGGCGTTCGGGGCCGCGCGGCTCATCGCCCCCCGGCGCCCGCTCCCGGAGAAGCTGCTCACCTACGAGTGCGGGATCGACCCCGTCGGGGAGGGGTGGTCCCAGAGCCAGGTGCGCTACTACATCTACGGGTTCCTGTTCGTGATCTTCGACGTGGAGGCGGTCTTCCTGTTCCCCTGGGCCAGGATCTTCGAAGGGCTCGGCTATCAGGCCGTGGTCGAGATGGCCATCTTCATCGGGATCCTCGCCATGGGGTTGCTGTACGCGTGGCGCAAGGGGGTGCTCAAGTGGGCCTGATCACCGAGAAGACCCCGCTCGCGCAGGTCCAGCCGATCAAGTTCCTCCTGAACTGGGGCCGGAAGTACTCGCTGTGGGTCTTCAACTTCGGGCTGGCTTGTTGCTCGATCGAGTTCATCGCCGCCTCGACCTCCAAGCACGACTTCATCCGGTTCGGCGTGATCCCGTTCGCGCACGGCCCTCGCCAGGCGGACCTGCTCGTGGTGGCCGGCACGCTGACCGACAAGATGGCGCCGGTGATCAAGCGCCTGTACGACCAGATGCCCGACCCGAAGTACGTGATCAGCTTCGGATCGTGCTCCAACTGCGGTGGTCCCTACTGGGACTCCTACTCGGTGACCAAGGGTGTCGATCAGATCGTCCCGGTCGACGTGTACGTCCCCGGCTGCCCGCCTCGTCCCGAGGCGCTCTTGCACGGCATCGTCAGGTTGCAGGAGAAGATCGAGAAGGAAGACATCAGGGAGAAGTGGAGTGGCAGGCACGTCGCGCCCGCTGCCACCTCCTGAGGTCCAGACGCGCCTGCGGGCGCGGTTCGGGGACGACATCCGATCCTTCGAGGAGCAGCATGGGCACGCGGTCGTGGGGGTCTCACGCGAGCGGTACCGGGAGGTGGCCACGTTCCTCCGGGACGAGCCGGAGATCGCCTGCGACTACTGCGACTTCACGGCGGGCGTGGACCTCGGGGACGACGGGATCGAGATCGTCACGCACCTGTTCTCCACCACGCATCGCCACAACATCCGGCTGAAGGTTCGGCTCCCGGTCGACGACCCGGCCTGCCCGACGATCTCGGACATCTACGCCACGGCGAACTGGCACGAGCGCGAGATCGCCGAGATGTTCGGCGTCACGATCGAGGGCCATCCGCAACCGGTGAAGCTCCTGCTCCCCGAACCGTTCGAGGGCCATCCCCTCCGCAAGGACTTCGCGCTGATGTCTCGAGAGGCGAAGCCCTGGCCCGGAGCCGTCGAGGGCGAGGAGGAGGAAGAGGAGTGATCGGGCAGGCCGGGGTCAGCCTCGTCGAGCAGTGGTTCGACAGCTACTGGCTCGTGCTGATCGTGAAGACCGCGGTCGTGGTCGCCTTCTTCCTCGTGGCGCCGCTCGGCATCGGCTATGCCGAGCACAAGGTGCTTGCGCACATGCAGGCCCGGCTCGGTCCGATGTACGCGGGGCGGTTCCATGGCTGGGCCCAGCTCGTGGCCGACGGCGTCAAGTTCGTGCAGAAGGAAGACGTGATCCCCGCCGCCGCCGATCGGTGGGTGTTCTCCCTGGCACCCGCCGTCGCGCTCGTCCCCTACATCGTGCTCTTCGTCGTGGTCCCCTTCAGCGACCGGATCTTCATCCTGAACCTGGATGTTGGGGTCTTCTTCGTCCTGGCGATCTCGTCGGTGCACGTGATCGGCATCCTGATGGCGGCCTGGGCCTCGGCCAACAAGTACTCCCTGATCGGGGGCCTGCGGGCCGCCGGCCAGCTGATCGCCTACGAGCTGCCCCTCGTGCTCGCCGCGGCCGCCGTGGTGATGCAGTCGGCAACGATGTCGATGATCGGGATCGCCGAGGCGCAGGACCGGTACTGGTTCGTGCTCACGCAGCCGATCGGCTTCATCATCTTCATCGTCGCGGGCGTGGCCGAGCTCGCGCGGGCGCCGTTCGATATGCCCCACGCCGACTCGGAGATCATCTTCGGGACGATGACCGAGTACACGGGCCTCAAGTTCGCCTTCTTCCTCCTGTCCGAGTACGGCGGGATCGTGGCGATCTCGGCGGTCGCTTCGGTGCTGTTCCTCGGCGGGTACCAGCCGCTGCCAGGCCTCGGGGCGATCCCGGACCCCATCTGGATGGCGGCCAAGATCGGTGCGCTGTCGTTCTTCATCATCTGGCTGCGGGCGACGTACCCACGCATGCGTGAGGACCAGCTCCAGCGCGGCTCCTGGCTCGCGCTGATTCCGCTGGCGCTGCTGCAGATCATGGTCGTGGCCGTGGTGAAGGTCGCGGTCTGAGGAGGGACATGGCGGTCGACGAGGAGGACGTGCAGGTCTCGCCCGAGGCGTCGGCGCCCACGGGGATCGGGCTGGTCAAGGGGCTCGGCGTCACGCTGAAGCACCTGCTCCGCCCGTCGATCACCCAGCAGTACCCGGAGGAGAAGCCGGACCTCCCCGCGCGGACCCGCGGCGTGATAGCGCTCAAGCAGGAGAACTGCACCGTCTGCTACAAGTGCTCGCGCGAATGCCCGGACTGGTGCATCTACATCGACGCTCACAAGGAGACGCACGATCCGGCGTCGGGCGGCAGGCCCCGCTCGGTGAAGGTCCTGGATCGCTTCGCGATCGACTACGCCCTGTGCATGTACTGCGGGATCTGCGTCGAGGTCTGCCCCTTCGACGCGCTGTTCTGGAGCCCGGAGTTCGAGTACGCGGAGTACGAGATCGACCTGCTCACCCAAGAGAAGGAGCGGCTGGAGGAGTGGACCTACACGGTCCTGCCGCCGCCCGAGATCGAGGACGGCGCGGAGGAGGAGGAGGCTGAGGTGGCCGCCGCCCCGCCGGTCGCCGAGGCGGTTGCTCCGGGCTCCGGTTCGGCGCCTTCCCCTTCCGGGCCCCCCGCCGCCCCGGGCGCCTCACGGTCGCCCTCCACCACCACCGCGGCTCCTGCCGCAGCACCGGCCGCCACCGCGCCCGCGGCGGCGCCGGCCGAGCGCCAGGAGGTCTCGCTCGACCAGGAGACCTTCGATCGCGTGCTGGCCGAGCTCCTCGAGAAGGGGACCGAGCGACGGGTTGCCGAGGGCCAGGCGCGCCGCGCCGCGATGATCGCCGCCCGGAAGAAGGCATCCGAGGGGTCCGCGTGACCGGGCACGAGTGGGTGTTCGCGGTCCTGGCCCTGGTGGGGGTGGTCGGCGCGCTGCGCCTGGTGACGGCCAAGAACGTCGTGCACGCGGCGCTGTACCTGGTCGTCGTGCTCTCCATGGTCGCCGGCGTGTACCTGCTGCTGTCGGCGGAGTTCGTGGCGTGGGTGCAGATCCTGATCTACGTGGGCGCGATCGTGATCCTGTTCCTGTTCGGTCTGATGCTCACCAAAGCCCCGATCGGGCGGGAGGCGCTGGACAACCAGCGTCGCGGTCTGGCCGCCCTGGTGGCGCTGGCCGTGCTCGCCGGCCTCGTGTACCTGTTCCAGCAGGCCTTCCCGTGGGACGGCCCGAGGCTCGATCCGAGGGGGGGCAGCGCGGCCGCGATCGGCGACTCGATCTTCGCCCGCTTCGTCCTGCCCTTCGAGGCGGTGTCGTTCCTGCTGCTGGCCGCGTTGATCGGCGCGGTCGTCCTTTCCCGGAGGGACGAGACGGGATGATCCGTCTCCCCCTCGTCCTCACGTTCTCGGCGGCGCTGTTCGCCGTGGGTGTCTACGGGGTCCTTGCCCGGCGGAACGCCGTCCTGGTGCTGATGGGGATCGAGCTGATGCTCAACGCCGTGAGCGTGAACCTGGTCGCCTTCTCGCAGGCCCTGGGCGAGATCGCGGGACAGGTCTTCGCCCTGTTCGTGATCGCGGTCGCCGCCGCCGAGGTGGGGATCGGCTTGGCGATCGTGATCCTCATCTACCGCAACCGCGAGACGATCAACGTCGACGAGGTGAACCTCCTCAAGTGGTGATCGCCGCGGAGACCTCGGAGGCCCTGGCCGCCCCGAACTGGTTCGTCGAGCACGCGTGGCTCATCGTCCTGCTGCCCTTCGTCTCGGCCGCGCTCACGCTGTTCCTCGGGAAGCGCACGCCCGGGAAGGGCACCATCTACGGGATCCTCGCGGTGGGGGTGGGCTTCGTGATGTCCCTCGGCGTGCTGATGCAGTTCGTGCAGCACGGCGGCGGCACGTACGAGGGGTCGATCGACTGGTTCCAGGTGGGCGAGTTCCACCTGGAGGCCGGCCAGCTCGTTGACGGGCTCACCGCCGTGATGCTGGTGGTGGTGACCGCGGTCTCGTTGTGCGTCCACGTCTACTCGCTGGGCTACATGCACGGGGACGCCAGGTACACCTGGTTCTACGTCGCGCTGTCGTTGTTCACCGGGGCGATGTTGACCGTCGTGCTGGCGAACAACCTCTTCCAGCTGATCGTGGGCTGGGAGATCATGGGGTTCTGCTCCTACGTCCTGATTGGCCACTGGTGGGAGGAGCACGAGAACTCCAGCTCGGCGATCAAGGCGTTCATCACCACGCGGATCGGCGACGTGCCGTTCCTGTTCGGCGTGTTCGCGCTGGTGTTCGCCACCGGGTTCGAGACGTCGAACATCCGGGAGATCGGCGAGCTCGTCGCCGGGGGCGGAGCCTCGAAGGCGCTGGTAGCCACCGCAGCCCTGCTGCTGTTCGGCGGCGCGGTGGGCAAGTCTGCGCAGTTCCCGCTCCACGTCTGGCTACCGGACGCGATGGCCGGTCCGACCCCGGTCTCGGCCCTGATCCACGCGGCCACGATGGTGGCCGCCGGCGTCTACCTGGTCGGCCGGATGTTCACCGTCTTCGCGACCGCGGACCCGTTCGTGCTCCAGACGGTCTCGGTGATCGCGGGGGTCACGGCGTTCGGCGCCGCCACGATGGCCGTGGTCCAGGACGACATCAAGCGCGTGCTGGCCTACTCGACGGTCAGCCAGCTCGCGTACATGGTCGCCGGCCTGTCGCTCGGGCCCGAGGGCGTCACCGCTGGGTTCTTCCACCTGTTCACGCACGCGTTCTTCAAGGCGTTGCTCTTCCTCGGCGCCGGCTCCGTGATCCACGCCGTGCACTCCAACTCGATGCGCGACATGGGCGGTCTGCGCAAGCCGATGCCCGTCACGTTCTGGACGTTCCTGATCGGCTCGGCCGCTCTGGCCGGCATCCCGCCGCTCGCCGGCTTCTGGTCCAAGGACGAGCTGCTGGCCGGCGCGAGCGACGGACATGCGCTGCTCTTCCTCACGCTGCTCGTGACCGCCGTGCTGACGGCCTTCTACATGGCCCGTGCAGTGACGCTGACCTTCCTCGGCGAGTACCGGGGCCACGGGCACCCCCACGAGTCTCCGATCTCGATGACCGGGCCGCTGGTGGCGCTCGCCGGCGCCTCGCTCTCGGTCGGGTTCCTCGGGGCTCCCCAGCTCGGCGCGCCCTTCGGGCAGTGGGTGTTCTTCGAGCATCCCCACGAGGCCGGGTTCGTCCCGTGGGTGGCCACGCTGTCGACCTTCGGGGCGCTGGCCGCGATCGCGTTCGGGGCGGCGCTCTACCGACGCGTGCGGGAGCCCGACCCGGTGCTCCGGCTCGGCCCGGTCTCCACCCTGCTGCTCCGGAAGTACTTCATGGACGACCTCTACTGGAAGGGGTTGATCCGGCCGATCCGCGACCCGCTGGCCGCGGCCGTCTACTGGACGAACCAGAAGATCCTGGACGGCGTGGTCAACGGCGCCGCGGTGGTGACCAGGGCGGTCGCGTGGCTGATCGAGAAGTTCGACCGTGGGGTCGTCGACGGTGCGGTGAACGCCGCCGCGAACACGGCCGGCTTCACCGGCGGTCTGCTTCGGTACATCCAGTCCGGGAACGTCCAGCGCTACGCCGCGTTCCTGTTCGCCGGCGTGATCCTGCTGGCGGTGGTCTTCACACGGATATGAGAGGGGTCGTGGGACGATGACCTGGGAGAACTCGGCGATCACGATCGCCACGTTCCTGCCGCTGGTGGGGGCGCTCGTGATCGCGCTGGTGCCCCGCGAGCGCGAGCAGTCGGTGCGCGCCCTGGGGATCGTGTTCTCTGGGGGCGCGCTCGTGGTGGCGGTCGCGATCGCGATCGGGTTCGACTACGGAGGGGGCACAGGGCTCCAGTTCGAGCTCGACGCCCGATGGATCCCCGCGATCTCGGCCCGCTACCACGTCGGCGTCGACGGCATCAGCCTGCCTCTGTACGTCCTGACGTTCGCCCTGTCGTTCCTGTGCGCGATCTACACGTGGCGGTTCGTGCCCGAGCCGGGCAAGACCAAGGCCTTCCTCGCGCTCACCCTGCTGCTCGAGACGGGGATGGCCGGCACCTTCATCGCGTTTGACCTGATCCTGTTCTTCCTCTTCTGGG
>CAZXFA010000003.1:59822-132255 GCA_964640085.1 uncultured Actinomycetes bacterium | reverse complement strand
AGCCCGGAGAGAGAATCACAATCCTGTAAGTTTCCACATCGGCTTCCCAGGTTGGGATACGCGGTTCCCCAAGTTGGGATACGCGGTCGGGAGCGGCTGGAGAAGGGGGTGCCCGTTGGCGACGAGAGAGCGTGACGTGCAGGTGGTGCGCCGTGGTCTGACGTTCAAGCGGTACTTCACGCGTGACGGGGTGCACCCGTTCGACGAGATCGAGTGGGAGCGGCGCGACGCGGTGATCCCCAACTACAAGGAGGGCGGGAACGCCTTCGAGCAGCGCGACGTCGAGTTCCCCACGACCTGGTCGCAGAACGCCACCAACATCGTCGCCCAGAAGTACTTCCGCGGGCCGCTCGGCACGCCCCAACGCGAATCGAGCGTGCGGCAGCTCGTCGGCCGCGTCGTCGACACCATCACCGGGTGGGGTCGGAGGGACGGCTACTTCGCGAGCGCCCAGGACGCACAGGTCTTCGCGGAGGAGCTCTCGCACCTGCTGGTCAACCAGAAGGCCGCGTTCAACTCGCCGGTGTGGTTCAACCTTGGGGTGCCCGGTGTTCCGAGTCAAGCGTCGGCGTGCTTCATCCTGTCGGTCGACGACACGATGTCCTCCATCCTGAACTGGTACGTCGAGGAAGGGACGATCTTCAAGGGCGGGTCGGGCTCGGGCATCAACCTGTCGAAGATCCGGAGCTCGAAGGAGCCGCTCGGCGGCGGCGGGACGGCTTCCGGGCCGGTCAGCTTCATGCGCGGGGCTGACGCGAGCGCCGGGACGATCAAGTCCGGCGGCAAGACCCGCCGCGCGGCGAAGATGGTGATCCTGAACGCCGACCACCCCGACGTGCGGGACTTCATCTGGTGCAAGGCGGTGGAGGAGCGAAAGGCCCGCGCGCTCCGCGACGGCGGATTCGACATGGACCTGGACGGCAAGGACAGCTTCTCGATCCAGTACCAGAACGCGAACAACTCGGTCCGCGTGACCGACGAGTTCATGAAGGCCAACGAGCAGGATCAGGACTGGAAGCTCAAGGCCGTGCTGACCGGCGAGACCGTGGAGACCGTCCGGGCGCGCGAGCTGATGCGCGAGATCGCGCAGGCCGCCTGGGAGTGCGCCGATCCCGGGATGCAGTACGACACCACGATCAACGAGTGGCACACGTGCCCGGCGACGGGCCGGATCAACGCCAGCAACCCCTGTTCCGAGTACATGCACCTGGACAACAGCGCGTGCAACCTCGCCTCGTTGAACGTCCTGAAGTTCCTCGATACGGACGGGAACTTCGACGTGAAGTCGTTCCGCAGGGCGGTCGAGATCGTGTTCACGGCGCAGGAGATCATCGTCGGCAACTCGGACTACCCGACCGAGAAGATCGGCGAGAACGCGCGCGCGTACCGGCAGCTCGGCCTGGGGTACGCCAACCTCGGCGCCCTGCTGATGGCGCGGGGCAACGCCTACGACTCCGACGGTGGGCGGGCCTGGGCCGGCGCGATCACGGCGCTCATGACCGGGCAGGCCTACCGGACCAGCGCCCGGATCGCCGAGGTCATGGGGCCGTTCGAGGGCTACGGGCCCAACGCCGACGCGATGCTGCGCGTGATGCGCAAGCACCGGGCCGCGGCGGACCAGATCGACGGCGAGATCGTCCCCGAGGCGCTGCTCTCGGCGGCCAAGCAGTCCTGGGACGACGCGATCGCGTTCGGCACCAAGCACGGGTACCGGAACTCGCAGGCCACGGTGCTCGCGCCCACCGGCACGATCGGGCTCATGATGGACTGCGACACCACCGGCATCGAGCCCGAGCTCGCGCTGGTCAAGACGAAGAAGCTCGTGGGCGGCGGGACGATGCGGTTCGTGAACCAGACGGTGCCGCGGGCCCTCGATCGGCTCGGGTACACGCGCGAGGAGACCGAGGACATCGTCACCTACATCGCCGAGCACAACTCGGTGGCCGAGGCTCCGCACCTACGGCCCGAGCACCACGAGGTGTTCCACACGGCGATGGGGGACCAGTCGATCCACTACATGGGGCACGTGCGGATGATGGCCGCGGCGCAACCGTTCATCTCCGGGGCGATCAGCAAGACCGTGAACATGCCCGAGGACGTCACGGTGGAGGAGGTCGAGCAGCTGTTCGTCGAGAGCTGGAAGCTCGGCCTGAAGGCCGTGGCCATCTACCGCGACAACTGCAAGGTCGCGCAGCCGCTGTCGGCGGACAAGAAGGTGAAGGCCCAGGAGCCCTCGGAGCTGACGACGCCGGTGCGTAAGCGCCTACCGCAGAGCCGACCGTCGATCACCACCAAGTTCGAGGTCGGCGACGCCGAGGGGTACATCACGGCGAGCTCTTACCCGGACGACGGGATCGGCGAGATCTTCCTGAAGACCTCGAAGCAGGGCTCCACCCTGTCCGGGATCATGGACGCCTTCTCGATCGCGATCTCGATCGGTCTCCAGTACGGCGTGCCGCTCGAGACCTACGTCGAGAAGTTCATCAACATGAAGTTCGAGCCCTCGGGGATGACCAACGACCCGGACATCCGGTTCGCTACCTCGGTCGTGGACTACGTGTTCCGGCGCCTGGCGCTCGACCACCTGCCCAAGGAGGAGCGCGAGGCTCTCGGGATCCGCTCGATCGAGGAGCGCAAGAGCTCGGCGGCCGCCGAGGCGGGGCTGCGGATGAACGGCGGAGGCTCCCCGCCGGCCCCCGTCGCGGAGCCGGTCGAGCTCGTCGAGGGGTCCGGGGCGCAGGCCGGACCGAAGGCGCAGGCGGCCGACGCGCCGCTCTGCTACTCGTGCGGATCGAAGATGCAACCGGCCGGCTCGTGCTACGTCTGCCCGAGTTGCGGCTCGACCAGCGGCTGCTCGTAGGGACGAGGCTCCGGTAGGGCCGGACGCATCTCGGCCCCACCGCCGTCCGGTAGGCTCGCGCCCGGCATGACCGAGATCCCGTTCCTGCGGCTGGACCCGGACGTTCCGCTGCCCGCGCGAGGGCACCCCGGGGACGCCGGCGTCGATCTGCGGTCCGCGGCGGACGTCGAGGTTGGGCCGGGAGAGCGAGCGCTGGTGCCGACCGGCCTGGCGGTGGCGATCCCCGAAGGGCATGCCGGCCTCGTGCTCCCTCGCAGCGGCCTCGCCTCCAAGCACGGGCTGACGATGGCCAACGCGCCCGGTCTGATCGACGCCGGGTACCGCGGCGAGGTGATCTGTTCGGTGGTGAACCTGGATCGCGAGCACGCGGTCCGGATCGCTCGCGGGGATCGGATCGCCCAGCTCGTCGTGGTACCGGTTCCGGATCTCGCGCCCGTCTGGGTCGACGAGCTGCCCACGTCGCCCCGCGGCGAGAGCGGGTTCGGCTCGACCGGCACGGCGTGATCGTCCGGCTCGAGGAGCCCGCCGCTCGCGATGCTTCGCTCGAGGTCGAGCGGCTCGCGTTCGGCTCGGAGGAGGAGCCGGCGATCGTCGAGGCCGTTCGCGACGAAGAGGGCTCGTTCGCGATGGTCGCGGAGGACGAGGGCGCGATCGTCGGGCACGTGCAGCTCAGCCGTGCGTGGGTGGGGGAGACCCCGGTGCTCGCCCTCGGGCCCGTTGGCGTCCGACCGGAGCGGCAGCGGGAGGGGATCGGGTCGGCGCTGATCCGGGCCGGGGTGGACGAGGCCGCCCGCCGAGGCGAGGTCGCGGTGATCCTGGTGGGCGATCCGGCGTTCTACCCACGGGTGGGGTTCGAGCCGGGTGCCGCGTTCGGGCTCCGGAACCCGTTCGCGGGGGTCGGGGAAGGCGAGTTCGTGATCGCCGAGGAGGACTTCATGCTCGTGCCGCTCGGGGACGAGGCACGCCGGCTGCGCGGGATCGTCCGGTGGCATCCGGCGTTCGGCCAGCCGGCCGGTTGAAGCCCAGGAGCGGGACCCCTAGACTCGAAGGGCACACGCGGACGTGGCTCAGTTGGTAGAGCACCACCTTGCCAAGGTGGGGGTCGCGGGTTCGAGTCCCGTCGTCCGCTCCAGAGAAACCCCAGCTCAGGGCCGGTGTGAGCCGGCCCTTCTTCTTGCTCGGAGGCGCTGAGAGTGCCAGGGGTCCCGTCGGGGTCCCGTCTCGTACACGACTCGTCATGAGGACGCCTACGCCGGAGACGGTCATCTCGCGTCGGCGCGAGGCCCGGCAGCCGCACTCGATCACATCCCGAGGTGGTGTCGGAGGCGAGGCGTACCCTCTGAACTGGTCGACGGGAGCCGACCAGGAGCACCGGGATGGCCACAACAACTGCGAACGCCTTCAACGAGTTCCACGAGAGGATCGTGCCGACAGCGGCGCAGAGGCAGCGTGTCCAGGGGCGGGCCAACCAGGCGAACGATTACCTCAGGAAGTTCTTCGGCCCCGACCACGACATGGCCTGTCGACCGCGTCCGGCTCGTTGGATCGGCGGGACGTGGCACGGACATCCGGCCGATCCACGACGTGGATGTGCTCGCCGAGTTCACCAACAAAGCGAACATCTTCGAGAAGTACCGACACGACTCCCATGCGTTCATCAACCGGATCCGGAATGCGCTCGACCCGAAGACGCAGCTGGCTCAGATCGGTACGCGTGGCCAAGCCGTCCGCCTGTTTTCCCAGGACCGGCTTTCAGGTCGCCGGTCGCGGCGTAGGCAAGGCTCGCCCCCGTGTGCCGGAGCCACTCCAGGCGGATCGCGGAACCATCGCCGCCTCGCCCACCGCGAAGCCGATCGGCGGATGGAGCTGATGTTCGAGCACGACGCATGGCGCAACGACCGAGAGGCCCGGCGCCGCGCCACGGTCGAGGCCGACTACCGCGAGGAGCTCAGCCGGCGTGTCGCCGAGGATCGAGAGCGCCAGCAGAAGCTCGCCGGCGCAGCGGAGGGCTGGGCGTCCTTCGATGTGTCCGGGCGTCCTTCCATGTGGGCTCGTGCCGGTGCATCGGCAGCCGCCCGCGAGGCCGGTCGACCCTTCGACGAGCGGGAGCTTCGGCTTCGTCCTGGGGTGGGTGTCCTGCTCGACGGCGGTGGCGCCGGCTCGAGGGGGAGGAGGCGCTGGAGCCGTCTGGAGACGAGCTGACCGGTGGGTCCTCCGCGGACTCCGGTGCGAGGACCCGGGCCGTCGAACGCCGAACCGCCGACCCCGGCATCGCACGGTACGCTTGATGGTCAGCGCAGGCTACCCCGTTCGAAGCTGGGGCAATCATCACGGCACAGGGGGCGAGTCAACCTCGGGGCTCCGGGCACGGGCGCGCGCCGGGAGACGGCGGCCGAGCCGTCGATCAGGACGGTCGTCCTGACGATACCTCCGTGAGGACGGATCGGTCGCGCATCTCCGATGTCCGCACCGACGAGGATCGGGAGGCCGACGAGACGCTTGCCCCCGACGAGGGGTTGAGCAGGGGGGAGGCCGTCGCTCGCCGAGAGCGTTACGGCCCCAACAGCATCCAGGAGGAACGGCAGAGCCTGCTCCTGGAGATCGGCTCCCACTTCTGGGGGCCGATCTCCTGGATGATCGAGGCGGCCCTGATCCTCACGGCGGTCACGAAGCGGTGGGCCGACTTCGCCATCATCCTCTCTCTGCTGGTGCTCAACGGCGGCGTCGGGTTCTGGGAAGAGCACCAAGCCACGGGGGCGATCGAGGCCCTGAAGGGACGGCTCGCCAAGCATGCCAGGGTGAAGCGTGATGGTGCGTGGACGTCCGTTCCCGCGGCGGCGCTCGTCCCCGGGGACCTCATCGCGGTGGAGCGCGGCGACGTGATCCCGGCCGACGGCCTGATCGTGGAAGGTCGGTCCGAGGCCGACGAGTCGGCGCTCACCGGGGAGTCGCTGCCCCTGGACAAGCAGCGTGGTGATGAGATCTACTCGGGATCCGTCCTGGTGCGGGGCGGGCCGGTCGCCAGGGTGCTGGCCACGGGCCCTCGGACGCTGTTCGGCCGCACCGCCGAGTTGGCCGGCATGCAGCCGCCCCCGAGCCATTTCCAGCAGGCCATCATCTCGATCGGCAAGTACCTGATCGCGGTGGCGCTGGCGCTCGTCGCCATCATCGTCGCCGCCTCGCTCATGCGGGGGGCGAGCGTGACGACCACCCTGGAGTTCGCGCTCGTGGTGACGATCGCCTCCGTCCCCGTCGCCCTGCCGGCGGTGCTGTCGGTGACGATGGCCGTCGGAGCGAGGTACCTGGCCAGGCGGGAGGCCATCGTCAGCCACCTGCCGGCCGTGGAGGAGATGGCCGGGGTCGACACCCTGTGCGCGGACAAGACCGGGACCATCACCAGGAACGAGCTGGCGGTGGCCGAGGTGGTCGCGCTGAACGAGGGGATGGTCGAGGAAGAGATCCTGTTCCATGCGGCGCTCACGGTCGAGCCCGGGAGCGGCGATCCGATCGACCAGGCCATCCTGCGGCGGGTCGATGGCGAGCGCCTCCACCGCTTCGAGATCCTCGACCTCGAGCCGTTCGACCCCACCCGCAAGCGGGCCGAGTCGCGGATCCGGGGTCCCGATGGCGCCGAGTTCCGAGCGGCCAAGGGGGCCGTCCAGGCCATCCTGGACCTGACCGGCGCGCCCGGTGATGTGTCCGATCGGCTCGCCCGCGTGACGAGCGCCTTCGCGAAGAAGGGATATCGGGCGCTCGCGGTAGCTCGGGCTGACGGCGAGAGCTGGGAGGCGACGGGCCTGGTCGGTCTCCAGGACCCGCCGCGGGACGATTCGAGGGAGACGCTCGAGCAGGCCGAGCGGCTGGGTGTCGGGGTCAAGATGGTCACCGGGGACCGGGCGGAGATCGCCCGCGAGGTCGCGGGCATGGTGGGTATGGGCACCGACATCCTCGACGCCGATGTCCTGCACGCGGAGGGGGGAACCACGGCCGAGGGCGTCGCGCAGGCCGACGGCTTCGCGCAGGTCGTCCCGGAGGACAAGTACCGGATCGTCGAAGAGCTCCAGGACCTCGGACACATCGTGGCCATGACCGGCGACGGTGTGAACGATGTCCCCGCCCTGGAGCGCGCGGACGCGGGGATCGCCGTGTCTGGCGCCACCGACGCCGCCCGTGCGGCGGCCGACATCGTGCTCCTGTCCCCGGGTCTGTCCACGATCATCGAGGCCATCCACCGGGCCCGCGAGGTGTTCCAGCGGATGAAGAACTACGCGATCTACCGGATCACGGAGACGATCCGGGTGGTGTTCTTCGTGACCGCGGCCATCCTCGCGTTCAACGTGTTCCCGGTCACCCCGATCCAGGTCGTGCTCCTCGCGATCCTGAACGACGGGGCCATCCTGTCCATCGCTTCCGACCGCGTGCGCGGCTCCTCCCTTCCGGTGCGCTGGGACCTGAAGGAAGTCCTCGCCATCGCGACCGCGCTCGGACTCGCGGGACTGGTCTCGTCCTTCGGGATCCTGTGGATCGCCCACGGACCGCTCGGCCTCGCCGACGCGAAGGTCCAGACGATGCTGTACCTGAAGCTCTCGGTGGCAGGTCACCTCACCGTGTTCGTGGCCCGTACCCACGGTCGGTTCTGGAGCTACCGGCCATCCTGGGTCTTGCTGGCGGCGGTACTCGGGACCCAGCTCCTGGCGACCCTCATCGCCGTCTCCGGGCTCCTGATGGAGCCGATCGGGTGGGGGCTCGCGGGTCTGGCGTGGGGCTGGGCCGTCGTCTGGTTCGTTCTGCTGGACGAGGTCAAGGTCACCACGTACCGCATCCTCGAACGCCGGGGCATCGCGGCCGCGGAGCTGGCCGGCCGATGAGCTCCAAGGGCGAACGCGCGGGCCGGTCCGCTCGGATGGCTCCGTCGATCGGGCACGGGCCGGCCGCGTCGGGAGCGGACGGATCGATGGGTGTGCCCGACGTTCACCGCCCTCGCGCCGACGCCGCTCGCACGTACGACCGGCTGAGCAGGATCTACGACCTCACCGAGGGCCCCTTCGAGCGCCCGTACCAGGACCTCGGCCTGCGGCTCCTCGCGGGCCGACCGGGAGAGCGGGTGCTGGAGATCGGGCACGGGACCGGTCGGTGCCTGGTCGCGCTGGCCCGGGCCGTGGGACCCGACGGCCGGGTGACCGGCCTCGACATCTCGGAGGGGATGCGCCGGGTGGCGCAGCGGCGCCTGTCCCGCGCCGGCCTGGCCGATCGGACGGATCTCCGTGTCGGGGATGCGATCGCCCTGCCGTTCGCCGACCGGTCCTTCGACGCGATCTTCACGAGCTTCTGTCTGGAGCTGTTCAGCACGACCGACATCCCGCTGGTGCTCCGGGAGTGCCGCAGGGTCCTTCGCCCCGGAGGAGGTCGGATCGTGGTGGTATCGCTCGCGTCCAGCAGGCAACCAGGGCTCATCACGCGCGTGTACCTCTGGGGTCATTCGCGCTTCCCTCGCGTCGTCGATTGTCGGCCCATCCCCCTCCGGGCGCTGGTGGAGAAGGCGGGCCTGCATCCCGACCGCGAGATCCGGCGTCGTCTCCTGAGACTGCCTGTCGCCGTGGTCAGAGCCACGCCGTGAGTCGCCCCGAGCGACCACGGCCGATCGTCTCGAGTCTCCGGGTCCGCGGCTTCCGCTCGATCCGCGATCTCACCCTGCGCCCAGGTCCCGTGGCCGCGCTGGTGGGAGAGGCCAGGGCCGGCAAGTCCAACCTCATCGCGGCCGTGCGGGCCGTCCTCGATCCCCGCTCGGCCCCGCTCATCCGGAGCGATCTTCCCTCCGAGGAGGGACGCGTGCGGATCGAGGCCGAGATGTCCGACGGAACCGCCCTCGTGTTGGATGCGGCTCCCGGCGATGGGTCGCAGACGCCGGTGGTTCGTTCCCCCACCGTGTTCTTCCTCCCCGCGTCGCTCCGATCCGGGTCGCTCGTGGCGGTCGGGGAGCACGCCCACGTCGAGGCCCGGGACGCGGGGGAGCTCCTCATCCGCGCCATCAAAGAACTCGAGGACGTTCCCGTCACGGGCGATCGAGACCGGTCCTCGACCACCGGCGCCCAGGCCCTGGTCCGAAGCGTCGAGTCGTACCGCTCGGCGGGGCTCACCGGGCTCGTCATCCTGGTCGAGGAGCCGGAGCTCTACCTCCGACCCCACGCGCAGCGCTACCTGTACCGGCTGCTCCTCGACCTGTCGGCCGCAGGGAACCAGGTCATCTACTCGACGCACGCGCCCGCGTTCCTGAACGTCGCCCGGCTCGAGGAGCTCGTGTTCGTCAGGCGTCACGCGCAGATGGGAACCACGGTGGTCCAGCCCGAGCGCCTCCCCGAGGACGAGGAGTTCCGGGCGATGAGCGAGTTCGACGCAGAGCGGAGCGAGCTGTTCCTGTCCAGGGTGGCGGTCCTGGTGGAGGGGCGGACGGAGAAGCTGTCCCTGCCCTACGTGTTCCGGGCCATGGGCCATGACATCGACCGGGAGGGCATCTCGATCGTCTCCTGCGGGGGGAAGCCCAACGTGCTGCTGGTGGCGCAGGTATGCCGGGCGGCCGGCGTGCCGTTCGTGGCCGTGCACGACCGCGATGCGCCACCTGGCCGGAAGCCGAGTGCCGAGGAGCGTGCGCTCAACCACACGATCGCGACCGTCGCTGGGCCGGATCGGCACGTGGAGCTCGCACCGGACTTCGAAGGGGTTGCCAGCCTGCACGGTCGCCGACACAAGCCCGAGCGCGCGTGGGACCGGTTCCGCGCGCTCGACCGCGCGGACGTACCCGAGCCACTGGTACGGATCGTCCGGCTGACGGAGCATGCCTCGTCCCGGTGATCTGGTCCGCGGCGGTCGCCATGACGAGCGATCACCGGGCGGCGGCGGCTGTTCGTTGGGCATCGCAAACGTCAGGAATCCGACGCGATTGTCAAAGAAGGAGAACGCGCCCACGGCTGCCTCAGGTGCGTCTTCCGTCCTCCCGAACCGGAGCTTCACATGCCGACCTGGCGGAGAGGCACCTTCGTCCGTATGAGCTCGTGCGTATCGTCGGGAAGTCGCTCGAGCACCTGGTGAACAGTGAGATCGGACACGTCGAGTCGGTCCCCGTATTCGTGGAAGTAGAGGCCCGCAACGATCTTCTCGAAGATGCGGCTGATGCGGTCGGCTCGCCCGAACATCAACGTCGCATGGCCCAGGTAGATGCCGCGACGCCCCCACCGTCGTCGAGCGAGCCGACGATCGCGGCGTCCTGGTCTTCTCGTTCGGTCCGCGAACCGTCCGTGCCGTCACCCACCTGGACGTCTCGACGGACGACGCCGCGCGCGCGGCCGAGATCCTGGTGCAGGCCGCCGAGCCCTGAGGGGCGAACGGGCATACGGAGGCTGAGCGCGCCGCCCTGATCGGACAACTCCACGCAAGCGACCGCGGCGGACGGACGCTCGCCGTGGGGCTCGCCCACGTGGAGACCGACCCGGACGACCTCACTCGGTTGCGGCTCATCCGGACGCTGCGGGAAGTGCTCGGTAGCCCTTGTGACTCGGTTGTTCGGTGTCGTTCGGCTGCGATATGGGCGATCAGCTCTGAGCCTTGCGCCGGTTCGCCCACTGGCCATCGCGCCACGGGGCGGGTCGTCGACTATCAGCCGGAGTACACGCGATCGATCTCCGCCTGCTCCCTCGAGAAGTTCCAGAGCTCGGTCGCGATCCCGTCTCTGCCGTGGAAGACCCACACGGTTGGCTGGCTCGTCTCACCGCCGGGTCCCCTGAACGTTAGGCGCACCAGTGCCACCACATGATCGTCGTTGCCCACCACGTCGTGGATCTCATCGATGGTGAAACCGGTGTTGGCCGCTGCCATCGCGGCGAAGCGCTGCATGATCGCCTCATGCCCTGAGAACTCACCCGCGAACGGGTTGTTGCCGGCGACGTGCCAGACGGCATCCGCGGCGATCCCGGTGGCCATCGCATCCATATCGCCCCGCTGCATGCCCTCGATCGCTGCCCTCGTTGCCTCGACGTTGTCCGTCACGACGATCACCTCCCGCTCGAGACCATCCCACGGAGGGTCAGATGCCGCAAGCTCAGAACCGACAGACATCATGTCGCGTTCGTCCCTCATGGGATAGAGACGCCAGGGTCTCTTCAGAACGCTGCATCACGCCGGGACCAGGTGCTGAAGTCCGCCCCCGACGGCCTCGTGCGGCTGCGGCTCATCGCGGCGCTGCGCGAGGCGCTCGACGCCTGAGTCAGGTCACACTCTGGATCACAGTTCCCGCGTGGGGGTCGCGGGTTCGAGTCCCGTCGTCCGCTCCAGGTACAGGTGGAACATCCCTTGGGCCTACCTCATCGATCCCGTGAACCCCGGGCGCGGGTGATGATGGTCGGCGTTCCAGAAGCGATCTCCGTCCGGACAAGCAGGGGGGACCGGGTCTAGAGGATCCTCGGCTTCGACGTGAACGGCCCGTCGACTCAGGCGATTCAGTGGAGCCTTAACCTGCCATTAGCCCGCGCTTGGGTTTGCCCTTCCCACCTCCCTTCTATACCGAAGAGCGTGCAGACGGACGAAGGGCCGATGGGAGAGCCGCCGAGGTAGGAGGTCGACATGGAGCAGGAAGACGAGGTCTCTCGCCCGGTCGTCAGAGTGGCGCGTGCTCTGGCTGTGCACGAGGAGGAGACGTACCGACTGCCATCATGGCTGATCGTGGCGGTCGCCGTTGTTGCGCTCGCCGCTCTCGGATTCCTCCGGCTCGCCCCGGCATGGGGTGCCGGCGGGGATGACCGGGGAGGGTCAGACGATCCCGCGGTGATGCGCTTCGACGCCGAGGACGAGGGCGGTGACGACGACGCTTGGGTCGGTGACGACGACACGACGGGCGACGCGACCGGAGCAACGGGGACGACCGGACGAAGTGATCCCGGTTCGTTGACCGACGGTGATCGTCACACGGGACCGACCGGCAACACCGGGACCTTCACGGACGGAGCCCAACACACGGGTCCGACCAACACGGCCGGCCCCGATGACGGCACCCTGACGGACGGGAACCGACACACGGGCCCAACGGGGAACACACATACGGCGACCGACGGTCGAGGCTGATAGGTCTTCGAGCACGACGGGGAAGGGCCGCTCGGGGTCGCCCTTCCGCTCACCGTAGCCGGGGGCGTCCGCTCACCGTAGCCGGGGACGCGCTCGCCCCAGGATCCGACGTGGCTTGATCGCCTCGATGAGCGGCTCGAGCTGGTCGCCGACCTCAGCCGCCGTCGGCCGTCGCGCGGGTTCGAACGAAAGGCACGCGGAGACGATCTCGGCGAGGCCCCCCGCGCGATCGGATGGTAGCGGAGCAGGAGCACCGTTCAGCTGGGGGAACCGCCGGGCCGGATCTTCGCGATCGAAGTGTCGGGGACGGGGGAACGGCACGCTGCCGCTGATGGCTTCGTACAGGGTCGCGCCCAGCCCGTACACGTCCGCCGCCGGACCGATCCCGGCGAGCGTGGGATCGCATTGCTCGGGGGCCATGTAGGGGTCGGTCCCGACCGGAGTCCGGAGGAGTGCGGCCGCCTCGACCGTTCTTGCCACGCTGAGGTCGACCAGACGCGGCGGGGCGCCCAGGATCACGTTTCCCGGTTTCACATCGAGGTGAACGACCTCCTCGTTGGCAAGGTACTGGAGCGCGCTGGCGAGCTGGAATGCAAGGGGAACGAGCTGCTCGACCGTCAGTGGGCCCGCACGCCGGATCGTTCGGGCCAGCGTCGGCCCCTCCAGATGCTCGAGCACAAGATGGGGCCGATCACCCTTCAGGACGGCGGCGAATCCACGGACGATGACCGGGTGCGAAAGCCGTTCGAGAAGCTCCGCCTCGCGGGCAAGGGACCGCAGGGCGTGCTCGTCGTGCACCAGGTGCGGCCGAAGGAGCTTCGTGACGACGAGGGAGTGGAGGTGCTCATCCCAGGCCAGGAACACCTCGTAGTCCGATCCACCCCCGATCTCATCCAACACGGATCGACCGGGGACGATCGGATCACCCTCGGCGAGTCCCCACCCCTTGCGCGGCGCGGACCGAGGCTCCTCGACCTGTTCCGACACCCTGGCAGGCTACCTCGTAGACCTCGGCCAGCCCTTCCCGGGTGCGCTGGAGCTCCTGGGCTACGGTCGCGGTTCCCACTCCCCGTCCCTCCTGCTCAGAAGACGCGCCAGCGGACCGTTCCGCCCGGCACGCCAAGACTCACGGCTGGGCTGAGCCTCCCGCAGACCCGACCGAGCACCGCCGGGATGCTGGGCCGCCCGTCCTCAACGGCTGAGACCGGCGAGTGTCGAGCTTCCACCGGCACGCGGCTCGCTCGCCGCAGCGTTCGCGTGCCGCACCGTGGAGATTGCCCACAGCACGACGGTGGTCGCGACCAGGACGCCGAGTGCGAGCTCGCTCCCGCTCACCAGGGCCACGATCCCGACGCCGAACGCACCGAGCCCAAGCAGTGACGTGATAGCGAGGTACAACTTCGAGCCGTGCAGTAGTCCGTCGAAGCCGGGGACGACGGCGGAGGCGGAGGCCCAGAACCCCAGCGCCAGGACGGTCCCGGTGACCACTCTTACGTCGGTCTCCACCCGAGACCCGACGCCGGCCAGCCAGAGCAGGTAGACGAGCGCGCCCGCCCCGACGAAGACCGTCGCGACTCGATCCCTCGATGTGAGATGCGCCGTCCGTCGCATCACGCCTACCCCCTCCCCGGTGAGGGTGCGCTTCTCCTCGTGGGGGAGCGTGCGCACTCAGATGGGAGGGACCGTGGTGAGGCTATGGACGAGGAGTGACCGCAGGTAGGGCTGCCGGACCCGGCCCGCCCAGGACCCTCACCCAGCCTGACCGGCTCAGGACTAGGGTGGCTTCCGTGAGCGAGTGGTGGGAGGAGATGTTCGAGTCCCCCGCCTGGCAGCGGGTCCAGCTGGGGTGGGGCTCGGCCGAGGACGCGGCTGATCAGGCGGATCGGGTGGTCCGAGCCCTGCGGCTCGAGCCGGGGATGCGGGTGCTCGACGTTCCATGCGGGACCGGACGGATCGCGAGCCGGCTCGCGGCGCGTGGGTGCGACGTCGTCGGCGTCGACATCACCGACCGGTTCCTCGAGGTCGCCCGCGCCCGTGATGACGGTGTGCGGTACGAGAAGGCGGACATGCGCGAGCTCCCGTACGAGGAGCAGTTCGACGCCACGCTGTGCTTCTGGGGGTCGTTCGGGTACTTCGACGAGGAAGGGAACCTCGCTCAGGCGACCGCCGCCGCCCACGCGTTGCGGCCCGGCGGGCGCTACCTGATCGACGTTCCCGCGCTCGAGTCGATCCTGGCCCGCTTCGGCGAGCGGAACTGGTTCGAGGTCGAGGGGACGATCGTGCTCGAGGAGCGGTCATTCGCCGTCACGACCGGCCGTATCGAGACGACGTGGACGTTCCTGCGCGGTGGGGAGCGTACCGAGCACCGGTCGTCGATGCGCCTCTACCCCGTGAAGGACCTCACGGACCTGCTCATGGAGGCCGGGTTCACCTCGTTCGAGACGCTCGACGACAAGCTCGAACCGTTCGAGCTCGCCTCCGATCGCCTCTGGCTCGTCGCCACGCTTTGAGAGGTAGCTTCGACCTTTCAGCGCGAAGGTCCACCTACGGTTCATAGCGGTCGCCCAGACCGCCTCAGCGGTCTGTCCCCCTCAGCATCCCCACCAGCACGGTCGGCAGCACCGGATCCTCCTCCGCGGACGATGCGGGTATCGAGGTTGCCAGAACTCGCCCATGCGTCGACACGCTCGGATTCGTGCAAGGTGAACAAGTGGAGCAGCTGGGCGTGGGGAGCCGGACCCGGGCTCTCTAGGCGCTCCCGCGTTCGGGGCTCAAGCTCCGTCCGGACGCACGGTCTCGGATCCTGCAGGTGATGGAGCTCATAGCATCGGTAGATGGGCCGATCGACGGCTTTGACTCCCTCCAGCAAGCCTTGTAGGTTGGGTGGCCCACGCTTACGGCACACGAAAGGTGGTGGCCATGAAGCGCTTCGTCGTTGTGGCAGCTGTCTCAATGGCTTCACTGGTCGCGATCCCGGGTGTCACTGGGACGGCGCTGTCCGCTCCGAACGCCACGAAGGCGAAGGCTCAGGCGGCGGGATGGGACTGCAGCCCCGACGTAACCATCCTCGGCTTCTTCCATTGTGCAGCGCCTGGCAGGCCCACCCTTCTTGACCTGATCACGGGCACGGCCACTCCGCCCAGTCTCAGTCTCAACGTCTACGACGGCACCACAGAAGCGTTCTCCGGGACGGAGATGCTCATCCGCGCCGACCTCTTCGCCGGTCAAGCCTGTCCGCACGAGGGGGAATGGTCCTTCCTGGACTTCGCCGGCGCTGACTACTGGGGCTGCCATCATTCCGGCCCCTAAGCACGGTTCGCGTTAGGACCGCGTCAGGCCGAGCGCGACCGTCGCCGCTCGCAGGATCGGTCGTCCCACCTCCCTGCTGAGGGTGCGCTCCTCGGTGTGGCTGTTGACGAAGCCGGTGAGACGCCGAGATCTGTCGGAAACATCCACGAGACTGTCGACCTCTTCCACTCGGCGATCGAAGAAGATCGTGGTCCCACTTCGGTCTCCCCTGGGCATCATGCGTGCGTCGAGGGCGCCAGCTGGCAGGCACCCTGTCGTTGCAGTCGATCCGTCTGGACACCGACCGCCCTCCGGGCACCTCGATCCACTCGAAGCGGAAGCGTGACCTCGAAGGGTCCTGAAGCAGCGCCCGGCGTCAGTCGGATCCTGGCCCCTCCGGTCGATGCGGGGACGGGTGAGCCTGGACCGCCTGTCGGAACCCGCTGCAGGAACACTCGGAGTAGAGGCACCGGCGGGCGCCGTCGTCGGCGTGGACGAACTCGGTGTGTCGGCAGACGTGGCAACGAACACGACCATCGTCGTGCCGCTGGTGGAGCGATTCTGGGAGGAGCGACTGCACGCATCCAAGGTAAGCCGTCCGGGGGACCAGGGACATCCGCCAACGGTCGCTACCCGGGTCGGTCGAAGGTCTATGCGCAGTGCCCGCCGGGGGACTGCTGGACGCATCGCCCTCGTGATAGGGCGCGAGGATGGCCGAGTGCCTTCACGATCCGCGTCCGTTCCGTCCTGCCTCTCGAAGCATCCGGTGAGCTTCCCGCTGGACTCCCCGATGCGCCCAGCCCGCGCGAGGTCCGGACCTTGGGTCACGGTCGCGCGGTCCGGGCCACTCCTGACCCATCCGGCGCACCGCCTTGCTGAGCGGCGGTTAGCGGATCCGCCGGGACGCCACGGCCTGGGTCCGGGCACGCCGGAGCGCCCCTGTCAAGCTGGGGTCCCGGGCTTGGATCGGTCGTCCGCTCGGCGTCGCTGCTCCGTCCTTCGAACCTCACGCCCTGGGGTCCGGCGCGCCCCACGGGATCAGGTGCCCAGGAGATCCCGGTCGATGCGGTCGCCGAAAGCGCCGCGACGCCGAGGGTCGAACGACCCCATGCGGGAGAACTCGCCCCTGTCGTGTCCGGCGGTTCCCGTAGACTGATGACGGCCCGGGGACCCGGGTCGTCCTCCGGCGGGGTGGCCGAGTGGTTAGGCAGGGGCCTGCAAAGCCCCGTACACCGGTTCGATTCCGGTCCCCGCCTCGTCGTCCGGTACCATGCCGGGTCACGGGCGCTTAGCTCAGGGGTAGAGCGCTTCCTTGACGCGGAAGAGGTCAGAGGTTCGAATCCTCTAGCGCCCACCAGCGAAGCTGGGTCAGAGGCCGTTCCCGAGTCGCGCTCGCGATCGCGTCGCGCCCGCCCCGACGACGAGGCAAACTCCACCGAGCGAAATGTCCGGGGGCCCTGGTGGATCAGAAGGAATGATGGGAGAGTCGAAGGCGCTCTCGGCGAACGACCTGGCAGGCGTGAACCACGCAGCCGCCACGGTCGTGCCCTTCGAGGAGTTCTTCGAGCTCGAGCGGGATCGCCTCTGCGACCTGCTGGCCCTCGTGACCGGCGATCGCTCCGAGGCCGAGGAGATCGCGCAGGATGCGTTCGTGGCCATGTGGGAGCGCTGGGACCGGGTCCAGCTGATGGACAACCCAGCGGGATACCTCCACCGGACCGCGATGAACGCCTTCCGCAAGCGTTATCGACGGGCGAAGCTGTTCGGTCGTATCGCGGCCTCCCTATCGCCGAGGACGACCTCGGCGCCGGCGGATTCGGCGGTGATGTTGAGCGAGGCTCTTCGAGCCCTCACGCCTCGGCAGCGCGCCGCGCTCGTGCTCACCGAGTTGCTCGGCTACAGCGCGGAAGACGCCGCACGGGTGCTCGGCGTGAAGGCCTCGACGATCGGGGTGCTCAAGCATCGGGGCCGCACGGCGCTGAAACGAGAGGTGGACGGAACCGATGTCTGACTACCGAACGCTCCTCGAGCGCGATCTCGAACGGGTCGCTCGTCCAGCAGGCTTCACGTTCGACGACGTGGCGCGCCGCCGCGACCGCAAGCGTCAGAGGCAGCGGATCTCGGCCGGCGTCGTCGGGATCGCCGTCTTCGTCGCGGCGGTCTGGCTCGTGACGAGCGGCGGCGGGTCCGATCGCACCCAGACGCCCGTCGTTCCCGGAGGCGAGGTCACCGGTCCGACGGCGACCGCGCAGACCCCCACCGAGCGCGTGGGCTTCATCGGGCTGCCACCGGTAGGAGCGACGCCGAGCATGCCCGAGACCGGTGATCCCGTGCTTCGCTTCTACGGAGGAACCACAAGAGATGGCCGGATCACCGCTATGTGGGTGTACGCGGACGGCCGGGTGATCTGGGGCCAGAACTACGGTGCCTCCCACGATAGCTTCACGGGCTACCTCGAACGGCGCCTCACGCCTGAAGGTGTCGAGCTCGCTAGGTCGGAGGTCACTGAGGTCACCTCCGCGCGCCTCTTCGATAGTGAAAGTACCTTGAGCATCTCTGCCGACGTTCCTTGCTTCAACCTGATCGAGGTGCGCGAGGGCAACCGGGTCGTGAGCATCACCTACAGGGGGTCTGCCACCATCTCGTGTCCCGAGGAACCCGCGACGAATGAGCAACAAGAGGTTCTGTTGCGGCTCGATGGGCGGCTCGGCGATCCCGCCTCGTGGCTTCCGGCGAGGGCGTGGGCGGATGCGGAGATCCGGGCCTACGTGCCGTCGCGTTTCGCCGTCTGCTACGGCCCCCAGGTTCCCGTTTCCGAGCCGATCGGAGCGGGCCGCCTGTTAGCGTCGCTTCCGTCTGCGGCCGAGGATCTGCTGCGCACGAAGGATCGAACCGTGCAAACGTGGTTCTACTTCAACCCTCCCAAGATCAGCGAGCCCACCCCGGTCGGCTCCAACTGCTCGGTGGTCACGACCGAGGAAGCCCGAGTCCTCGATGCGGCGTTCGCGGAGGCTGGGTTCGGGCCGGGCTGGGGTGGCGACGAAGTCGAGGCAGAGCTCTCGTACGGCTTCAGGGCGCCCGATCCGATCGGTAGGGTCGTCATCGAGTTCAAGCCGGTCCTCCCGCACGGGGAATGGGCCTGATCCTTGAGGGGAGCTAGGACATCGCGGAACCTGCGGATACGGGAACCCGGGCTCAGGGCGCGTGGGTTGAGAACGATCGGTGCCTTGGTCCTCATGCTGTCGGGCCCGGGCACGGCCGGGACTGAACCGGAGACAGATACCGAAAGCGGGTTGGCGAGCGAGTCGACCACGACCTCGACCGCCGCGCCCGCTTCGCTGGATTCTCGCGGATCTACATCGGCGTGCACTCGTTCACCGACGTGATCGGCGCGCTGCCGATGGGATCGGTGGTGGTGTTCGTGACGTACCGAGCCCTGCGGGGCACCGGATGCACGCCTGCACCGCGGGACGGTGCGCGGATTGGGCGTCCCCCCGCCCCCTCCAGCCGGGTCCGGTACGAGGCCACCGCACCCGGTTCCCTTTGGATACCCGACGAGCGCCTGGAGGATGGCGCGGGAGGAGCTCCCAAGATGGCGGTGCTGGCCGAGAAGAAGCAGTCTGACAGGGAGTTCCGCTGGTCGGTCCGGCGCAAGAGGGACGTGCTTGATGCGGCTGCTCCGGGTGAGGATCTAGACAGCGTGGCCAGACGCCTGCGGGTCAAGGCCCGCCGGCAGCCCCAAGAACGTCCATCGGTGGATGGCCCGGCGGACGCCGACGTCTGGCCGGGCAGTCAGAACCCCTCCTTACGGCAGCTCCTTCCGGATTCCGAGCGACTGGTCGGTCTGAGCGATCGACTTCGCGCCGTCGGTCTCGATCGCGGTGATGGCCCGGATCGCGTCGACGTTCTCAGGCGTCACGATGGCCTCGTTGTGGACCACGTAGGACAGGAAGATCTCCCTCCCCGAAACGGCCAGGGTGTCCTCCCACAGCGCGACCTCCCACAGGTCGGCCCGAGGCCGGCCGAGATCCCGGACGATCTCGATCACCGAGTTGGCCGCCTCCACGCCGTTCGATGCGCGGACGAGGGCAATACGCGGCGCCTGCCGCAGGGCCTCCAGGACCCCCTCACGGCTGGCCTCCCTGGGCGTCTCGACCACGGTGAAGTGCGTGTGGGCCAGGTTGAACGGCCCGGCGGCCGCCATCGTCACGATGTCCAGATCGGGGATCACCGTGCGAGCGTCCGGACCCTGGTGGGAGGGCACCTTGGACTCGGGTAGGAGCGTGTTGATCAGGCCACCCTTGTGCGACTCCCAGGGATCGGTGCCTCTGCGGATCAGCACCGCCCTGGCCCGAGCGAGCAGGCCTGCAGCGCGGAGGGACCCGAGGACCCGGACCAAGCCCGTCGTGTTGCAGGAGACCACCCGGGCGGAGTCCCTGCCAACCGCCTCCTCGTAGTTGGCCTGGGCGACGAAGGAGGTCCCCGTGAGCTCGTGCTTCTCGCCGCCCTGGAAGATGGCCTTCACCCCGGCGGCCTCGTAGGCCGCCTTGTTCGCTGCGCCGACCCTCTTCGGCGCGGCGTCCACCACCACGTCGACCTCCCGGAGCAGGTCCTCGAGGCTCCCCGCAGGTTTCAGGCCGGCCTCCCGCATCGCCGAGACCGCCTCCGGCGTCGCCCCGAAGACCGGGTAGCCGCGGCCGGCCGCGAGCTGGATCCGGTAGTCGGTAGCGACGTCGGCGATGCCTACGAGCCCCATATCGGGCTGGAGGGTGACGGCGTCGGCCACCCGCTTGCCGATCACCCCGCACCCGTTGATCGCGACCTTGACCGGAGCCATGACCATCACTCCTCTCAATCGGCGTGGCGAGGGTCCGCCCGCACGACCAACATCGGAACCGGGGAGCTCCCGAGCACCGTCTTGACCGTCTCGGCCCGCCCCGAGGTGAACCGGCCCCAGCTGAGGATCACAAGCTCGGCCCGGAGCCGCCGCGCCGCCTCCACGATGGCGGGGCCGGGTGGTCCCAGGCCGACCTCCAGTCGAACCTCGACGCCCTCCGAGCACCGGCAGAACCGCCGGCAGAACTCCCGGCGCCACTCGGCCCAGTCGTGGTGAGCGTGGTCGGCGAACCGCGGCGCGGGACGGCTCCCGGCTCCACCTACGACCTTGAGGAACGGCACATGCAGCACGACGATCTCGCCCCCGCACATGAGCGCTCCGGCATCCGCCGCGTCCAGGCCCGGGTGCGCCCCCGGACTCCCCTCGTGCTGTTCCTCGTCCGTCATCTGCTCGGAGCTTAGCGGCGTGGCAGAGCTCGCCGGGCTCGCCGATCGACCGGATCGAGGGTCGCGGCCGCTACGAGAAGAGCCCGCTCAGCCACTCGCCCCAGGCGCGCTCGGTCTCCGCCTGATCGAGGCCGTCGACGAAGACGTGGTGGCCGACCCCGGTGGGGCCGCCGAACACGCTGATGTGCATGAACCGGAAGATCCCATCGTCGGTGCGGACGCCGAGGAAGTCCCGCGACACCCAGTCCACCACGCCGCGAAGCTCGGGCAGGCCCGCCGGGGTCAGGTGCACCACGTCGTGCATCGCGACCGGGCCCTCGAGGCCGAGACCGCGCCGGTACGTGCGCCATGCCTCGTCCCGGTCCGGCACGACCGGTCCGAACGCGCTCACCGGCGTCGCCGTCCGGCCGCGGAAGTAGGTGAGGTACACGCGCAGCTTGTCGAAGTACATCGGGTCGCCCTCGGAGAGGCCCTCGTACTCCTGCTCCCAGTTCTCGCCGAGGAAGCCGCTGTGCACCCATCGGACGACCGTGCTGCCCTTCTGCCGGCCCTCGACGATGTACTCGAACGCGTGGAACGCACCGTCCGTTGCCTCCGGCGTTCGGCTCGCGAACCGCGTCGGCGGTTCCCAGGCCGTCACTGTCGCCTCGTCCGTCTCCCCCCGCAGCGTCATGCGGACCCTGCCGCCCTGGTGCGGCTCGATCTCGTTGCGCCCCATGAACCATGCGTCGACCCCGGGGCCCGTCGCGATCGCCTCCCAGACCTCCTCTGCGGTCGCTTCGACGTCGATGCGGTGCTCTAGCTCGAACGCCTTGCCCATCGTCCGCTCCTTCCTCCTCGCCGGCTCAGCGTTCAGGCCGGTCCTCCTCGGGCTTCACGCTCGGGTGCACGGCCACGATCACCCGGTGGTCGCGCCCACCCCTCGCATGCTCATCGTGATACTTGCCGATCAGTCGCGTGACGGCCGCAGTGAGTTCCTCCGCGAACGCGGCGCGGTCGGCCGCCGAGGCGAACCGGATCTCGCCGTCCATGCCGAAGGTCGCGAGGCGCCTGCGCGCACCCGTGGCGCCGGCGAGGAGTTCGCCGACCTCGCGGACGAGCCTGGCCGCGAGCGCGATCAGCCAGCGCGCCGAGAGCCGGTCGGTTGTCCTCGCCGGATCGGGCTGCAACGCCGAGAGCGCCGCGGGGGAGATCACGTAGGAGAACGCGGTCGCCCGGAGGAGGCGCTCGACCACGTTTCCCTTGCGCCGCTCTTCGACGAGCTCGACGAGCCCGTGCCGTTCCAGCGTTCGGGAGGTGGTAGTTCACCTTCTGACGGGGGAGGCCCACACGGGCGGCCACCGTCGTGGCGGAGGCCGGCTCGGCGAGCTCGGCCAGGAGCCGGGTCCGGATGGGGTCCAGGGACGCTTCGGCCGCAGCCGGGTCCTCGATCACCGCCAGGTCGATCATGGACCCAAGTTCTCACCGACAACCTCGTTTTCAAGTGGACTCTTGTTGCCCCCGCCGACCCCGTCCGCCGAGCCGGCTCCCGGCGTGAGCGTGCCCGCGTCGACCCCCAACCTCATGCGGCCGCGATCCGTGCTACGACACCAGGTGATGGGGACCCAGGCCGCGCTCGTCCCGCGCTCGGACTACCGGGCCCTCGAGGGGTGCACGTACCTGAACCAGGCGTCGCTCGGGCTCGTCCCGACGCAGGCGGTCGACGCGATGGTGGCGTTCCTGCGCGAGGTCGGGCAGCACGGCAACCTCCGGTTGTCGGACGACGACGAGGCGCACCTCCTCGACGACCTCCGGGCGGCGGCGGCCGAGCTCCTCGACGCTCCCACGTCGTCGATCGCGATCACCGGAGGGGCGAGCGAGGCGCTCGGACAGGTCGCGGCGATGCTCGAGCCGATCGATGGCTCCGTCGTCCTCGTCTCCTCGGACTTCCCGAGCGTGACGTACCCCTGGCTCGCCGAACGCGAGCGCCGGGGCACGCCGATCGCCTGGGTCGAGGACATGCCAAACGCCGACCTCACGGAGGAGCTCGTCCGGACGATCGATCGTTCGACGAAGGCCGTGTGCGTGGGCGCCGTGCAGTACGCGACCGGCACCTCGATCGACGTGCCGGCCGTGACCGCCCGGGCGAAGGACGTGGGATGTCGGGTGATCGTCGACGCGACGCAACTCGCCGGGGCCGGCCCCGTGAGCGTGCGGGCGTGGTCGGCGGATGCGGTGGTGAGCAGCGGCTACAAGTGGCTGTCGTCGCACGGCGGGGTGGCGCTGCTGGCGCTGGCGCCCGACCTCGTCGCCGAGCTGCCACGGCTCATCGGCTGGAAGGGGACCGAGGACGCCTTCGCGTTCGATCCGACGAGATTGTCGCTCGCCTCGGACGCCCGCCGGTTCGAGCTCTCGACGATCTCCTACATGTCTGCGATCGGGCTCCAGACCTCGATCGAGCTCCTCCGGGCCTGCGGGATCGAACGGATCGCCGACCACGCCAGGGCACTCGCCGGCCGGCTGATCGAAGGCACCGAGCGCCTCGGATGGTCGCCGTTCCGATCGCTCGTCGATCCCGCGTCGAGCAACCACATCGTGGCCCTGCGCCATCCGACCTCCGATGTCCGGGACGCCCAGCGGATCCTCGCCGAGCAGCACCGGATCGTCTGCAGCGGCAGAGGGGAGCACCTGCGCGTCTCGCTCCACCTGTACAACGACGCGAGCGATGTCGACTCGCTCGTCGAGGGCCTTCGGACCATCGGCCGCTGACACCGGCGGTGACCGCCGAGGTCACGCCCGACCACGTCACGCCGATCTCACTGCCTGACTCGATCGTCGATCCCATTTGACCCGATCGTCGCGCACCAGCGAGGATGCTTTCCAGGTGGTGAGCGCGACGCGGCCCGACGAACGGAGGGCGATGCCTGGAAAGCGGTTCGTCTTCGCGGTCCTGGTCGTCGTCCTCGCGGCCTGCTCGGGAGGCGACGAGGAGCCGTCGGCGGGCCCCACCGCGGGGACCGGCGCGACGGGCCCGACCGCGACCGCGACCCCGACGCCGGAGGTCGCGACCCCCACCAGCGTCTCGGTCGACGGTGAGTTCTGGTTCGCCGGCTTCCACGTCTCGGTCGGTGATGCCACGTTCGATCCTGCCGAACGGACCGTCTCGATCGAGGCGATGTTCGAGAACCTCGGGTCCATCCCGGCGGTCTTCGACGGGACCCCCTCGCTCGCCTCGGGCGGAGCTTTCTACGAGCCGTCGTTCGACCAGGACCTACCGAACGTCCCCGGGCTCGCGACCGGCGCGGGTGCGTTCGTGTTCGACGTGGACGAGGTGTTCACGTTCGACGACGCAGTGCTGACCATCGGCCTGGCGGAGAACAACCAGGCCGTGATCCCGCTCGGTGGGACCGGTGAGGCGGTGACCCTCGAGCCGCGCTCACTGCAGCTCGAGGGGGAGACGAGAGCGGGAGCGCTCGGGATCGCGCTCACCGGTGGCGAGCTCCGGGCGGACGTCCCCGAGACGCACCAGCAGATCGAGCGGGGCTCCCTCGCGCTCACGCTGGACTTCGACGTCTCGAACATGGGCTCCTACGAGGGCGGCTTCGCGTTCGCGTTCGGCAACAACCTGGCGCTGGAGCTGCCCGACGGCACCACGATCGCGGCCGGGGACGGGCCGATCGAGCTCCTGCGGCTCGGGACCACCCTGCCGGATCAGCGGGTCCGGTTCACGGTCCCCGATCCGCCGGAGGGGCGATACGCCCTGGTGCTGATCGACGACACGCGCGACCGGCGAAGGACGATCCCGTTCGAGATCGCTTGATCCCTCTCACGACCCGGTCCTCGGACGGCCGAGCCTCGATCCGACGACCAGCACGAGCCCCATCGCCGCCACCGCCGCGCCGGCCAGGAACGTCCCACCACGACCAACGGCGGCCGCGACGAACCCCAGTGTGGCCGGTCCCAGGCCGAAGGCGACGTCCATGAAGGCGCTCACGGTCCCCATCACGGCTCCACGCTCGCTCGGCGAGACCCCTTCGAGCGCGAGCGAGAACAGCGCCGGCGTGAACAGCCCGACTCCGATCCCGAGGAGGATCGTCCCCGCGATCAGCCCGCTCGGCGACCGCCAAAGCCCGATCGTGGCCAGGCCCACCGACGAGACGGCGAGCGCCGCCCGCGTGGCCCGCGGGGCCCCCAGCACGTCCGGGATCCGCGCCCCGACGCTGCGGATCAGCACGACGATGCCAGAGAAGAGGCCGAGGACCAGGCTCGCGCCACCCATCCCGATGTCGAGCGCGTAGAGCGGGACGAACGCCAAGAACCCGGCCATCCCCCACAGCGCGGCCAGCAGGATCAGCCCCGGGAACAGCCCGGCTCGGTGGACGAGCCGGTGCTCCCCCGCGTCACCGCCCGCCTGTGGCCGCATCGGGGGGAGCCGCAGCGCGAGCGCGACGGCCACCCCGGCCAGCCCGACCGCGACCAGCCATGCCGCCCGGAACCCCAGGCGGTCGATCACGGCCTCGCCGAGGAACGGCCCGGCGCCGATCCCTAGGTAGATCGAGAGCGAAGCGAAGCTGAACGCCTCGCCCCGCCGCTCGGGCGGCGCGAGGTCGACGTTCGCGCTGAGCGCGCCGACGAAGAACAGCGCCTCGCCCACCCCCGTGAGCAGCCGCATGCCGACCAGCACCGAGACCGAGGTGGCGACGAGGTACCCGGCCACCGACACGGCGAACAGCGAGGCCCCGGCCACCATCATCAGCCTCCGTCCGCGGCGGTCGGAGGTCGCGCCGGCCCAGGGTCGCAGGAAGAACGCCGAGATGCTGAAGGCGCCGATCACCACGCCCACCGCCACGTTCCCCCCACCGAGCGGGCCCTCGACGAAGCGGGGCAGGGCCGGGAGCAGGACCCCGTCGGCCGTGAAGTACGCGAGCTCCGCCAGCGCGACCGTCAGGAACGCCGGCGTGAACAGCGCCGGCCTCGCGACCGGTGCCTTGGTCCTCGGATCTGCGGCACCGGGATCGATGCTCAGGGTCCTGGCCATGTCCCTTTCCTCCTCGCTCGTCCCCCGGAGGATGCCCGGGTGAGGTCCGAGCGAGCATCGGTAGGACTGCCCATCCTTTCGGCTGGGAGCGCCGAGCCCGCCTATCCTTGGCCATCCGGACCGGGGAGGCGTCGTGGCCGGAAGAGAGCTCCGCCTGGCCGACCTTCTGGCGGCCCTATCCCTCACGACCGATCTGGCGATGGGTCAGCCGCCGGAGAAGGCGATCCGGGCAACGGTCGTGGCCACCGAGATAGCCAGGGGGATCGACCTGCCCGAGCCCGAGGTCGCCGACGTCTTCTACACGACGCTCCTTAAGCACCTCGGATGCACCGCGACCTCGCACGAGGAGTCGTACTGGTTCGGTCCCGACGACCTGGGGATGCGGGTGGTCGCCGAGCGGACCGACGTGAGCCGTCCCGGGGAGCTGTTCGGGTTGATGCGGCTCACCGGCCGGGGCGCCGGCCTCGGTCGCCCCCGATACGTCGTCCGAGCGGCGATGACGGGGAAGGAGGCCGACCGGACGATCGCGCGGGCCGTGTGCGAGGTGGCGAGCGGGATGGCCAGGCGCCTGGGGTTCGGCGAAGGGGTCCGCCGGGCGCTGGACGAGAGCCTCGAGCGCTGGGACGGGAAGGGAGCGCCCCAGGGCCTGCGGGGCGAGGACGTCGCGCTGCCCGCCCGGATCGCCGAGCCGGCGACGCAGGCGGTCATCTTCCACCGTCTCGGCGGCCCGGAGGCCGCGCTCGCGATGATCGAGCGTCGCTCGGGCGGATGGTTCGACCCCGCGGTGGCGGAGGCGTTCCGCGACGTCGGGCCCTCGACGCTGGGGCGGCTCGAGGAGGAGGACCCGTGGGTCGCGGTCCTGGCGGCCGAGCCCGAACCGGTGTTGCGGGTCCCCGACGACCTCCTGGACACCGTGGCCGAGGCCTTCGCCGACATGGTGGACCTGAAGACCACGTTCACCCTCGGGCACTCGTCGGGGGTGGCGGGGCTCGCGACGGCGGCCGCCGGACGCGTGGGGCTCCCCGATCCGCGGGCGGTCCGGTTGGCGGCCCTGCTGCACGACCTCGGCCGGACCGCGGTGGGGGCGGGCGTGTGGGAGAAGCCGGGGGCGCCCACCACCCGGGAATGGGAAGAGATCCGGCTGCATCCGTACCACACCGAACGCGTCCTCTCGCGCTCGGAGGCGTTGCGGCCGCTGGCGCGGATCGCCGGGATGCACCACGAACGTCAGGACGGGTCCGGGTACCACCACGGAGCCTCGGCCGTCGAGGTCCCGGCGGAGTCCCGCCTGCTGGCGGCGGCGGACGTGTTCCACGCGCTGACGGAGGCCCGTCCGCACCGGCCCGCCCACGATCCCGCGGAGGCCGCCGAGCTGGTGACCGCCGAGGCGAAGGCCGGTCGCCTGGACCCGGAGTGCGCCCGCGCGATCCTGGAGGCGGCGGGTCGGTCGGCCCCCGCCCGGGCCGCGTGGCCCGCGGGCCTCTCCGACCGCGAGGTCGAGGTGCTCCGCTTGGTGGCCAGGGGCCTGTCGAACAAGGCGATCGCCGAGGCCCTGTTCATCTCCCGGCGGACGGCCGAGCATCACGTGCAGCACGCGTACGCCAAGATCGGCGTCTCCACGCGGGCCGGGGCCGCGATGTTCGCGATGGAGCACGGGCTCCTACGGTCCTGATCGCGGCCGCCGCGGCGGCACGATCAGGACCTCGATGCTCAGTGGTTGCGCATCGCCGAGATGAGCTCCCGCTTGCTCATGTCCGAACGCCCCTCGATGCCGATCTCCTTCGCCCGCTGGTAGAGCTCGTCCTTCGACCACTCCTCGTACGGCGGCGACGAGCCCCCGCGCTTCCCGGCCTGCGTCCGGGGCGTGTTGGCGATCCTGGCCGCCTTCTCCTTGCTCTCTCCCTGCTGGCGGAGCTTGCGGTACCGCTCCTCGTCCTTGATCTGCGATCTCGGCACGGCGTCCTCCTTCCGGCCCTCTCGTCGGATACCTCCCCGACGCGTGGGCCTCCGAAACCCGTTCGGCGGGGCGACCGTGACCCCGGCGTCGTAGCCTGTCCCACCGTGACCATGGAGCGGTTCGACCTCGTCGTGATCGGCGCGGGACCCGCGGGCGAGAAGGCCGCGGCCCAGGCCGCGTACTTCGACCACCGCGTGGCGATCGTCGACCGCCGCCGCGACCCGGGGGGCTCGGCCGCGAGCAAGACCGGCGTCCCGACCAAGACGCTGCGGGAGGCGGCCCTGTACCTGACCGGGTTCCGGCGCCGCGACCTGTACGGGCTCGGGATGGAGCTCACGCGCGACACGGTGCTCGAGCGGATGCGGGCCCGGACCGCCGAGGTCGTGGAGCTCTCGGTCCAGGCGGTCAGCCAGAACATCGAGCGGCACGGGATCGAGCTGGTGCACGGGGAGGCGCGTCTGGGGCCCGACCGGACCGTCCGCGTGGTCACCGACGACGGCGAGCGCGCGCTCCAGGGCGACGTGGTGCTGATCGCCACCGGCTCCCGACCGTTCCACCCGCCGGGTGTGCCGTTCGAGGACCCCGACGTGCACGACTCGGAGTCGATCCTCGAGATCCGCCGGATCCCGTCCCGGTTCGTGGTGGTCGGGGGCGGCGCCGTGGGCTGCGAGTACGCGTCGATCTTCCTCGCGCTCGGTGCGGAGGTCACCCTGATCGACCGTGGATCCCACGTCCTTCCCCTCGCCGACGTCGAGATCTCCGAGGCCTTGGCCGAGGTGTTCCGGGGCCGGGACATGCGGATCCTCACCGGGACGAGCGTCACGCGCACCGAGCGCGTGGACGGCGCGCTCACGCTCTCGCTCTCCGGCGGTGAGGCGCTGGAGACCGACGCGGTGCTCTTCGCCGCCGGACGCGCCGGCACCACCGAGACGCTGGGCCTGGAGGAAGTGGGCGTGCGCGCCGACGAGCGGGGGCGGATCGCGGTCGACGAGACCTACCGGACCTCGGCCGAGGGCATCTACGCCGCTGGCGACGTGATCGGCCCGCCGGGGCTCGCCTCGGTGGCGATGGAGCAGGGACGGGTGGCTGCCTGTCACGCGTTCGACATCCCATTCAAGGAGACCGTGGATCCCTTGCCGCCCTTCGGCGTCTACTCGGTCCCGGAGGTGGGGATGGTCGGGATGACCGAGCAGGCGGCGCGCGAGGCTGGGATCGACGTCGTCTCCGGCCGTTCGCGGTTCGAGGCCAACGCGCGCGCCCGGATCGCCGGGTCCATCGAGGGCATGGTCAAGCTGGTGTTCGAACGCGGCGATCGCCGGCTGCTCGGCGTCCACATCCTGGGCGAGGACGCCGCCGAGCTGATCCACATCGGGCAGGCGGTGCTCCACGCGGGCGGGACGATCGACTACTTCATCCACTCGACCTTCAACGTGCCGACGCTGTCGGAGGCCTACAAGTACGCGGCCTACGACGGCCTCCAGCGCCTGGGCTGAGGTCTGCCCCTCGACCCGAAGGGCAGACGGCTCAGCGCTCGAGGATGGCGTCCCGGGCCAGGTCGCGGAAGACCGTGTCCGCCCCGGTGGAGAGGAAGACCACGCTCCGACCCCCGGCGGACCCCACGCGCCCGGGCACCACGGTGTTCCCGACGCGGTCCGGGTCGATCCGTTCGGCGGCCAGACCCAGGTCCACGAGGTGGCGCAGGCTCAGGTCGGTCCGCAGGTGCCGGTCCCCGGCGAGCGCCCAGGGCAGCAGGCCCACGCGGTCTGATCGCATCGCCGCCTGGAGACCGCGCAACGCGGCGATCAGCACCCGTCCCTGGTTCAGGCTGCGACCGAAGTCGCCGCCGGGCGCGTCGTGCCGGTTGCGGGAGAAGGCCAGCGCCTCGCGCCCCGACAGGTGCGTGGGACCCTGCCGGAACCGGGCGTGCGAGGCTCGGTCGCTCATCTGGTAGGGGACGACGAGATCGAGCCCGCCGATCGCGCTCACGAGCGCATCGAATCCCTCGAACCCGGTCAGCACGTACCCGTCGATCCGGATCCCGGCCAGCCGCTCGACGGTCGCCACCAGCAGGTCGGGACCGCCGCGGACCAGGGCGGCGTTGATCTTGTCCGTGCCGGCGCCGGGGATCGTCACGTACGAGTCGCGCGGGATCCCGACGATCGAGGCGCGGTCCCGTCCAGGGTTCACCCCCACAAGGTGGATCGAGTCCGCCCGGGCGCGCTGGACCGCCTGCCCGGGACGGGCGTCGCTCCCGATGACCAGGACGAACAGCAGGTGCCGCGAGGGAACCGCCGGGGCCCCCGAAGCTACGCGCGCCTCCGCGCGAACCTGGCCGGGGCTCGGCACCCGCGAGCGGACCTTGTAGGCGGCGATCCTCCAACCATCGCTCACGCGGCGGAGCACGTAGCGTCCTCGATGACGGACCGCGAGCTCGGCATCACCGGCGACGCCGGTGGCTGCGAAGTCCATCTCGGCGAAGGCCGTGATCGGGCGGTGCGATCGGTCGGTCAGGAAGCGGATCGACAGGAGAGCCCGTCGGGGGCGGATCTCATCCAGCGCCCGGGCGGTGCGGCCGAGCGTGAGCTCGCCAACGTCCTTCCTGGCCCGACCTCGCACCCCCCGGTCGAACAGCCGGAGGAGCCGGAGGCCCCCACCGGCGTCGAGCGACTGTGGATCCAGGAAGCCAGCCGTGTAGAGCTCGGTCAGCGTGGCGCGGATCGCGGCCGCGGCGGACCGCAGGCGGGATCGAGGGGCCGTTCCCGCCGGACCCCGACCGCTGACCTGCCCCGTCTGGACCAGGAGCTTGGGGACGACCGACGGCGTCGGGGCGAGCGGAACGGGTGAGGACCCGATCGGCGAGGGGGCGACGACCGCCGGACCGTTGTCATCGGACCCGCCGAACCAGGGGCCGGCGGCGAGCACGAACGCGAGGACCGCGGCCGTCACCGCGATCCCGATCCGACGGTCCCTCACGGTCGAACCTCGAACGATGCGGCCTCGGTGACCACGACGGTGCTCGACCCTACCCGTGATCGCCGATCCCGACACCCCGAACGGTGACCGAGCGCTTCGCCCCAGCCCGGGCTTGCGTCGGACGACTTGCAGGTGCCACACTTACCCCGATCGTCCGAGCTGCGAGGCTCGGCGATGGACGGCGGCGCGACGCGGGCACGCGCCGCCGTCTCCTATCCGGTCCGGATCCCACGCTCCGGGGTGCTATCGTGAGCTTGCGCGGGCGCGTAGCTCAGCGGGAGAGCGCTCGCCTCACACGCGAGAGGTCACAGGTTCGAAACCTGTCGCGCCCACGTCCGTCGGCCGCCCGCCTTCGGGCGGCCGTTCCTCAGGCGGCGCGCGCCGGGCTCGGCGCCCGGGCGACCGGCGCGCCGGGCTCGCGCTCGCGCCACAGCGGCGGACCGACCGCCAGGACCGGATGGCCCGCCATCGAGTTCACGACGCCGGCCGCCGAGGCGTACCAGGCGATCGCAGCGGTCACGACGCCCGCGTACCCGCCGATCATCACGAGCCCCTCGCCCGCGGCGTCCTCCAGGAAGAACCCCGCTGCGAGGAGGATCTCGGTCACCTCGAGTGCGAGGAACACTAGGAAGACCGCCACGCTCACCCGCGAGCTCCACAGCAGCATGTAGGTGTTGAAGATCGCGAACGCGAGCAGGAACCAGCCGAGCCCTTCCAGGAGCTCGACGCCCTCCAGGGGCACGGCCCCGAACAGCCGCAGCGTCGAGAACGCGCCGAGGCTCAGCCAGAACGCCCCGTAGGTGGAGAACGCGGTGGCCCCGAACGTGTTGCCCGCGCGGAACTCCCACATCCCGGCCATGAACTGTCCGAGGCCCCCGTAGAACAGGGCCAGGCCGATCCACATCACGTCGGGTGCCCACCCGGCGTTGTGGGCGGACAGCACGAACGTCGTCAGGGCGAACGCGCCCAGCCCGAGCGGTCCCGGCTCGGCGATCTTCGCGCGCTCCTCGGTCATCACACCACCCCCTTCGGGTCCGTTCCAGGCTGTCACCGTCCGGTGGCGGGGACCCAGCCGGAAGGTCCCGCACCGTGAGGGCCCTCCGGTCGTAGGTCGATGTCGGTCCTGGGCGCCTCGGGTAGCGTGGGCAGGCCACACCGCGCATCCGCTGAGGGCCAAAGGGGTGACCGATGTCCATGACCGATGAGCTCGCGCCGGCCGGCGCGAGGACGGCGGCCGCTCGGGCCGTCGACCTGACCAAGATCTATGGGGAGGGGGCGGCGGAGGTCCGGGCGCTCGACGGCGTCTCCGTCGAGTTCGAACGGGGGGGCTTCTCGGCGATCATGGGCCCCTCCGGGTCGGGGAAGTCCACGCTCCTGCACTGCATGGCCGGGCTGGACGTCCCCACGTCGGGCCGCGTCTACATCGGCGACGTGGACCTCACCACCCTGTCGGAGCGGCAGCTCACGCTGCTGCGACGCGAGAAGGTCGGGTTCGTCTTCCAGGCGTTCAACCTGGTGCCGACCCTGTCGGCCGAGGAGAACATCACGCTGCCGCTCGACATCGCGGGTCGCAGGCCGGAGCGAGGATGGTTCGACACGGTGGTCGACACCATCGGGCTGCGGGACCGGCTCGACCACCGACCCAGCGAGCTCTCGGGCGGTCAGCAGCAGCGCGTCGCTGGCGCCCGGGCGCTGTTGTCGCGTCCGGAGATCGTCTACGCGGACGAGCCCACCGGGAACCTGGACTCGAGGTCTGGCCACGAGCTCCTGGAGTTCCTTCGGAGGGCGGTCGACGAGCACGGCCAGACGATCGTGATGGTCACCCACGACGCGGCCGCCGCGAGCTTCGCGGACCGGATCGTGTTCCTCGGCGACGGACGCGTGGTGGACGAGATGCGCGAGCCCACGATCGAGCGGATCCTCGACCGCCTGAAGCTCCTGGAGGCCTAGGGTGTTCAAGGCCGCGCTCCGGAGCCTGCTCGCGCGGAAGGTTCGCCTGGTCCTCACCGGGCTCGCGATCGTGCTCGGCGTGGGGTTCATGGCCGGCACCTACGTGCTGACGGACACGATGACCCGCTCGTTCAACCAGCTGATCGAGACGGGCACGGCCGAGATCGATGTCCTGATCCGCAGCGAGAGCGCGTTCCAGGCCACGACGAACGGCGGTATGGAGGACCGCCAGCCGCTGCCGGAGTGGATGCTCCCGGTCGTCGAGCGGGTCCCCGGCGTCGCGGAGGTGGTCGGCGACGTGCTCGGCTTCGCCCAGGTGGTGGACCCCTCCACCGGCGAGCCGATCGGCACGCTGGGACCCCCGACGGCGGCCTCGTCGTGGAACGACGTGAACGGGTTCACGATCGCGTCCGGTGGACGGCCTCCGCGGGGTGCCGATGAAGTGGTGCTCGACGCCTCCACCGCCGAGGGCCACGGCATCGAGGTCGGCGATCGGGTGCAGATCCTCTTCCAGGGTCCGCCGGAGGAGTTCGAGGTGGTGGGGATCGCCCGGTACGGGGAGTCTGACAGCTTGCTGGGGGCCACGTGGGCGCTGTTCGATCTGCGGACCGCACAGGCGGTGCTCGGCCGGCGCGCCCAGCTCGACTCGATCTCGGTCGTGGCGGCTGAAGGGGTCTCGCCGATCGAGCTCACGCGTCGGATCACGGAGGTCCTGCCCGAGGGCGCGGAGGCCGTCTCGGCGGCCGCCGTGGCGGCCGAGCAACAGGAGATGGTCGAGGAGGGACTCGGGTTCTTCCGGACGGCGCTGCTGGTGTTCGCCCTTGTGGCGCTGTTCGTGGGCGCGTTCATCATCTTCAACACGTTCGCGATCATCGTGGCTCAGCGGACCCGGGAGCTGGCGCTCCTGCGCGCCCTGGGCGCGAACCGGCGACAGGTGATGACCTCGGTGATCCTGGAGGCCATCGTGGTCGGGCTGGTCGCCTCGACGGTCGGAGTCGTCGTCGGGATCGGGATCGCGATCGCCCTGAAGGGGCTCCTCGCGGCGACCGGGTTCGACATCCCCACCGAGGGCACGGTGATCCAGGTCCGGACGTTCGTGGTCTCGATCGCGGTCGGGACCTTGGTGACCCTCGTGGCAGCGGTCGTGCCCGCCCGCCGCGCCGCCCGGGTGGCACCCGTCGAGGCGCTCCGGGAGGTCCAGGACACGCCCGGCAGGTCTCTGCGGTTCCGCCTCGTCAGCGGCGTGCTGGTGCTGGCGGGCGGCGTGATCCCGGTGCTCTACGGGCTGTTCGGGCAGCCCGACAATGCGCTCCAGCTGGCAGGTATCGGGATCGCGGTGACGTTCATCGGACTCGCGATGCTCACCCCGTTGATCTCGGGTCCCGTCGCCCGCGCGCTCGGCGCCCCGGTCCGAGGCATTGGCCTCTCGGGCAAGCTGGGACGCGAGAACGCGATGCGGAACCCTCGGCGGACCGCCGCCACGGCCTCAGCCCTGATGATCGGCCTGGGGCTGGTCGTGTTCGTGGCGGTGTTCGGCGCATCGGCGAGGGCCTCCGTGGATTCGGCGCTGGACCGGACGCTGCGGGCGGACTTCGTCCTGACCTCTCCCACCTTCTCGGGCTTCAGCCCGGTGGCCGCCGACCGGATGCGGCAGGTGGCGGGCGTCCAGCACGTCTCGGAGCTCCGCCAGCAGGCGTTCCGGGTTCGCGGGGGGTCGGCATTCCTCACGGCGGTGGATCCGAGCTCGTTCCCCGCCGTGGCCGAGGTGGGGGTGGTGGGAGGTTCGATCCGGTCGCTCTCGCTCCCCAACACGGTCGCCGTCCACGAGGACGAGGCGGCCGACAACGGGTGGACCCTCGGCGATCGCGTGGCGGCGGAGTTCGCAGCGACCGGCCAGCAAGACCTCCAGATCGTCGTGATCTACTCGGAGGACGGGATCCTCGGCAACTACGCGGTCTCGCTCCGTACGTACCGGGAGCACTTCTCGCAGCAGTTGGACTTCATGGTCTTCGTCGGCGTCGAGCCGGGCGCCGACGTCGCGACCGTGCAACGCGGGCTCGAACAGGCTCTGGCCGAGTTCCCCAACATCGACGTGCAGGATCAGGCCGCGTTCCGCGAGAAGTACGCGCAGTTCCTCAACCAGGTCCTGAACCTGTTGACGGCGCTCCTGCTGATGGCCGTGATCATCGCGGTCTTCGGCATCGTCAATACCCTCAGCCTGTCGATCTACGAGCGGACGAGGGAGCTCGGGTTGCTCCGCGCGGTGGGGATGACCCGGAGACAGGCTCGGTCGATGGTCCGGTGGGAGGCGGTGCTGATCGCGGTGATGGGAGCCCTGTTCGGCGTGGTCGTGGGGATCGCCTTCGGGTGGATCATGCAGCAGGCGCTCGCGCCGGAGGGCTTCACCGAGCTCGGGATCCCCGGGGTCCAGATCGGCGTCTACGTCGTGCTGGCCGGCGTCGCCGGCGTCGTGGCGGCGATCCTGCCGGCGCGCCGCGCGGCCCGGCTGAACATCCTGCAGGCCATCGCGTACGAGTAGCGCACACCCGTATCATGACCGTCCCATGCCCAGGATCGACCTGCTCGACGGCGTGACCGAGCTTCCCGAGGGGGAGCCGATCGGCTCGGTGCTGCCGCCGGAGGCGATCGCGGCGCGCTTCGATGGACGGCTCGTGGATCTCTCGTTCGTCCCGGCGACCGACGGGGTCGCCGAGCCGGTCCGGGCATCCGACCCCGACGGCCTGCACGTCCTGCGGCACTCCACCGCCCACGTGATGGCCCAGGCGGTCTGCGACCTGTGGCCGGGCGCGCGGTACGCCATCGGCCCACCGGTCGAGGACGGCTTCTACTACGACCTGGAGGTTTCCGCCCCGATCTCGGAGTCGGACCTGCCGAAGATCGAGGAGCGGATGCGCGAGATCGCGGCCGCCGATCAGCCGTTCGTGCGCGAGGAGCTCGACCGGGCGACGGCGCTCGAACGCTTCGCCGACCAGCCCTACAAGCGCGACATCGTGGAGACGCTCGAAGAGGGCGAGGTCGCGGCCGGGGACACGGTGACCGTGTACCGCAACGACGGCTGGTCGGACCTGTGTCTCGGCCCGCATGTGCCGTCGACCGGACGGCTCGGCGCGTTCAGGCTGACGAAGCTCGCGGGAGCCTACTGGCGGGGCGACGAGTCGCGCCCGATGCTCCAGCGCGTCTACGGCACGGCGTGGGCGACGGAGGAGGATCTGCAGGCGCACCTCACGCGGCTCGAGGAGGCCGAGAGGCGCGACCATCGAAAGCTGGGACGCGAGCTCGACCTGTTCTCTTCACCGGAGGAGCTCGGTCCGGGACTCTGGGTATGGCACCCGAAGGGTGGCCTCTTCCGCAAGGAGCTGGAGGACTACGTCCGCGACCTGCACCTCGAGCGTGGGTACGACCTCGTGGTCACCCCGCACATCGCGCGCTCGATCCTGTGGGAGACGTCGGGACACCTGGAGAAGTTCGCCGAGAACATGTACCCCCCGATGCGGGAGGAGCAGGGCGACTACTACCTCAAACCCATGAACTGCCCCTTCCACGTCCTGGTGTACAGGTCCAGGACCAGGTCCTACCGCGAGCTTCCGATCCGGCTGGCGGAGCTCGGCACGATCTACCGGCACGAGCGGATGGGCACGCTCCACGGCCTGCTCCGGATCCGCGGCGGCACCCAGGACGACGCGCACATCATCTGCACGCCCGACCAGCTGGTCGACGAGATCCGGGGGGTCTTCGACCTGACCCTCGAGATCCTCGGGACGTTCGGCTTCACCGAGCCGATCATCAAGCTGTCCACGCTCCCGGGGCGGACGATCGTGGACGAGGGGATGGCCGCCAAGGCGACCGAGGCGCTCACGAACGCGCTGGAGCGCAGCGGGCTCCCGTACCAGATCGCCGAGGGGGAAGGTGCGTTCTACGGACCCAAGGTCGACTTCGACTTCAGGGATGCGATCGGCCGACCCTGGCAGCTCACGACGGTCCAGTGCGACTTCGGGCTTCCGGAGCGCTTCGAGATGGAGTACGTGGGGGAGGACAACCAGCGTCACCGGCCGGTGATGATCCACCGGGCGATCCTGGGCACGCTCGAGCGCTTCAGCGGTGTCCTGATCGAGCACTACGCGGGCGCGTTCCCGCTCTGGCTGTCTCCCGAGCACGTATGGCTCGTCCCAGTGGCCGACCGCCACCTGGAGCCCGCGCGCGCGCTCGCGGCCGAGCTCCGGGCGGCGGGGCTGCGCGCCTCGGTGGACGAGAGCGGCGAGACCGTCGCCAAGAAGGTCCGGGCCGCGCAGCTGCGGAAGGCGCCGTACACCCTGGTGATCGGCGATCGGGAGGCGGGATCGCGGCAGCTGACGGTCCGGGACCGGGACGGGACCGAGACCCCCGGCGTGCCGATCGAGGACTTCGTCACGGCGCTGCGGGACGAGATCGTCGCGCGCCGGCTCACGCAGTCGCGGTTCGAGGAGGACTGACCGGTGGATCGGCTGTGGTCGCCGTGGCGGATGGAGTACATCGAGGCCGCCCACGATGAAGGGGATCAGGGTTGCGTGTTCTGCTCGCTCCTCGAGGACCAGGACGAGGCGGCGAGGCGCGTGCTCGAGCGCACCGAGCTCGCCTGCCTGGCTCTCGCGAAGTACCCCTACAACCCGGGGCATCTGCTCGTGCTCCCGGTGCGGCATGTCGACGACCTCGACGCGATGGAGGAGGAGGAGCATCTGGCGATCGCCCGGCTCCTCCAACGCTCGATCCGCGCGCTCCGCGAGGCCGCCGATCCCCACGGCTTCAACGTCGGGTTGAACCTCGGCAGGGCGGCCGGCGCGGGGATCCCGGAGCACCTGCACTGGCACGTGGTGCCGCGGTGGGGTGGGGACACCAACTTCATGCCCGTGGTGGGACAGACGCGCGTGCTGCCGGAGCTGCTCGACGAGACCTTCGCCAAGCTCCGCCCGCTCTTCGCCGGAGGATGACCACGATCAAGGGAGTGCGCGTGCGTCGAGGGCAACCGCCTCAGACCCGGTGCTTTAACCGGTTCCCGCTCGAGTTCCCATCGTTCCGCGTCTGAGATCGCGGGGCGCTACTTCTTGGCTTCCTCCCTGGCCCGCTGGGCTTCGGCGATCACCCTGTCGGCCAGATGGGACGGGACCTCCTCGTAGTGGGAGAAGCGCATCGTGAACGTCGCCCGGCCCCCCGTCATCGAGCGCAGCTCGATCGAGTACCGAGCGACCTCGGCCTGCGGGACGAGCGCTCGCACGCGTTGCTTCCCCGGGCCCGCCGCCTCCATACCCTGGATCTTGGCCCGCTTGGAGTTCAGGTCGCCCATGATGTCGCCGGTGTAGGCCTCCGGAACCACCACCTCGAGATCCACGATCGGCTCGAGGAGTGCCACCCCCGCCTGCTGGGCGGCCTCCTTGATCGCGAGCGAGCCGGCGATCTGGAACGCCATGTCGGATGAGTCCACCGTGTGGTACTTGCCGTCTACCAGCGTCACCCGCACGTCCACCATCGGGTAGCCGGAGACGATCCCCTCCTGCATCGCCTTGACGACGCCCTTCTCCACCGATGGGATGAACTGGTTGGGGATCGCTCCCCCGAAGATCTTGTCGACGAACTCGAACCCCTCCCCCCTGGGCAGCGGTTCGATCTCGATGTTGCCGATCCCGTACTGCCCGTGGCCGCCGGTCTGTTTCACATGGCGTCCCAACCCCTTGCCGGGCCCCCGGATCGTTTCGCGGTAGGGGATCTTGGCCGGGGCGGTGGCGACCTCGACGCCGAACTTGCGCTTCATCCGTTCGATCTGGACGTCCAGGTGCGCCTCGCCCATCCCGTACATCACGGTCTCGTGGGTCTCGTCGGAGCGCTCGATCCGCAGCGTGGGGTCCTCCTCTCGCAGGCGCGCCAGGGCGGTCGAGAGCTTGTCCTCGTCCCCCTTGGTCTTCGGCGAGATCGCGAACGCGAGCAGGGGTTCGGGCATCTGCAAGGGCTCGATCGTCACCGGCGCGTCCTTGAGGGCGAACGTGTCGCCGGTGGTCGTGTTGCCGAGCTTGGCCACGGCGCCGATGTCCCCGGCCGGGACCTCCGAAACGGTGTCGTGCTCCTTGCCTCGGAGCGTGAACAGCTGCCCGATCCGTTCCTCCGCGCCCTTGGTCGCATTGAAGAGGCTGGAGTCGGGTCGGACCTTTCCCGAGAAGACGCGGAACATGGTGATGTGGCCGACGTACGGGTCGGACACCGTCTTGAAGACGTAGGCGGTGAGCGGCTGGTCCGGATCGCACGATCGCTCCTGGCTGTCGCCGTCGGCTCCCGTGACGGTGATCGGAGGCCGGTCGAGCGGGCTCGGGAACTCGTCGACGATGAACCGGAGCACGCGGTCCACGCCGATCGGCCTGGCCGCGGCCGCGCACAGGACGGGTGCGATCCGCGCTTCGGCGAACCCGCGCCTGACGCCGTCGGCCACCTCTTCCTCGGAGAGCTCCCCTTCCTCCAGGTACTTCTCGATCAACCGGTCGTCGGACTCGGCCACGGCCTCCATGAGCTTCTCTCGGTGCGGGTCCGCCTTGGCGACGATGTCGTCGGGCCACTCGCCCGCCTGGCCGACGGGACCCCCCTCGTAGCGGTAGGCGGCGCGCGAGAGCAGGTCGGCCACGCCACCGAACTCGTGCTCCTCACCCAGGGGGAGCTGTAGCGGCGCCACCTGGGTGCCGAACGCCTTCACCAGCTCGTCGAGCGTGCGCTCGAACGACGCGCGCTCGCGGTCGAGCTTGTTCAGCACGATCGCCCGTGGGAGCCCGGCCTCGGCCGCGAGCTCCCATGCCACCTCCGTCTGGACCTCGACCCCGTCCACGGCCGAGACGACCAGCAGGACGGCGTCCGCGGCCCCGATGCCCGATCGCAGGTCCCCCACGAAGTCCGCGTAACCCGGAGCGTCGAGCACGTTGACCTTCACGCCCTCCCACTCGACGGGAGCCATCGCGAGGGACACGCTGATCTGCTTCTTGATCTCCTCGGCCTCGAAGTCGCTCGCGGTGTTGCCGTCCTCGACCCGGCCCATCCGGGTCGTCGCGCCGGAGGCGAAGAGCATCGCCTCGAGCAGGGTGGTCTTCCCGGCGCCCCCGTGACCGACCAGCAGCACGTTGCGGATGTCCTTGGCCTCGTAGGTCTTCATGGATCTCCGATCGGGCTCGTCCGGACGGTCCGGGAATCCTACCGCGCAGGCTCCGGTGTCCCCGGGCGAGCGGAGGACCGGTGATACGCTCGCGCGCGGTGGTCGGGGTGAGCGTGCGGGAGCCGGTGGGGGAGCGCGCGGTCGTGCCGTTCCTGTGCGGTCTGGCCGGGGCCGGCATCGCGACGGCAACCTGGCTCCTGCTCGTGCGTCGGGTCGCGCCCGCAGGCTGGGCGGCGCTCGGCGCCGGTAGCTGCCTGGTGGTCGCCGGTACCATGCTGCGGCCGGCCGATCGCCGCATCCGCGTGCTGCTCTCCTTCGCCGACCGCGCGTTCGACGGGTGCGTGCTCGGTGCGCTGGCATGGGTGACGCGGGACGCCGAGCCTCAGACCGCGGCGGCCGCGCTGGTGGCGCTCGCGGCCGGGTTCCTCGCCTCCTACATCCGAGCCAAGGGAGGCTCGCTCGGCTACGGCATCGAGGAGGGCGTGGTGACCCCCATCCTGCGGTACGCGCTCCTCTCGCTGGCGCTCGTCTTCGGATGGACCCCCTGGGCGGTCTGGGTCGTGGCGACCCTGGTGCTGTTGGCGGCCGCGGTCCGCTCGAGCCAGGTGGCCAAGGAGGAGCGTCTGTGAGGGAGAGCTGGAAGGAGATCCTGGCGTTCCACGGCTACCGGACGGCCGAGCGCCTGGCGATGTCGCTGCCCGAGCGGGTGGGGCGGCGCCTCTTCGTGGGCCTGGGGGACGCCGCGTACCGGCTCCTTCCAGGGGTCCGAGCCACGGTGATCGCCAACCAGTCCCGGGCGCTCGGCGTGGACCCCGACGACCCACGCGCGGCCCTGGCGGCGCGCGAGGCGTTCGAGCTCTACGCACGGTACTGGTTCGACACCTTCCGAGCTCGCGTGCTGCCCGTGGACGAGCTCAACGCGCGTACGCGGGTGGAGGGCCTGGAGCACATCGACCGGGCGCTGGAGGGCGGGTCGGGGTGCCTCGCGGTCCTTCCGCACATGGGGAACTGGGACATCGCCGGTCGGTTCCTGGCCGCGAACGGGTATCGGCTGGCCTCGGTGGCCGAGGAGCTGCGTCCGCGCCGGCTGTCCGAGCTGTTCCTCCGCCACCGCGAGGAGCTCGGGATGCGGATCGTGCCGCTCACGAGGAACGGCCGCGTGGGCGACCGGCTCAAGCAGCTGCTGTCCGAGAACTGGCTGGTGGCGCTGGTGGCCGACCGCGACCTGACCGGCCGCGGGGTCGAGGTCGAGATGTTCGGCGCGCCCAGGAGCGTCCCCGCCGGTCCGGCGCTGCTCTCGTTGTCCACCGGCGCTCCGATCCTCGTCTGCCCGGTGACCACGCTCGATGATGGGTGGGCGATCCGGGTGGGTGCACCGCTCCAGATCGAGCGGACCGGGGATCTGCGGTCCGACGTGGCCGCCCTGTCGCGCCGGATGGCGGAGGCCTTCGAGCGGGCGATCGCCACCCGGCCCTCGGACTGGCATCTCTTCCAGCCCGGGTGGGACGAGCCGGCGGCCACGCCGCAGTCGGCCGGGGCCGCGTGAGGATCCTGCTCGCCTGCCCATACGCGTGGGACGCCCCGGGCGGGGTGCAGGTCCACGTCCGCGAGCTGACCGCTCGGTTGGGCTCCCGCGGGCACGAGACGGCGATCGTGGCCCCGGCGCGGGGCCCCGTCGACGATGTGCAGGTCCGGGTGGTGGGACGCCCGGTGCGGGTCCCGTACGGTGGGAAGGTGGCGCCGATCTGCTTCTCGCGCCGATCGTGGTCCCGGATCCGCGAGACCATCCGGGTGTTCGAGCCGGACGTGGTGCACGTCCACGAGCCCTTCTCGCCCAGCACCTCGCTGCTCGCGATGGTCGCGGCCGACGTACCGGTGGTGGCGACCTTCCACGCCCACCACGAGCGTTCGCGGGCCCTGACCATGTCGGCGCCGGTCCTCCGGAGCCTCGGACGCCGGATCTCCGCCCCGATCGCGGTCTCCGAGGCGGCCGCGGCGTTCGCGGGCCCGGCGCTGGCCGGATCCGTCGAGGTGGTGCCCAATGGGGTGGACGTCGACCGCTTCGCCCGTCCTGGTCGGGCCCCCGAGGGCTTGCCGGGGCGGCGGCGGATCCTTTGGGTGAACCGGCTCGATCCGCAGAAGGGGTTCCCGATCATGCTGCGCGCTTTCTCCCGCCTGGCCGCCGAGCTCGAGGACGTGAGCCTGGTGGTGGCCGGGGATGGGCGCGACCGGGAGGCCCTGACCCTGCTCTCCGAGCGCGAGCGACGCGGGGTCATGATGCTCGGGACCGTCCCGAACGCGGACCTGCCCGCCTACCTTGCCGCCGCGGACGTCCTCGCCGCCCCGGCCACCGGCCACGAGAGCTTCGGCCTCGTCCTCGTCGAGGCTATGGCGGCCGGCGTCCCGGTGGTTGCGACCGACATCCCCGGGTACCGGGAGGTGGTGAGCGACGGTGTGGAGGGCCTGCTCGTTCCCCCGCTGGACCCGGCGGCCCTGGCAGCGGCGCTGCGGCGGATCCTGACCGCTCCCGAGCTCGGGGCCGCGCTCGGGAGCGCTGGCCGTCGGCGGGCCGAGGGGTTCTCCTGGGAGCTGGTCGTTCCGCGCGTGGAGGCCATCTATCATCGGGTCGCCCCCGGCGCGCGCTAGGATGCAGGCCGTGCCCCTCTGGCTCTGGATCCTGCTCGCGCTGGTCCTCCTGGCGCTGGTCGCGGGCGTGCTCGTCTTCAACCGGCTGGTCGCGCTGCGCAACCGGGCGGACAACGGGTGGGCGCAGATCGACGTGCAGCTCCGGCGCCGGTACGACCTGATCCCCAACCTGGTGGAGACGGTCAGGGGCTACGCGGCGCACGAGCGGCGGGTCTTCGAAGAGGTGACGACGGCTCGAGCCCGGGCGATCGACGCCGCGGCGGTGGGGGACCAGGCTCGCGCCGAGGATCAGATCACCCGCGGGCTGCGGCAGCTGTTGGCGGTGGCCGAGGCCTATCCGGACCTGAAGGCCAACCAGAACTTCCTGGCGCTGCAGGAGGAGCTCACGGGGACCGAGTCCCGGATCGCGTACGCGCGCCAGTTCTACAACGACCAGGTGATGCGGCTGAACACGCTGATCGGCTCGTTCCCGTCGAACCTTGTGGCCGGGGCCTTCGGCTTCGACCCACGCGAGTTCTTCGACATCGAGGACCCGGTGCGAGGCCCGGCCGAGGTCGATCTCCGCTAGGACCGTGTACGAGCAGATCGCTTCGAACAGGCGGCGGACCGTCTTGCTCGTGCTGGGCGCGTTCATCCTGCTGGGGGCGGTCGGCTACGCGCTCGGGCTGCTGTGGGCCTCGGGCCCCGCCGGACTCGTGATCGCGCTCGTGATCGCCGCCGCCATGTCGATCGGCTCCTACCGCTACGGCGATCGGGTGGTGCTGGCCTCGGCCCGAGCCCGTGAGGTGTCGCACGAGGAGCAGCCCCGGCTGCACAACATCGTCGAGGGCCTGTCGATCGCCGCCGGCATCCCCAAGCCGAGGGTCCACGTGATCCCCGAGCAGGCACCGAACGCGTTCGCCACCGGACGGAACCCCGAGCACGCATCGATCGCGGTGACCGAGGGGCTCCTGGCCACGACGAACCGCGTGGAGCTCGAGGGCGTGATCGGGCACGAGCTCGCCCACGTCGTGGATCGCGACATCCTGGTGGGTACGGTCGTGGCCACGCTCGCCGGCGCGGTCGTCCTGATGTCCGAGTTCTTCATGCGCTCGTGGTGGTGGGGTGGGTTCCGGGGTCGGCGGGGGAGCGATCGCGGTGGCGGTGGCGCCGAGGCGGCCGTCTTCGCGATCGGGCTGGTCCTGTTGATCCTCGCGCCGATCTTCGCGCAGATCATCCGGTTCTCGGTCTCGCGCCAGCGTGAGTACCTGGCCGACGCCCAGGGAGCGATGCTCACCCGCTACCCGCCGGGCCTGGCGAGCGCCCTCCGCAAGATCGCCGCGGCCAGCGGGATCCCGATGCGCGCGGCGAACAACGCGACGGCGCATCTGTGGCTGAGCCAGCCCTCCCGGTTGGAGGGTGAGCGGATCGGAGCGCTCGAGCGGCTGTTCAGCTCGCATCCGCCGATCGAGGACCGCATCCGACGCCTGGAGGAGATGTGACGATCCTCCCGTGGATCGGGCGAGGTCGTTGAGACCGGGCCCACTGGCGGCTAGCATGCGGCCCGGCCGTCGCGGCCGCCGATCGGACGCCCGTGACCCGTGACGACCCAGGAGGACCTGCCCGCATGTCCCTGATCCGCCGCCGAACGATCGCGGTCGGCGCGGCGACGGCGCTGCTGCTCGCCGCCGGCTCGATCGGCTACTTCGCCCTGTTCCCCCAGAAGGCGCCCGCCTTCGTCCGCGACACCCTCGAGACCGTGGGCTTGGCCGGGGAGGCCCCCCCGCCCCCGCCCGTGTGCCCCTTGACGGGCGAGCAAGCCCGCGGCGGGAAGCTCCCCCATCGACCGGCTCTGGCGATCAAGATCGAGAACCACCCGGACGCTCGGCCCCAGGCCGCCCTGGACCAGGCCGACGTGGTGTACGAGGAGCCCGTCGAGGGCGGCTACACGCGGTTCATCGCCGTGTTCCAGTGCGAGGGGGCCGATCGCGTGGGTCCCGTGCGGAGCGGCCGGCTCGCCGATCCGGACGTCCTGCGCCAGTTCGGTCCGGCCGTGTTCGGTTACGCGGGCGGGGTCGCCGCCGTCAAGCGCGAGGTGCCGCGCGCGGGGCTGGTCGACGTCAACTACATCAACACGGCGGACGCCTACGTCCGCGACGGCACGCGCGCCGCACCGCACGACCTGTACACGACCACCGCCGCCCTGTGGAAGGCGGCGGCGTCGGACGCGGGACCCCCGGACGCCGTCTTCACCTACGCCGACACATACGAAGGGAAGGCTCGGCGGATCGACGGCGTGCACCTCCCGTACTCGATGGTCGCCGACGTGGTGTGGACGTGGGGCAGACGCGACGGCGTCTGGCTCCGGGCGCACGGCGACGTGGCCCACGTGCTGGAGGACGGCTCCCAGGTCTCGGCCCGGACCGTCGTGATCCAACTCGTGGAGGTGACCGCGAGCCAGATCATCGATGCCGCCGGCAATCCCTCGCCGGAGATCCAGCTGACGGGTCGGGGACGCGCCTTCGTCCTGCGCGAGGGCCGGGTGATCGTCGGTCGGTGGGAACGGCCGACGCCGGACGATCTGACCCGGTTCGTCGCGAAGGACGGGACGGAGATCCCACTCGTGCCGGGGCGGACCTGGGTGGAGCTGGTCCCGAGCGGCGTGCCGGTCGAGCTCCTCCGGTAGCGCTCAGGTCACCTGGCTGCAGTCACGCTCCTCGAGCAGGAGCTTGGGCGCCGGATCGCCCTCGAAGTCGAACAGGTCCAGCATGTCGCTCGCCCGACGGTCCCGCTCGGTGAGCGAGGGAAGATGCCAGATGGTCTCGATCATCTTCAGCACGCTGCTGAACTCGAGGGTGTCGCTGGTGATGTGGCCCGGTCGGGCCCATGGAGAGATCAGGATCATCGGCACACGCGGACCGAACCCGAAGAGGTCCACGTGCGGCGGCGGCACGTGATCGTAGAACCCGCCGAAGTCGTCCCAGGTGATCACGATCGCGGTGTGCCGCCAATCCGGGCTGCGCATGATCGCGTTCACCATGCGGACGGTCCAGTTCTCCCCGACACACATCGAGCCCGCCGCCGGGTGCTCCGAGTACTCGACGTCGGGGATCAGCCAGGACACGGCCGGGAGCTCGCCCTCGGCCAGATCCTCGAGGAAGACGGAATCGTCAACCACCTTGCGGTACATCGGGCCGAACACCACGTGCTCCACCAGCCTGAGCGTCTCGATGTAGTCGTTGTCCCCCAGGTAGTACTTCCAGCTCACCCCGGCCTCCTCCAGGAGGTCCGGGAGGATCGTGATGTCGGTGCAGGCGCGGCGCTGGACCCAGTAGCGGGCCTTGAGCGTGCCGACCTGTGCCCGTTCCTCCAGCCGGTAGGCGTCCTCCTCCTCCTGTGCGCTCAGCCGGCGGAACGACCACATCCATTCCGTCACGTCCTCGCAGTACTCGCGTGGGATCCCATTCGTCCCGAACTGGCCGGAGGGGGTGGCGCGCTCGTGGTCGGTGAACCGGTCGGTCGTGGCGCCCACCGTGAACAGGTGCTCGATGCCCGTCGGGCCGTACGTGGAGCTGAAGAAGCGGTCGGCCAAGACGTAGGTCTGCGCGTATGCCCAGTAGCTGGGGATCTGCTCCGGACGGAACTGCACGTAAGCCTGGAGCTGGCCTCCTCCGAACAGCTGGTCGAAACAGTCCATCCGACCGCCGTTGATCGCCTTCAGGCCACCCTGGAAGGAGTGATCCGGCCCCGGCGCGTCGTCCGGCGCCCGGATGAGCGGCACCTCGGTGCCGTCGCACAGGAGCCCGGTCGTGACGCCGTCGGCGCCGGGGAACCGGCCGAACATGTGGTCGAAGGTCCGGTTCTCCTTGATCAGGTAGACCACGTGCCGGATCTTCCTGCTCGCGAGCGCGACGAGCTCGTCCCGGGCATCGTGCACGGGCCCGCCGGTCGATGCGGGCGACGGCGGGGCGGCGGAGGGCGACGGCGTCGACCCCACCGACCCCGACCCGGGATCCGCGTCGCCGGTGCTGCAGGCCGTCGCGATCAGGGCGGAGGCGAACACGGCCGCGGCGATCCGACGCAGGGGCACCGCACGAGGATACGGCCCCGCCCGGGAGCGCCGAGCGGGGGACCGGGCCAACTGGACCGGGAGCGCGAGAGGGCCCGGCGGTAGACTCGGGGTGCAGGGGCGGTTCGAAGGAGGGGAACAGGTGGAGCGCGAGACCGGGACCTTCCGTGTGAAGTCGGGCCTGGCGGAGATGCTCAAGGGTGGCGTGATCATGGACGTCACCGACGCCGAGCAGGCCAAGATCGCCGAGGACGCCGGCGCGGTCGCCGTCATGGCCCTCGAGCGCGTCCCGGCGGACATCCGCAAGGAGGGCGGCGTCGCGCGCATGGCGGACGCCACCAAGGTCGAGGAGATCGTGCAGACGGTCTCGATCCCCGTCATGGCCAAGGCACGGATCGGACACTTCGTCGAGGCGCAGATCCTCCAGGCCCTCGGTGTGGACTACGTCGACGAGTCGGAGGTCCTGACGCCGGCCGACGAGGAGCATCACATCGACAAGTGGGCGTTCACGGTGCCGTTCGTCTGCGGCGCCCGCGACCTCGGCGAGGCGCTGCGGCGGATCGCGGAAGGGGCGGCGATGATCCGCACGAAGGGCGAGGCCGGCACCGGAAACGTGGTCGAGGCCGTGCGCCACCAGCGGACGATGCTCCGTCAGACGGGCTGGCTCCAGAGCCTGCGGCCCGAGCAGCTCGTGTCGGCCGCCAAGGAGCTGGGCGCGCCGGTGGAGCTCTGCCGGATGATGGCCGAGCAGGGACGGCTGCCGGTCGTGAACTTCGCCGCCGGTGGCATCGCGACGCCGGCCGACGCCGCGCTGATGATGCAGCTGGGGGTGGATGGAGTGTTCGTGGGCTCGGGGATCTTCAAGTCCGAAGATCCCGCCGTCCGGGCCCGGGCGATCGTCGAGGCGACCACGCACTTCAGCGACCCGGACGTCCTCGCCAAGGTCTCCCACGGCCTGGGCGAGCCGATGCACGGGATCGACATCAAGGAGCTCGGCGAGGAGGGTCTGCTCCAGACCCGGGGTTGGTAGACGGGGGATGAAGGCCGGCGTCCTCGCTCTCCAGGGCGACGTCCGCGAGCACGCTCGAGCCTTCGCCGATGCCGGCGCGACGCCGATCGAGGTGCGGACGCCCGAGGACCTGAGCCTCGTGGAGTGCCTGGCGATCCCCGGCGGCGAGTCCACGACCATCTCCAAGCTCGCGCGGAGCGGCGGGCTCGTGGAGCCGATCCTCGAACGAGCCCGCCACGGGATGCCGATCCTGGGTACCTGCGCGGGGATGATCGTGGTGGCGGAGCGGGTGGTCGGGCTCGAGCCTCTGCTGCCGCTCGTCGACATCACCGTGGAGCGCAACGCATACGGGCGACAAGTGGACTCCTTCGAGGCGGACGTGGACGTCGAGGGCATCGACCACCCGGTCCGCGGCGTCTTCATCCGGGCGCCGATCGTCCGCGACCTTGGGGAGGAGGTCCGGGTGCTCGCCCGCCATGAGGGCGCCCCCGTCGTCCTGGAGCAGGCGAACGTGCTCGTTGCATCCTTCCATCCCGAGCTGGTGGGCGAGACGCAGCTGCACGCCTACGTCCTGAGGAAGGTCTGAGCCATGTCCGGCCACTCGAAGTGGTCGACCATCAAGCGCAAGAAGGCTGCCGCGGACGCCAGGCGCAGCAACGAGTTCGCCAAGCTCCTGCGGGCGGTCGAGGTCGCCGCACGGGGGGGTGGCAGCGGGGATCCGGCCGCCAACATGGCGCTCGCCTCGGCGATCGAGAAGGCCAAGGCCGCCTCGGTGCCGAACGACAACATCGACCGTGCGATCAAGCGCGGGACCGGTGAGCTCGAGGGAGGTCAGCGGTACGAGGAGGTCGTCTACGAGGGCTACGGACCGGGCGGGGTCGCGATGTTCGTGGAGTGCCTGACGGACAACCGCAATCGCACCGCGCAGGAGGTCCGCCACGCGTTCACCCGCAACGGCGGCAACCTCGGCGAGAGCGGCAGCGTGGCCTGGATGTTCCAGCGCAAGGGCCTGGTGCAGATCGAGAAGGCTCGGGGGCTGGACGAGGAGCAACTCTTGGAGATCGCGCTGGAGGCGGGTGCCGACGACCTGTTGGACGCCGAGAGCACATGGGAGATCACCACCGAGCCGGGGGCGCTCGCGGCCGTCCGGGACGCGATCGCCGGGCGGGGGATCCCGATGCTGTCGGCCGAGCTCACGATGGTGCCGCAGAGCACCGTGCCGGTGTCCCGCGGCCAGGCCAAGCAGGTGCTGGCGCTGCTGGAGGCGCTCGAGGAGCTGGACGACGTCCAGATCGTCTCGGCGAACTTCGACATCCCAGAGTCGGTGATGGCCGAGATCACCGGTTGAGCGGGTGCTCTCCCCTGCCGTCGGGTGATTGCCCCGCACCTGGAGCCTCCCTAGACTGAACACGTGTTCGAGTGGGGTCGTGGCTGAGCACGGGTCGCTTCCGTGCGTCCTGGGGATCGACCCGGGCGTGTCGGCCTTCGGCCTGGCCGCCGTCCGCCGGCGGAACCGGCGCCCGGAGCTGATGGGGGCCCGGACCCTCCGCACGCCGGAGGGGTTGTCCCAGGCCGTGCGGCTGCGCCTGATCCACGACGCCGTCGCGGAGGCGATCGCCCAGCACCGACCCACTTCCGTCGCGGTGGAGCGCGTGGCGTGGAACCGCAACCAGGTGAGCGCCCTGACGGTCGCCCGGGCCACCGGCGTGGTGCTCCTCGCGGCGGCGCAGGCCGGCTTGTCGGTGGAGGAGTACGGGCCGCTCGAGGTCAAGATGGCTGTCACAGGACAGGGCAACGCCACCAAAGGTCAGGTGCGGGACGCGCTCGCGCGGCTCCACGGGCTCGCGGGGGTTCCGACCCAGGCCGACGCGGCCGACGCCGTGGCGGTGGCGGTCTGCCATCTCGCGCGCTCCCGCCTGCGCCGTGCCGAACGGATGGACGCGTGATCTCGTTCCTGGACGGCGAGCTGGCCGAGCGCTCCGGCGAGCGCGTGGTGGTCTCGGTGGGGGGTGTCGGCTACGAGATCCAGGTGCCGGCCTCGACGGCCGCGGACCTCCCCCCGGTCGGACGGCCCGTGCGGCTGTTCACCAGGATGGTGGTGCGCGACGACGCGATCACGCTGTTCGGGTTCGCCTCCCCATCCCAGCGCGAGCTGTTCGACCTGCTGGTAACCGTGACCGGGGTCGGACCCAGGCTCGCGCTCTCGTTCCTCTCGTTGCTCTCGCCCGAGGCCTTCCGGCGGGCCGTGGCCGCCGGCGACCTCGGGAGCCTCACTCTGGTGCCCGGGGTGGGGAGGAAGGTCGCTCAGCGCGTGGTGGTGGACCTGAAGGACAGGCTCGGCGGAGAGGTCGCGATCCTCGAGGGACCGCTCGCCGACGTCCGAGAGGCGCTGCTCGCCCTGGGCCTCTCGCCCCAGGAGGCGAGCGACGCGATGGTCGGGCTGGACGCGGACGGGGAGCCGCCGGTCGAGGATCTGCTCCGGCTGGCACTCCGGCGGGTGGGCCGGGGGTAGGGTGGGATGTCGATGGGCGAGGAACGCCGGATGGTGGACCCGCAGCTCCCGGAGGAGGAGCGAGCATTCGACGCGGCCCTCCGACCTAAACGCCTTGCCGAGTTCGTGGGCCAAGAGCGGGTCAAGGAGCAGCTGGCGCTGCTGATCGAGGGCGCCCGGGCCCGCGGCGAGACGATCGATCACCTGCTCTTCTCGGGGCCACCGGGGCTGGGGAAGACGACGCTCGCCGGCATCGTGGCCAACGAGCTCGGCGTGGCCTTCCAGCCGACCTCCGGTCCGGCGCTTGACCGGCCCGGCGACCTGGCTGCGATCCTCACCAACCTCGAGGAGGGCGACGTCCTGTTCGTGGACGAGATCCACCGGATGCCGCGGCCGGTCGAGGAGGTCCTGTACCCGGCGCTCGAGGATTTCCAGCTGGACGTGGTCCTCGGCAAGGGCCCGAGCGCGCGGAGCATCCGCCTGGACCTGCCGAGGTTCACGCTGGTCGGCGCGACCACCCGGCCGGGACGGATCACGTTGCCCCTGCGCGAGCGTTTCGGGTTCTCGCCGCGACTGGACTACTACGCCGTGGAGGACGTGGTCCGGATCGTGCGGCGCTCCGCCGGGATCTTGGGTGTCGGTGTGGACGTCGACGGGTGCGCGGAGATCGCTCGACGCTCCCGGGGCACCCCGCGCGTGGCCAACCGCCTCCTGCGGCGCGTACGGGACTTCGCGGAGGTGCGTCACGACGGCCGGATCACGGGCGAGGTGGCGCGGGCGGGTCTCGAGCTGTTCGAGGTGGACGAGGAGGGTCTGGACAAGCTGGACATCGCGATCCTCACTGCGGTCGTCCGGAAGTTCGGGGGCGGCCCGGTCGGGCTCTCCACGTTGGCCGCGGCGGTCGCTGAGGAGACCGACACCGTGGAGGACGTGTACGAACCGTATCTGCTGCAGCTGGGATTCCTGAAGCGGACCCCGCGGGGCAGGGTGGCAACCGAGCGTGCGTTCCGGCACCTGGGCTTGGCGCTCGACGGGGCGTTGCCGCTGCCCTGACCAGCGGGAGGGGTGCGCGGTAGCCTGTATGCTGCTTCGTCACCCCGAAGGAGGCTCCGCCCACATGCTCTTCGAACTCCTGGCCCAGGACTCGGGCGGCCAGGGGAGCTCGCTCATCGGGCTCGCCCTTCCGGTCCTGATGATCGTGGGCTTCTACTTCCTGCTGATCCGTCCCCAGCGCAACCGCCAGAAGGCGCAGCAGGCGCTGCTTGCCTCGCTCGAGGTCGGGGACGAGGTGATGACCACGGGCGGGATGTTCGGCACCATCATCGAGCTCGACGACGAGGAGGGCACGGTCTTGCTCGAGATCGCCCCGGGCACCCGGGTCCGGATGGTCCGTCAGGGCATCGCCCAGCGGTTCGTCGAGGACGAGGACTTCGACGAGGGCGCACCCGACGAGGAGGCCGACCGGCGGCCGTGACCTCGGAACCGGCGCCCGCCGAGGGGACCGCGGGGACCGGGGACCCGACCGCCCCGGCGGTCGAGCCGCACCCGTTCACGCTCGAGACCGTGCAGCAGGACCCGGAGCTCTCCACGTTCATCTCGGCGGCCGACCGTGTGATGGAGGGGCTCGGGTACACGGAGCACGGGTTCCGCCACGCGACGCTCACCGCCCGGATCGCCTACAACGTGCTCAGCCGGACCGGGTTCGACGAGCGCACGGCCCACATCGCCTCGGTGGCGGGCTACCTGCACGACGTGGGGAACATGCTGACCCGGGATTCCCATCCCCAGACGGGCGGCCTGCTCGTCTACCACGCCCTGCGCGACCGCGTTCCCGCCGCCGACCTGGCGCCGGTCGTCTCAGCGATCGCGAACCACGAGAACGAGAACGGGGCCGCCGTGTCACCCGTCTCCGCCGCCGTGATCCTGGCCGACAAGTCCGACGTCCATCGCAGCCGGGTGCGCAAGTCGGGACAGATCGAGTTCGACATCCACGACCGCGTCAACTTCGCTGCGGAGCAGTCGTTCCTCCGGGTCGATGCGACCGCCAAGACGATCACGCTCGAGCTGACGATCGACACCACGATCAGCCAGGTGATGGAGTACTTCGAGATCTTCCTCGGTCGGATGGCGATGTGCCGGAAGGCGGCCGAGGTCTTGGACTGCCGGTTCAAGCTCACCATCAACGGAGCCGAGCTGGCGTGAGGCGCACCCGCCCCCTGTGGGTCTCGATCGCGTTCGTGCTCGCGCTGGTGGGCGGCTCGGTGGCGGCGTTCGCGACGGGGACCCGGCCGGTCCTCGGGCTCGATCTCGAGGGCGGCGTCTCGGTGATCCTCTCCGCGCCCGACGGGACGCCCCCCGACGTCATGGACCAGGCGTTGGAGAACATCCGGGAGCGCATCGACGCGTTCGGCACGGCCGAGCCCGTCCTCTACGTGACCGGCGCCAACATCGAGGTGCAGATCCCGGGGCTGGCACGGGGAACGATCCGGGAGCGAGCGGTGGATCGCTCCTGCCTGCTGGATGCGGACGGGGTGAGCTACGGGTGCTTCGACCAGATGTCCGACGCGGAGGAGGCGTTCGGGTCGGCCACCGTCGCCCCGGTGGTCCAGTCCGTCTGCCTGACCGGGGACCTGTGGGGTGACACGCCGCCGTGCTTCGGCTCCCGACGGGAGGCCAACGACGCGCTGGAGGCGATCTCGGTCGAGGAGCGGGACGACGGCTTCGCGTTGGTCGGCACCGGGCTGCCGGAGGATCCGCTGTTCGACACGCGCGAGGAGGCCGACGCGGCCCTGGGGGGGATCGGAACGAGCCTGACCCAGAGCTTCTGCGTCCAGGACGGTGAGGGGTCGACCCTGACCAGCGACGAAGGCGCGGCCTGCTACCCGACCCGGGACGAGGCGCAGGCCCAGATGGACGGGCTGACGGTCGATGCCGTGGACCAGGAGTTCTGCGTGCTGAGCTCGGCCGACCGGCAGCTCGGATGCTTCCTCACCCGGGACGCCGCCGAGGCTCGGCTCCAGGAGACGGGGCAGGAGCGCCTGCTGCAGGTGATCGGGCAGACCGCGCGGCTCGAGCAACGCGAGGTGCTGGAGACCCTCACCCCGACCACCCCCGGATACGACGCCACACCGCTCACGTGCGCCGGACCGGCCGAGCGCGAGAGCGAGGCCTGCACGTTCGAGGCGCTCCGGGACCAGCAGGTCGTGTTCCTGGACCGCGACGGTGAGACCAAGTACAAGCTCGGTCCGGTCCTGATAACGGGCGACGCGATCCGGCGCGCGAGCGCCGTGTACGACACGGGCGGACAGACGGCGGTCGGGCAAGGGTGGCAGATCGCCTTCGATCTCACGAGCGAGGGCGCCGGCGACTTCGCCGAGGTGACGACCCGTCTCGTCGGACGCCAGCTCGCGATCGTGGTCGACCAGACGGTCATCTCGGCGCCGACGGTGGAGAGCCCGATCACCGGGGGCAGCGGGGTCATCACGGGCAGCTTCACCGAGAACCGGGCCAAGGACCTGGCGACCCAGCTGAACGCCGGGGCCCTGCCGGTCAACCTCACCACCGAGCAGGTGCTCACCGTGAGCCCCACGCTGGGCGAGGAATCCCTCCAGCAGGGCCTGCTGGCCGGGATCGCGGGCCTGATCCTCCTGGCCCTGTACCTGCTCTTCTACTACCGGATCCTCGCCCTGGTGGCCTGGTTGGGGATGGCGATCTGGGCGGTGCTGGCGCTCGCGCTCGTCGCCGTCGCCGGACGCACGATCGGGTACAGCCTGACGCTGGCCGGCGTGGCGGGCCTGGTGATCTCGCTCGGGGTGACGGCCGACTCGTACATCGTGTTCTTCGAGCGGTTCAAGGACGAGGTCCACGCCGGGAAGTCTCCGCGCACCGCGGTCCAGCCGGCGTTCAAGCGGGCGTTCCGGACGATCGTCGCGGCGGACATCGTTACCGCGCTCGCGGCCTTCGTCCTGTACGTGACGGCGATCAGCTCGGTGCGCGGGTTCGCATTGACTCTCGGGGTGGCCGTGCTGCTCGACCTGCTCGTCGTCTACTTCTTCAAGCGCCCGGCAGTGTTCCTGCTGGCGAGGAACGAGCGGCTGGTCACGATGCGTGGGGTCGGGATCACCAGCGGCGTCGCGGCCGACCACGAGGTGGCGCCGGCGATCGCCGGGGGTTCGCGGTGAACCTGCGCCACGCCTTCGACGTGTTCCGCGGCTATCGCACCCCGCGGTTCCCCATCGTCCAGCATCGGCGGTGGTGGGCCATCCTCTCCGGGACGGCCGTCGCGTTCGCACTCCTCGGGCTGTTCGTGCGGGGGCTCAACTACTCGATCGACTTCACCGGAGGGACGCTGATCCAGTACGAGAATCGCACCGGCGTTGACGTCGAGCAGATCCGCGATCTGCTGGCCGCCGATCCCTACGGTCGCGGCGAGGCGGAGATCCAGTCCGTCGGAGGGAACCGGATACAGATCCGGACGACGGCGCTCACCGACCTGACGGCGGAGCAGCGCGCGGCGCTGACCGAGGCCCTGGCGGCGCAGGCGGGGGTCGAGGCGTCCGAGGTGAGCGTCCAGGTCGTCGGTCCGACGTGGGGGGAGCAGATCTCGCGGCAGGCGCTGATCGGGCTTGGGGTGGTGCTCGTCGCGATCGCGATCTACATCACCTTCCGCTTCGAGTGGAAGATGGCGATCGGGGCGCTCGCCGCGATGGTCCACGACGTGCTGATCACCGCCGGCGTGTACGCCCTCACGGGCCGACAGGTCTCGCCGGCGACCGTGATCGCGATCCTGACGATCCTCGGGTTCTCCCTGTACGACACGGTCGTGATCTTCGACAAGGTGAAGGAGAACACCGAGTCCCCGGCCCTGCTGGCCAAGGACACGTACGAGGGCGTCGCCAACCTGTCGATGAACCAGGTGCTGATGCGCTCGGTGAACACGTCGCTGGTCGTCGTGCTCCCGATCTTCTCCCTGTTGCTGTTCGGAGGCGACACGCTGAAGGACTTCGCGTTCGCGATGCTGATCGGAACGATCACCGGCGCCTACTCGTCGATCTTCGTCGCCACCCCGATCCTGGTGGTCCTGAAGGAGCGGGAGCAGCGGTTCCGCCAGCTCCGCGCCCGCCTGGAAGCCAAGCCCGCCGCCGAGCGGCGGCTGCGGGCCGTCCCCTCGTCCGCGGAGGAACCAGCGCCCGAGGCGGCCCACGTCGGGGCGGCCGCCCCCTCGGCTCCGGGCGGTACCCGGCCCCGACCGTCCGGTCAACGACCGAGGCCGCGGAGCCGGCGCAAGCCGTCGTCCAAGCGCAAGCGGAGGTAGCCCCGTGGACATCGATCAGATCAAGGCGCTGATCCGGGACGTGCCCGACTTCCCCCAGGAAGGCGTGATGTTCAAGGACATCACGCCGCTCCTGGCCGACGAGATCGCCTTCTCCACGGTGATCGACCTGATCGTGGTCCACTTCGGGCGGGGGAACGTGGACAAGGTGGTCGGTATCGAGGCCCGCGGGTTCATCATCGCCTCGCCGGTCGCGTACCACTTCGGCGCCGGATTCGTCCCGGTGCGGAAGAAGGACAAGCTCCCGTACCATACGGAGTTGGCCGAGTACGAGCTCGAGTACGGCACGTCGGCGCTCGAGATCCACCGAGACGCCGTCAAGCCTGGGGAGCGGGTGCTGGTCGTGGACGACGTGCTGGCCACGGGTGGCACCGCGAGGGCGGCGGCCCACCTGGTGGAGCGGATCGGCGGCAAGGTCGTCGGGATCGCGTGCCTGATCGAGCTCGGGTTCCTGAAGGGACGGGACCGTCTCGAGGGGTACGACCTGTTCACGCTGGTCGCTTACTGAACCCTCGGGCTCGGCGGGCCTCCGGGCTACACTGGGCTTCCAGGCGATGGAGGCGGATCCATGGACGGCCCGGAGCAGGTCAAGACCGAACGGCGGGGCGGGATCGTCTCTCGCCTGCGTCGCGGGGACCCGGCTCCGGAACGGGCCGGCATCGAGACGCTGCTGAAGAAGGTCAAGTCCTATAACCCGAAGGCCGACCTCCGCGAGATCGAGCGCGCCTACCGGTTCGCGGAGACGCAGCACGCGGGACAGACGCGCCTGTCGGGCGAGGACTTCATCCAGCACCCGTTGGCCGTCGCTCAGGTGCTGGCTGACCTGGGGCTGGACACCACCACCCTCCAGGCGGCCCTGCTCCACGACACCGTGGAGGACACCGACGTCACCCTCGACCAGCTCGGATCGGAGTTCGGACCCGAGGTCGCGCGGATCGTGGACGGCCTCACGAAGCTGGATCGGGTCCCCCCCCGCAGCCGCGAGCAGGAACAGGCCGAGAACGTCCGGAAGATGATCGTGGCGATGGCCGGCGACATCCGGGTGCTGCTGATCAAGCTGGCCGACCGGCTCCACAACATGCGGACCCTGGCGCCGTTGCCGCCCGAGAAGCAGCGACGGATCGGGACCGAGACCCTCGACATCTACGCACCGCTCGCCCATCGCCTGGGCGTCCAGCAGATCAAGTGGGAGCTGGAGGACCTGGCCTTCAAGACCCTGCACCCCGGTCCGTACCGGGAGATCGCCAGCCTGGTCGAGAAGCGTCGGGGCGAACGCCAGGAGTACGTGAACGCCGTCCTCGACGCGGCGCGCGCCCGGCTCCGGGAGGCCGGTGTGAAGGCCGAGGTGGTCGGCCGCCCGAAGCACCTGTACTCGATCTACGAGAAGATGGTGGTCGGCGGCAAGGAGTTCAACGAGATCTACGACCTGGCCGCGATCCGCGTGCTCGTCGACAACGTCCGCGACTGCTACGGGGCGCTCGGCGCGGTTCATTCCCTGTGGAAGCCCGTCCCGGGTCGCTTCAAGGACTACGTGGCGATGCCCAAGTCCAACATGTACCAGTCGCTGCACACGACCGTGGTTGGTCTGGAGGGGCGACCGATCGAGGTCCAGATCCGCACGCGAGACATGCACCGGACGGCGGAGTTCGGGATCGCGGCCCACTGGCGGTACAAGGAGGGACGGGACGGGAAGAAGGCCAAGGAGGCCGCCGACCTCGCGTGGCTCGGCCAGATGCTCGAGTGGCTGAAGGACATGGCCGACCCGCGGGAGTTCATGGAGGGCCTGAAGATCGACCTGTACGGCGGGCAGGTCTTCATCTTCACCCCGAAGGGCGACGTGATGAACCTCCCGGCCGGCGCGACCCCGGTCGACTTCGCCTACGCGATCCACACCGAGATCGGGCACCGGACGATCGGCGCGAAGGTGAACGGGAAGCTGGTACCGCTCGACTACGAGCTCCGGACAGGCGACACGGTGGAGATCCTGGCCTCGCGGGCCGAGAGCGAGGGCCCCTCGCAGGACTGGCTGAAGTTCGTGAAGACTCCTCGGGCCCGGAACAAGATCCGGCAGTGGTTCAGCCGGGAGCGACGGGAGGACGCCCTCGAGGAGGGCAAGGAGGCGCTCCAGCGCCTGATGCGACGACAGAACGTGCCCTTCAAGCGGCTGGCGACCGAGGACACCCTGCGACAGCTCGCCGACGAGATGAAGTTCCCGAACCTGGATGCGCTGTACGTGGCGCTGGGGGAGGGACACGTCTCACCGCAGTCGGTCGTGGCCCGGCTGATCCGGAGCGTGAGCGGCACGATCGAGGAGGATGTGCGGGAGGTGCCGCTCGCCCGGCCGGTCCGGATCGAGAAGCCGGATCTGACCTCCGGCGTGGTGGTTCCGGGGTCGGTGGACGTCTGGGTGCGGCTGGCCCGCTGCTGCACGCCGGTGCCCGGCGACGAGATCATGGGCTTCGTCACGCGCGGCCAGGGGGTCAGCGTCCACCGGACGGACTGCCCGAACGCCCGGGCGCTCTCGGCGCAGCCGGAGCGCTTGATCGACGTCTCCTGGCGCGGAGGCAAGTCCACGTCGTTCGTGGTCGCGATCCAGGTGGAAGCCCTTGATCGGACCCGTCTGCTTTCGGACGTGGCGACCGTGCTCTCCGATCACCACGTGAACATCCTGTCGGCCACCTCGATGGTCGGGCGCGACCGGACGACGACCCTGCGGTTCACGTTCGAGCTGGCCGACATCACGCATCTCGCGGGGATCCTGACCGCGGTGAAGAAGGTCGAGAACGTCTACGACGCCTTCCGCGTGATCCCCCGCTAGCGGATGCGGATCCTCCTCCAGCGTGTGTCCCGGGCCGCGGTCCGCGTCCGGGGCGAGCCGGTCGCCGAGATCGGTCGTGGGTTCCTGCTGCTGGTCGGGGTGGGGAAGGACGACGCGTTCGGCGAGTACGACCGGCTGGCCGAGAAGGTGTTCCGCCTACGGGTGTTCGAGGACGAGCAGGGGAAGTTGAGCCGTTCGCTCTCCGACGTGGGCGGCCAGGTGCTCGTCGTCCCACAGTTCACCCTGTATGGGGACGTTCGCCGGGGCCGCCGGCCGTCCTGGGACAGGGCCGCGCGGCCCGAGGTGGCCGCCGATCGCGTCGAGGCGTTCGCTCGGGCCCTCGAGGCCCGGGGCGCCGATGTGCGTCGGGGCGCGTTCCGGGAGCACATGGAGGTCGACCTCGTGAACGACGGCCCCGTCACGCTCTGGATCGACGCGGCGGATCGGTAGCGACCGGGAGCGCTCGGGGGTCGGGTCCGGTCGGATACGATGGCCGCCCCATGTTCCTGGACGTCTTCTCCGACAACTCGTTCGAGAGCAACTGCTGGCTGATCGGCTCCGCCGGCACCCACGAGGCGGTGGTCGTCGATCCGGGGTTCTCGACCGGGGTCGTGCGCCGGATGCTCGACGTCGAAGGACGTCGGCCCGTCGCCGTCCTCGCCACGCACGGCCACTACGACCACATCGGGGCGGCCGCCGAGCTCTGCCGGGATGATCTGCCGCTCTACATCCACGAGGACGACGCCGCGGCCTTGACCGATCCGGCCACGTGGGGCGCCGGGATGCCGGCCCCGCCGGTCCCGGTGAAGGACGTCCGGACCGTCGCCGAGGGGGACGAGCTCGCCTTCGCCGGGTTCGAGATCCAGGTGCTGCACACGCCAGGGCACACGCCCGGCAGCGTCTGCTACCGGACCGACGGGTGGGTTCTTTCCGGCGACCTGGTGTTCGCCGGAACGATCGGGCGGAGCGACTTCCCGAACTCCTCGCCGGTCGCGATGCAGCGCAGCCTCCGGAGGTTCCTGGAGTTGCCCAACCCCCTCGACGTCTTCCCCGGCCACGGCCCGCGGACCACGGTCGCGCGGGAGCGTGCGCGGAACCCCTACCTGCTGGAGCTCGTCGGATCGGCGGAGCGCTGAGTGGAGCTCCGACCGCCCCGCGGGACCGACGACCTCATGCCGCCGCGATCGGAGGCGATGCTCGGCCTGTACGAGACCGCGCACGAGATAGCCCGGCTGTTCGGGTACCGCTACCTCGAGACGCCGGCGTTCGAGCACACCGAGCTGTTCGTGCGTACGTCGGGGGGGACCTCGGACGTGGTGACGAAGGAGATGTACACGTTCGAGGACAAGGGGGGGCGGTCGCTTACCCTCCGTCCCGAGGGCACCGCTCCGGCCGTGCGCGCCTACCTCGCCCGGGCGCAGGACCTTCCGTCGCCGTTCAAGGGCTACTACCTGATGCTGAGCTGGCGGCACGGCCGTCCGCAGGCCGGTCGGATGCGTGAGTTCCGGCAGTTCGGCGTGGAGGTGATCGACGAGGCGGGTCCGGCCGCCGACGTCGAGACGATCGCGGTCGGCGATCGGTACCTCCGGGACCGCGGGCTGCGACGCCTCGAGCTCCGCGTGAACTCGATCGGGGACCCGGTCTGTCGGCCCGCGTACCGGGAGCTGCTCGTGGCCCACTTCCGCGAACATCTGGACGACCTGGACGAGGACTGCCGGACCCGGCTCGAGACCAACCCGCTGCGGGTCTTCGACTGCAAGGTGGACGGTGGGAAGGACTTCGTGCTGGCGGCGCCCACGATCGCCGACCACCTGTGCGAAGTGTGCGCGGAGCACTACGCGGGTGTGCGCGTGGGGCTCGAGGGGGCGGGGATCGCCTTCGTCGAGGACCGGCGGCTGGTCCGGGGGCTCGACTACTACACGCGGACGGCGTTCGAGTTCGTCTCGGACGTGCTCTCCCCCGCGCAGGCGACCCTGTGCGGCGGGGGGCGGTACGACGGGCTCGCCGAGGTGCTCGGGGGGCCGCCCACGCCGGGCGTGGGGTTCGGCCTCGGCCTGGACCGCGTGCTGCTCGCGATGGAGGAGGAGGGGCTGGCGGTCCCCGGGCCGCGTGGACCGATGTGCTTCGTCGTTGCGCTCGGCGACGCGGCCCGCGCGGCCGCGGTGGCGCTCGTCCGGGAGCTGCGCGCGGCGGGGGTCGCGGCCGCAGCGGCACTGGGGGAGCGGCCGCTGAAGGCGCAGCTGCGGGCGGCTGACCGCGCCGGCGCGCGGTTCGCCGCGATCGTGGGGGAGCGCGAGGTCGCCGAGGGGCTCGTGACGCTCCGCCGCCTGTCCGACGGCGCGCAGGAGGAGGTCCCCGCGGGCGAGGTGATGGACCGGCTGACCTCGGGGATGGGAGAGGGATGAGCGAGCTACGGACCGCGATGCGTAGCCACGCCTGCGGCGAGCTCCGCGCGTCCGACGTCGGAGCCCAGGTCGCCTTGTGCGGCTGGGTCTGGCGGCAGCGCGACCACGGCGGCGTGACCTTCGTCGACCTGCGGGACCGCGAGGGGCTCGTGCAGCTCGTCGTCCACCCGGAGGACGCTCCCGAGGCCCATGCCGCCGCCCAGTCGCTGAAGGCGGAGTCGGTCGTCCGCGTCACCGGCAAGGTCCGGCGACGCCCCGAGGGGACGGTGAACCCCGAGCTCGCCACCGGCGTGGTCGAGGTCGCGGTGACCGCGGTCGAGATCCTGGCGGCCGCGGAGACCCCGCCCTTCCCGATCGAGGACCGGATCGAGGCCTCCGAGGAGCTGCGGCTTCGGTACCGCTACCTGGACCTGCGGCGCCCGGAGATGACCCGCATCCTCGCCCTGCGGCACCGGGTCAACCGGATCGTCCGTGAGGAGATGGAGGCCCGGGGGTTCGTGGAGGTCGAGACACCGTACCTCACGCGGAGCACGCCCGAGGGCGCCCGGGACTTCCTCGTGCCCTCGCGGCTGTGGCCGGGCACCTTCTACGCGCTCCCGCAGTCGCCACAACAGCTCAAGCAGCTCCTGATGGTGGCCGGACAGGACCGCTACTACCAGATCGTCCGGTGCTTCCGCGACGAGAGCCCGCGCGCCGATCGCGGCCTGGAGTTCACGCAGCTCGACCTCGAGATGTCGTTCGTCGACGAGGGCGACGTGTTCGCCGTGATCGAGCCGTTGATGGCCCGGATCGTCCTCGAGACCCGGGGGGTCGAGGTACGGATGCCGTTCCCGCGGATGGCGTACGGCGAGATGCTCGCGCGGTTCGGGACCGACCGCCCCGACCTCCGCTACGGGATGGAGATGGCGGACCTCGGGGGGCTCTTCGCCGGGACCGGCTTCCGGGCGTTCGCGTCCGCGCTCGCCGAGGGTGGCATCGTGAAGGGGTTCGCGGCGCCGGGAGGGGCTTCGCTGTCGCGGAACGAACTCGACCACCTGGTCCAGGTGACCAGGGAGCGCGGCGCGGCCGGGCTCGTCTGGCTGGTCGTGGAGGCGGACGGCGTCCGCTCGCCCGTCGAGAAGCACCTGTCCCCGGAGGAGGTCCAGGGGCTCCGCACGGCCACGGGCGCGTCCCCCGGCGACCTGGTGCTGATCGTCGCGGACCGAGAGGACCGGGCAAACGTGGCCCTCGACGGGCTCCGTCGGGAGATGGCCGAGCGCCTCGCCCTGATCCCCGACGGCGAGTGGGCGTTCTGCTGGATGGTCGAGCCCCCGCTCTTCGAGTGGAGCGACGACGAGGGCAAGTGGGTGAGCGTGCACCACCCGTTCACCTCGCCGGCGAGCGACGACCTGGATCCGGGCACCGCGAGGGCCCGGGCCTACGACCTGGTCCTGAACGGGTTCGAGCTGGGCGGCGGGAGCATCCGGATCCACCGCCCCGAGGTGCAGAGGAAGGTGTTCGAGGTGCTGGGCCTGTCGCCCGAAGAGACCGAGGAGCAGTTCGGGCACCTGATCGGCGCGTTCCGGTACGGCGTCCCGCCGCACGGGGGCGTGGCGTTCGGGATCGACCGGATCGTGATGCTCATGGCCGGCAAGGAGGCGATCCGCGACGTCACGGCGTTCCCGAAGGCGCAGTCGGGGGCCGACCCGCTCACCGGGGCACCGGCTCGGGTGGACGAGATCCAGCTCCGCGAGCTCGGGATCGCCGTCGTGGCGCCGCCCACCCGACCCGAGGAGGAGCGATGACCGACCTGACCCCCCGGGACATGGAGTACCTGACGGGAACCGACTTCGCCACGTTCGTCACGGTCAACCCCGACGGCTCGCCGCACGCCACCGTGACCTGGGTGGACGCCGCGGACGGGCATGTCCTGGTGAACACCGCGCAGGGGCGGGTGAAGGACCGGAACGTGCATGCGAACCCCCGCGTGGCGCTCTCGGTGCTGCGGGGTGGGGACGCGTACGACTGGATCTCGATCACCGGAACCGTGGTCGACATCGAGGTCGGGGATCGGGCCGAGCGTCACATCGACGAGCTCTCACATCGGTACGACGGGCACGGGTACGCGTACGCGCCCGGCCAGGTCCGAGAGATCCTGAGGATCCGCCCCGACCGGATCGTCCGCTACCGGGACTGAGACTCGATGGCCGAGGTCCCGCTCGCGGCCAGGATGCGACCTCGGACCTTCGAGGACTTCGTCGGCCAGCGGCACCTGCTCGGTCCGGGCAGGACGCTCACGCAGCTCCTGGAGGCCGGGCACCTGCCCTCGCTGCTCCTGTGGGGCCCTGCCGGCACCGGGAAGACGACCCTCGCGTACCTGCTGGCGGATGCCGTCGGGGCCGAGATCGTGCAACTCTCGGCGGTCTCGTCGGGTGTGGCCGATGCCCGGAAAGTGATGGAGCGCGCGGAGGGTGGGATGTTCCGGACGGTGCTCTTCGTGGACGAGGTCCACCGTTGGTCGAAGGCGCAGCAGGACGTGCTGCTCCCCACGGTGGAGGACGGGACGATCACGCTGATCGGGGCCACGACCGAGAACCCGTACTTCTCGCTCGTGACGCCGCTGCTCTCGCGCTGCATCCTGCTGCGGCTCGAGCCGCTGGCGCCGGACGAGATCCGCGAGCTTCTCCGACGCGCCGTCGCCGACGGGGAGCATGGGCTCGGGAAGCTCGACGTCGAGGTCCCGTACGAGGCGATGGACCACCTCGTCGAGGTAGCGGAGGGCGACGCGCGGGTCGCGCTCACCGGGCTCGAGGCCGCCGTGCTCGCCGCGCGGGCCGCGGGGGAGTCCGTCGTGACGCGCGACCGCGCCGCCGACGCGGTGCAGCAGAAGGCGATCGTCTACGATCGGCAGGGCGACGCGCATTTCGACGTGATCAGCGCGTTCATCAAGAGCATCCGCGGATCGGACCCCGACGCGGCGCTGTTCTGGCTCGCGCGGATGCTCGAGGCCGGCGAGGACCCTCGCTACATCGCCCGGCGGATGGTCGTGCACGCGAGCGAGGACGTCGGCCTCGCGGATCCCCGAGCCCTGCTCGTCGCGGTGGCGGCCGCCCAGGCGGTCGAGTACGTGGGACTGCCCGAGGCGCGGCTGAACCTGGCGGAGGCGGCGCTCTACCTCGCCCGGGCGCCGAAGTCGAACACAGTGCTCACCGCGCTCGGCAAGGCTCAGGACGACGCGGCCTCGAGCGACCCGGTCCCGCTTCACCTGAAGGAGCCGTCGGGCCATCCCGGTCTGAAGAAGCTCGGCTACGGCAAGGGCTACAAGTACCCGCACGACTACCCGGGACACCGGGTCGAGCAGGAGTACCGCCCGGCTCGGTTCTCGGGCCGCCGCTATTACGAGCCCTCGGACGAGGGTGAGGAGGGCGAGCCCTCCGGCGGTCCTTCTTAGCCCATCCCCTCCTCGCCGATGTCCGCGGTCACCCAGATCCCATCCCGTCGCGCGCCCGCGCATCGATGAGAGCCAAGATCTTGCCCTGGTGGGGACGGATCCGCAGCAGCTGTTCGGCGTCGGCTTGGGTGTGCGCTTCAGTGGCGCCCGGGGTCGCGATCGGTGGGTCCTCGAGAAGGCCACGTCGATCGCCTTCGGTGGGTGGATATGGGCCGGTTCGCCGCGAAGGCGGATGCGGACCCGGCCCTCGCGAAGCTCCAGGCCGGAGGCGGGGACACCCCAGCGGTACCGGATCCGGAAGATCCGGTGGCCGGCGGATCCCCGGTCACCCGGTCAGCGGCGGCGGTGGAACAGCGCGTCCTCGCCGAACATCAGGCGGTCGAACGCGAAGAACTTCGCCACCCAGACGGTCCCGAACGCCGCGAGCGATGCTCCCACCACGATCATCGTCTGGAGCCGACGGGAGTCCGTGAGGTCCGCCGCGGCGTCGTCGGCCACCCCGACCGCCAGTGTGGACAGCCCGAGGCCGAGGAACGCCAGGACCCAGAACGGGAGGACCTCCCGCGTGAGGTGCGATCGCCCGGTCTTCCGCCAGGTCCATCGTCGGTTGAGTACGTAGGCGGGCACGCCGCCGCACACGAACGCGACCAGGTTCGCGACCCGCGCCTGCCACCCGAGCACGCCGAACGTGAAGGCCAGCACGGCCTCGGTGATCGCGATCGACACGGCCGAGACCGCCGCGTACCTCATCCCCTTGCGGCCCAGGTCGGAGCGCAGGAAACGGCGGATGGTGGCGGTCGGCATCCGGACATCGTGACGGCCGACGCCCTCCGCGGCAACGGGCGACGGCCGTCCCGAGCGCCTGGGTATGATGCCCGGGCCTGTTCCCGAACCGAGCCGAAGGAGCCCCGACCATGACCGTGATCGCCGCGCTCGACGGGGGAGACGTCGCCCTCATCATCCTCTCCGCCTTCTGGGGCCTGCTGGTCCTGTTCCTCTGCGTCGTGCTGATCAACACGTTCCGCGTGCTGGAGAGCACCAAGCTCCTGATCGACGGGATCCGGGAGGAGACCGTGCCGCTGCTGACCGAGGTCAAGGGGTCGGTCGAACGGACCAACCGCGAGCTCGATCGGGTGGACGGGATGCTCGTGGCGGCGGGCGAGGTCGTAGGACGCGTCCAACGGATCTCCGGCCTGGTGGAGCAGGCCGCGTCCGGGCCGCTGGTGAAGCTCATCTCCTTCGGAGCCGGTCTCCGGAAGGCGGCCAGCCGCTTCGGCGGCGACAAGAAGAAGAGGAAGAAGGGCGGTTCGTGAGGCGGATCTTCTGGCTCGCGCTCGGCCTGGGCGCCGGGGCCGTCGGCGCCGCGGTGACCCTGCGGTTCATGCGGAAGCAAGCGAGCAAGGTGGCGCCCGCGAACCTGGCCCGCGAGGCGCGGGGCGGCCTGATGGACCTGGCAAAGCTGGTCAGCGAGTCGATCGCCGAGGGCCGCGAGGCGATGCGTCAACGGGAGGAGGAGCTCCAGGGCTCGGGAGAGGAGAGCCCGTAGACTGAGCCTCCCGATGGAAGGCAGCCAGGTCCGCGAGACGTTCCTCCGCTTCTTCGAAGAGCGCGGGCACCGCCGCGTGCCCTCGTCGTCGCTGATCCCTCCGCCCGACTCCGGCCTGTTGCTCACCAACGCGGGGATGAACCAGTTCATTCCCTACTTCCTGGGGCACGCCCCCGCGCCGTTCCTCCGGGCCACGACCGTCCAGAAGTGCTTCCGTGCGCTCGACATCGACAACGTTGGGCACACCGATCGGCACCTCACGTTCTTCGAGATGCTCGGCAACTTCTCGTTCGGCGACTACTTCAAGGCCGAGTCCTGCGCCTGGGGCTTCGAGCTGGTCACGGAGGTCTTCGGGATCGACCCCGACCTGATCTGGGTGACGGTGTTCGAGACCGACGACGAGACGATCGACATCTGGCAAGAGATCGGCATCCCGCGCGGAAGGATCGTTCGGCGTGGCGTGGCGGACAACTACTGGTGGACGCACGCCGCCGGGCCCGCGGGCCCGTGCTCGGAGATCTACGTCGATCGCGGACCGAGGTACGGACGCGAGGGCGGTCCTGCGGTCGACGAGGAGCGCCACCTCGAGATCTGGAACCACGTCTTCATGCAGGACGAGGTCGACGACCAGCGGACGATCCTGCGTGAGCTACCCGCGAAGAACATCGACACCGGGGCCAGCGTAGAGCGCGTCGCCACGGTCCTCCAGGGTGTCGACAACGTGTTCGAGACCGATCTGCTCCGTCCGCTGCTCGAGGTGGCGGAATCGCTCTCGGGGCGAACCCACGGCCGCGACGAAGGCACGGACGTCTCGCTGAAGGTGATCGCCGAGCACGGACGGGCCACTGCGTTCCTGATCGCCGACGGCGTCCAGCCCTCGAACGAGGGTCGCGGGTACCTCCTGCGCCGGATGCTCCGCAGGGTGGTGAGCCACGCGCGGCGCCTGGGGATCGAGGGCGACGTGATGCCCCCGATCGTCGAGCGCACCGTGGCGCTGTTCGGCGAGGCCTACCCGGAGCTGATCGAGAACCGCGCCTACGTCGAGCAGGTCGCCACCTCGGAGGAAGAGCGGTTCGGCGGCACGCTTCGGCAAGGGATGACCCTGTTCGAGCAGGAGGTCGGCAAGCTGCCCACGAGCGGCCGACTGCCCGGCGACGTCGTCTTCAAGCTGCACGACACGTTCGGGTTCCCCAAGGAGCTCACGCGCGAGCTGGCGCAGGACTCTGGTCTCGACATCGACGAGGAGCGCTTCGAGGCGCTCATGGCGGAGCAACGCGAGCGGGCGAAGGCGGCGGCGAGGAAGGGGCGGATCGGGGAGGACCTCGCCCAGGTGGCCGGCCGGGTGGGCCGGACCGAGTTCGTCGGGTACGAGCACCTGGAGGCCGACGGCGCGCTCGTGGCGATCCTCGGCGAGGCGAGTGGAACGCAGGCGGCGCGGGAGGGCGAAGAGATCCGCTTCGTCCTCGACCGGACGCCCTTCTACGCCGAGTCCGGCGGCCAGATCGGCGACCAGGGGATCGTCCGAGGGCCGGGCGGGTCGATCCGCGTGACCGACACGACGTTCGGTCCCGGTGACGTGATCGTGCACGCGGGGGTCGTGGACACCGGCGAGGTCCGCGAGGGGGAGGAGGTCCACGGCGAGGTCGACCCCCACCGTCGCGAGGCAACGGCGCGCTCGCACACCGCGACGCACATCGTCCACTGGACCCTGAAGCACATCCTGGGGGAGCACGCCCGCCAGGCGGGCTCGCTCGTGGCGCCGGGTCGGCTCCGGTTCGACTTCTCCCACCACTCGGCGGTCGGGTGGGACGCGCTCGAGCAGACGGAGGAGATCGCGAACGCGAAGACCGCCGCCGACGATCAGGTGACCATCTACGAGACCACGTTCGAGGAAGCCAGGAACCAGGGGGCGATCGCGCTCTTCGGGGAGAAGTACGGGGACCTCGTGCGCGTGGTGGAGGTCGGCGACTACTCGGTGGAGCTGTGCGGGGGAACGCACGTCCCGCACACCGGGAACATCGGGCTCGTCCGGATCCTCCAGGAGGGCTCGATCGGGGCGGGGATGCGGCGGGTGGAGGCGGTGGTGGGGCTCGACGCGCTGCGCGAGATCAACCTCGAGCGCGAGTGGCTGCGCGCCGTGTCCGAGGCCCTCGGCAGTGACCCGCGGTCCGCGGCCGAGCGCGTCGGCCAGCTCATGGACCGCGTCAAGCGGCTGGAGAGCGAACAGGCGAAGAAGCACAAGGAGGCCTTGAAGGGCGTCGCCGAGCGCTTCGTCGCGGCCGCGCGCACGGTGGACGGCGTCCGGTTGGTGACCGAGGCCCACGACGCGGCGGCGGACGAGCTCCGAGCGCTGGCGCAGGACGTCGCGAACCGGCTCGAAGGGGAGGCGGGTGCGGCGGTGGTGCTCGGCACCGGGCGGAGCGGTAAGGCTCTGCTCGCGGCGGCCAGCTCGAAGCATCTCGTGGCCCGCGGCGTGACGGCGCCGGCCCTGCTGCAACCCGCGGCGGCGATCGTCGGCGGGGGTGCGGGCGGGAAGCCGGGGCTGGCGTTCTCCGGCGGTCCCAAGGGCGAGGCGGTCGGGCAGGCCCTGGTCGCGATCGAGCCGCGCCTGCGGGAGCTCCTGGACGACGGTGGCTGATCGGGGCCGCGTCCTCGGCCTCGACCTGGGTGACGCGAGGATCGGCGTCGCGATCAGCGACGACGAGAGGAGACTCGCGGTGCCGCTCGGGACGGTCCGGACCGGCGCGCCGGCGGACCTGAAGGCGATCGCCGAGCTCGTACGTGAGCACGAGGCGACCGCGGTCGTCGTCGGGCACCCGCTGGTGCTCTCGGGAGAGGCGGGGGAGCGGGCGCACCACGCGGAACGGTTCGCGCAGGCCCTCCGCTCGATCCTGTCGGTCCCCGTGACCCTGCACGACGAGCGTCTTTCGACCGTAGAGGCCGAACGGGCCCTGCGAGAGGCTGGTGTCCGGGGCTCGAGGCGGCGACGCTCGGTCGATCGCTCGTCAGCCACCGTGATCCTGCAGTCCTGGCTCGACGCCACCCGGGAGACCTGACGGCGCATCGGGGTGCCGAGGCAGCCCCACGGCGTGCGTCGGTATGCTGCCTCCCCGGATGCAGGACACCGCTCCCTCCGAGATCGAGGCCGCCGGTCGCCACCGGGCTCCACGGCGCGGGAACCGGTGGCTCCGGATCGGCATCGTGCTGCTCTTGCTGCTCGCCGGCATCGCCTACGCATCGATCCGCTACTACTCCTGGTGCCAGGGAGCCGGTGGACCCCGGGAGCCGCTCACGTTCGAGGTCGCAGAGGGGATGACCGGTTCACAGGTCGTGGACGCGCTCCACGAGCGGGACGTGGTCCGGTGCGGACTGGTCACCAAGTGGCTCCTGCGCCGCGACGGCCGCGAGAACGAGATCCGGGCCGGGACGTACGAGCTCACCACGAACATGACGCCGACCGAGGCGTTCGACGTGCTGACCACGCCGCCCGAGCCGGTCCCGGCCGTTCGGCTGACGATCCCGGAAGGCTACCGGCTCACACAGATCGCCGAGCGCGTGGAGGAGGACCTGGGGATCCCGGCCCGGCGCTTCCTGCGGGCGGCCGGCAGGAAGGACTGGTCGCTCCCGCCCTACCTGCCCGAGGGGGCCGAGAGCCTGGAGGGGTTCCTGTTCCCCGAGACCTACGAGTTCGTCGAAGGGGAGACCAGCGCCCGGGTGGTGATCCGCCGTCTCCTCGACCAGTTCGCGAGCGCCGCGGAGGACCTGCCCTGGCAGAACGCAGAGGATCTCGACGTCACCCCCTACGAGGTGGTGGTGATCGCGTCGATGATCGAGGAGGAGGCCAAGCTCGCCGAGGAACGGACGGTGATCGCAAGCGTGATCTACAACCGCCTCGAGCTGGGGATGGTCCTGGGGATCGACGCGACGCTCCTGTACGACGACCCCACGCCCGACGGCCAACTGTCGTTCTCCGACCTCGAGTACGACAGCCCGTACAACACGCGGATCAACGAGGGGCTGCCGCCGACGCCGATCTCGAGCCCGGGCCACGCCTCGCTCGAGGCCGCCCTGAACCCGGCCGACACCGAGTTCCTCTACTACGTGCTCTGCGGCGAGGACGGCCATCACGAGTTCGGCACGACGCTGGAACAGCACGAGCAGAACCGGATCCGCTGCGATGAGTGAGGAGGCCCGTCGGTGAGGCCACCCGACGTCGACCCCCCTCCGCGGCTGCGCGGAACCACGCGGGTGGTCGGCGTGATCGGCTGGCCGGTCGCCCACAGCCTGTCGCCGGTGATCCACAACGCGGCGTTCCTCGCCCTAGACATGGACTGGGCGTACGTGCCCCTGCCCGTGCCGCCGAACGCGACGGCCGACGCGCTCGCCGGCCTCCGGGCGCTCGGTCTGGTCGGGGCCAACGTGACGATGCCACACAAGATCGCGTGCGCCGAGCTGCTCACGGACGTGTCAGAGGATGCGCGCCTGCTGGGAGCGGTGAACACCATCGAGGTGGGGCCGCAGGGGCTGACAGGCCACAACACCGACGTCCCCGGCTTCGAGCGTTTCTTGCGCGACGACGCCGGGTTCGACGCCGCCGGTCGCAGGGCTCTGCTCTTCGGAGCCGGAGGCGCCGCTCGAGCCTGCGCGCTGGCCCTGGCGCGCTCCGGTCTGACCGAGCTCACCGTCGCCGTCCGCGAGCCCGAGCGTGCCGCGCCCCTCACCGCGACGGTCGAGCGACTGGGGACGGGGGTGGACGTGATCCCCCTCGATCGAGCCCCCGAGGCCGTCTGCGACCTGGTCGTCAACGCGACCCCGCTCGGCGGACGGGGCGAGCAGCTCCCGCTCCCGCCGCTGGGACCGCAGGTCCTGGCCGTCGACCTCCTCTACCGGCCGAGCCTGACCCCGCTCCTCGCGGCGGCGCGGACCGCCGGCGCCACCGCGTTCGGCGGGCTCGGGCTCCTGCTCCAGCAGGCGGCGCTGTCGTTCCGGATCTGGACGGGTCGGATCCCGCCGCTGGATGCGATGTCGGCGGCCGCGTTGGCCGGGCTCGCTCCGACGGGCGGGGGAGGACCTTCGGCCGGTCCGTAGGGCCCGTCCGCCCCGACCGTCCCCGGTCCGACGGACGCCGCCTCAAGCGACGGTAGCGTCCTCCCGATGGAGTGGATGAGCACGCTCATGGAAGACTTCGACGCCGTCGCGGCCGCCGTGGCGGCCGGCGTCAGCCATGTGCGCGGCGTATCGAGGGGTGGTCGTGCACATCGACGACACGTGCCAGCACGTGAACAGCAACGATGTGACGGTTTCGCTGGACGCCGACCTCGCGATCGTCACGAGGGGTTCGATCCTCCCGCGGACCAACGCCGGGTGGGATGGCGTCGGATCGACACGGAACCTGATCCTCATGAGCTCCTGGCCGGATGCGGGATCTCCCCCGTGCCCCACGCAGGACATCCGGATCGAGAACGCGGTGGCGTTCAACAGCCTGGTCGAGACGTTCGTCTACACCCCCTGCATCACGCAGGTGCTGAACAACAACTCCGCGTTCAGCGGGCAGGTCGTCGCACAGACGGTCGAGGTCGGGAACCAGTTCAACATGAACTACAAGCCGATCGAGGTCCCGGGGCCGAGATCGTGGGGTTCGAGCAGGACATCGCCTACATCCGCGAGGTTCGGAACGCCCAGGGGGCTCACCGATCGGAGGGCTGCGGTAGCGTTCGGCGCACCATGACGGGCTACGACGTCGCGCTCCGGGTCCTGATCGCCCTGCCGACCGGCCTCGCGTTCGGCAGCTTCCTCACCGTGGCGATCCGTCGTGCGGCCCGCGGCGAGTCGCTCGTCCGGCCTCGGTCCCGATGTCCGAGCTGCGGGACCGCGATCCGGGCAGGCGACAACGTCCCCGTGGTCTCCTGGCTCCTGCTCCGTGGACGGTGCCGGGCGTGCGGCGCCAGGATCTCCGTCGTGTACCCGCTGACCGAGCTCGCGTGTGGTGCTTTGTTCGTCGCGGTCGCCCTGTGGTTCGAAGCTCCCTGGAGAGCCGTGCTCCTGGCGCCCTTCCTGGGGCTGCTGGTGGCCATCACCGTGATCGACGTCCGCCACCACATCATCCCGAACCGGCTCGTCTATCCGGCCCTCCTGCTGACGGCTACTTACGTGATCGTGGCCGACCTCGCCGGTGGAGGGATCGACGCGCTCCGCGCCGCGATCGGGTTCCTCGCCTACGGCGGCGGGATGCTGGTCGTGGCCCTCATCTCTCCTCGCGGGATGGGGATGGGCGACGTGAAACTCGCGGCCCTCGTCGGCCTGACGCTCGGGGGGCTGGGTCTCCGGTTCGTCGGCGTGGCCGCCGGAACCGCCATCCTCGTGGGGGGAGTGGCCGCGATCGTCGCACTGCTCGCCGGTGCGAGCCGCAAGACCGCCCTGCCCTTCGGGCCGGCGATCGCCGTGGGAGCGGGGATCGCGGTGTTCGCGGCGCCTGCCGTTGCGGACGTCTACCTGAGACTCGTCACGTCCTGAGGCGGTCGATGCGCGGCTGATGGCGCCGGACTCGTCACGGCCCGTGACTCCTGAGAAGAAGTGATAATTACATCTATGAGATTTAGCCTATCGTGCCGAAAGTCGGCAAAAGGGGTGATTGACGACAGATGTTGCACTTGTTACGGTGCGAGACCCCAGGGTTCGAGGTTGTCATGAGGCAAGACGGTGCATCCGTGGCACATGTGTGAGATGTGACAGATGTGGGGGTTGTGGCAGATGGGAAAGCGGCGACCGTTCGTGGGTGACCGGCTCCTCACCGTTGGTGAGGTGGCGGCCACGATGCGCGTGTCGAACATGACCGTGTACCGGCTGATCAAGAGCGGGCAGCTCGCCGCGATCCGGGTGGGGAAGAACTACCGGATCCGCGAGTCCGACGTGGACCGGTACTTGTCGGAGAGGTCGGTCTAGTCGGGGAGCGATCGGTGGCGCGACGGGGAGGGAGCGGATGGAGCGGGCGGCGGGCCGGCGACCGCCTGCTCACGGTGGCCGAGGTCGCCGCGACGATGCGCGTGTCGAACATGACCGTGTACCGGCTGATCAAGAGCGGCGAGCTCG